>JAGBCA010000059.1 GCA_017938205.1 Clostridia bacterium
ACGTACTTTTGTACGTAGCGAAGCGGCCGAGCGGTAGTGAATGGCGTTAATAACGCCAGAGCCGTGAGGGACCGAGCCCGCAGGCGAGACCTCACGCCTCGAAGAACGAAAATTTTCGCGTGGGATCCCCCTATCCCCTTAGCGCATTTGAGGGTAGCTCAAGTTTTATGAACTTGAGCTACCCTCTTCTTTTTTCTTTTTGTAAACAACTAAAAAAAGAGAAAAAACGAAATCAAAACGAAGTTATATAAATCTTACGTCCTTTATCCGCAATCCAAGGAATATAAAAGACTCTCTCAAAAAGATTTCTTTCAAACCTTATTTTATTTCCGCGGATTTTATAATAGGTGCCGCATCTGTCGCCTATGTCGTATTGGCCAATTTCATTGCCGGCCGAGACACGAAATGAAATGCCTCCGACGCAATCGCCCTCGCCCGTGTAAACAAACCGAAACGTTTCGTAGATGCCCCCCTCTCTTCTTCCCAAAAGGTATGCATCATCATTAAAATTTATAATCTCACGCGTGTATGTATCTGAAAATTTCGATCCGTCACACAATATAATGTTAAATTTATTTGCGGAGATTTCCAGTCTACCATACGGATAAGCAAATTCTTTATAATAACTTTGGCTAATTCTCACTTGAATTTCAAATGATTCGCCTTTCTTAGCCTTTTTGGGCTTGCTTATCACCTCCACGAACGAATCGCTACTCGGAGGAACCGTTCCATGTTTCGATTTAAGAAGAAAAGGAGACAAGCAAAGCAATGCAAATAATATAGCGAATACAATTGCCAAAAATCTGGTTTTCATATATACCTCCTTCTATTTGCATTATATCATGCACTGTGCAAATTGTCAACAGTATAACGATGTACTCCCACACAATCTTGTGCAAAACATATAGGTTTTTCACCAAAAGAGCCTTCGTGGTTTTGCCGCGAAGGCTCTTTTCATTCACTAAGAATGAAGATGTCAAAAGATGATTTTTAAGCCAAAAGCTCGTAGGAAAAATTCTCATAATGCAGGCGGCTTTCAATATCCGTTCCCATCGGCAAAAGCGCCATGGCGATAAACATTTCTTCCCCGCTCTTCTCGTCCTTTAAAATCGCGTAATCCCCTTCGATGCGGGCAACGCGGAAATCTCTTGGTTCCATAGTTTTCTCCTTGCATGATTTTTAACTATTTTAGCACGCGCGTAAAGAAAAAGCAAGAGGAAATTGGCAATATAATGCAAAAAAATGTCAAGATTTTCGTTGACGGCGGCACAGGGAGATGATACAATAAAATTATGAAAGGCACTTACAAGTATTTAAAGGAGAGCTTCTATGAAAATACTGGTTTGGAATGAATTTGCACACGAGAAAACGGACGAGCGCGTGCGTGCGATCTACCCCGACGGCATTCATGCCACCATTGCTGCATTCTTACGCGAAGAGGGGCACGAGGTTTTGACCGCTACGCTCGATGACGAAGGCTGCGGTCTTTCCGAGGCACTTCTCGACACGGTGGACGTGCTGATCTGGTGGGGACATATCCGCCACGGGGACGTGCCCGATGCGGTGGCAGAGCTCGTGCAGAAGAAGGTGCTTGAGGGCATGGGCTTTATTGCCCTGCATTCCGCGCATCATTCCAAGCCCTTTAAGCGCTTGATGGGAACGAGCTGCAACCTCTCCTGGCGTGAGGATGGCGACTATGAGCTTGTTTGGACTGCGAATCCCTCGCATCCGATCGCGGCAGGCATCGACCGCTATTTCAAGCTTGCGCACGAGGAGGTCTACGGCGAGCCCTTTGATATTCCCGAGGCGGACGAGACCGTTTTTCTTTCCTCCTACGAGGGCGGTGAGGTCTTTCGCGCAGGGTGCTGCTTCTATCGCGGATGCGGCCGTATCTTCTATTTCCAGCCCGGACACGAAACCTATCCGACATACCTTCAGCCCGAGGTGCAAAGAGTGATCAAGAACGCCGTTCTTTGGGCGAAGCCGACCTACAGAGCGCCGCTTGCTTGTCCACACGTGAAGAAGATTTCACCGTAATTTCATTGTTTTTGATAATAATTGTTTACAAAAAATCCCGACTCTTCTAAAAAAAGAGTCGGGATTTTTGTTTTTAAGATTCATATTCAATGCTTACATCGCATCGAGGAATCTGAACTGCTCTTCGATTTTTTCAAGCTCACTTTCCTTGCTTGTGAGAAGCCAGGCCTCTCTGTATTTTTTCAGCCACGCCTCGGTGTCCGTTTTTCGGATAACGGGCTTACCGAGCGCCTTTGCAAGAAGCTCTACCGTGACGGCAATTCCCTCGACGGCGATCATTGCTTCACGCCTATAGGTATCCTCTTCCCACACCTCTTTTGAAAGAGAATCCCGTATTTCAAGCAAAGCATCGCGCTTCTCCACGAAATCCAGGCTTTGGATATACACCTTGTGATCCTCGCCGTAGCGGATATTGTAATAAAGATTTGTAAGCGTATTCCAGAGCGCGCCCGAGGGCGAGAGCACACCGATCTGCCTAAGAAGCGCGACCGCTCCGCTCTTTTTGTATATGAGATGCTCAATATTTTCGTAAAACTCGCCGCCCTTCTCCGTGCTGACGGACCAGGACTTCTCCGCGCCCCAGGTAAGCCCAAAATCGGCAAGCGCAAGGGAGCAGGGATTTCCGAGATCTCCCCAGTTTGTATTCAGCACACCGATGGCGCCGCATTCGTATCCGTACTCTGCCATACGGCCGATATTATCCTCGGAGCTCAGGAGGCTCTCGCAGAGATTGGACCAGCTTGACGTGCCGGGGCAAACGATCTGCGGGCGGCCAAATGCCGAGATTTTCTCGACCTTTTCCTTTTCGACCGTAGCGCTGTAATCCCAGCTCAAAAATACGGTGTCCTCGGGAAGCTCTGCGATCGTTTCGGGATGCTTTTCCAGGATATCCGCCCACATCATAGGCGTTTTTTTCTGCGATTTTACTTCATTTATGATCTTTTTGACAAAATCCACGTAAAGCGCACCCGCTCTCTCGCCGAGGCTTTCCTCAAGATCGAAGGTTTCATCGCAGCAGATATTGAAATAATCCGAGTTAAAATTCGGCATATACTGTCCGATCAGGCTTCTGACAAGAGGAAGGCTTTCGGGATGCTCGGGGTTGATCGTGTGGTGGCGCATTCTCTCCCAGCGGAAATTGTGCGTTTCCTCGAAATCCGAAAGCACGCGCAGATGCCTGTACGGCTCCTGACGGAGGATCTCGTACATATGCCCGAAGGTGGAAAGCGACGGAATAAAATCCACAAATCTTTCCCGACAGTACGCATCCAGCTCGCGCAGCTCCTGCGGCGTGATCGCGCCCCAGCGCTCGGCGATCTCGCGGCATTCCTCGAAGGGATAGGTATGCTCCACGTAGAGCTGGAGCGAATTCATTTTCAGATAGACCATGCGGTCAACGAGCGCCTTCAGCGTCTTTAGCGTAGGCACTCTGCCGCGCGTTATATCGTGATAAAAGCCGCGATACGCAAAGTCCGGCTTATCCTTTATATAAAGACAGGGCACGCGCGCCTCGGTGAAGAGCTGACGGAGCGTTTGAATCGCGTAGAACGCGCCACGCACGCCGGGGGCTTCGATGCGTATGTTTCGCTCCGTGACGGAAAGCGTGTAGCTCTCGTCCTGCGCATCCGCTCCTACGGAAAACGAAAGAGGCGTGCCGTTCCCGTTGGCCGTAAACGCACCGAGCGTGGCTTTGAGCCTTGCATCAAGATCTGCAGTTTCGCAGAAAATTGCTTTGTTTAAAAGATAGCCCTCTTTGATATCAAGCCTTTTTACCTTAGGGATGAGGTGAAGCATATTCTTTCTCCTTCTCTTGCATTTTTAAAGGATTCGTGCTATAATATAGCCGAATTATCGCAAGCAGTTTTATTTGGCTCTGCTTTTATTATAATCTCGATCGATAATAAATTCAATAAGGATTATTGCTTATGAATAACAAAATATTGCTCTCGGATGAAATTTCCGATATTGTTTACGAGCCGCATATTAAAAGGAAGGATACGCTTCCCTTTATCTTTCACATTGACGATATAGGTTGCCGCGCGATGGCAAACCTGCACGAAAACATTGAGCTTCTCTATATCATGGAGGGGGAAGGCAGGGTGCTTCTCGGCGACAGAAGCGTTTCGGCACGCCCCGGCAGGATCGTTGCAGTTAATTCCTTCGTGGCGCACAGCGCCTCCACGGAGTCCGGGCTTCGCTATGCCTGCCTGATCGTCGATACCCGATTTTTACTTGAAAACGGGATCAACATAAGCGCTCTGCGCCTGCATGAGGTGATAGACGACAGCGAGGCGGCCGCGAGATTTTCAGAGATCATAGAAGAATACTCCCGCGAAAAGAGCTTTACCGAGGCGGACATACGCGCTTCGGTGCTTCGCCTTCTTTTGCATCTGTGCCGCAATCACTCCGTACCGAGCGAGAGGCGATCAAGCCCCGATACGGCGGCCTTTTTTTCGGTTTGCACCGCGATCGAATTCGTGAAAGAGAATTTCAGCTCTCGCATCACCCTCGATGCGGTGGCGGCAAGCGCAGGGCTGACGAAATATCACTTTCTGCGCAAGTTCAAGCGCATCACGAGGCTGACCGTGCTTGAATATATAAACACCGTTCGTTGCCAACACGCAAGACAGCTGCTCGTCGGCGGTGCAAGCGTGAAGGATGCGGCGATCCGCTCGGGCTTTGAAAACTTCTCGCATTTTTCAAGTGTTTTCAAAAAATACACGGGTGTGCTTCCCTCCGAGGTCAAAAATCAAGGGTGATTATTTCTGTGTATAAAAAAGGATGGGGCTGTCTCATTAAGAATCCAATAAAATCAAGGCAAAAAAGAGAAAAATGCAGTAAGATCTATAATCTTGGCGGATTCTTAATGAGAACACACCGGGGGCGAACGGATTTAGAGGAGAAATCGTCGGATGACGAGCGAG
>JAGBCA010000060.1 GCA_017938205.1 Clostridia bacterium
AGGAGAAATCGTCGGATGACGAGCGAGAGGTGTACAAGGGTACACCGAGCGAGGAAACGGCGATAGAATAAAAAACGAATTCAAACGGAGAAAACCGTAGGTTTTCAACCTCGATACCATTTAAATACCTATATAACAAAATATAACAAAAGTGGAGGCACTATTTCAATGTCTCCACTCGTTTTTTATTCGGTTATCCCTAAATGCGACAGCCCCTTGTTTTTTATTCGGTTGCACCTGAATGCAACAGCCCCTTTATTTTGCGTGTGCGACAAACTCTCCCTGATAGCCGTGCAGGAAATCCTCCGCCGTCTTGGAGGCGGTCACCACCACGAGATCGGGGTTCTTGAAGGAGAGGATGATGCAAAGATTGCCGAAGTATCGGTCAATGATACGAACGCGCAGCTGCAGCTTCTTTTCCTCTCTCCAAGCCGCCGCAGAAGCGCATTTGTAGAAAAAGCCCTTCGTATATTCGCCGCCCGTGCCGTCCGAGTATCCCTCCTCGGGGAAGCTTGTAAAGCAGTTTTCACACATAGAGAAAGGCAAAACCTTTGCGCCCGTTTTGTTCGTATAGCGCAGCTCTCCGCCCTTTTCACCGTCAAAATGTAAAGAAAACTTCTCAAATCCGAGCGCGTTTTCCTCTGCGATAAATTCTTTGTCCTGCACCTCTTTTGCAAAAGGAACGCTCTTCTTTCCGGACACAGATGCAAGCTTCAAGCCGGCAATATAATCGCAAAGCTTTTTGTATGCCTCGGGATTTTCAGGCAGGGGCGCATCCTTCATATGCTTTGCAATGATGTGGCGGTAGCCCTGCAGGATCAGCTGACGGGAGGCGGCAAAGCCCTGGTTATCCGAGGTGATCGTGAAGATCAGCTGCTTTTCGGGAATGACGTAGGTATCCTGGTTGCCCATACCGAGGAAGCCGAAGCCATCCTTGATGCACCAGATCTGATAACCGTAGCCCTGCGCAGTCATATGCTCAAAGCCGGTCTCATTGCAATCTCGAAGGGGTGAGATCGCCTCCTTAATAAACGCCTCGTTCATGATACGCTTTCCGTCCACCGTGCCGCCGTGCATCAGGAAGCGGGCAAAGGATGCCATATCACGGGGCGTGCAAAGAAGTGCGGAATCCGCCCAGCTGTCACCGCCGCGCGCCTTCAGGATCTCGGCATTCTTAAAGGTTCCGAGATGGCAGAAAACCTTCTCGTAAAGATAGTCAAACAGGCTCTTTTTGCTCACGCGCTCCACCAGCGTACCAAGGATCTGCGATCCCGCGCTGTCATAATACCAGGAGGTGCCGGCAGGCTTCTTTGCCTCGTTATAGACGAAATAGTTCTGCACGCGGTCCTTTGCCTTCGAGGAAAACCAATAATCCCACTTTGTGGTGGAGGTTGTCATCGTCAGCATCTCGCGGATCGTCTGCTGCTTCATATACTCCGAGGGCTCGGTCTCGATCTCGTCCTTGAAATAATCATAGATCTTATCGTCAAGAGAGATCTTACCCTCCTCGGCAAGCAGACCAACGGCAATGGCCGTGTAGCTCTTCGTCTGCGAATACATTCTGTGGCAAAAATCCTTGTCAAAGGGTTTCCAATATGCCTCGGTAAGGATCTTGTCGTCCTTCATGATCAGCAGGCTGTGCGTGGAAAGTCCCGAATCCTCAAGGAACTCAAGATAATCCAGAACGCGTTCGCTCTCAATGCCGCAGGACTCCGGTGTTACCTTCTCAAACAACATAGTATATTCTCCTTAAAATTTATTTAGCGCGTGCAAGAAATTCGCCTTGATACTCTGAAAGAAAATCCTCCGCCGCCTTGGTGGCCGTCACCACCACGAGATCGGGGTTCTTAAAGGAGAAGATGATGCAGAGATTGCCGAAATATCGGTCAATGATACGAACGCGCAGCTGCAGCTTCTTTTCCTCTCTCCAGGCCGCCGCAGAGGCGCATCGATAGAAAAATCCCTTTGTGCGCTCGCCGCCCGTTTCGTTCGAATATCCCTCCTCGGGGAAGGTCGTGAAGGTGTTTTCACACATAGAGAAAGGCAAAACCTTCGCGCCCGTTTTGTTCGTATAGCGCAATTCTCCGCCCTTTTCACCTTCAAAATGCAAAGAAAACTTCTCAAATCCGAGTGCATTTTCCTCTGCGATAAATTCCTTGTCCTGCACCTCTTTTGCAAAAGGAACGCTCTTCTTTCCCGAAATTGAGCGTAGCTTCAGCCCATCGATATAATCGCAAAGCTTTTTATAAGCCTCGGGATTTTCGGGCAAGGGCTCATTTTTTGCTTGCTTTGCCACCATGTTGCGGAAAACGGGCAGGATCATCAGGCGCGAGGGCGGCAAGCCTTGGTTATCCGAGGTGATCACGAAGATCAGCTTCTTTTCGGGGATCACGAGCGTGTCCTGATCTCCCATGCCGCGGAAGGCAAAGCCGTCCGGCTGGCACCAGATCTGGTAGCCGTAGCCCTGCGCATTCGGCGTTTCAAAGCCGATCAAGCAGTTATCTCTAAGGGGTGAGACCGCCGCGCGAAGATAATCCGCGTTCATGATATATTTTCCGTCCACCGTGCCGCCGTGCATCACAAAGCGAGCGAAGGAAGCCATATCTCTCGGCGTGCAGACGAGTGCGGAATCGCCCCAGCTATCGCCGCCGCGCGCCTTCAGGATGGTTGCGGTCTTAAAGGTGCCGAGATGGCAGAACACCTTTTCGTAAAGGTAATCAAAGAGAGATCTTCCGCTAAGTCTTTCCACAAGTGTGGCAAGGATCTGCGAGCCGCCGCTATCGTAATGCCAGGTGGTTCCCGCAGGCTTTTCTGCACCGTTATAGGCAAAATAATGCTGCACGCGGTCCTTTGCGCCCGAAGTAAACCAGGGAACGTATTTCGTGGTCGCAGTCGTCATCGTCAGCGTTTCTCTGATCGTTTGCGCCTTGAGAAATTCCGAGGGCTCGGTCTTTAGCTCGTCCTTAAAATAATCATAGATCTTATCATTCAGAGATAGCTTTCCCTCTTCCTCAAGAAGGCCGATCGCAACACCGACGTAGCTCTTGGTCTGCGAATACATTCTGTGGCAAAAATCCTTGTCAAAGGGCTTCCAATACGCCTCGGTAAAGACCTTATCGTCCTTCATCATCAGAACGCTGTGCGTCGTCATTCCCGCATCTTCAAGATACTCTAAAAAATCCAGGATACGACCGCTGTCCACGCCGCAGGATTCCGGCGTTACTCTCTCAAACATATAGCTTTCTCCTAAAAAATAAAGACTGCCGAATGCTCTCGACAGTCCTTATTATATACTTTTCTATTTGGCTTGTCAAGCCTTGGGCGTTGTCTTTTTTGCCAAAAGGCGATCAAAAAACAGATGGGAGAGAACGGCAAGTGCGATCAGCGCAACACCGATGATGTCCGTCAAGCCGTCCGGCATGATGAGAAGCAGTCCGCCCACCGCGAAGGCCACGGTCTCCCAGATCTTATTTTTATGAATGAAGAAGTTTTCCAGCGCCGCAGAAAGTGAGAAGCATCCGATCAGCGAGGTGGCTAAGATCTGCACCACTCCGAAGAAATGCGCCTCGTATCCCTCGCAAACGAGAAGAAGCGATGGGCTGAGTGCAAAGATATACGGGATGATAAACGCCGTGATGGCAAGCTTGGTTGCGTTCACACCCGTGCGAAGCGGGTTGGAATCCGCAATGGCCGAGCCCGCATAAGCCGCAAGCGCCACGGGAGGCGTAATATCCGCCACGATGCCGAAGTAGAAAACGAACATATGCGCCGCGAGGATCGGGATCCCCATTTCGACGAGAATGGGCGCCGTGGTGGTCGCCATAATAATGTAGTTCGCCGTGGTGGGAACGCCCATGCCAAGCACGATGCAGGCCAGCATCGTTAAGAACAAAGCGAGCAGAACGCTCTGCTTTGCAATGGGAACGATGGTGGTTACCAGCGTTGCGCCAAGCGCCGTCAGCGTAACGACGCCCGAAATAATGCCCGCAATGCCGCAAGCAACAGAAACACCGATCGAGTTCGTGATACCGCCCTCAAAGGCCGCGAGCGAGGTCTCAAGATCCAGCGGTGCGCCGCGCGTGAAGGCACTGCATACGACCGCCGCAGCCATCGCCGCAAAGACGAATTTTCCGTGCCAGAAGGCATCCACGGCACCCATAGCATTCAGAATATAATAAAGACCGAGGATCGCCGCAGGGATCAGCGGCAGACCCACAGCGCGGAGCAAAGCAACGCGCCCTTCCTTCGTTTTGAAGGAGGTCTGATCTTTCTTAAAGACGTGCGCATCAAAGAGATTGACAACGAGAGCGCAAAGGATCGCGTAGCAGGCACTCATGCCCGAGGGGAAATAGTTCATGCAGATCACGAGCACCACCACGGGGAGCAAAAGATACCCCTTGGAAAGCAAAAGCTTAAAGAAGCTCGGAAGCGTTTCCTTGGGAAGTCCCTTCAGACCGCGCTTCTTTGCTTCCAGATGCACCATAATAAAGATGCCGGCAAAATAAAGCAGTGCGGGCAGAATGGCGGCAATTGCGATCGTGGCATACGGAACGCCCGTGATCTCCGCCATCAGGAAGGCGGCCGCGCCCATAATGGGAGGCATGATCTGACCGCCCGTGGAGGCGGCGGCCTCTACGGCGGCGGCAAACTCGGGCTTATAGCCCGTTTTCTTCATGACGGGGATGGTAACGCTGCCGCTGCCCACGGTGTTTGCCACCGAGCTTCCGGAATACATACCCTCCAGCGCCGAGGAAATAACCGCTACCTTGGCAGGGCCGCCCGCAGACGAGCCCGCGATCGAATTGGCAAGATCCACGAAAAACTGGCCGATGCCCGTTTTCTCAAGAAACGAGCCGAGAATGATAAAGAGAATTATAAAGTTTACACACACGTCGATCGGCGTGGAAAAGATACCGCCCGAGGCATTGAAAAACATCTCGTAGCAGAAATTGCGGAGCATGGTCTTGGGATTTTTTGCGAGATACGTAAAGGCGTAGATCATAAACGCACCCGCAACGAAAAGGATCGGAACGCCCACGGCACGGCGGCAGGCCTCGATCAGAAGCAGGAGCGCAACCAGCGCGATCACGATCTCCAACGTTCCGATGCGCTTGCCGACCTCCACCAGATAATCGCGGCGGATCACAGGATAAAGATAGGTGCAAATAACGAGAGCGATCAGAACGAAATCGTACCACGGAACGTAATTCTTCAGCTTAGTTTGCTTTTTGTATACCGGGAAGGTAAGGTACACGAATACGAGTATGATCCCCACGAAAAGGGGCTTGGAGAGCTCACCCGGTATGGTGAACACAAGCGAAAGCGCCATCATAAAGAGCGCCGCAAGGATCTTTCCGTAGCGCAGAGCGAAGGCACGCCATCCGTCAAAAACACGGACGTTGGACTCTCGGTCCACCTCCTTCATGATCTCCTCGGCGGTTTTAGGTTGATGTAAATTTTCGTTTTGCAAGAAAAGGTCCTCCTAACTGCGAGAGTAAACTAAAAAAGGATACGAGGTCAGAGGATCTACGCATCGGCGCACGGATCACAACGACCTCGTAAAAGAAGAAATTGCAAGAAGCGAAGATTATTTCGTGTAGCCGTAGAACTCAGCGAAGGTAAGGCTCGTGCCGTTTGCCTTGTTCTCTGCCGCAAGATACTCCTCGTAATACTTCATAGCGCCTGCGTGCACGGGAGCAACGCCGATACCGAGAAGCGCGGTCTTGATGTCCATAGCCTTACCGGTGTTGTGTGCGGCGGCAATGGCAGCCTGGTTCTCCCAGAGAGCCTTGGTCATTTCATAAACGAGATCCTCGTCAAGATCTGCAGCGGCAATGTAGGTCGCCTTCACTGCAATGGTAACGGCGGGCTTACCTGCCTCGATGGACTTGGGATAATGCGCGTTGGTGATCTCGGCGCGCACGTAGTGCGGATACTGCGCCGTCAGAGCAGCGATCTGCGCATCGGGGATCGAAACAGCAACCATCTCGGTATTCGAGGTATCAAGCTCGGTGATCGCCGTGGTGGGAATACCTGCGGTGAAGAAGAATGCATCCAGCGTTCCTGCCTTGATGGCATCCACGGAAGGACCAACGCCAAGGTTCTGCACGCTGATGTCGTCAAAGGAAAGGCCTGCGGCGGCAAGGATCTGCTCCGCGTTCGTTACAACGCCCGATCCAACGTCACCAACAGAAACTCTCTTGCCCGCAAGATCCGCCACGGTCTTGATGCCGGAGGCCTTGGAGGCGATGATCTGGCAAACCTCGGGATACACCGTTCCGACAACGGCGAAGGAGGTGATCTTATTGCCTGCGAAATTGTTCACGCCATTGTAAGCGTTCAGCATAACGTCATTCTGCACGATGGCAAACTGCGCATCTCCGTCTGCAATGGCCTCGATATTGGCCTTGGAGCCGCCCGAGGTAACAGCGGTGAACTTCGCACCCTCTACCTTATCGGTCAGGATGCCGGCAACCGCCGTGGTAAAGCCGTAATACGTACCGGTAGGACCGCCGGTGCTGAAGGTGTAGGTCGTCTCCTCACCGCCGCCGCAAGATGTAAGCGCAAACAGCGCAAGCACAGAGGCGAGAGCGAGAGAAAGAATTTTTTTCATCATGATTCCAAATCTCTTTTATATAAAATATAGAGATATTATACCTTAAATCCATTGAAATGTCAACAATTTTCTTATAGATTTTCAAAATATTCCGATTTTCGGCAGACGAACAGGCAGAAAATGAATTTTTATGCAACAAAAATGAATAAAATACAACCGCCTGCATTTCTTTTTTCTCTTGATTTTTCCCTTGCGCTATGGTACAATAAAGAAAAAGAAAATGCGCCACGCGCAAAACGGAGGCACTATGTTTGAAAGCGTTCGCTCCCTGATAGAAAAATACGATCGTATCATTCTCCACCGCCATCAGAATCCGGACGGTGATGCCCTGGGCGCACAGCTCGGGCTTTATTATCTGATAAAGGAAAATTATCCGAAAAAGGAAGTTCTCACCGTGGGAGACGGCAGCCGCCGCTACGGCTTTATGCTGGAAGGCAAGGAACCGGACGCGGTGGAGGATGCGGCATACCGCGATGCCCTCGCCATCGTGCTGGATACCTCGGCCGCCGCCCTGATTGCGGACGACCGCTATAAGCTTGCGGCCGCAAGCGCACGCATCGATCATCATATTTTCTGCGAAAGGATCTGCGAAACCGAGGTGACAGACACCTCCTTTGAAAGCTGTGCGGGGATGATCGCCGCCATGGCAAGAGAATGCGGCTGGCGCGTTCCGTCCGCTGCCGCAAAGGCGCTTTACACCGGAATGGTGACCGATTCGGGGCGCTTCCGCTACGATTCCACCACGGCAGAGACCTTCGCGCTTGCCTCCTTTCTGATGCAGACCCCCTTCTCCACCACGGAGATCTACAAAAATCTATATTCGGACGAGCTTGCAAACGTCAAGCTCCGCGCGCACTTCGTTTCTAAAATCCGGGTGACTGAGGCGGGTGTTGGCTACATATACACGACGAAGGAGGAGGTTGCCTCCCTCGCGGCAGACACCTTCACGATCTCGCGCGGCATGGTGAACACCATGAGCGATATTCGCGGCATTGACACATGGGTGAACTTCACCGAGACGGAGGACGGCGTTTTGTGCGAGATCCGCTCTTCTATGCACAATATCAACCTCATTGCCGTAAAATACGGCGGCGGAGGACACAAAAAAGCCAGCGGTGCAACGCTAAAAAACCGCGAGGAGGCTATGGCGCTCCTCGCAGATCTTGACCAAGTAAACAGTGAGGTTTCCCAATGAATACGGATAAAATGCAAAGAATTATTGACAAAATAGAGGAATACGAGCGAATTATCATCTTCCGCCACTTCCGCCCGGACGGCGATGCCATCGGATCAACAAAGGGACTTCAGAGGATACTGCAGCTCTCCTATCCCGAGAAGGATATCCGACTGATCAATGCAGACAGCTCGGATTATCTCGCATTTCTCGGCGGCGAGGATGCCCCCGTGGAGGACGAGTTTTACAAATCGGCGCTTGCCATCGTGGTAGACACGGGAACGACCGACCGCATCTCCAACAAGAAGTTTGCCCTCTGCCGTGAGATCGCCAAGATCGACCACCACATTGACGATAAGCCCTACGGCAACGCAGCGTGGATCGAGGAGGAGCGCTCCTCCTCCTGCGAAATGATCGCACATTTTTATAACACCTTCCGCGATCGGCTGAAGATCGACAGCGAGGCCGCCACCTACCTCTACACGGGCATGGTGACCGATTCGGGGCGTTTCCGCTACAGAGACGTTTCGGGCGAAACGATGCGCTTGGCGGGCATGCTGCTGGACGTTGGCGTTGATACCGAACATCTTTACGCAAACCTCTACATGAAGGAGATACATAACTTCCGATTCCAGGCCGCGGTCTATAAAAAAATGAAGATCACGGAAAATGGCGTTGCTTATCTTCACGTAACCAAGCGGATGAAGAAAAAATTCGGCCTCACGAATGAGGATGCAAGCGCCTCGGTCTCGTATCTTGATTCCATCAAGGGCTCTCTCATCTGGCTTGCCTTTATTGACGGTGACGACGGAAAGATCCGCGTGCGCCTGCGCTCGCGCTTCGTGCAGGTGCACGATCTTGCCACCAAGTATCACGGCGGTGGCCACGCCTGCGCCAGCGGTGCAACCGTTTATTCCAAGGCGGAGCTGAAGGCCTTGGTTGCCGATGCCGATGCACTCCTCAAGGAATATAAGGAAAACAATACGGGGTGGATATGAAGGTACTGATCACAAACGACGATGGCATTCTTGCCCCCGCTCTCCCCGCACTTATCTCGTTCGTGCAGAGCTTTGCCTCTGAGGTCGTCGCAGTTGCGCCCAAGGTGGAGCAGAGCGGCATGAGCCACGCCATAGATTTCACGCGCCCGATCGAGATCAAGCGCGTGGACGTTGCCCCCGGCGCAAGATGCTACTCCATGGACTCCACGCCCGCAGATTGCGTGCGCTTTGCGGTGCTGGGGCTGAAGGAGCACTTCGATCTCGTGATCTCCGGCATCAACCGAGGCTATAACCTCGGAAAGGATCTCGTTTATTCGGGCACGGCGGGCGCGGTCTTTGAGGCCGCAAGGCTCGGCATCCCCGGCATTGCGATCTCCACAGGCTTTCACGATAGCGCCTTCGCGCTTGCTTCCCTGCCCTCGCTTCTTGCGTACTTTAAGGAAAACGGGCTGCTTGAAAAGCATCCCCTTTATAATATCAATATGCCTGAGGCCGCACCCAAGGGCGTGCGCATCACGCGCCAGGGCGGTATCTATTATACGGACGAATTTAAGCAAACCGCCCCCGAGATCTACGAGCAGGTGGGCGAGCCCGCAAAGCAAACGGATCTTGATCCCGAAGCGGATATCATAGCACTTTCCGAGGGCTACATATCCATCACACCCCTTTCTGCCACTCGCACGGACTTTGCCGCTTTAGAAAGAATAAAAATCAAGAAATCATTTCAAAGCAAGCTTTAAGGGGTTGTATACCATTTTAAGCAAAAGCCTCCGTCTTTGTTCCATGATGGAATAAACAAAGACGGAGGCTTGTTTTTTTTATGTTTTTTGGTAGTTTTCAAAAAGGCCGCTCACGCGGCAAGGAGCTTCTTTCCGTATTCCTCGGGAAGCAGGAAGACCGCAGAGGCCACGGCATCGCCAAGCGATTCGAGCGTGCCGAAATGCACCTCAATATACGGCGTGGGCTTATAATCGTACTTGCTTGAGATCGTGCCGCCGCCTGTAATATTGCCGAACATCTCGCCCCAGCCACCGAAGTAATTCAGATATTCCTGAAAATCGTTGTAGTGGTTATAGGTATAAAAAACGTGGTGCTCACCGCGCTCATACACGCCGTTGCCGTTCAGATCGTATTTTCCGTACACGATGCGAGCCGCGCCGCGCGTGATATTCATGCCATTGTTATACAGAGCGCAAGGAAAGCTCGGATCGCAGTCCGTTCCCGTTGTTCCTATATCCAGCTCCATATAGCGGAGACTTCCGCCACAGCCCATAATATTGGGCAGCACGGGCTGATACGGATAACGGCTTGTATTTCCCGTAAAGCTTGTATGATTGACGCGCAGATACTCGCCCCATTCACTGTTTCTCGGCTGATCATCCTTGTCTGCGGAATAATTGGCAGGCACGTCGCCAAAGGCAAACACGTACGCCGCAACCTCCTCCAAGGTGATATATGCACCGCCGTAATACACAGTGAACACCGCCGTGCCATGCGAATCCACGACCGTATAGGCATTGCCGCTCTCGGAATAATAGGTGCTTGTGTTGCGCAGATATTTTCCGCCCACCATGGGACGGTTGCTTGCGATCGTTGGGGCTTGATCGGGCGTTTCGAGCATACCGGACATCAGATTGTGTCGGCTGCGGTGATACGCATCCCAATAGCTTTTTGCAGGGGTATAATCGGCATAAAACGCCTCTACACTCACGTCCTTATACGGATCGTAGAGCGGGCCTGCCGCAATGCCGCCATCACCCGTGGCGGGCGGCGCAGACGACTTTTCCACCACGCGCACCTGCACGCTGTCCGAGAAGCCGGAGATCTCTGCCCGCACCTCGGAGAGGCCTACGCGCAGACCGAGAATACAACCCGTATCCGTCACCATGACCGCATCGTTGGTGGCACTCCAGGTGATATACGCGGCATCCTCCGCACTTAAATTGGTCGTCAGCCGATGCTCACCCTCCACCTCCACCTCAATGCTTTCCGCACCAAGGATGGAAAAGCTCTCGATCTTCGGCCCACCCGATCCCCCGCCGGGAATCGAGCAAGAAACAAGCAAGACCATAACAAGCAGAAGGCTGATTATGGATAATATTTTGTTCCGCACTTTCTTTTCCTCATGTATCGTCGATATATATAATTATATATCTTTTTGCTCTGTTTGTCAATGGATGCAAGGCAGAAGAAGGAGCAAAAAGAACCACGCCCGAGGGCGTGGTTCTTTTGTTTGGGTATTGTTCAGCCAAAGATATTATTCTGCAGCAGGAGCCGTGTACGTAATTTCAATGCTGCTGATGTAAATCTGAGTGGTAGAACCCGTAATTACGTTCTGAAGCTTAAAGGAATCAGAGTTGATATCCACTTCCCAAGTGGTGGAAGAACCGTCAAACGTAGTGGAGGTTTCGCCCACGGTAAGCTGACAATTCTTGTTGTTAGAAGAGTTCGTAAAGGTAACCTTAATGGACTTAATGGTATAGCCCTCAGCAATGGTAACGGTGAAGTAGGAGCCAACACCGGTGTCTCTTTTACCGTAAAGTCTGATTTGACCAGCCTGATTAAGACCACAGTTATTATTGGTGTCACCCTTATCGCCAATCACGCTAAAGATTGTGGCATCCAAGCCAACGGTGGCAGCATCGTTGTTTCCGGTCATATTGGTGGTTTCAGCAGTGGTATATGCCATCGTTACGGTATTGGTATCAACCACTGCCGCGCCTTCTACATATCCGCAAACGGAGCAAACGCCCTGAACCATATCGTGATCTGCATAATCGCCGATCTTGGTTCCGCAAACTACGCACTCAGCCTTCTTCTCACAGGTCGCCTCAGTGTACTGCGAGCAAACGTGTACTTCGTGCTCGATAAGAGATGCAGCCACGAACTGTGCAGAACCGTTGTGAGAGGAAAGAACACCATAAATCTTAATGGTATCGTATGCAACGGGCTTAACCTCCATATCCTTGTACTGGGTACCGCCGTTGCCCTTCTCACCAAGGTAAAGTCCATAAACGGTGATGGTGTCCGTACCGTCGGTGATATACATATTACCATATGTGGTATTGTATACGCTGGTAATCATACCGGTTACGTAATACTTCTCCGTGGTAGTAGTCAGCACGCCGATCTTAAGCGCATCTGCGATAGAGATCGTAGCACCGTCCTCGGGAAGAACCAAACCGGTGCAGCCGCCACGGTCACACTTGAAGTCACCGTTCTCGTCCAGGTGGCCAAGAGCATCAACCTCATCGTCGGTGTAAGAATCGGTGCAATTGCAGGTGTAGGTGGTGTAGCCCTTCGCGGTACAGGTGGGATCCGTTACTACAGGGGTATAGGTATGCTGATGGTTAGAAACACCGCAGCCGGGGCGATCACAAATGCCGTCAACGAAGTTGTGTTCAAGAGCCGCGGTCTCGCTATCCGTGTAGGAATCTGCGCACCACTTGCAGGTATGCGTGGTGTAGCCCGCTACGCCGCACTTGGGAGCGGTAACCTCGTCGATGTAGTTATGCTGGAGCCAGCCGCTCTTCATCTGCGTGGAGTAGTAATGACCGATCTTACCGTAAAGGGTGATCGTATCGCCAACGGCAGGCTTGGTTCCTGCAAGGTTCTCAAAGCGGATGTCACCGGTCTTATCGTAGATACCGTAAACGTAGAGATCGTTGGTTCCGTCGGTAAGATAAATATTACCGTACTTCAATGCGTTCGTATCATCCTTGAAGCTCTTGATCGTACCGGTTACGTAATACTTATTGTCGGTATAATCGTCATTTTCCGTGAAGAGTGCGCCAAGCGCAAGTGCCTGCTCGATCGTAAGAACGGAATCTGCAGCAGGAATAAACTTCTCGGTGCAGCCATCAAAGTCGCACTTGTAGTCGCCGTTCTCGTCCTTGTGGTTCACGATCTCGGTCTCTGCGCCGATGTAGGTATGGCCGCAGGAGCAGGAGAAGGTGGTGTAGCCCTTTGCAGAGCAGGTGGGAGCGGTCACAACCTCGGCGTAGCTATGCTGGTGGTTGGGATCGATCGGCTCACCGCAACGGTCACACTCGTTGTCCACGGTCTCGTTGAGGTGACCAAGAGAATTGGTCTCTGCGCCGGTGTAGGTATGGCCACAGGAGCAGGTGAAGGTGGTGTAACCGCCCGTAAGGCATCCGGGCTCGGTTACAGTTTCGGTGTAGCTATGCTGGTGGTTGGGATCGATCGGCTCACCGCAAACGTCGCACTCGTTGTCCGCGATGTCGTCCTTATGGCCGAGAGCATCCTGATAATCATCCTTATAGGAATCGTTGCAGGAGCAGGTATAAAGGGTGTAGCCCTGCTCGGTGCAGGTGGGAGCTACAACGGTCGTCTGATAAGAGTGCTCGTGATCCTCGGCAACCTCAAAGGTGTAGAGGCAAGCAACGTAGTTCATGGAAACCTTCGTATCGTTGGAAATAGAGAAGGTGGTGAAATCATTGTAGGTATTGATATAATACTTGGCACTGGTTTCTGCGGAGGTGTAAACCAGAGTATTATAGGTGGTATCGAAGGTGAAGTACTCTTCGGGAGCCTCGGTAATGAGCTCAAGGCTACCGGACTTGCTCGATGCAGTACGCTCATAAACGCGGATGTAGGTCTTGGCTTCGCCATTCATGAAGTACATTCTGAACGCACCGTCCACGCCCTCAACAGCCTCAAGGTATACCAGCGTGGAAGCTGCTGCATCCTCGGTGCTGGCAAGGCGGTAGGTTACAGATTCGCTCTCGGTTGCGCCTGCGAAATAGAGCTTCTTGTTAAGAGTAAGCTGGTTCAGACGGAAGTAGTAGCCAACGCCGGTCTGGGGAGCGGTTACGAGAACGTAGCCGTCAGACTCTTCCTCGACAGCCTCACCGGGAGTCGTATAAAGAGCGATCTTCTCAATACGAACCTGCGAAAGAAGTGCTGCAGAAACGAAGGAGGTAACATCCTCTTCAAAAGAGATAGTAACTATGTTGTTCTTACGGGTAATGGTTGCGCCCTCAACGGTCATACCGTCAAAGCCCGTAATGTAATCGCTGTTGTTATACAGAACGAATACGATACGGCGGAAGGCAGATTCTGCCTCGATGGTGATCGTGGTGTGCTTGAACGCACGGGTAGCAAGGGTGCTTCCCTCGGTTGCATTGTAAAGAGCGTTCGTCTGCTCGGTGCCTCTGTCGTTGGTGTAGGTGATACCGTTTCCGGAGTGCACGATCTTGTCCTCGGCGTACGACACGCGCGTGGTGGTGCCGGTCAGATCAAGCTCAATACCGCCCTCTTCGGCACCCTCTTCAACGTAATCCTCGCCGTTGAGCTTCAGAAGCGTACCGTCCTTCATCTGAGGATCGTCATACTTACCGATCACGCCCTTGACGGTAACCGTGTCACCAACTACGGGCTGAGGATCCATTGCATCGTATCTGGTGTTGTTCGCGGTGTAGAGGCCGTAAATGAGGATCTCCTTCTCGCCGTCGGTGATCAGCATATTGCCGTACTTCGTGCTGGAGATATTGGTGATCTCACCGGTGATCACGAACTTACCGGTGGAGTAGCTGTCCTTCTTGAACTTGTTACCAAGCTCGATCGCCTCTGCGATCGTGAGAGTGGAGCCGTCTGCGGGCTCGATGATCTGATCAAACGTGGGGTTGAGGGTGGATGCCTTGTCCGCCTTAACGAACTGAACGGCAAACTGCTCCTGGTTTGCAACTGCCTCCTCGGTCATAAACGAGCCCTCGGAGAGAGATGCGGTCGGATAAGAAGCGTGCGTTCCGATGCAGAACTCAGCGTTATCGATCATCGTGAACCAAGCGCCAACGTTCTGCTTGTGGTAGAATACGGCAGCATCGGTGGTGGAGAAGCCGAGATACTTGCTCGTCTTATCCTGGTTGTTTTCATCTTTGTAGGTCTCGATGTAGGCGTTTACGTAATTCTTTACGCCGTCGATCATGGTAAAGAACTTATAGCCGCCCTCTACCTTCTCAACCTGATAGATCGCGCCGTTTGCTGCGCCTTCGGCGCCTTCGATGAACTTATTCGCACCGTCTTGCGTTGTGTTCGTGAGGAACAGAAGCTTACGAAGCGAATACTGCACGATGAAGAGCTTGTAATCAACGCCCTCCTGCGGCTCGGAAACGATCAGCGTATTGTCGTCGCTGATCACGGGAACCTTGCGGGTGAATTCCTTCGTTACCGTTTCGCCATCTGCATTCTTGATGGTGGCGATCAGCTTGTAGGTGAAAGCGGTCTCATTGGTCGTGGGGATATCCACCGTCCAATAGCTTTCCTTGGCGCTCTTAACGATCTTAACCTTTTCGTTGTCGGTCTTCCAGGTTACCTCGTAGGTAACGCCTTCAACTACGACCTTTGCAACAACGTCAAAGTCATAAAGGTTTTCTGCGCCTTCCTTATCCTTCATAATGTTATGAAGGAAGTTTGCGGCTCCCGTCAGTGCCTCGTCCGGCTGCTCTTGCTGTTCGCGCCACTCGGAGCCGAAGCAAGCAGTCAGCATGGAAAGACACATCGCCAGGAGTATGAGGAGAGATAATGCTTTTTTCATGATCTTGCCCTTTCTTTTTTTGTTTTATAGTGTTTTTTTAAAAACGCAAATTGAAAAATGAAGATTTTCGAAAAATCAGCGTACGTTGAAGTCCCCCAAGGTGTAAGCCTTGATCTGATACTTTCCTTCGCCGTCCTCGGGCTGGTAGAACTCCACGATGCCCTTCACGTCGATCGTTTTGTTTCTGAAATAGCTTGCGGTAACGAGCTCGCCGTCGCCGTCCTTGAGAACTGCGGTGCGGATGCTGATCACGGTGCCGTCCTCGGCCGTGCAGGTCAGCGTCATTGCGCCGTAATCGTCACTCGAGGTGTTGGAGGTGGTGTAAACGCTCGTGACGTAGAGATCCTTCATCGAAACAGAGGAGGAAACGAGCAGCTGTGCGCTATTGAAGGTTACATATTTCTCGTAGCTTTCGCCTGCTTCATCCACCTTAGTAACGGGGATGGTCACGTCCTTTTCAAAATCCGCAGGATCGATCTCGGTGAACAGAGGCGTGTTGCCCTCGGAGAGAACCACCGTGTTTGCGGGATCCTCGGGGCGAAGAGGCTTATAGGTCAGGTTGGAGATCTGATAGGTGCCGAAGAAGCTCTGCACCGTTCCCGTGATGCGAACGCGGTTGCCCTGCGCAAGCTTGGTATTCAGGCCCGAAATATAGCCGTAGAATACCTGGATGCCGTAGGAGCGGTCGGTCACGGCGTCGTAGTCCTCCACGTACACCGTCCAATCGCTGTTGTGCACGACCGTGCCCTCAACCACGACGTTCAGACCCTCGTACTCGGTGATATTGGTGCGCAGCTCCTTGAGCGAGACCTCAACGGCCTCGTCATAGGGGAAGGTTTCATCCTTATCACCCGAGAAAATGTAAAGGCTGTATGCCTTTGCCTGTGCCATAGCGGCAACGCAGGAGGCACCGTAGCGGCCCTCGGAGGAGGATGCGCCGCGGCCAAGTCCCTCCTGGAGAAGCTCCAGGTTCAGGCAGCGGTATTCCGCATCCGCCGTAGGCTTATACCAGATCCAGAGCAGGTATCTGCCGTTGCTGTCCTGCTCCCAGCTTGCGCCATCCGACTCAATGATGATCGAATGGGCATTTTCAAGCTTCGATTTGGTGAAATTCGAGGCGGGCTTACCCCATTCCTCGATCTTACCCGTGGATTCGGGTGTGTTTACGCCGAGATATCTCGCCTTGGCAATTCCGTTCGTTCCCAAGGTGGAATTGAAGTGTGTGGTATCACCGTCGATCAGATACTTAACGGTGACCTCCTCCTTCAGCGTTTCGGAGCTCATGTCCAGCTTCGTCTGTGCAACGTAGTCCACCCACGCAGGCATTTCTGCGCCGCAGATGTCGCACATACCGTTTCTATCCGCACTCTTATGCGCTCTGCAAACGGACAGGGTGGTGTAGCAAATATCGCAGACACCGTTTTTATCCTCGTCCTTATGCGTAGCACACGGCTCAACCGCCGCGGAGCAAACGTCACATTTTCCGTCGCGGTCCGCATCCTTATGCTGCGCGCAGGTCTGACAAGCGGCAAGAAGAGTTACTACGGTACAAAGCAGAAGAAGCAGGGACAGAAAGCGAAGAGAAATTCTTTTCATTTCTTTATCCTACCGTATAAATGTTTTGATCGTTTAAAAATTACTGACCGGACTGATATTTACATTCGGAGACCGCATTTGCGAAGGTGCTCTTGATGAAGGCATCGATCTCCGCGTCGGATGCCTTGGAGGCAAAGCATGCGGAGAGAAGAAGTCCTACCTGATCACGCGCTACGGAGGAGCCGATGAATGCGGGAGATGCATAGTAAGACTCTGCCTGCGCGAGAGCCATCTGCACGCCGAGAGCCTGCACGTTGGAGGTGCCTGCGGTTGCAAGCCATTCCTGATAATGCTCATTCTCGATCGCGGACTTGATAACGGGCGTGTAGCCGTTGTTCATGGAAACGGATGCCTGGAAGTTGATATCTGTGGTAAGGAACTTCACGAACAGCCAGGAGGCGAGAACCTCTTGGGGATTGTTCTTCTTGAATACGCAAACGGAGGGGCCCTGGGAGATAACCTTGGGCGCATTGGGGTTGATCTGCGGGATCTGTGCCACGCCAACCTCAAACTCGTATACACCGTTCACCTGCTCGGGCTGCTGATAAACCGTACCGCCCGTAGAGCCGATGCACATATAGGAACGCGTGCCCGTGGTAGCCGTACCGGTGAAGAGGTTCGAGGTGTAAGCGTTACTGTTCAGCGTCTTGGTGGTAACGAGCTTGTCCTGATACCAGGAGCGGAATCTCTTCACGAAGGCATAGTTTTCCGCATTGTCAAAAACGAAGTTTTCGCCGGTTGCGGAGGTGTAGGGAGAGCCAAGCTGCTCACACATGGTGATAAACCAGTTGGACTCGGAGTCGTAGCCGAGAGGAATGCACTTATCGCCTTCCTTTGCCTTGATCGCACGGCAAACGGCTTCCATCTCGTCCCAGGTGGTGGGAACGTCGAGATCGTTTTCCTCAAAGTAGGTCTTGTTGTAGTACAGCACCTCGGTGGACTTGGAGAGCGGCAGAGAGTACATCTTGCCGTCACCGAATGCGGCACCCTCGGCAAGCCAGCCTGCAACGAAGTCTGCCTTCTGCTCAGCCGTGAAGCCGTAGGTCGCATCGTTCATCAGAATGTCCAGCGTCTGCACCGCGCCTGCCTCGTTATAGAGAGCCACGTGGTCGGGATAGCAGTACGCAATGTTGGGCTGATTGCCAACGGCAACCTCGGTCTTGATCTGATCGCGAACGCCGTCGTAATCGCCGAAGGACTGATGCTCAACGGTGATGTTGGGATACAGCTTCTTGAAGTCTGCAATGGCATCGTCAAGGATGTCACGCAGGCCCGCGCCCATCGAGTGGTAGAAGGTGATGGTGATGGGGGTGTTCGTGTCAAAGCCGCCGGCAGGCATTTCAAAATCTGCCGCCGCGCCGCCGCCACCGCCGGTTCCGCCACCGCCGCAGGAGGTCAGAGAGCCGCAAACGCCAACCGTAAGGATGGCAACGAGAAGAAGTGTGGAAAGAATGCGTTTCATAACAAATTTCCTTTTCTATATGATTTTTTTGGATTAACCCTTGATACCGCTTCGGGAAACGCCCTTCATAATATACTTGCGAAGGAATACGAATACGAGGAAAAGCGGTGCGGAAACAACGGCGATCGCCGCCATCTGCAGCGGCACGTCCGTTACACCCTCCGCAGAGGTAAACGCCGTACGCAGACCGTTCGTGATCAGGCGGTGCGCTTCGTCATTCGCAACGAGGCGCGGCCACATATAGGAGTTCCACGAGCCCATCATCTTAAGGATCGTGATGGAGATCAGCGTGGGAAGCGCCAGGGGGATCATAACCTTCCAAAGATATTTCAGGTCGGTCGTTCCGTCCACCTTCGCGGCCAGGTACAATTCGTTGGGCACCTGCTGGAAGTTTTGCTTCAAAAGATAAATATAGAACACACTCACGAGGAAGGGCACGATCAGAACCGTGAAGGTATTGAGCCAGCCAAAGCTGTTGACCGTCTGATAGTTGGTGATCGTGAAGAGCTCGCCGGGGATCATCATCGTGGCAAGCAGCGCCGCGAAGAGCAGGTTCTTTCCCTTAAACTCAAGGCGTGCAAAGGCGAAGGCCGAAAGCACCGTGATGATCAGCGAAAGCAGCGTGGAAACAACGCCGACGAAGAGCGTGTTTGCAAACAGCTGTCCAAGCAGCAGATCCTCGTTCTGGAACACCTCCACGTAGTTGTGGAAATCCCAGGTGTGCGGGATCAGCGTGGGAATCGGGCGGATATACTCGGGCATAGTCTTGACCGAGGACACCAGCATCCAATAGAACGGAAAAAGAACGATCAGCGCCATCACTCCAAGAAAGAGATAAAGCGCAGTTTGAACACAAATCTTTACAATTTTTTGCTTTGCAGAAACCTTTTGCATATCCCGCTCCCGCATCGTTTGCAGGGTGGCAGCGGAGGTCTCCGATACGTTTTTCGTTACTTCGGACATTTCGGCACCTCCTTAATAGTGGGTTTTCTTTTTGCTGACGTAGAGGTTGATCATCGTAACCACCAGGATGATCACAAAGAGGATCAGAGCCGCGGCCGAGGCCGTTCCCTCCTGGTTGCTGATCGCGCGGTAGATAAAGCCGACCATCGTATCCAGCGTATAGGTGGGATCACCCGGCGCTCTCATGCTCTCGCCGAACACGCCGACGATCGAGGAATATTCCTTGAAGCCGCCGATAAAGCCCGTGATGATAACGTATGCCAGCATGGGAGAAAGAAGCGGGATCGTGATACGGGTGAATACGCGCCAGCGCGGCGTGGCATCCACCTTGGCCGCCTCGTAATACTGCTTGTTGACGGATTGCAGACCGCCAAGCAGGATCAAAATCTTGAAGGGCAATGCGTTCCAGACGATATACACCACCATGACGGTGATCATCGCCCAATACTCCGCGCCCTCGTTCATCCAGTTGATATATTCTCCGCCGAGCGCCTCGATCACGATGTTAACAACACCGATGAAGTCCGGGCGCGCGCCGCCGCCGATGATCATATTGAACATTGCGGCGAACACCATGCCGATGGCAATGGAGTTGGTTACGTACGGAAGGAAGAAGATCGTCTGCAAGGCTCTCGAAAACCACTTGATGGAATTGAGGCAGACCGCGATCAGAAGTGCAAGGAAGGTGGAGATCGGCACGGTCAGCACCGTGAGAAGCATCGTGTTCTTCAACGCCGTCAAAAAGCCCTTGTATTCAAGAACGCGCGTGAAATTGCCGAGGCCGAAGGAAAACGTATCGCCGCGCACATCCTTCATCGTGGTGTATCCCTCAAGGAAGGCCATACGGACGGTGTTGAAGATCGGCCAAACCGTGAAGATCAGAAGAAGCACGATCGCAGGCGCAAGATAGATCCAGCCCTTATAGCGATCGAATTTTTTATAGAGGATATTAACGCAGAAGCCCTGCCATATTTTCTCTTTGAAGAAGGCCGAGATGCTCTGCCATACCCTCCCAAGGAGAGTAGCGTTTTTCTCTGCCATTTCACTGCACCTCGAAATAGATTCTTTCCTCGGTCTCCTTATCAAAGAGGAAGACCTTGTGCGGCTTCAGGGTGTAGCGGATCTGCTTCTGATCGGGAGCCACGCTGTAATCCGCATCCACGATGGAGCGCACGCTCGGCGTCAGCATCGCGGCGTTTTTCGAAACGATGCTCACGTCACGGCCCATCACGTCAACGCCGAGGATCTCGCAAGAGAGGCCGCCGTTTTCATCCGGGATAAAGCCCTCGGGACGGATGCCAACGTATACGGCCTTGTCCGCAACGCCGGGCACGGAGAGCACGCACTCACCGCCGATATAAAGCTTCTCTGCCTTGACCTCACCCTCAAACACGTTGATGGGAGGCGTTCCGAGGAACTTTGCAACGAAGAGGTTGCAGGGATCGTCATAGATCTGCTGGGGCTTGCCCGTCTGCTGCACAACACCGAGCTTCATAACCACGATCACATCGGAGATGGACATTGCCTCCTCCTGGTCATGCGTTACGAAAATGGTGGTGATGCCGGTCTCCTTCTGGATCCTGCGGATCTCCTCACGCGTCTGCAGGCGCAGGCGTGCATCCAGGTTGGAAAGCGGCTCGTCAAGAAGCAGAACGCGCGGCATTTTTACAAGCGCACGCGCAATGGCAACACGCTGCTGCTGACCGCCCGAAAGCTCGCTGGGCTTTCTGTCCATCAGCTCGTCGATCTGCACGAGCTTTGCCACCTCGTAGGCACGGGCGAGCATTTCCTCCTTGAGAAGCTTGTCCGCTCCGCGCAGGTTCTGCAGCGGGAAAAGAATATTCTGCTTCACCGTCATATGCGGATAAAGCGCATAGTTCTGGAAAACGAGACCGATGCCGCGGTTCTCGGGCGTCAGCTCCGTTACGTCCTCATCACCGAAAAAGATCTTTCCGGAGGAGGGCTTCTGCAGGCCGCTGATCATATAGAGCGTGGTGCTCTTTCCGCAGCCGGAGGGGCCAAGCAGACCAACCAGCTTGCCGTCCGGAATGGTGAAGTTGAAATTGTTCACCGCAACGACCTCCTCGCCGCTCTTCTTATTGCGGCTGGGGAAAATTTTCGTAAGATTCTGCAGCTCGACTTTCATAAAACCTCCATGCTTTTCAAAAGCAAAAATATGAGGGAGGGCGCGCCTCCCATACGCCGAATATATCGTTCGGCGTAATATTTTATACATATTATAACATATGAAAACAGAAATTGCAACATTATTTTAATTTTTTAGGCATATTTGCCGAACATTTTCCTAAAAGATGCCAAAAAAAGGCGCAGTTTTCTCCGCCCCACTGCGCCGAACGATATATTCGGCGCAGTAAAAAACTCTCCCCGACCGCGTGCAAAAAAGCACCGATCGGGGAGAGCTCCGTTATATGAAATTTTCCGCCGCAAGATCAGAAGTATTTTTTCTCCTGTGCCTTCTGCGCGGCCACCTTTTCCTTATATTCAAGGAGTGCCTGCTCGGACGGGAAGATCAGCTGACTCGCAAGATCCACCGCCACAGTGGAGGCGATCACATCGTGAAGAACGAGGCGGTTTTTCGTGGTAACGAGAAGCGCGAGCTGAAGAATCGGGATCGCAAGTGCAATCATTACGGCAACCGAGCCGGCAGAGCCGAGCATGACCATCAAAAGGATCAGCACAGGGATCATCGTTTCCACCGTGTATTTCACCAATATCGAGCGAACGAAGAGCGCCGCCCCCGAAAGGCAAACGCCGTTATACTGCATAATGCCGATGCCGAACATCTTTTTTCCGAGCGTCTGGCCGTTTTTGAAAAGGAGCGGAACAACAAGCTCCAAAAGCACGAACGAGAGCAGAAGCCCGACCACCGTGATCACGATGGAAAGATTGAACATCAGGCCGTACACGCGCAGGGCGTTTTCATCCGCCTTGATCGCGGTGTCTGCCGCCTCGTATTTTGCCTTCGCCTCGTCCGAGAGCGCGTCGTATTCCTCTGCCGAGATGTCAATATCAATGCCGTATTCCTTCTCATATGAAAGACGGATCGCATCGTATTCTCTCGAATAGCGGTTATATCCCGTTGCCCACGAAAGCAGCGTGGCTGCCAGAGAAAAAGCGATCAGGATCATCATCGTATCAAATATAAACGCCGCGATCCTTTTCAGCACCGAGGCCTTTTGCAAATCGTACTGCATGGTATACCTTCCCTTACAAGCTTCTATAAAATCATTGTAGCACAAGTGCCGCATTTTTTCAAGATATATCGAAAATTTTGCAAAAAAAGCGCATCCAAAACAACAAAAATCAGATCGTTTTTTGAAAATTTTTGACCGTCAAAAATCCTTTTCAAATCCAAAAAACGCAAAAAATCAGCAAGTTTTGCAAATAATAATTTGCATTTTATGTATTTTTCACAAAAAGGACATAGCAAAAAATTGTCTAGCCATCATCAAAAAGCAAAAGTATTTTTTGTTCTTTTTTCGTTTTCCGTTTTTCACCCATCGGAACTTTTTTTGAAGTCTTGCGCCACGATGGTTGACAATCGCGAAAAGGTATGTTAAAATAATAAGAAAAGATTTTATATGTTTTTGGAGGAACTATGCTGCTTACAGAACGCATTTGTGTTATGAATATGGAAAACGCCATCCGCGGTGCAAGAAATCCCATGAACAGCTGGGCGCGCATGGACAGCACCTACGACGAAAAGGGGAATTTCATCCTCGGTGAAAACGACCTTTCCTTGGCGCACCGCCTTGCCAAGGCAGGAACCGACCACCGCAAGTTTCTGCGCCAGATCTTCGTTTCCATGGATATCACGGCTCCTCTCTATTGGTGGAAGGAGTTCGATACCTACAAGGTGGGAACGGTGGCAAACTCCTGCTCCACGATGCATAAGATCCAATCCCTGCCCTTCACGCGCGACGCCTTCTCGCACGACCATCTGACAGAGGAGGGGCTTGCCGCGCTGGATACGCTGATCGCCTTCCTTGAGAGCGAAAGAGTCCGCTTCAACGAAACGAAGGATAAGAGCGCATGGCACAACATCATTCAGCTTCTCCCCTCCTCCTTCAATCAGCTGCGCACCGTTACGCTGAATTACGAGGTGCTGATCAATATTTATTACGCGCGCCGTCATCATAAGCTTGACGAATGGCACACGCTCTGCCGCGCGATCGAGCAGCTGCCCTACGCAAAGGAGCTCATCCTCGTGAAGGATGAAGTTGAGGCAAAATAATCATTGTTTTCGGAGGTTTCAATATGAAGCACGGATTGATACGGGTCGCAGCCATCACGCCCGCTGCCAAGGTGGCCGACCTTACTTATAACTGCGAGGCGATCGTTTCTGCCGCCAAGAAAGCCGCAGAGGACGGCGCTCGCATCCTCACCCTGCCCGAGCTTTCGCTCACAGGCGCGTGCCTTGGGGATCTGTATTTTTCCGAGGCGCTGACCGCCGCCGTCGAGCGTGTGCTTGCGCGCTATATGGAGGAAACGGCATCCCTCTCTCTTCTCTCGGTCATCGGCCTGCCCGCCCGTATTGAGGGCAGGCTTTATAACGCCGCCGCCGTGGTATACGGCGGCAAGCTTCTCGGTCTCGTTCCGAGATGCCGCATCCCGCGCGCCGATCTGCGTGCGCAGGATCGCCTGTTCAGCGAGGGCAAAAAAGGCGTGCGCACCGTTTCCTATGCAGGACAGCAGACCGCCTTCGGCGCTTCTCTGCTTTTTGTCTGCGATACGCTTCCCTCGCTCCGCATTGCCGTTTGTATGGACGATCCCGCGCGTTATGAAGGAAGTGCCACGCTTCTTTGCGTTCCCACCGCCGAGCCCGCAGGCGCAGGCAGCACGGCGCTTCGCCGTACCCGTCTTTCTGCCGCCGCGCCCGCACGCATTCTTCTTTCGGCCAATGCAGGTGCCGGCGAGAGCGGCACGGATCTTGTCTTTGCTTCGCATTCTCTTCTCGCCTTCGGCGGACGTATCCTTACGGAAACCGCACCGTTTTCGGACGGTGTGCTGCTCTGCCGCGAGGTAGATACCGCGCTTGCCGAGCAGCGTCTTGCCGAAACGCGTGGGGACTGCGCGGAGGAGGTCGCTGTTTCCTTCTCTCTTCCGATGGAAAAAACGCGCATCACGCATCCGCCGCGCAGGCTCTCCTTCCTTCCGGAGGGAGAGGCGGCACAAAAGGAGCGCTTCTCGGAAATTCTTGAAATACAGGCCCGCGGCCTTGCCGCACGCTTCACGCGTGCTTACGCAAAAAGCGGCGTGATCGGCGTTTCGGGAGGGCTGGACTCCACCCTTGCGCTTCTGATCGCCGTGCGTGCCGCCGATCTTTGCGGCATGAAGCGTGAGCAGATCGTTGCCGTCACGATGCCGGGCTTCGGTACAACGGCACGCACCAAGGGCAACGCGGAAAAGCTTTGCGAATCTCTCGGCGTTTCGCTCCGTTGCATTGACATCACCGCCGCCGTGCGTGTGCATTTCAAGGACATCGGGCATCCCGAGGACTGCTTTGACGTTGTATATGAAAATGCGCAGGCGCGTGAGCGCACGCAGATCCTTATGGATATTGCCAACGCGGAGGGTGGCCTCGTGATCGGCACGGGCGATCTTTCCGAGCTTGCGCTCGGCTTCGCGACCTACAACGGAGACCATATGTCCATGTATGCGCCGAACGCCGCCGTTCCGAAAACGCTGATGCGCTATCTCGTTTCCCATCTGGCCGATGCCGCCGAGGCCGAGGGTCGCGGCGAGGAGGCCGCCATTCTCAGAGACGTGCTGGCAACGCCCGTCAGCCCCGAGCTTCTTCCCCCGAAGGACGGAGAGATCGCGCAGTGCACGGAAAATATCGTCGGCCCCTACGAGCTGCACGACTATTTCCTCTACCATCTGGTGAGAAACCGCTTCTCCCCCGATAAGATCCTTCGTCTCGCCCTGGAAAGCTTCAAGGGCATCTACGATAAGGAGACCGTCAAGGGCTGGCTGAAGCTCTTCCTTCGCCGCTTCTTCTCTCAGCAGTTCAAGCGCTCCTGCCTGCCGGACGGGCCGCGCATCGGCTCGGTCACGCTCTCTCCGCGCGGCGGCTTCGTGATGCCGTCGGATGCGAATGTTGCAGTTTGGCTCTCCGCCCTTGATAACGAATAAAACGCAAAGAATAGTTTACAAATGAATATTTTTGATTTATTTAAGAAGATCGAGAGCGGCGGCACTTCTGCGGCCGCGCCGATCGAATTTCTGATCGCGGGACTCGGAAACCCCGGAAAGGAATACGAGAGAACGCGCCACAACGCGGGCTTCGTTGCCGTCGATGCGATCGCAGAGAGCCTTGGCGTTAAGATCGACCGTGCAAAGTTTCGCGCTCTGATCGCCGAGGTCAGCCTCGGAGGCAAAAGAGGCCTTCTGATGAAGCCGCAAACCTTTATGAACCTTTCGGGCGCGGCCATTGCGGAGGCGGCCTCCTTCTATAAGATCCCGCCCGAGCGCGTGCTCGTTTTAGTAGACGATATCAGCCTTGCCCCCGGGCAGATGCGCATTCGACGCAAGGGCTCTGCAGGCGGCCACAACGGCCTCAAAAGCATCATTGCCGAGCTCGGAAGCCAGGAATTTCCGCGTATCAAGCTTGGTGTTGGGCAGAAGCCAAGCCCCGATCACGACCTCGTGAACTGGGTGCTCGGCAAGCTTCCCGAAGAGGACAACAAGGCCTTTCTCTCGATTCTTGATGACGTTGCCGCCTCCGCCACCCTGATCGTGAAGGGCGATATTGAAACGGCTATGTGCCGTTTTTCACATTAAAGCATGAGAATTACCGAGCTCATACGGTGCGACCGTGAATATAAAAGCGTTGTCCTCGCTTTAGAGGAGCAGCTGCATACCGAGAGGCCGCTCCCCCTCGTTGTTAACGGTCTGCAGGGGGGCGCAAGTGATGCCTTTCTTGCCGAGATCGTCAGAGACGGGCGCGCGCTGACGGGCACCGCCGTCCTGCTTCTTGCAGAAAACGAGGATGCGGCAGAGCGCATCTGCGCGTTGCTTTTGCGCGGCGGCCTGCGCGCCTCCGTGTTTAAATCGCGCGACCTTGTATTTCATAGCATTTCCGCCTCCCACGACACAGAGCGTGAGAGGCTATCCGTCTTGTCCTCGTTGATGACGGGGCAGCTGGATGCCGTCGTCACCACGCCGTCGGCCGCTCTGCTCCACACCATGCCGCGAGAGGTGCTTGCCGAAACGGCGGTGCAGCTTGCGGTAGGGGACGAGATCTCTCCCGATACTCTGCAAAAAAAGCTGACCGCCCTTGGCTTCACCGCCGTGGACATGGTGGAGAGTGCGGGACAATTTGCCCGTCGCGGCGGTATCGTAGATATTTTTGCAAACGCCGATCTCTCCCCCGTGCGCATCGAATTTTTCGGTGACGAGATCGACCGCATGGAAAGCTTTGACCCCGAAACACAGCGCGTGGATGCCCCCTGCCCCTCCTTACAGATCCTGCCTGCGGCAGAGGTCCCCGTTACGCCCGAGGCGCGCGCCGCCATTTTGCGCGCGTTAGAAAAGCTCAGAAAAAACGCCTCGGATCCCGAGATCGCCGCAAGGCTGGAGAGTGAGGCAGCAGCCGCGCGAGACGGTCTGCCGATCCCCTTTCGCGATCGTTTTCTCGGCTTGATCTACGAAAGACCCGCTACCCTTCTTTCTTATTTTGACGAAAGCCGGCGACCGCTCGTTTGCCTCATCGGAACAGCCGCCGCCGAGGATAATATAAAGCGCTTCACCTCTCATATGGCAGACGAGCGCTCCACCCTGCTTTCTCTTGGCCTCACAACGGAAAGAGCCGCCGATTTTGCGGCGGATAAGAGCGATCTTGAAGCCTTTTTCGGTCGCTCCGTTCCCTTGCACCTCAATCCCTTTTCGGGTGGTGTCAGCGGTAGGCTCGGAGGGCTTTTCGGCTTCCGTTGCCGCCGCACGGTGGCATACGGTGATAACGGCGCTATGCTCCACGAGGATCTTTCAACCTTCCGCAAATCTCTCTACCGCACGCTGATCGTTTGCGAAAACAAGGTTGGTGCCGAGTCGCTGAAGGACTCCTTGGCATCCGAGGATATTGCGGCGGTACCTCTGTACGAAAACACGGATTTTGACTATAAATCTTTACAAAACGGCGTTGTTTACATCACTGTAGACCCGCTCGAGGTCGGCTTTGATCTTCTTATGCCGAAGATCGCCGTTCTCTCGATGCACAAGGATCTCGGCCGTGCCGTTCTGGCAAACCGCCGTCGCTCTCGCATACTTCGGCGTGCGGGCGGTGCAGGTCAGCGTCTGCTCTCGCACGCGGATCTTTCCGTAGGTGACTACGTGGTGCACGCAAACTACGGCATCGGCCTCTTTGAGGGCATCAGCACCGTCACGGTTGGCGGTGTGACCCGTGATTATATCACCATCCGCTACGCGGGAACGGATAAGCTCTTCGTTCCCTGCGACAGGCTGGAAATGATCGGCAAATACATCGGCGCCAAGGACAAGGACGGCAAGGTAAAGCTCTCCACCATGGGCGGCACGGATTGGTCGCGCATGAAGAGCCGCGCAAAAAGCGCGGCCAAGGACATTGCAAAGGATCTGGTGGAGCTTTATGCGCGCCGACAGCGCACCCCCGGCTTCGCCTTTCCGCCGGACTCGGAGATGGAGGACGAATTTGCCGCCGCCTTCGAATACGAGCCGACCGCCTGCCAAATGCGTGCGATCGAGGAGATCAAGGCGGATATGCAGCGTCCCATGCCCATGAACCGCCTGCTTTGCGGTGACGTTGGATTTGGAAAGACCGAGGTTGCTCTGCGTGCAGCCTTCAAGGCCATTCTCGGCGGCAAGCAGGTCGCCATCCTCGTGCCAACGACGATCCTGGCGCTCCAGCATTATCAGACCGTATTGTCGCGTATGCGCGGCTATCCGATCCGTGCAGAAATGCTCTCCCGCTTCTGCACGCCAAAGCAGCAGGAGGCGATCCTGCGCCGCGTGGCGCGCGGAGAAACGGATATTCTGATCGGCACGCACAAGCTCCTCTCCAAGAAGCTCGTATTCAAGGATCTCGGCCTTCTGATCGTGGACGAGGAGCAACGCTTCGGCGTTGCGCAAAAGGAAAAGCTCCGCCAGATGGCCGCGAACGTCGATACACTTACGCTGACGGCTACACCCATTCCACGCACGTTAAGCATGGCGATGAACGGCATTGCGGATATGTCGATCTTGGACGAAGCGCCGGTGGATCGCCGCCCCGTGCAGACCTACGTTTTAGAGCACGATGATGTGGTGATCTCGGACGCCATACGCCGCGAGCTTTTGCGCGGCGGCCAGGTCCTCTATCTTTACAACCGTGTGGATAACATCGACCTCGTGGCAGGACGGCTGATGAAGGAATTTCCCGAAGCAAAGATCGCATACGCGCACGGACAAATGGAGCGTGAGGAGTTGGAGGATATCTGGCAGCTGCTGGTACGCGGCGAGCTGGATCTGCTCGTTTGTACCACGATCATCGAAACGGGCATCGATCTCCCCGGCGCAAACACCCTTATTATTGAAAACGCCGACCGCATGGGACTTGCCCAGCTGCATCAGATCCGCGGCCGTGTGGGACGCGGCTGCCGTCAGGCCTACGCTTACTTTACCTACCGTCCCGGAAAGGTTCTTTCCGAGGTGGCGGAAAAGCGTCTCTCCACCATCCGCGCCTATGCCGAATTTGGCGCAGGCTTCCAGATCGCCCTGCGAGATCTGGAGATCCGCGGTGCGGGCAACCTTCTCGGCGCAGAGCAGCACGGATACATTGACGGCGTGGGCTACGAGCTCTACGTGAAGCTGCTTTCCGAGGCGGTGCTTGAGGAGCAGGGCAACGCGCCCGAGCCTCCCTTTGAGGCAACCGTTGATTTCCCGCAAAACGCGCATATCAGCGAGCGGTACATTGCCTCCTCTGCCACGCGCATGGAAATGTATAAAAAGATCTCTCTCATTGCAAACGAGGCAGACCGTATGGATATCATCGACGAATTTACAGATCGATTCGGCGAGCCTCCGAGGGAGGTCGTTTTGCTGACAAAGCTTTCGCTCCTGCGTGCGCTTTCGGAGCAAAGCCGCATTCGCCGCACCGAGCAAAAGGACGAGCGCCTCTTTTTCTACCCCGAGGCACCGGATCTTGCGGCTTGGTCCGTCGTTTTTGAAAAGATCCCCGGCCTCATCCTGCGCTCCGCCCCAACGCCGACCGTGACGTACAGGCTCGGCAAGGGACAGCGCGGCGAGGATACCGCCCTGCAGATCCTGCTCTGCTACGTTGCGGCAAAAAAATCCGAAAGCAAAGGAGAAAACGCATCCCAATGACGAAAACTTCAACAAGCGCCACACCCGTGCGCTCACATTTTATAAGAAATCTTTTGATCGTTTTCCTTTGTGCATTGCTGGTGCTCGGAATCGTTCTCGGAGCGATCAGCATCGCGCGCGACCAAAGAACCTACGCGCGCCACAGCGGAACGATCGCAGACCGCGCGATCTATTCCTACCTTTTATCCTACTATAAATTCAATCACATGCGTGTGCTTGCGGGCATGGATGGCGCGGAGGACACAGAGGCCTTCTGGAGCTCCGTGGATGAAAAAAGCGGAAAAACGCAAGGAGAGCTCCTCGCCGAGGGCGCAAAAAATTACGTGACCCGCGTGCTGATCAGTGCCTCGCTCTTTGACTCAGCCGCGACCGCCGCACAAAAAAGAGAGGCAAAGGCGGCGGCAAAGCAGGCGGCAGAGGAGATCCTGACCTACCGCGCAGACGGCGATATTGACGCCTTCAATGAGATCACCGCGCCCTTTGGCTACGCCTACGAGGATCTCGAGGGCATTGCCTTGCTTCTTTACAAGGCGGAAAACGCACAAGCGCTTTTCTACGGCATCGGCGGAGAAAACGCCAAAAGCCGTCTTTCCGAATGCAATCTCTATATGAAAGAAAACTATTCGGCCGTGCATCTTCTCTTTATCCGCACAGAAAACACCTTCAGCACCACCGAGGACGAGGATGGGAATATCACGATCGACACCGATGAAAACGGTGCCAACGTGACCCGCCCCCTGCGCACCGACGAAAGCCTGAAGCGCGAGGAAACAATGCAGCTTCTGGATGCCGCCATTTCGGCAGGCACACTGACAAAATCCTATTTTGAGGGAAAAATGAAGGAGCACTACGGGGCGTATCCCGAGGGCTCCGCCACACTCTTTTATTTCGCGGACGGAACGGATTATACCGAGGGCTTCCGGCAATCGATGGGTGAGCCGATCCTTTCTGCCGCAGAAGAGCTTTCTATTGGCGCTTGCAAAAAGATCGCCTACGAGCACGGCTACTGCTATGTATATAAGTGCAACACGGAGGACTACGCCTTCTCCAAGGAGGACTACGAGCACTGCTTCTCCGATTTTTACGAAAACGTGGCAAACCACCTCTTCACCGAGGACGTTGCCGTTTTCGCAGATGACGTTGTTTTCAAGAAACGCGCCGCCACCGTTGCCATCACCACTCTGCCTTATAAAAATCTGATCCATGTGAGGTTCTAACCCGATGAAAACCTTTATCGTTGCTCTCGGAGCCGTTGCCGTGCTCCTTGCCGTGGCCGTTCCCGGCTACGTTCTCAAAAAGAAAAAAATGGTGGGCGAGGATTGTATGCCCTCTCTCTCCAAGATCCTTCTCTACGTTTGCCAGCCCTGCCTGAGCGTTTATACCTTCAAAAGCGCGACCTTCTCCGCCGCGATGCTCGGCAGGATCGGTATTTTTGCCCTGCTTGCTCTGCTCGTGCAGATCCTGATGCTCGGCATCGCCTTTCTGCTCTTCCGCAGGCGCATGAAAAATCCCCTCTACCGCATCATGACGATTGCCTGCTCGCTCGGCAACTGCGCCTTTTTCGGCATTCCGATCTTAGAAGCGCTGTTTCCCGAAACGGCCGCAGGCCTCCTGATCTATACCTCCGTGTACGCGATCATTATGAACATTATCGGATGGACGCTGGCTGCTGCCATCATCTCGCAGAATCTCAAATATGTCAGCGTGAAAAAGATCTTTCTCAATCCCGCCATGTTCTCTCTGCTGATCGCCATTCCCTTCTTCGTGTTTGAGATCCCGCTCCCCGAAAGCGTGGACAGCATGGTTGCCCTGATTGGAAGAATGTCAACGCCGATCTCCATGCTCATTATGGGTATGCGCCTCGCAACCACGAATTTCAAGCAGATGTTCACCACCAAGCAGATCTATATCTCCATCGCCATGAAGCAGTTTCTTATGCCGATCCTCGCGCTTCTGATGATCGTCTTTCTTCCCGTAGACAGCGGCATGAAGGCCGTGCTCTATATTATCTGCTGCTGCCCCGTTGCCTCCGTGGTTCTCAACTTTTCGGAGATCCTCGGCGAAGGGCAGAAGGAGGCGGCCTCCACCGTGCTTCTCAGCACCATCCTCAGCATACTGACGCTCCCGATCATGACGCTGCTTCTCCCCCTGCTTTGATCCGCGGGATGCATATAAAAAAGGCAAGAGTTTAGCGTAGTGCCCTTAAGGACACTACGCAACTAAGTTTGCCCTGGGGGCAAGTGAAGTTTACCACGTGAACCCCCAAAGCTCGACTTCGCTCGCTTCGGGGAACCCCTATGTAAGTGAAGTTATCCTGCGGATAGTGAAGTTTTGCCTTCGGCAAAGTGGGCAAACTTAACTTCACTCGGTGCGTAAAAGTTGCAAAGCAACTTTGCACGAACTTCACTGCAAAGCAACTTCACTTTCGCGTAAGCGAAAA
>JAGBCA010000061.1 GCA_017938205.1 Clostridia bacterium
AATCGAACAGACAAAAATTCTCGTTCTATTCTTCGCTTGTATTTCTCGTTTTCGGCCGCCAAAAGCGCTTGCTCGAATCTTTTTTCCGCTTCGCAGATCAAGTCGTCGGTGAGATATGCCGCATTGGGATGCTGATATATTGACAAAGGCGCTCTTTCGCATGCCTTCATCATAAGCGAAACATATTCTTCCATATTTTTTCCTGCCGCCTCGCCGTACACCGCACGGCAGAAACGACCGATCTCTTTATTCACGTCGGCTTGGGGATCCCATAGCAGTTTGGCAATTACATATGATTTAAGATCGTCGCAAGCCGCGCCGCCGCCATAAGCAAAATTTCCCTGTTCCAGAACACCTTTGACTCCACACTCTTTAAAGAATTTTATATTCTCTTGGAGCGTGTGCAAATGTATGAACGGTTGGAGGTAGTTTCGGAAATTGACGGCATAGTCCCAGACGTAAAGTCTGCTTGCGTGCTCCTTCCAATCATAAAGCGCCTTTACAAATTCCGATTCTTCGGTTGATCCTGCAAGCGCGAGCTCTTTGAGCGGGCGGTCAAATCGGCAGGAAATCGAACAAAGGCGAACGATTACATTCTCTCTTGCCATAACGTGTTTCGGTGCAGGCAGAGAATACTGATAAGCAAAGGTGTGCAGTAAAACGCGGGGATAGTCTTCTTTTATCGCATCGGCAAGGCGGTTGACGAAATGAATGATTGGGCCTGCGGGACTTCCTTCCTTTTCTTCCAGCGCAAGACAGCTCTTGCAGGTACAACGCTTTGTGTTGTCGTTTTGCGCAACCGAGAAAACGCGGCATTCGGGATTTTCGCGGATCCATCCACGAAGTGTTTTCTCTGCAATCCTTGCAACCTCCGGATTTGTCAGACATAGTTGACTGTTTTGAATTCTGCTTCCATCGATCTCGGAAAAATATTCGGGATGCTCCTCAAAATACACGGCAGGGGGTAGGAGGTCGTCGAAGGAATGGTGAAAATTAAACCACTTCATCCGCCCGCCCTGCGCAATAGACATATTTCCCATATTGGAATTTAAACGATTTTTTGCGCAAAAATCTCCGTCGAATGAAAAACGGAAATATGAATCTCTGAATTCAAAGGCGGGCTCTTTTATGATTTCGTCCAGATCGATTTCAAGCTTAGAAAGTTTGTCTATCGTCTCCACGTCTTTGCTAAAACAGGTAAAGCCGCAAAATGTTTCAAGAAAATAGTATACGCCATAGAGAACACCTCTTGACGAATTTCCGGTAATGTAAATATTTTTATCGCGTCCACAAATGGAAAAGGCCTCTTCGGAAAGTCCAATCAGTGTAGGATTTTTCCATTCGTCACCTCGAACAAAATCTCCGATTCGGATTTCTGCACTGACAGAAGGGCACCGATCCGAAAAATACGGTACGATGGCATTGGTGGATTGAAGAAGGTATTTTTGAAGCTCTGATGCCGCGTAACGGATCGTTTCATCGGCATACTGATGAGCAACTATATAGTAAGGGCTTTCTCCGTTTTCTGCAATTTTATAAATGCTCATTGCTTTTCTCCTCTCTGACTACTTCTCTTATATATCCCAAATATTCGTCTCTCCGCCATTTTAAGTACAATCCCATTATAACAATTGATATTAGAAAAGTCAAACAACTATTCGTTGATTTCGTGCTGTTTTTCAACGGTTGGTTGGAAAACGGACCGCCGTGCAAACGGCGAAGCTCGCAAGGAGTATAAAAATGCCGTAGCCCTCTGTTGGATTTGCTATTAAAATTCGATATAGTTCTTGATAGCTTTTGCGAAGCATTTTCCGAGACGAATCAGCATATCAGTAGAGATTTTGTTGTTTTCCGTACCGAAATATGCGGTTTCGAGAGCAAAGGCAAGATCGCACTCTTCACGTAGGTTCATTGTGTAACCAAAATTCGGGCTTGGTTCTTGATTCCAACCTGTCATTGGTGGGTGATCATTTTTCTTTTCGTAAACGATATCGGTACGAGAAATCTCTTTTTGCAGGATATCGGAAAATCGCTCATATCTATCCTGCTTTACTATCCTTTTTCTCACGATAAAAATATTATCGTTTTCTCCGCCCTTATGCCAAGGAGAGTGAAAATCAAATCCGAGATGACAGCCATAGCGATCGGCATATTTGATAATCGCGTTGACCTCGGGATAGATCGGATCCTCGGTATAGTCGCGGTTATGGTCGTGGGGCGCGCGTCCTTTGCCCTGATCGCCGTCAACAACGCCGTCGTAGTCCACGAACGGAACAGCTAAAATGACCGTGTTTTCTATCGGCGTGTCAATAAGCTCCCGCAACACTCCCTCAAGAACATAGCTACCGGTGCTTTCACAAGCATGGTGACGAGCGGTAAGGATAATGCTTTTCTGGCCTTCTCCTAAGGTAATGCAAGGAACAGAACGACCTTTACGACTCTTGCATAGCTCGGTTGACTTGATGCCGTACTCTCTTAAAAAATCAAGGAAATGGTCGGGATGGTAGAGCATATTGTGTGCGAAATATACCTTCTTCTCATCTGGGCCAAAGCGATAAGTGAAGCTATCTCCGTCGGACGAATCGAGCCAATGCCATTTCTTAAGGTCGTGGCTGACCGCAGGTCCGAAGTAGCCAAGTCTATTCTTTTGCATATTGAAGGTGAGTTCACGTCCCTCAGCGTTCTCAACGCAAAATGCCCAATAAAACCATTCTGTGGAGTCGCGAAGCTCGTTTTCCAGTGAGATCACATCGCCGTGGATGGATTTCACACATATATTTCCGCCAACAAATTCTCTGTGTATTTTTATCATAATTCATAACGCTCCTGAACATTTTGGTACTTGTTGCTTCCTGCAAACAGGTTTGCATATCGTAATATTTTTTCTTTTAGGTAGGTCTCATTACGTTTTTGGTATACATCGTAGCTGTCTATTGCACAGGGTAATCCAAGCTTGTCTTTGACTGTTGTGTAAATACTAAAGCTCTTTTTTTCCTGTATACTGCCGTCATCACGGCGAGAAAGAGAAAGATGAAATACGGCGCTTACGAGTGGGGAATCAAAGTAGAAGTCATCCGCTTCAATCTTTCCGTCGCACATAAAATTACCAAGACAGAAAATTTTGAAATATCCATCATGATCCGTCAAACAGCTTTGTATAAGATGCTGATGATGCCCAACGATAATGTTAGCTCCAAATTGCTTTATCTTATCGGCAAGGAAGAGCGAGTATGGATCTACTTCTCTTATATACTGGCTACCGTTATGCATAATTACGATAACATAATCTGCGGCAGCTTTTGCGCGTCTTATATCGTTCTCAAGTTGATCAAGATACGGCTTTACAAACTCAAAATCTTTGCCGTGCGTGTATATGCGTTCCACCTCGCTGCCGATTTTCTCATAGCTATTGAGAAGGTGAATGGATCCCGGCAGCGTTTCTTCAGGTTGTGACAGGTTTACCATATAAGGATGCTTTAAAAATCTGTGATGAGCAAAGGCATTCGTGCCGTATGTATAGTTGATAAACGCGACCTTTATGCCATCGAGCTCTTTTATGAAAAGTGTATTACGCTCCTCGGCAGATGCGTATATTCCTATGGTATCAAAGCCGGCATTGCGGCAATTTTTGAGTGTATTTTCGATACCTTGCTCGTCTCTGTCCATACAATGATTGTTTGCAAGCGTGAGGAGATGAAAACCACATTCTTTGAGTGCCGTAAGGTAGCTTTCGGGTGTGTTGAAGCAGTATCGTTCGTGCGTGAATTTCATTTCTTCGCCTGCTATCGGCGTTTCAAGATTTCCAACGAGATAGTCACAGCTTTTGAGCTTGTAGGCTCTTTGAAAGATCGATGAATAGTTGTTGTTTGCAAGCTTTGTCATATTGGGGGAGCACATGATGTCTCCGGTGAATGTTATATCAGCCATTTTCAGTACCTCCCATAACCTTACGGATCTCTGCAGGATCCACATTGCGCGGTTGTTTGCCGCTCTTTGCGGCGATCGCCGCCGCCACACCGCAAGCCTCTCCTATTCCGACGCAGATGGGCATTGCCCTGAAATTAGAGTGAGCCATGTGTGTGCCCGAGATGTTTCTTCCCGAGAGAAGAAGACCGTTTATCTTCTCAGGTACCATACATCCGTAGGGAATGGTATAGCCCTTGTTTTGCTTAAAATGTTTTTGGCATCCCGTTTTGTCAAGACCTGCGCCGCTGATGTTGTGTACATCAAAGTTAAAGTGCGCATCGAATACCACCGCGTCCTCATGCTGCACCGCCGCAGATATTTCTTGCTCGGTGATTGTTTTCAAGCCCTTGAAATGGCGCGTTTCCCGAATGCCGATAAGCGATGCCGAACCAATGATATAGCAGTTTTCATATCCCGGAACGTACTCGCGCAAAAAGTCTACGATCAGTGGCATCTGTTTTCTGCAGATGATCTCCGCTCTTGTAAGGTCTTCGGCGCGGGTGCCGTCAATATCGGTAACGTTTGTCATATTGCAGGTCACGATGCCGGGAAGGGTTGAGTGGTAGAGCAAAACGTGTCCCGCGGGGTGCGGAAGCTTTTCTTTTGCCAATGCTTGTAATTCGCCTTTATCGGTCTGCACAAGAGTCTCAAAAGAACCGGGGAAGACAGCCTTTTTGGTGTCAACCCCTCCGACCTTGAACATAAGTGTTGCGGGCTGCATCTTGCCATCGCTCTCGCGGCCTTTGAAATATTCTACTCCGCTTTTCTCGGCAACGTCACCGTCACCGCTTGCGTCGATAATTACCTTTGCATCATATCTGCAAAATCCGCTCTTGTTGTGGCAGATGATGCCAGTAACTGCATTTCCTTCCATAAGCACGTCGCAAAAAGTAGTATAAAGCAGTATATCGACTTTCGCCTCCTCAAGCATTTCAATATACGTAAGAGTTAGAAGCTCCGGATCGATATATTTTTTCTCCAACTCAGGAAAATAATGATTTTTCGCCTTTGCACGGTCAAGTATTTCAAGATAAAGCTTGTTTTTGCATCGACCTGTAAAATGGCTCATCATTCCCGATGTGGAAATGCCGCCAACACGCCCAAGACTTTCGATCAGAAGCGTTTTTGATCCGTTTCGTCCTGCGCTGATCGCCGCTGCGACTCCCGCGGGGCCTGAACCGACAACGATTACATCATATGTACCCTTATGATTGACTTGAATTTCGTATTTCATATTGCAATCTCCTGTTTCTTGTGATATTATAATGGTAGCACAAAAACTACAATCTTTCTTTAATATTTGCGCATAAAATATATAATTTTGTGCAGGAGAACATATGTATAACGTAGAAAATATAAAAAACTATATCCTGTTTCTCAAACGCGAGTGCGGACTTTGCATAACGCTGCATCCTCACGGGAACGAGTCTGTCATCACATCAAGTGAGCTTATAACCTTTAATATACACGACAATCCCTATTGTGTTTTCGTCAAGAGCATCGACGGAATGTGGCAGCATTGTATAGAGAAGCAGGGAAAGGTAAATGAAAAATGTAAAAACGGCTCCTTTTGCGGAAGCTGCTTTGCGGGTGTATGGGAATTTGTTTACCCGATCAAGCGCGAGGATGAATACATGGGGTTTATTTCAGTCAGCGGATATAAAAGTGATAAAGCCGAGTCATATATTTCAAGAGTTGCGCGGGAATATAATATTTCTCGGCAAAAGCTTGCAGTGGCATATTCCGCCCTCAAAGGCAACATACCAAAAAAGGAATGGGTGGATACGTTGATACTGCCGCTGTGCAATATGCTGGAGCTGGCGTATATCAAAAACGAGAAAAACGCGGTATCGGAAACCGACTCTATCACAGATATTTTACAGTATATCAAGCGATATCATTCTCAAAGCATCACTCTTGATGATATATGCGAACACTTTGAGTGCAGCCGCTCTTATGTAAGTCATCTTTTCAAAAGAAGTGTGGGAAAGAGTTTCCGTGAATACCTGACCGGATTGAGAATAGAGGATGCCAAATCTCTTTTAAAATACTCGAATCTTAGCGTAACCGAGATTGCGCTCTCGGTTGGTTTTGGCGATTCGACTTATTTTTCAAACGTTTTTAAAACTAAAGTTGGCATTTCTCCTTCCGCATACCGTAAAAAATAAAGTAAAGGCAATATCAAACCCGACGGTGAGATATTGCTGAAAAGTAACTGCACAAGTACACAAAGCTTTCAGTGCTAAGACATGTGGCAAATAAGCAAAACGAGAGGGAAGCCAAATTGGCGACCCTCTCAATTTTCCTCTATCGGCAAAATAACTCTTAAAAATATTCATATAAACTCTTGATATTTTGCCGATAATGTGGTATAATAGTAGTGTAAATTGCCGATAACGGTTTTTGAGGTGAATTTTATGATATATATATCGGTCGCAGAGGCGGCGAAAAAATGGGGGATTTCCGAGCGAAGTGTCAGGAATTATTGCGCCGAGGGGCGAGTTGCGGGTGCTCAGCTTTCCGGCAAGACTTGGGAAATTCCCGAGCTTTCAGAAAAACCGAAAAGAGCTTCACGCTCGGACAAGAAGCGCAAACTGCTTGACATTTTGCGCGAGGAAAAGTCAGCGCGTCTTTCGGGCGGAATTTACCACAGAGTGCAGATTGATTTAACTTATAATTCAAATCATATTGAGGGCTCTAAGCTCACTCACGACGAAACGCGATATATTTTTGAAACGAACACGATAGGTCTTTCGGACAAAACGGTCAACGTTGACGATATTATTGAAACGTCAAACCATTTCAGATGCATTGACTATATGATAGATAACGCTCATCTTGCGCTTTCGGAAAAATATATCAAGGAGCTACATTTTCTCTTAAAAAGCGGAACGAGCGACAGCCGTCTTGATTGGTTCAAAGTGGGTGAATATAAGAAGCTTGCCAATGAGGTGGGCGGAATTGATACAACCGCACCGAGGGCGGTGGCAAAGGAAATGAAAGCTCTGCTTTATAGCTACAACTCAAAGAAAGAAAAAAGCCTTGAGGATATACTCTCCTTCCACGTTGCATTTGAGCGCATACACCCCTTTCAGGACGGAAACGGCAGAGTCGGCAGACTCATTATGTTCGGAGAGTGCCTGAAGCATAATATCGTCCCTTTCATTATAGACGAGGAGCATAAACTCTTTTATTACCGTGGGCTAAAGGAGTGGAACAGCGAGCGAGGCTTCCTTACCGACACCTGCCTTTCAGCGCAGGATAAATTTAAGACAATATTACAAAAATTCAATATTGAAATATGAAAAAAGAGGGCAACGCCCTCTTTTTTCGCTTTATACTGCCTTTGGCTGTACCTGATTTTGCGCTGCCGACAGCATATTCTCAATAATCAAGCGAAGCCGAGTCGGCAAGCTTGCTTGTCAGCGAGCGAGCGCAGATTGCTCCGCGAGCGCTCCAAAAACGGAGCAAAGCACGAAGTGCCGCCGCAAAGCGGCGAAGCTCGCAAGGAGTATGAATATCCCATAACCTTCCGTCGGGTTGGCTATTAAAACAATGGGTAGGCGTTCCGCGAGCCGAGTGCGAACAAGGTGTGGAACGCAGGAAAAGTTTTCGCCCCTCCCGTAAAGTATGGGAGGGGCTTTGCTTCGCAAAGTTCCGAAAACTATTAAGCTATAGTGCAACGCAAATCCAACGGTTATGCTGCTTTGGGTATTGCTTCGTTTTGTGCGTCGGAGAGCATATTCTCTATAAATATGCCGTAGCCTTCCGTCGGGTTGGCTATGAAAACGTGAGTAGGCGTTCCGCAAGCCGAGTGCGAACAAAGTGTGGAACGCAGAAAAAGTTTTCGCCCCTCCCGTAAAGTATGGGAGGGGCTTTGCTTCGCAAAGTTCCGAAAACTATTAAGCTGTAGTGCAACGCAAATCCAACGGTTATGCTGCTTGGGGGATTGCTTCGTTTTGTGCGGCGGAGAGCATATTCTCTATAAATATGCCGTACCCCTCGGTTGTGATCGCAAACGCGCCGATAACTTGGTTATCTCAACATTTTGGCGCGTGGAGAGTTTGCCTATGCGGCAAACTCCAATGCCTCGGTGTTTCGCCAACCACGGAAGGTTATGCGGCTTTGGGGAGTGCTTGTTGTTGTGCCGCACTTAACATATTTTCGATAAATATCCCATAACCTTCCGTCGGATTGGCTATTAGTACGTGGGTTACAGCTCCGACGAGCTTGCCGTTTTGGATAATCGGGCTGCCCGACATACCGCGGACGATGCCGCCCGTGAGGGCGATCAGGGTGGGATCGGTGACCTCGATGCGGAAGGACTTGGAATCGGTGGCAGAGCGGTCGATCTCCGTGATGCGGATCTCATAGCGCGCGGGCGCGCCGTTTTTAAGAGAGGAGAGGATCTCGGCGGGGCCGGTGGTGACCTCGTCGCGCGTGCCAATGGGGAGTGGATCGGAGAGGGAACGATCCTGCAGGGAAAGCGTGCCGAACACGCCACAATCGGTGTTGCTATGCAGCGTTCCGATCTCGCGGTGCGAAAGCACGCCGCGCAGCTCGCCCGGCTTGCCTGCCACGCCCTTCTGAACGCCGCCGAGGATCACCTCGGTGACCGTGCCGCTTTGCATAGGATAGATCTCGCCCGTATCGGGCGTGCAGATGCCGTGGCCGAGACCGCCGAAGGCGCCCGTTTCGGGATCGATATAGGTGATCGTGCCGATGCCTGCGGCCGTGTCCTTCACCTCAATGCCAAGGCGGGATCCTTCTGCGGTAGTATCGGGATGGATGAGTACGGTTTTTTTCTCTTTTCCTCGCAAAACGGTAAGAGAAAGCGTGCCTTTTTCGGCTTGCAGCCGTTGGCAAAGATCTGTCACACCTTGTATTTCCTCGCCGTTCAGCGCGAGAATCACGTCACCAACGGCGATCTGCTTTCCTAACGGTGCTTGCGGATCCGTGATAGCGGTGACCGTCACACCGGATTGACGGATCTTCATGCCGAAGGCAGTGCCGCCGGGGCATAGATACTGCGTTTTTTTCGGTGCTTCGCGCTTGCCGAGAAAAAGATCTAAAATGCGAGAGGAAACGTGCAGCTCCTCTCGGGGCTCTGCGCTCTTTGCACCGACCGAAAGCGGGGAGAACAGAAGCATCAGCGCAAGTGCGCAGGAAAAAATGCCACGGAGGCGAGCAGTGGGCTTTGCTTTATATTTCATTTGAATTTTTCCTCGTTTTTCATCTTCCGTGGCGTTTGCCACATTTATAATTTGTGTTTGAACGGGGAAAATATGTGTAACAAAAAATGGCGTGCAGACAAAAAAACACCGAGCCGTGATTCAAAAAACGCATATAGCGCTTCATAGATCCACGGTCGGCGTTTTAAAAAAATATTAAAAAATGCAAATTATAGTTTTCTTTTTAGCTCGGATTCCCACATGGGACCCTTCATTTCAACGGCCTCGCGATCCTCGCTCTCGTCAAGCTCGATGTCGGAAAGCGCATAGAAAAACGGATTTGCAAGCTTGGGCGCATACACGCACTCAAAGAGTGAGCTTCGGGCCGGCATGGACAGCGTGATCGTGGCATCCGTTTCGGTTTCACCGTATTCAAAGCTCGTTTTGGCAAGCTTTGCATAGGTTAGGAGACGGTAACGCTCATTTTCGGGGATCGGCACGCCCTTTTCATAGGTGAAGCTCAAATAAAAGGCTTCGCTGTTTCTTTGACCGTAAGAAATGCGCAAAAGCGATCTTCCGAAGAGATCGTTCAGCAAAAGGCGAACGAAAAAGCAGAGTGCATCCTTGCAGATGCAAACGTATCCGCTGCGTATGCAGCTCTCTTCCATTTGAAAGGATCCGCGATAACGCTCCGAAATATAGGTGAGAACGCCTGCACGTACCTCATCAAAAAGATAAAATGCGGATTTCAGACTGAGCGATTCCTCGGATAAGAGCGGCGTTCGAATACGGCTACGCTTCATTCCTTTTCCTCACTCATATGAACCTCGGAAAGCGAAAGGGTGTTGTAAAAATCGGTGAAGGCGGTGCTTGCCTTGAGCTCTGTCTTCGCGGCGGCCAAGCGCTTGCCGATCTCGTTTTCCACGTAATTTTTCGCCACGCTCTCGCGGATCTGTGCGAGGTTTTCTGCGCTCTTGCTCGCGCGGTAGAGGATAAAGAAGCCCTTGTAACCGTCGTATATGCCGGGGATCAGCTCGGAGGTCTCGCCCACCTGCAGCGCAAATGCCGCATCCGTTACGTTGGCATAGATCCCGTTATCCAGCGTGTATTTTCCGATCACGTGGCCGTCCTTGGCATCCACCTCGGAAGCAAAGGTGTGGCCGAGAATATAAGCGCTGACCAGCTCCTCCGTGGGCTCTGCGGCAATTTTACCCCGAAGCGACTGTGCTTCCCACTCTTCCTTTTGCGTAAATACAAGGAAAATACGGCGAGTATCCTCGCTGTTATAGAAGGCATCAACGTCAGCGTCCGTATACGTCAGCGCGCCCTCCTCGGCTTTGTTTCCATAATCGTCATACGTGCCGCGGTAATGCGCACCAATGGCGGAAACACCGTAGGAATAGCGGATCATCAGATCCTGCACCGCATAATTCATATAGAAAAGACTAAGATTTTTAAGGTATTCCTCATAGCTTCCGAGGCCTTCGATATATTGGCCGTTTTCGGCATAGCCGCCCTCGATGCTGATGGTGATGCTCTCCTCCACCTTTTTGTCTACCTTTCGGGAGTAGAGATCGATGTCCAACGCCTCGCAGAGCGCAAACGTAGCGTAGATCTCATAGATCTTGTCCAGCGCAACGGCGCGCGCCTCCTCCAAAAGAGCGGAGGCCTCTTCGCCCTCAAAGCGGCTCAGGTCCCCGTCGCTGACGGTCTCCTTCGCGCTGAGAAAAAGCATGCGGAAGAGCTCGTATTTCACTTCAAATTTTTCCTTGCCGTATTTCATCGTTGCAATCGGCGTTTCTTCTCGCTTGGTGCTCTTTTGCGGCTCGTATTTTTGGCATCCGAAGAGCGAAAAGCAAACGGTGATCGCTAACAGCAGCGTGATAATGCGTTTCATAAACCGTTCCTTTTATAAAATTAATATGTGTTACGATTAGTATAACAAAACTTTATGAAGAAATCAAGAGGCACGGTGTATTTTCTTCTTTACAAGAAGGGGATTGCTTTTTTATCAAAAGTATGCTAAAATGAAAGAAAGATAAATGAAGGAGTCCAAAAAGCATGGAAGAAATATATGAGGTTGCATTATCCAAGGTCATTGGCGAGTTTCATCTTGAAACGATCTATCTGCCCGATCTGCCAGAGAATATCAAGATCACCTGCGCGAGGGTGAATCAGCCGGGACTGCAGATGGTCGGATTTTACGATCATTACGAGCAGGCGAGATTGCAGATCATAGGCAAGGTGGAAAATCTTTTCCTCGCTCAGCTTCCCAAGGAGGAGCGCTCGCGCCGCTTGGAGGACTTTTTCCGCTCCGCACCTGTTGGCGTGATCTTCACCTCCTCGATCGACCTTTTGCCGGAAACGGTGCAGCTGTCACAGAAGTATCACGTGCCCCTTCTTCGCACTGAGATGAGCACGTCGGAATTTATGGCTGCATTGATCTCCTACCTGAACGTGCAGCTTGGACCGCGTATCACGCGCCACGGCGTTCTCGTAGAGGTGTACGGCGAGGGCGTGCTCCTGCTTGGTGATAGCGGCGTTGGTAAGAGCGAAACGGCGATCGAGCTCGTGAAGCGCGGCCACCGTCTGATCGCGGACGATGCCGTGGAGATCAAGCGCGTTTCCGCAACCACGCTGGTTGGCCGTGCGCCCGAGATCATCCGCCACTACGTGGAGCTGCGCGGTATCGGCATCGTGGACGTGCGCCGTCTGTTCGGTATGGGATCGATCAAGGAAACGGAAAAGATCGATATGGTGATCAACCTTGAGCCGTGGCAGCAGGGAAAAATGTACGATCGCTTCGGTCTTGAGGAGCAAACAACGGAGATCCTCGGCATTCACGTGCCCACCATTGTGATTCCCGTCTGCCCCGGACGAAACCTCTCGGTCGTTATCGAGGTTGCCGCCATGAACAACCGCCAGAAGCGCATGGGCTATAATACGGCGGAGGAATTTAATAAGCGCCTGATGGAATCCATGGGTACGGATCTGTAAGATCTGATTTTTGGTAAAAATCAAAGATTTATTCCATTAAGGAACCAAAGTCGGTTGTATTTCGCGCCGGCGAAGGCTTCAAGTAATAAAGCAAAGAGGGAGAGAGTATTTTCGGTTATATAACACCGTTTGCTCTCTTTTTTTTGCGGACTTTTTGCATACTTTTTTCGCCCCTTGCATAGGTTGTAACAAAAACAAGGAGGACGATATGGAAGCAACCTATCAAAAAGAGCGGGGTGGCACGCTGCTTTGCGAGTGCCACGGTGAGCATCATTTACCGGATTACGCAGGGGATATGAAAAAGATTCTTTCTACCTCGGCACATATTTTGCCTGCAGGCAAGTTTATCGGAGGCGAGGAAGTTCAGTTTGGCGGCACGGTGTGCTATGACGTTTGGTATTTAGATGCGGAGGATCGCCTCACGCACGAGGCATTCAGCACAGATTATGAATTTTCTTGTCCGTGCGGCTGCGGCGCAGTGGACGGATCGGCAAGCGTTTCCGTAGCGCATTATACGCTTCGCCCTTCGGGCCCTCGGCGTATCAGTGCCAAGGCAACGCTCCAGGCCGTGGTGTGCTTGAGAGAGAAGGCAACCTATGTCTGTGAATGCGAAGCGGAGGAGGCACGGCTCCATACCATGCAGAAAACGCTGGAGATCGGTGAGAGGATCTTCTCTGCGCCAATGGAGCGCGAATATGCAGAAAGCCTTTCCATCCCTGTGTCCTATGCGCGCGGTGCGGAAATTATATTCTCGGAGGGGCATGTGCAGCTTGAAAATGCCGCAGCAGAGGCGGATGCAATTCTCGTGCATGGTAATTACACCGTAGCGGTGATCCTTGCGGCAGACGGGCTTGCACCGCTTCGGATCGCGGGATCCTATCCATTTGAGGAGCGGTTGCCGTTGGATGGCTGTACGGATGAGATGGCGGCAACGGCGAACGGATATTTTACTTCTCTGACCTGTAGTATTCGGGAGGGTGAGGGGGAGGAATGCGCCGTCACCTTCCATGGTATATGCGAGCTTACAGGCACCGCAGAGAGAAACGTACCGTTTTCTGTCGTGGCTGATGCGTTTGTTGAGGGCGAGGGCAGCACCTGTGAGCATGAGGCGCTTATATATGATACCTTTGGTCCGGCAGAGGTGCTGTGCCGCACGGTCGAGCTCCGTTTGCCATTGCCGGAGGGGGAAGACACCTTGGACGGCGTTTTTCACACCGTTGTCTCCCTGAAAAATGAAACGCGCACAGCCGCCGATGCGGAAATTGCGTACAGTGCCGAGGCGGAGATCAACGCTCTGTGCTATGCGCTGGATGCGGATGGAGCCGTGCATTGTGCTTCGCAGAAGCAAAGTGCGCCTTTTGCCTTGACTTTACCCTTGCACGCACCGCTTTTGTCGGACGGGAAGATCTTTCTCGGTGTACGTGTTGGAGCATGTGAGGGGTATTTGGACGAAGGTGCGTTATGCATTCGTTTTTGCTTGCATCTTTGCGTGCAAAATTATGCGGAGCGCGAGGCAAGCTGTGTGCGCCGCATCACCTCTTGCGCTTCGGAAAACGGCGTTTTCGTTCCTACGTATGCGGTGTATTATCCGAGTGCAGGGGATTCGCTTTGGTCGATTGCCAAGCGATACGGTGTTTCTCCTGCGGCTATCGCCGCCTGCAATCATCTTACGGCAGAGACCTCTTCGCTTGGTTCTCAGCCGCTTCCGAAAACGCTTTTGATTGATCAGAGAAGAAAATAAAGAAAAGAGCCGAGATCATCAGATCTCGGCTCTTTTCTTTGAACAATGCAAATAATTATTTGCAAAACCGTGTATTTTATTCTTGGTCTAACCAATTTTTGCCACTCGTAACGTCTACGGTCATGGGAACGGAAAGTGAAGCGGCAGACTCCATTTCCTCGCGAAGGATGTCCTTTACGCGTGCAACGTCCGCAAGCCTTGCTTCCACGAGAAGCTCGTCATGCACCTGCATCACGAGGGTGGCATCCACATCCTCCGCCTCCAACCGCTTTGCCACGCGGATCATGGCGCATTTCATGATGTCGGCGGCGGCACCCTGGATCGGAGCGTTCATGGCGATACGCTTTCCAAAGGCGCGCATGACGCCGTTTGCGGCGTTCAGCTCCGGAATGTATCTGCGCCGTCCCATGGGCGTCTCGGTATATCCGTCCGCCTTTGCACGCTCTACGACCTCTTCAAGGTAACGATCCACGGATGGGTAATTATACATATAATTCTTGATATAGCGCGTAGCCTCGGGCACGGTGGTTCCGATGTCCTTGGAAAGCGAAAAGCCGCTGATTCCGTATACGATGCCGAAGTTTACTGCCTTGGCCTTCTTGCGCATCTCATCGGTAACGTCCTCCTCAGGGATGCCGAAAACGGCGGCGGCGGTTTTTCTGTGGATATCCTCGCCGCTCTTAAACGCCTCGATCATATGATAATCGTCTGCAATATGGGCAAGCAGGCGAAGCTCGATCTGCGAATAATCCGCATCCACGAGCGCATAGCCCTCGCGCGCAATAAAATATTTGCGCATCTGCCGCCCCATCTTCGTACGGATGGGAATGTTTTGCAGATTGGGCTCGGTGCTGGAGAGACGCCCGGTTGCCGTCAGTGCCTGCTTGAAATCCGTATGCACTCTGTGCTCGTCGTCTGCCGCCCGCACGAGTGCCTCGGTATACGTGCTGTGGAGCTTTGTGACTTGGCGATATTCAAGAATATCATCAATAATGGGATTGAGGTGGCGGATCTCCTCTAAGGTCTGTGCATCCGTGGAGAAGCCGCTTTTCGTCTTTTTCTTCTTGTATTCCAGCCCCATTTTCACGTAGAGGACCTCTCCGAGCTGCTTCGGAGAATTGATGTTGAAAACCTCGCCCGCCTGCATATAGATGCGGCTTGCAAGATCCTCGGAAAGCGAAAGAAGTGCCTCGCCAAATTCCTGCATACCTGCAATATCGATCATAAGTCCTGCTTTTTCCATCTTGGCAAGCACGGTGATGAGAGGGAGCTCCAGATCAAAAAGAACCTTTTCGCCGCCGGCCTCCTTCACCCGCTCGCGGAGAACGGGCTCAAGGCGCAGAAGATGGCAAGGGCCGAGAGAGGCATCGCTCGCGGCCTCGTTTAAAAACATAGAAACCATGGAGGCGAGCGTGCTGCCCTTGCCGCCGGGATTCAGAACGTAGGCGTAAAGCGAGAGATCCAGCAGTGAAACGGCAGGGCGGATGCCTGCACCGTCCAGCGTGTGCCAAAGCTCCTTGGCCTCCATGCAAACGAGCTCGCGCTCTGCCTCGAAAAAGGGGCGCAGCGCCGAAAGCACGCCCTTGTAAAGCAGCACATCACCGCCCGTGGAAAAGAGGTATCCGCCATCGTAGGGAAGGATCGCGGCGCGCCCCGTCAGAGCGTTGACGTCATCGGCGCTTGCTTCCTTAAATTCAAGGATGGCGGTCTCTCTTTGCTCGCAGGGAATTGCTTCTATTTCTTCCTCGTCAAGATGAAATCTTTGGATAAAGCTATTAAGCTCTAATTCATTGAATTTCTCTCTTAGTGCTTGTTTTTGTAAACCATTGTAGGCAATATCGTCTATTTTTATGTTGAGAGGAACATTTGTGTTGATGGTGGCAAGCGTTTTCGAAAGGTATGCTTCATCCTTATGGTCGATCAATTTCTGGCGAACGCCGGGCTTGATACGACTGTCCTCGATATTTTCATAGATGCCGTCCAGCGTAGAGAAAGCGGTGAGCAGTCCCTGCGCAGTCTTTTCGCCAACACCTGCGACACCGGGGATATTGTCCGAGCTATCGCCCATCAGACCCTTCATATCCGTCAGGTGCGCGGGAGGGATGCCGTATTTTGCAACGAAGGCCGCCTCGTCCATGACAAGCGTGTCGCTATTGGTGGCCAAGAGCACAGTCACGCGGTCATCGATCAACTGCAAAAGATCGCGGTCGCCCGAAAAAACGTAGCCGTGTGCATCGTCCATCGCGTGTGCCATTTTTGCAACCGTGCCTTGAATATCGTCTGCCTCATAGCCCTCCAGCTCCAGCACGTGCAGTCCCATTGCACGAAGCACCTCCTTCGCATCGGGAAACTGCGAGGAGAGCTCGGGCGGCGTGGGGTGACGACCGACCTTATAGGCATCGTACATCTTATGGCGGAAGGTGGGGGCCTTCAGATCAAAGGCAACGGCGGCATAATCCGGCATAATGGCGGCCATCTGGCGCCCTACCATGTTCACCATACCGAAAATCGCGTTGGTGTGCTTACCTGCCTTTGTTGTAAGGGGGCGAATGCCGTAAAACGCGCGATTCAGAATGCTGTTTCCGTCAATTACGAGAATTTTCTTCATTCTATATCCTCCTGCGTGCGCGCATCCTCTGTGTGCGGAGCATCGGGGGTAGCCGTTTCCTCCTCGGGGGCGGGGAGCACCGTCTCAGCTTCTGTTTGTTCATCATCCGCCGGTGTTTCATCCGCAACCGTTTCCTCCGTCTCGGTTTTCTCCGTTGCCGCGGGAGCAGGCTCAAAGGGGAGCGACCCGTTTTCTGCCACCGCATCCGAAAGCCTTCTTGCATCCTCGTGCAGAGCGGCCATCAGCGGTGTTGCGCGTTCTCCCTTCAGAAAAAGAGAAAGAACGGTACGGCAACCAATATATGCAAAGAGGAAAAGCGTAGTGAAGATCTCCTCCGCGCTGCCACTGATCATGCGCCCGTCGAAGAAATAAACGAGAGCCGAGGGGATCGCGGAATAGGCGCAGAGAAGCGCCGCAACGAAGCCGATGGCGGTATAAAGCGGCCAATGCTCTCTTCCGAGCGAAATGCGGGTTTCAAAAAGGAAGAAGATCGCGGCGGCAATGTAAGCCATCTGATCCACAAGCTTAGTGGTGGCGTTGATCGCAAGAGTGGAATCAAAATAGAGATACCCTGCATAGAGGATCAGAAAGAGCGTGCAGATCATGGCAAAAACGGCACGCAGATCGCAAACCTTGAACTCGTAAAGCACCGCAAACAAAAAGTAAAGTGCACCCGCGATCGCCAGCACTCCGATCAAAGAAAGCAGAAGGGAAGCAAGCTTTGTCTCCGCCGTTTTTCTGAGAAGGGAAACGCCGAGAAGGATCAGGCATATTGCAAGCGGTGCGCCGGGGGCATAGGTGAATGCGCCGCCGAAGCTTGCGCGCTTCGGCTCGTCGCTTCGGTGCAGGAGCGCATAGCTTAAAAGAAGCAGGCTGCCGCCAAGCACGATAAGGCTTGCAACGGTGTGGAGTCCGCCCCGATAATAGCCGTATTCGTCAAGATAAAGAAAGGATGCGATGGATCGCATGGTCACCGTGGCGATCGCCAAAAGTGAAAATAAAAGAAGATAAGCGTTGAGTTTTGGTTGCTTCGTATCCATAGGTCCTCGTTTCTTCGGAACACTGTTTTTGCAGTTTCCTTCATTTTAATTTATATAAGAAAAGAAATCAATGCCTATATTCTACACCAAAAATATGAACAAAGTATATCCAAAATGGAGAAAACGATATATTTTTTGAAAAAACCGCCAAAAAAACATTGCGGTGCGTGAAAAAAAGATCGACGGTGTGACCGCTTTCGGGGCAAAAAAATGAATTTTTACCGATTTTTTGTTTAATTTGCATAAAGAATGCAAGAATATTCGTGCAAAATTTCTACACGAGGGGAAAGTAAAATGAGGAAAAGGTATTGACATTTTGCTCTTTTTAATGTATAATAGTTAGGCTTGATATGCGATGAAGCGGGAGGTTGCCGCCCCTTTTGGCGGGTAATTTCCGTGGAGTATGTCCGTGATTCAATCGGGCGAGGCAAAAGAGGCTTGTTTAAGCCACTGTTCTTCGCGAGGTCGGTTCGTAAGCATCTGCGGTATGCTTTCAGAACTGATTTTGTTGGGGTGTGAAAGATACGCCCGGAACGGTGTAGACCTCTTCGCCCTTCTTAAACGGTGCAAAGCAATACGTAAAAAGGAGGACAAACCAAATGGCAAAGGGAAAGATCAGAGTGAGACTCAAGAGCTACGATTCCACCATCATTGATGCCGCAGCACAGAAGGTCGTGGAAGTAGCAAAGAGAAATGGAAGCCGCGTCAGCGGTCCGATTCCGCTTCCTACCGACAAGGAGATCGTAACGATCCTTCGTGCGGTTCACAAGTACAAGGACAGCCGTGAGCAGTTTGAAATGCGCACGCACAAGAGA
>JAGBCA010000062.1 GCA_017938205.1 Clostridia bacterium
CTAACCTGCTGCTGCGAACTGAGCAACCTGACCGATCTGAGAAGCCTTGGAAGCCTGACCGCCGGTGTTGGAGTAAACCTCGGTATCGAATACCATTACGTTTACGTCCTCGCCGGATGCAAGCACGTGGTCCAGACCGCCGAAGCCGATATCGTATGCCCAACCGTCACCACCGAAGATCCAAACGGCCTTCTTGGAGAGGTACTGCTTCTCAGCAAGGATCTTGGGAGCCACGGGGCATCCTGCCTCTGCAGCCTTCTCAAGCTCAATAACGAGAGCCTTGGTAGCAGCCTCGTTTGCCTTACCGTCATCCTTGGTTGCAAGGTACTGCTCAGCAGCTGCCTTGAACTCTGCAGAAGCCTTCTCGGACTCTGCCATCTCAGCAACCATGCCGATCAGCTTCTCGCGGATCGCCTTCTGACCAACGTACATACCGAGACCGTGCTCAGCGTTATCCTCGAACAGAGAGTTTGCCCAAGCGGGACCTCTGCCGGACTCCTTGTTTACGGTGTAAGGAGTTGCGGGAGCAGAGCCACCCCAGATAGAGGAGCATCCGGTTGCGTTGGAGATATACATTCTCTCACCGAAGAGCTGGGTGATCAGACGAGCGTAGGAGGTCTCTGCACAGCCTGCGCAGGAGCCGGAGTACTCAAGCAGGGGCTGCTTGTACTGGCTACCCATCAGCGTGCCGGAGATGATCTCGGGCTTCTCTGCAACGTTTGCAACGGCGTAATCGTATGCTGCCTGCTGCTCAAGCTGCGTTGCGATGGGCTTCATCTCAAGCGCGGGAGCCTTGCCGGTCTTTGCAGCGTTTGCGGCAACGGGGCAAGCCTTTACGCAAAGCGTACAACCCATACAGTCAAGGGGAGAAACCGCCATCGTGAACTTGTAGGTGGTCTTAGCCACAGGCTTCGCGGTGAACTTGGTAACTGCGGGTGCAGCTGCAGCCTCAGCCTCGGTCATAGCGAAGGGACGGATACAAGCGTGAGGACATACGAACGCACAGTTGTTACACTGGATACAGGTCTCGGGGTTCCACTGAGGAACGGTAACGGCAACGCCGCGCTTCTCATAAGCGGCAGAGCCCTGCGGGAAGGTACCGTCTGCATACTTAGCGAAGGTAGCAACGGTGAGTGCATCGCCCTTCATTGCGCCAACGGGAACAACGATGTCGTTTACGAAATCAACGAGATCGGCTCTCTTGCCGGTTACCTTTGCAGCAGGAGCGGTCTCGCCTGCGTTTGCCCAAGCGGCAGGAACGTCGATGGCGTTCAGAGCATCCTTACCTGCGTCGATAGCGGCGTAGTTGAGGTCAACGATAGCCTGTCCCTTCTTAATGTAGGACTTGTAAGCGGCCTTCTTCATATACTCGATCGCTTCGTCGATGGGAAGGATCTTTGCAAGCGTGAAGAACGCGGACTGAAGCACGGTGTTCTTAACCTTTGCGTTACCGAGGTCGATCGCGATCTTGGTTGCGTTGATGGTGTAGAACTTGATGTTGTTCTTCGCGATATAGGTCTTAACGGAAGCGGGAAGGTGTGCATCCAGCTCGTCTGCGCTCCAGGGGCAGTCAAGAAGGAAGGTACCGCCGGGCTTCACGTCCGAGATCATATCGTACTTATTGAGGTACGCGTTGTTATGGCAAGCAACGAAGTCTGCCTTATTGATATAATAGGAGGACTTGATGGGGCTGTCACCGAATCTCAGGTGAGAAATGGTGATACCGCCGGTCTTCTTGGAGTCATACTGGAAGTATGCCTGAATGAACTTATCGGTGTGGTCACCGATGATCTTGATGGAGTTCTTGTTTGCACCAACGGTACCGTCACCGCCGAGACCCCAGAACTTGCACTGGATCATATCGGAGGGAGCCGTATCGGGAGCAGCCTTCTCTGCAAGAGAAAGGTTGGTCAGATCGTCAACGATACCAACGGTGAAGTGGTTCTTCTTCTCGCCTGCCATGTTCTCATATACTGCGAAGATGGAAGCGGGAGTGGTATCCTTCGAGCCAAGACCGTAACGGCCGCCGAGAACCTTCACGCCGCATCTGCCAACCTCGTTAAGAGCGGCAATAACGTCAAGATACAGGGGCTCGCCAAGAGAGCCGGGCTCCTTGGTTCTGTCAAGAACGGAGATAACCTTTGCAGTTTCGGGAATTGCCTCTGCAAGCTTCTCTGCAACGAAGGGTCTGTAAAGGCGAACCTTAACGAGACCAACCTTCTCGCCCTTAGCAAGCAGGTAGTCGATAACCTCCTCTGCTACGTCGCAAACAGAGCCCATAGCAACGATCACGCGATCTGCATCGGGAGCACCGTAGTAGTTGAAGAGCTTATAATCCGTGCCGAGCTTCTCGTTTACCTTGCCCATATACTCCTCAACGATTGCGGGAAGCGCATCGTAGTAGGGGTTGCAGGCCTCTCTGTGCTGGAAGAAGATATCGCCGTTCTCGGCAGAGCCGCGAAGAGCGGGCTTCTCGGGGTTCAGGGAGCGGTTGCGGAATGCGGCAATTGCATCGGCATCTGCCATTTCTGCAAGATCCTTGTAATCCCAAGCGGCAACCTTCTGGATCTCGTGAGAGGTACGGAAGCCATCGAAGAAGTTAAGGAAAGGAACTCTGCCCTTGATGGTTGCAAGGTGAGCAACTGCACCGAGGTCCATGATCTCCTGCGCGTTGGTCTCAGCCAGCATAGCAAAGCCGGTCTGACGGCAAGCGTATACGTCGGAGTGGTCACCGAAGATGTTCAGAGCGTGGGAAGCAACGCATCTTGCGGAAACGTGAATGACGCAAGGAAGAAGCTCACCGGCGATCTTGTACATGTTGGGGATCATCAGAAGAAGACCCTGAGATGCGGTGTAGGTGGTGGTGAATGCGCCTGCTGCGAGAGAGCCGTGAACTGCGCCTGCTGCGCCTGCCTCGGACTGCATCTCCACAACCTTAACATTCTGACCGAAGATGTTCTTGGCGGGCGCGCCGAAGATGTTCTTATCGGACGCCGACCAGGTGTCGGTCACCTCTGCCATAGGGCTGGAAGGGGTGATGGGGTAGATGGCGGCAACTTCCGTGAACGCATACGATACGTGCGCAGCGGCAGTGTTACCATCCATAGAAATTTTCTTTCTTTCTACCATTGGTTTTTCCTCCATATATGAATTTTTAATATCAAAGCAAATTTCAGCGCATATCCGTACGCCATCGTATATTATAACACAAAATATCTCAAAAGTAAAGAGAAAGACGAAGATTTTCGTAATTTTTTAGTTGTTTCTTTGCACTTTTTGGTAAAGAGTGCGCAGTTTTTCGCTTTTTGGGGTGTAAAAGTGCCTCTTTGACTTGACAAACCGCCCCACGGGTTGTATAATATTAAAACGTGAAAGAATGCTTTGCCCCGTTTTTTCACGGGGTGAAACGAATTACGCGAAAGGATCTTTTTTATGAACGGCGATAAGAAAACCGTGTTCTCCGGGGTGCAGCCCTCGGGCAACCTCACCATTGGAAACTACCTCGGCGCGATCAAGAATTTCTCGCGCTTCTCGGAAGAATATAAAACCTTCTATTGCGTGGTGGATATGCACGCCATTACCGTGCGCCAGGTGCCTGCCGAGCTGCGCCGCCGCACCTATGAAACGCTGGCGCTCTATATGGCCTGCGGCCTCGATGAAAAGAAAAACACCCTCTTCGTGCAGTCGCACGTGCCCGCGCACGCAGAGCTCGGCTGGATCCTCGATTGCTACACGATGTTCGGTGAATTATCCCGCATGACGCAGTTTAAGGATAAAAGTGCAAAAAATGCGCAGAATATCAATGCGGGCCTCTTTACCTACCCCACACTGATGGCGGCGGATATTCTTCTTTATCAGACCGACCTCGTGCCCGTTGGTATCGACCAGAAGCAGCACTTGGAGCTTGCGCGCGATATTGCCATGCGCTTCAACCAGATCTACAGCGACACCTTCACCGTTCCCGAGGGATATATCCCGACCGATACGATGAAGATCATGTCCCTTGCCGCACCCACGCAGAAGATGTCCAAGTCCGACGAGAATGCAAACGCCGTCGTTTATATTCTTGACTCCAAGGACGATATGATCCGCAAGTTCAAGAAGGCGGTGACGGACTCGGAGGCCGAGGTCCGCTATGCGCCCGGCAAGGACGGCGTGAACAACCTGATGACGATCTACCACGCCTTCACGGGCAAGACCTTCGAGGAGATCGAAAGAGAATTTGCAGGCAAGGGCTACGGTGATTTCAAGCTTGCCGTTGGCGAGGCCTGCGCGGATGGGCTTGCTCCCGTGCGTGCCGAATACGAAAGGCTGATCGCAGACAAGGCGTTCCTTGAAAGCGTGATGAAAAACGGCGCGGAGGAAGCCACATATTATGCGAGAAAAACCATGTCCAAGGTCAGAAGAAAGATCGGATTTGTAAACTAATATATACATATTGATAGAAAGACAGTGGAAGAGAAGCTGACAAAGCCCCTCTTCCACCTTTTTGTTTGCAGATGAAAATTCTATTCTCTTTTTTCTTCACCTTTCTTCTTTCGCTGCTGCTTGCCCCCAAGGCGCGCCGCGCAGGGCTTGTGCTTGGCGCACTGGATATTCCGGACGGAGGGCGGCATCTTCACAAGCGACCGACCGTCAGACTCGGGGGAGCTTCGATCTTCCTCTCCTTCTTTCCCGCACTTCTGCTCTTTTGCCACCCCACGCACAGAACGGCCTCGGCGCTCCTGATCGGCGGCGGCATTATTTTTTTCTGCGGCGTGCTGGACGACGTTCGCGGTCTTTCCGCCGTCACGAAGCTTCTTTTTCAGATCGCGGCGGCGGTGCTTGCCCTGCCCGCGCTCGGTGCTCCGACCGAGATCTCCTTCCTCTCCTTCACGCTCCCCCTCCCCGCCGCGGCAGGCTACGCCTACGGCGCATACCGCTTCATTCTTTATATGAACGGCGTGAACTTCACGGACGGGATCGACGGGCTCTGCGCGGGAAGCACGCTTGTGGGGCTCTTCGCCTTCGGTATCACGTTTTTCTTTTACGGAGAGAGCGAGGCGGGGATGCTTGCCTTTCTTCTTTTCTTTGCACTTCTCGGCTTTCTCCCCTACAATCTCTCCCCCGCCTCGCTTTTTATGGGTGACTCCGGCGCACAGCTTTTGGGGCTTGCGATGGCGGTGTTTGCCATGACGCCGATCGGCGGCACAGTGCGCACCGAGACCGCCTTCTTTATAGCCTTGCCCGCGCTTGACACCTTCGTTTCCGTGGGCAGGCGCATTTTGCAAGGAAAAAGCCCCTTTCGGGCGGACCGCGGCCACCTGCATCATCTTTTGATGCGGGCGGGGCTGTCTCCGAAGGAGGCTTGCAAAATTCTCGTATTCTTTTCCATGGGAGCGGCGGCCATCGGCCTATTGCTCCTTCTGCCGATCGGATAAAAAGTTACGGTGCGGCGTTTTCCGTGGTGTCATCACGGAATTTAGGCTTGATATGATAGAAATCAAGCAAGCAGATCAAGATCAATGCAGTCAGACCTGCGGTGAAGCCGCCGTTATAAAGCACGAATCCGCCGTGCATCTCGTCCGTCACCGTGCAGATCGTTGCACCGAGGAAGCCCGCCAGCGTGCCAAAGCGCTTGCCGTATTTACCCGCAAAGGGGCAAAGGCCGGTTGCAAAGGCAAAGCCGTTAACGTAGCTTTGCGTTCCAAGCGTCCAGGCCACGGGGCGTGAAAGTGCCACGCATCCGAGCGAGCAAACGAGAAAGAGCGAAAAATATCCTACCGCGATCGGCGCGATATTGCGCACGTTCTGTCCGTCTGCCGAGAAGGAGAGTGCCGCAAACACAACGCCCACTGTCGGCCCCGTAAAGCAAGCGGCCGCGGGCAGACCGGGAATGAGCAGAGGCAACGCAAAAACGGCATTCAGATACGCAAGCAAAGCAAAGCCGTACACACCGAAATTAACGAAGCAAAGCGGCACGCCGTGCAAATGATAAAAATCCGTGCCGTAGCCGCTGGCGCGCAAGAGCGAGCGGTAACCGCGAAAGCTTTTTCCGTTAAAGAAAAAGCCGAGCAAAAGCGAGATCAGAAAAAGAACGAAAAGCGAGACCTCTGCAAAAATCCCCTGCGCAGACAACAGGGTTGGCTTCGGCATTCCTGCCGTCACGGAAGGGAGCGGCTCCGAAATGCCAAGGCTCGGATAGAGAAAGGAATACAGAAACAAACCGAGGAGTCCGAGCGCAAGTCCTGCCTTATACATATTGTAGCCGCGGTGCATTGCCGTTGTTCCGGGCAAAACGGCAGGAGCAAAGAAGCCCGAAAAGACCGAAAGCAGCACCGAAAGCACAAGGCCGATCACAGAAAACCCGAATCCATCGCGATCCGGCAAGGGATAGGCAAACAAAAGATCGCTCACAAAGGGCGCAAGCGCCGTGGCAAAGAGCATGATATGCGCGTTTTCCGAAACCCTCGCGCGGCGCACAAGACAGTATAGCAGCACGCCGAGCATCGGCAGCCAAAGGTTCAGGAAATTGAGGCCGTAAAAGCCGTGCGCCACCACGAGAAGATACGCGGCAAACGCCGTTGCGTTGATCGGCAGGCGGGAAAGACCGATCACCGCGTTTGCGATCAAGCCGCAAACACCCACATTAAAGAAGGTGACCGCAACCCCCGAGAGCGCAAAATAATCCGTCACCAGGCGGCTGGGCGAAACGAGAAGCCGACCAAGCGAGGAAAGAAAATTTCCTTCCTCTAAAATAAAAACCGCACACAGCGAGCAGAAAAGAAAATACAGGCTCAAAAAAAGCATAAAGCGAGACATCATACGGTCATCCCGCCGAGAGGTCATCCTTTGCATCGTTGGATTGTCCATTTTTCACTCCGTTGTTTATAGCGTATCTTTAATTGTACTGCATTTTCTATTAAAAATCAAGAGGAATACACATTTTTCTTTCTTCTTTCCTTTGATAAATAAAAAACGGGAAGCATCTGCCGTTAAAGCAAATGCTTCCTCAAATCATACTTTATAATAAGCCTCGTCGGAAATATGACGCATCCGATGCACGTCGGCCGCAAGCTGCTCGCTGGAAACGCCTGCCTTTTCTAAAAGCGCATTGTTCAGCTGTTGTGCATCGATCATAGAATCAAATTTTGCGGAAATGCCCGCTTGCACATCACCAATCCTCGCCATTTCCGTCTGTAGCTCCGAAAGGCGGAGCCCGATTGAGTACGAAAGGTCATCTATACTCTGGCGAATGGTTTGACAAATCGCCAACGCCGAGGTTTTGATCGCATCCTTGATTTCCTCATGTCTGACAAAAAGATCCGCTTGTTGAAGTGCCTCTTTCATAGTTTCGGCACGCCCGGTTTCAAGAACGTAAATAATCACGTCCAAATGCTTCCAATCGCGCTCATCGATCAAGGTTTCGCTTTTTGCGGCGTTAAAGAGCTGATCGGTTTCTTCTGAAAGCGTTTTTTTCACCGCATCAAGTGCCTTTCCTTGACTTGTTTTAAATTCTGCTAACTTCTGATGATCAACCGATTCCTGAGCATATATTTTCGACTTCATTTTCTCCAAACGCTCTGCTTCTTCGGTTAACTGAACTATCCTTGCTTGATACTGAGCACGGTCCTTTTTTATATTTTTCGGCATTAACATTGAAATTAAAAGATAATCAAACAACAATGAAACTAATGCAACCGGGAAGGCTAACAAACCAATCCAAAAATTACAATCTCGGTTTATCCACCAATGAAATAAGAAATAATTCAACAAAATTGATATTCCAACAAAAACAATTGTCCAAATGGTTATCCAAACTAAATCACCTTTAGAACTGCTAGGATCGAATTTTTGTTTTTCTTTTATTTCTTTCTGTCTTTTTGCCCTTATAGCGGCAAGTTCTTCTTCTATTTTTTCCCTGTTTTCCGCATTTAACTTTTTTTGCCTTTGGACAAGATTTTCTTGTTGTACAATCTCTCCATCTGCCTTCCGCTTCGCCGAAATGACCTTATCATTTAACAAAGAAATCTTCGACAGTGTTGCTCTTACAAAATAGAGTCTACCAATAATTGACTTCTTTTCTTCCTGCATCTTTCTTTTCCTCTTCTTTTTATTTTCGGCGCAAATAAAAAAGGTGTGCACAACCGAAGTTACGCACACCGAAAAACGCAAGCTCCGATTGTTGTCACACAAACGAATCGGAACAGGAATATTTCAACCACACACCAAAACGAAGGAGCTTGCATTTTTACCAAGTCCATATTTTTGGTGTGCCTAAAAAAGGGTATAGTATCCCTATAAACAGAAAATACCCCTAATTCCGATTATTCAGTTTGTGTGACGAAAAAATTATATCATAAAAAATATAATTTGTAAATAGCAAAACAAAAAAAATGCCCCGTTTCGATTTTTTTTCAAAAACCCCTTGACAAACTCCGACGGATTTGTTATAATATCATACGTCCGTAAGGACGATAGGTTGCTGCTATGGCTCAGTTGGTAGAGCACATCCTTGGTAAGGATGAGGTCCCCAGTTCGAATCTGGGTAGCAGCTCCAAAAAGAGAAACACCCTCGCAATAGCGGGGGTGTTTCTCTTTTCAGCGCCGCCACCCATCGATTCTCACCGGGTTTTTGCGCTCTGCGCAAAATCCAGTTCGGTTTTGCCGCGCAGAGCGCGTCGAGCTTGCTCGTAAGCGGCAAGCGTGCAAATTTTCGCCGCAGGCGAATACCTGGGTAGCCGCACCCTTTTGGGTGCGTTTTTTGCATTTGCCACTCTTTCATTCAAAGTGGGATTTTGCCGCACAGCGGATCTCTCAACGCAAAGTATAAAGAAAAATCCATCGCACTTCACTTTGATCCGCGATGGATTTTCTTTTGTTTTTTAAAACTCCACCAAAATGACAGTGTTGTTCTTGATTTCCTTGATTGCGGGTGACCAAGAGAGAAGGCGGTCATCATCGAGAACATACCATCTTGCATCCGAGAGATCCGCACCCTCGATCTCAAGGGGCTTATCCTCGCCGGAAACGTTGGAGATCATCAAGGCATTTTTCTTTTCGTTGGTTGCGCAAACAGCGTAAACGCCCGCATCCGCGCCCTCCAGCGCCACCTGCGTGCCAAGCTTATACAGAGAAGCGAAGGCGGCAAAGGTATAATAAGCAGGCGAGAGCTTCGGGAAAGCAAGCGCGGGCAGGAACAAGGCGGAATAGGTGCTTCCGTCCAAGCGTGCATCATAGATCATCAGCATATCCACAGCGGTATTTTGCGTTCCCAGCATGATTGCCGCAACGTCTGCCGCGTGAACGGCCTTATCACGATCCGCGCGAGAGGGAGGATTCCACTCGTTGATATGCGTTTCCACGTGGCCA
>JAGBCA010000063.1 GCA_017938205.1 Clostridia bacterium
GATATGTACGGATATGAATTCTGCTGCAAGATCGTAGATGCGACCTACACCATAATTAAAGCAGAGGATCTTTCCGAGGATATGGCACTCTGGCAGAAGATCGCCAATACCGACGTAGTGAATGATATCTACAAAATGTATAATTACGTCAAATTCCTGTGTGCTTGGAATACTTATTTCGTCAATAGCTATACAGACGAAAACGGTGTAACTCAACCGGGCTATTTTCTGCATGCAAGCGATGCAGAATACTTTATCTATACTAACGGCGCGCAGTACAATTACGGCTATAAGGAGGGATACTTTGACTCTATCGTAGCCGAGATTGAGGCGGTAGATAAAACTGCATTTGCGGATCTTGTTGCCAATGTACGTAAAGCGGAAGCGCTTGCAAAAAAGGCACTCGGTGAGCTTGAAGACAAAAACTACACTTCCGAATACAAATACGTAGAAAAGTTTGGCAAAGAGGATTTGGTATTTACGCTGAATAAAGGCGAAGAGCTTGCGGCTGAAATGCAGGAGATCTATATGGAGTTCTCTAATTGGCTCGGAAGCTGGGAAATGTAATTTATGATAAGGAGTATAAAAATATGAAAATTGCAGTCACTTACGAAAACGGACAAATCTTTCAACATTTCGGACACACGGAGCAGTTCAAGGTCTATGAAATTGAGGACAATACAATCATATCCTTTAAAGTAATCGATACCAACGGACAGGGTCACGGTGCTTTAGCAGGTCTGTTAAAAACACTCGGAGCAGATGTTCTTATCTGCGGAGGTATCGGCGGTGGCGCGCAGATGGCACTTGCCGATGCGGGTATCAAGCTCTACGGCGGCGTCAGCGGTTCTTGCGATGCAGCGGTCGAGGCGTATCTTGCGAACGATCTCGGCTATGATCCTAACGTCAAGTGCGACCACCACGACCATGAGCATGGAGAAGGTGGGCATGATTGTGGAGATCACGGCTGCTACACGCACAACTGCGGCGGTCATTGTGGCCATTAAATAAACAAGTCGTCAAGACAATGCAAAATTGCTACTTTCGGTAGTTCATTGTATCAACGCGTGTGTTATTACACAAAAAAGAGGAATGGAATGCATTCGCATTTTGTTCCTCTTTTTTCATTGAGCATTTTCTTCGGGCGCGTCAAGAAAAACAGTTATCAACTGTTTTTCTCTCGCTTACCTTCTGCACCTGCCAAAAAATTCGACAAGTTTTATCTTGTCGATTTTTTTATCCGTTGCGAAAGCAATGGCATATCATCACGCTTTAGCGTGTATCTCATCCCCGTAGGTATATGTTGGCTGTATTTCATCAGGCGCCGGCGTGTTATGTACTTGAACACATTTTTAATGAAAGGTATAGTCAAAAAGAAGTCAAAAAAGTATTGATTTCTTCCCGAAATTGTGTTATCCTTATTTCATAATAAATCGGGAGGTCATTATGAAAAAAATTCTGTTTTGTTTTGTGCTTTTTCTTCTTGCTTTTTCCTTGGTTGCCTGCGGAAAGAGCGATGCCGTGATGGATGAAGCGAAAACGTACGAGATCTCCTCCGAGATCCATTCCCTGATCATCGAGCTGAATGCGGCAGATTTCGTCATTCAGGAGGCAACCGATTTTTCCGTGGAAAGCAATCTTAAATATCTGTCTGTGACGGAAAAGAACGGCGTTCTTCGTATCGTGGATGAAGCAAATCAGCACGGCAACTATAAAAACGATCCCATGCTGACGCTCTCTGTGCCGAGCGGCACGAATTTTAGGGACGTGGATATTTTCACCGGTGCCGCGAAGATGACGGTGGATACCTTGTCCGCGCGTTCGCTGGATCTTAAACTTGGCGCAGGCGATGTAAGAATCGGAGCGTTGTATGTAAATTCTGAAGCGGATATAGACGGTGGCGCGGGTGCGATCACAATTCTGGACGGAGAAATTTCCAATCTGGATCTGCAGATGGGCGTAGGCGCTTTGAACGTAGCTGTGGCCCTCAAGGGGGATAACGATCTTGAGTTTGGCGTCGGTGAGTCAAATCTCACACTGCTTGGCGGTAAGGAAGATTACACGGTCGAGATCGATAAAGGACTCGGCAGTATCACGGTGGACGGAAAAAGTGTCTCGGATTTCGGTAGCGGAAGCGGCGAAAACACGGTGGATATTGAAGGCGGCGTTGGTTCCGTTCATCTGAAATTTTCGGAAAATGAGCCTTGATGCTTGGAGGTAACACCTTGAATCCCGCATATTACTTACCGATTTTCGCGCTGTTTTTAATTTTGTTTATTACAACGCGAACCCAAAAACAAATGCTTCTGCAGCGACTGATCGAAAAAAGAAAAACGGAGGATAAAACCGAAATGGTAGAGCTTGCAAAGAAATTTATCGATAAGGAATGTCTGATCTATACCTTCAACGGAGGCCAGGTCGATTGCACGGTCAAAGAGGTATCGAACGGCGCGCTTCTCGTGGAAACGAACGGAACGATTGAGGCGATCAACCTTGACTTCGTTATGCGCATAAGAGAGTATCCGAGAAATAAGAAGGGAAAGAAAAAATCGGTGGTTTTAGACTAACGCGGTAAAACAAACGAAAAACGGCACTTCAACCCGAAAGCTCTTGACTTTTTCGGTAAAGTGCCGTATAATATTATACGTTAATATAATCATGGAGGAATACAAAAATGAGAGATTTTGAGCTTCTTCGCGCGCGTGACCCCGAGGTGTACGCCGCAGTGGCAGATGAAACCCAAAGACAGAGAAATAAGATCGAGCTGATCGCATCGGAAAACTTCGTTTCCGAAACGGTGATGGAGGCCAACGGCACCACCCTGACGAACAAGTATGCCGAGGGTTATCCCGGCAAGAGATATTACGGCGGCTGTGAGCACGTGGACGTGGTAGAGACCATCGCGATCGAGCGTGCGAAAAAGCTTTTCGGGGCAGAGTATGCAAACGTGCAGCCTCACTCGGGCGCGCAGGCCAATATGGCAGTATTTTTCGCCCTTCTCACCCCCGGCGATACCGTTCTTTCCATGAACCTTGCGCATGGCGGACACCTTTCTCATGGCTCGCCCGTGAATATGTCGGGCAAGTATTGGAACATCGTGCCCTACGGTGTCAGCGGTGAGAGCGAAACCATCGATTACGATGAGGTTCGCCGCATCGCCCTCGAATGCAAGCCCAAGCTGATCCTTGCAGGCGCATCCGCATATCCCCGCGTGATCGATTTCAAGCGCTTCCGCGAGATCGCAGACGAGGTGGGCGCATACCTTATGGTAGATATGGCGCACATCGCAGGCCTTGTTGCCGCAGGCCTCCATCCCACGCCCGTGCCCTATGCGCACGTAACCACCACCACTACACACAAAACCCTTCGCGGCCCTCGCGGCGGTCTGATCCTCACCAATGACGAGGAGCTTGCAAAGCTCATCAATAAGGCGATTTTCCCCGGCATCCAGGGCGGACCTCTGATGCACACGATCACCGCAAAGGCCGTTTGCTTCGGCGAGGCATTGCAGGATAGCTTCAAGGAATATGCCGCACGTATCATTAAAAACACCAAGGCGCTGGCCGATGGCCTGATCGCTGAGGGCTTCCGCCTTGTTTCCGGCGGAACGGACAACCACCTGATGCTCGTGGATCTGACGGGCATGAAGGTATGCACCGGTAAGGAAGCTGAGCATCTGCTCGACGAGGTTGGCATCACCTGCAATAAGAACGCCATCCCGTACGATACGCAGAAGCCCTTCGTAACCAGCGGTATCCGTCTTGGAACCGCCGCCGTTACCACCAGAGGATTTAAGCCTGAGGACCTTTCTGAGGTTGCTCGCCTGATCGGTATGACCTTGAAGGATTTTGAGGCAAACCGCGAGACGGTGATCGCAGGCGTTGCCGCTCTCTGCAAAAAATATCCTCTTTACGAGTAAAATGAATTGATAAAAACATCCCTCGTTCGAATACAACGAGGGATGTTTTTTTAGTTTAAATGAAAACAACTATTTACATATTAACAAAAATCAATGCCTTTTTCCAAGCGGATGCTCCTTTTCCCAAAGATCCGAAAGGCTCGAAAGTATGGACGCCAAAAGCACAGCCAGTGCGCCGAAGGCAAGCATCGGTGTGAGGTTATCCAAGCCGAGAAGGATAGAGAAAACACCCGTAAGCACGGCAGAGAATGGCATCATTACCGCAACCACGGAAGCATCCAGATGCTTCATTACGTTGGTGCGAACGATCCAGCAAAGCGTGTTGGAGAGCAGGGAAATAACTACGATCAGAATCAGGACCGGCAGATTCCATTCAAAATAGATTGGGCTGATCGGCGTGCCGCCAAAGGTGATGAAGTGGAGTGCCACGGAGGTTGCGGCACTGCTCACAACGGAAACGACCATATGCACGAAAACGTAAAGCGGCGCATAAAACTTTGTTGCAAAAGCACCCGTGGCCGCAATGTTTACGCCGTAAAGGATACCCGAAATCGAGCAAAGCAGCTCGCCAATGCCGATCCCACCGGCACCGAGATCGCCGCCCGAGAGCAAAAAGCATCCGAAAAGGCATAAAACGGCCGCAAGGATCTTTAGCTTGCCGGGCTTTTTGCGGATAAAGAAATACATGAGAATTGGAACCACAACGCAGGAAAGATTTTCAAGAAACGCATAACGCGATGGCGTTGTATAAAGAAGGCCGATCTTTTGTGTGATCGATGCGGCGGCGTTGATAAGCCCCGTTGGGATCGCAACCTTTAAAAGCTTTTTATCGATGAGCTTCAGCTTTTTTCCTAAAATTGGAATCAAAGAAAGCGCAGCCGCGGCAGATGAAATGAAAGACGTAACGGTAGGGGAGATGTGCTTGTAAATATATGGATTTATAACGGGAGAAATACTCCATATAACGATCACAAGGATCAGTCCTGCATAATAAAAGGATTGCGGATGTGTACGTACTTGGGGTTTTGCGGTCACTGCGGCGTTCATTTTTTTGTCCTTTTTTTAATTTAGTATATAAAATATACCACAACTCTTGACATTTGTAAAACGAATGTTTATAATAATGTTGTGAAAAATATTCACAAGAGGTGAAGCAATGGAAACGTCAAGGATCAGGGGACTTCTGCTGGCCGCAAAATATCAAAGCCTCTCCCGCGCCGCAGAGGAATTTTCATATACGCCCTCCGCACTTTCTCATATCGCGGATGCTTTGGAGGAGGAGCTTGGAGTCAAGCTACTCTCCCGCACACGCGCAGGGGTGTCGCTCACGGAGGAGGGAACTCTTTTAAAGGAAAAAATGGAAGCCGTTCTCCGTGCCGAGGAGGAGCTTCGCGCCGCGGCCGCCGCTCTGGGAGAAAAGAATAGCAGTATACTGCGCATTGCTGCGTATTCCAGTATTTCCACCTATCTTTTGCCGCAGATCGTCAAGCGCTTCAAGAAGGAAAATCCGGACGTCCGTGTTTCGATCTCTGTCGTGGATTCCTTGCGTGGCTGGCTTGAAAACGATGCAGTAGACGTTGTATTCGGTGATCTTTCTGCCATCGGAGAGAATGAGCACGTCGTGATCATGGAGGATCCGTATGTGGCTGTCCTTCCCGAGGAAACACTTGCAGGGCGGCGCTCCGTTCGTCGCGAGGACCTCTATCCCTTTCCGTATATATCCACAAACGAGGGGGTTCTGCACCGTTATTTTGATGAGGATCGCTTTGCAGAGATCCTTTTCGTGGATTCGGCAGACGATGCCGCCGTGCTCTCCCTTGTAAAAGAAGGGATCGGCGTTGCCGTCCTGACCTCACTCGCCACGCGTAAGCACGTTAAGGGCGTGCGCACCGTCGCTCTTTCTCCGAAGATCTCGCGCTCTATCGGCCTTGCTTATAGAATGAAAAATCCTGCGACAGAGCGATTTCTGACGTTCATGAAGGGATATAAAGCGAATAAGAAAGCATAAATATAAAATAGGCGGAGCCCAAGAAAAACTTGAGCTCCGCCTGCTTTTGTCGATTTATCCAACGGTGATCGTATGCGTTCTTGTAAAGTGGCCGCCTGCGCAAAGCGCGTGAATGCCCTCTTTTTCGGCAAGTCTCGGGCTGCTTCCCGCAACGTCCTGAATGCCGCACCAGGGCTCGATGCAAAGATAGGGGGCCTTGTGCTTGTGCCAAAGGACGAGGTAATCAAATCCGTCAAATTCCACCTTTACGCGTCTGTCGCTCACCTTGCTGACAAGCGTTACGCTGTTGCTTTTAACGCCGCGGAAAACGAGCGCATCCAAAACGAAGTGGCGGTCATCGAGAACAAGGCGGTTGCTTTTATTCACGATGCGCTTGGTATAGTCGGTCAAAAGATCGCCGTTTAGAGCGTAGGCATCGAGCGTCTCTTCCTCGGGAAATACCAATTCGTACGCTTCGATCCCCTCGGGGCAGGCATACGCCTCGTGCGCACCGAAGGTGCAGTACATCGTTTTGTCACCGCAGTTTTCGGCATCATAGGTCACCTTGAGGCTTGCCCCATTGATCTCGTAAATTACTCTGAAAGCAAATGCAAAGGGGTAGTGCTTGCGCGTTTGCTCGTTGTCGCGGAGAAGAAATGTAACGGAGGTGTCCGTCTTTTTCTCAACCTCAAATTCGGAGATCTTTGCGAATCCGTGCTTGGGCATCTCGTAGCTTTCGCCGTCAAGCTCGTACTTTCCGTTTTTAAGTCCGCCGCAGATCGGGAACATGATCGGCGCGCAACTTGACCAGAAGGCAGGATCCTTTCCCCACATATACTCTGTGCCGCCGCGCTTGATGCTCTGAATTTCCGCGCCCTTTTTTGCGATCGTAACGCAAATTTCGGAATTTTTGATAGTTACCATATGTATCACCTCTTAATTTTGTTTTTCAAATGATTTAAAAGTCCCTCGCACCCTTGAAGGACGTCTCTGTAGGTCTCGTCGAAATTCCCGGTATACCAAGGATCCGCAATGTCACGGTCAGATCCTGCAAAGGTTAAAAATTTGTATATCTTTCGATCCGGATCGTTCTTCAGCATCCGATGAAGATTTTGTACGTTCCGCTCATCCATTCCGATGATATAATCGTATTCACTGTAATCGCTCCATGAAATTTGCGTTGCTCTGTGAGCGATCAGGGGAATGCCTGCCTCGCGTAGCTTTTGCACGATGCCTCTGTGCGGCGGATTGCCGATCTCCTCCGTGCTTGTAGCCATGGAGTTGATATAAAATTGATCCGCAAGTCCGAGGCTTTTCACTTTGTGAGTAAAAACACTCTGTGCAAGCGGACTTCTGCAAATGTTCCCGTGGCAGCAAAACAATATTTTTATCATGATTGTTAGCCTTTTCAGAGGTTATAATGGGGTGTTTAGTAAATTGTAGCACAAGCATTAAAAAAAGTCAATAAAATCTTGGATTTGCCATGACGGAAATAGAGCGAATATCAACAGGCAGCAGCAAATACGCAGTCAGATGGCTGTGGGAAATTTAAATCTTCCATAATGCGGACACTTTGTAGGAAGAAATGGAAAATTCTCACAAAACCGTGGAGACGAGAAGTTGACCAAGAGCTCGCCAAAGTGCGAACAAACAGTGGCGAGCTCTGCAAATTCGAAATTTTGTGCGCAGGCGCACAAAACGAGCCGCGGGGCGGTTGCGAATTTGTCCTCGGCTATGACTTTGGCTGAGGAGAACGCTTTGTACGGCCTCGGAAACGGGTTCTGCTTCACCGTCTCCCGCACAAAAATCAAAAAGGCAAAGCCAATAGGCCTTGCCTTTTTGTTGCCTTAAACGAGTAAAAAGGTGTCTAAGTGAGGTAAAAACGAACAAAAGGTGTCCGGCATCACATCAGTAAATGTATAATGAAAAGAAGTATGCTCATAGCGATGCCACTTATCAAGCATATTAGCCAAAATCCGTGAGAAGATGAAGATTTATCGTTGCGATGAAACCAAGAGTACCAGTTGGAATTAACTGACCATAAACCGTTAAAAAGCCACCAAAGGGCAATTGGGATGCCGAAAATCTCAATGTGATCATGAAATAAAGCCGCTGTAACAATAATTGAAATAATAATTGTGATATTAAAAAAGATATATGCATGTTTATATTTGTTGGGTGGAGTAAAGCGATACACGAAAATCACCTCCTTTACCTGTATCATACCATATTTCAACAGTTCAGTCAAGAGATTATTACTTTCTCGCATCCAAATCACGCCGAAGGCGTGTATATCATCCGCAACTTGTTGCGGTATATCATCAACACGAAGTGTTGTATATCATCAAGCCGCAGGTAAGATGCACGCTAAAGCGTGATGAGATACAGCCCGTAGGGCTGATGATATACACGACTGCGTCGTGATGATATGCCAAGCCTGCGGCTTGGATAAACAAAAACAGAACATTTGTCGGTAGACAAATGTTCTGTTTTTGTTGTGAGTAACCTATAATTTTGATACCATTTTACAATGGGTACAAATTTTTTAACTATGGGTGCATTTTTGTAATGAGGTTTGCACCTATATTAGTTCGACAAATTGGAATTTGGTTAACACATTCGTTATTTCTTCGCAACTACAATGGGTTGGTAGAACCCTGTTTCTTCGGGGAACATCCATACCACTTCGCTGCATCCGTTTGCCATAAGCAAGTCTGTCATTTCCTGTCTGCGGGTGGCTCTGTATTCACATTCAAATTTGCCCACTTGCAGGGTGTCCTCATCATCAACAATATACTGGATTAGCCGATAGTTATCACCTTCCCATGTCCAGGTTTGGAAAGAAACTCGCTGTCCTTTTTCGGTTTTGTGAATATAAGGAGGGGAATAAGGCGGCTTATTCATAAGCAGAGCATCATAATCCCGAATACTGGCAACAAACATACCACCATCCTTAATCTGATTTACGATACTTTTGATGGCACATGCCAAATCATTACTGGTAAGCATATGGGGCAAGGCATTATCCATCGCAATAACAATGTCGAATTGCTTGGTGAAAGTATCTGACAAAGCGCAGAAGTCGGCGTGTTCAAAGGAAACACTTACATTGTTCTTCTTGGCTCGTTCTTTGGCTTGCGCGATTTCACCATCACTAATATCCGAACCTGTTACATTGTAGCCGATGGTAGCAAGGCCGATTGCCTGCGTTCCGATTCCACAGGCACAATCCAGAATATGTGCAGATTTGTCAAAGCCATTGTCCACAAAAAGTCTGTCCAGAATGGCCGCTTGTTCCTGTGTGGTAGCTTGCCAATCAAGAAACAGTTTGTCATACTGGGATGCCAGATTATCGTAAAAAGTCTGGGTGATACTCATATCATGTTCTCCTCGTCAAATTCTTATTTGGTACAATATAGGAGTAGAAACTCAATGCAAAAAGCATTGCAAAACTACTCTTATTTTTATACAATAAAGAGGAAAGGTCCGGCGTAATTCTTATTGGATTAA
>JAGBCA010000064.1 GCA_017938205.1 Clostridia bacterium
CACAACAACCACCGTCACAACCTGGGAATTAAGACCTCCAAGCGCAAGAGAGGTCTGCGTAAGGGCGCGATCCTCAGCGAGAGCTTCGCTCCTATCTACAGAAGCCTGATTCAGAAGTAATCGGCACAACGAGAAATTTGGAGGAAATAGAAAATGGCAAGAGTTAAAGGCGCATTGATGACGCGCAAGAGAAGAAAGAGTGTGCTGAAGGCAGCGAAGGGCTACTGGGGCGCAAAATCCAAGCATTTCAAGATGGCAAAGCAGGCTGTTCTTAAGAGCGGCAACTATGCTTTCACCGGCCGTAAGCTGAAGAAGAGAGATTTCCGTTCTCTTTGGATCGCTCGTATCTCCGCTCAGGCGAAGGTAAACGGCATGAATTATTCCACTCTTATGCACGGCTTGAAGGTAGCCGGCATCGATCTCAACCGCAAGATGCTTGCTGAGATCGCTGTAGCTGATAAGGCTGCATTCGCAACCCTTTGCGAGAAGGCTAAGGCTGCTCTGTAAGAAATTTTTTGATTCCCGATCGGCCGCATGGCAACGATCGGGAATCTTTCTTTATACGCAAAAAAATGCAATAAATGCAAACATATATTTGCAAATAATGGTAAAAACGGGAGGATTTTTCTCGTGATAGTACAAAATGAAGTGTTGAAAAGTCGCCAGAACCAAACGGTAAAATGGGCGGCATCGCTCCAGTCGAAAAAGGGAAGAGAGGAGAGCGGATGCTTTCTCTGCGAGGGAGAAAAGCTTGCAAGAGAGGCCGCGGCAGCACACCTGCCTGTATCGCATATTTTTCTTTCGGAGGATAGAAGAGAGCAGCTTGAGGGAGAGCTTCTCTCGCTTTTTTCTGATAAAATATTTGAAAATACTAAGCTATTCATCGTCAGTGAGGAATGCTTTTGTAAAATTTCTTCGGAAATTGCCCCTCAAGGCGTAATAACTATAATAAAATATCTTGACTTTTTTAAAAATAAGGATATAATATATAAGGAAGACTTTTTTCTTGCGCCGGGTGAGCGTGCTTTGGCGCTCTCCTCGATCCGCGATCCCGGAAATCTCGGATCGGTGATCCGCAGTGCGGTTGCCTTTGGAATTGAGCATCTTGTGCTGAGTGACGATTGCGTGAGCATCTATAATCCGAAAACGGTTCGCAGTGCAATGGGGAGCCTTTTCCGTATCAAGGTCACCGTTGTGAAGGATTTTCTTTCCTTCCTCTCGGCGGCTCGTGCTGTGGGAAGGCACGTATATTCTGCGGAGCTTTCGCAAACGGCGCGCCCCATCGGTGAGCTTTCGCTGAAAAGAGATTCGATCGTCGTGATCGGAAATGAGGGGCACGGCGTTTCCGAGGAAGTCAGCCGCGCGTGTGAATGCGGGCTTTACATTCCGATCTCCGAAAAAACGGAGTCCCTCAATGCGTCGGTTGCCGCCGCGATCCTTATGTGGGAGCAGAGCAAGGCGGAATAATTTGAAATTCACGGGAGGTGCAAATGGAGAATCTTTTATATTGGGTTTGGCTATCGCTGTGTTGCACGCCCGGATACACGACCTTTGATAAGCTGATCGCGGAGCTGGATACGCCCGAAAGGATCTTTGCCGCTACGGAGTCGGAGATCTCCTCCTGCATAGGCGAGCGTGTCAGAGATTATACTATGCTCGTGCGCAAGGATCTGACTGCCGCAAAAGAGGTCTTGGATTTTTGCATACGTCATAAGGTCGGAATTTTAACCTATGCGGATGCTGCATATCCCGAGTCGCTTCGCTCCATCGTCGGCTCACCCGTGCTCTTGTATTATCGCGGTCAGCTTCCCGATTTTGAAAGTCTATGTCCGATCGCCGTGGTCGGCAATCGGAAAATGTCGGCCTACGGTCAGAAAAGTGCGTTCACCATTGCCGCAGATCTTGCGCGCGCCGGTGCAACAGTCGTTTCGGGTATGGCGAAGGGGGTTGACGCGATGGCAATGGCGGGTGCCCTTTCCGAAGAGGGGCGTGTGATCGCCTTTCTCGGATCCGGAATTGACATCTGCTATCCCGAGGAGCATCTGACACTTGCGCGGGAAACCGTGAAAAATGGCTGTATTATGACCGAGTATGCACCCGGCACACCGCCCGAACGCTTTAATTTTCCCAAGCGTAACCGCTTGATCAGCGGTGTTTCTGCCGCTACGCTCATGATCGAGGGTAAGGAGAGGAGCGGCGGTATGATCACCGCGCGGCACGCCATGGCACAAAACCGTCCGGTCTACGCCCTGCCCGGAAACGTTGACAGTCCGGGAAGTGCCGCAACGCACCTTTTGCTGCGTGGCGGCGCAAGGCTTCTTACCTCGGCGGATGACGTGGTGAGAGATCTTGAGGATACATATCGCGGAATCCTGAATCCGTTTGCCATGGCATCGGCAGAGCCTGCGGATATGGAGCCTGTGCTTCGCCGCCTCGCACTGAACGGATGCGAAGAGAAGAAAAAGGGTCTCGGCGCACTCTTTTCACGGAAAAGCGCCGCTTCAAGGGAGAAAGAGGTGGAGATCGAGACGGATGCGCAGGATTTTGCGGATCCGATCCTATCGTCGATGGATCCCGAGGCAAGGCGTGTATATGAAGCGATCCCCGAGGAAGGGGATTGCCCGCTTGAAGCGCTTTGTGGCGAACATCTTCCGCTTCGCACGGTCATGAAATATCTTTTAAAGTTGGAAATCAAAGGGCTGATCACCATGCTCCCCGGTGAGCGTGTTAAAAGAGCCCGATCATTATAATTTTATCTTCGTAAGAAAGGAAAAGGCCGAGGCGCTCGGCCGCCCCAGAGTATGTCCAATTTAGTCATCGTAGAGTCCCCCGCAAAAGCAAATACCATCAAGAGCTATCTCGGCTCAGGCTATAAGGTCATCGCCTCCAAGGGCCATATCCGCGATCTGCCCAAGAGCAGTCTCGGAATTGATGTGGAGAACGGCTTCGCACCGCATTATATCAACATTCGCGGTAAAGGCGACGTGATCAAGGAGCTGAAAAAGGAAGCAAAGAATGCAGGAAAGATCTTCCTTGCAACGGACCCTGACCGTGAGGGAGAGGCAATTTCCTGGCATATCGCGGGTCAGCTCGGTATTCCTGCCGACAAGGCCTGCCGCGTCACCTTCAACGAGGTAACCAAAACCGCCGTCAAGGAGGCCATCCGCCACCCCCGCGTGATCAACGAGGATCTCGTGAATTCGCAGGAGGCGCGCCGCATTCTGGACCGTCTGATCGGCTTCAGCTTAAGCCCGATCCTTTGGAAAAATATCAAGAGCGGACTTTCGGGCGGCCGCGTACAGTCTGCCGCCGTGCGTATCATCACCGAGCGGGAGGCAGAGATCCGTGCCTTCACCGCGCAGGAGTATTGGACGGTGGATGCAACCCTCGTTACCGAGGACGGTGAGGGGCTTGAGGTAAAGCTCTTTGGAAACAAGGACGGAAAGATCAAAATTTCCGATGAAAAAACCGCATCCGAAATCGAGGCTAAGGTGCGCGCAGGCCGCTTCAAGGCCGTGTCCGTGCGCCATGCCGAAAAGCAGAAGCAGCCCGCCCCCCCCTTCACGACCGCAACGCTGCAGCAGGAGGCCTCCCGTAAGCTCGGCTTCCAAACGCAGAAGATCATGAAGGTCGCGCAGGAGCTTTACGACGGCTTGAATCTCGGTGCAGAGTTCGGCGGAACGCAGGGTCTTATCACCTATATGCGTACGGATTCGCAGAGGATCTCGGTTTCCGCGCAGGAATCCGCGGCCGCCTTTATCCGTGAAAATTACGGTGAGGACTGTCTTCCCGCTACGCAGAGAGCCTATAAAACCGAGCAGGGCGCACAGGATGCGCACGAGGCGATCCGTCCCTCCAACGTTCTGATCCAGCCCAAGCTCGTGCGCAAGATCCTCACCTCGGACCAGTACCGCCTTTATAAGCTGATCTGGGAGCGCTTTATTGCCAGCCAGATGGCCGCTGCGGTTCTGGATACGGTGTCCGTGGATTTTGAGAACGCGGGCTATATTTTCAAGGCGGGCGGATACACGGTGAAATTCCGCGGTTATATGTCCGTATACGATAATACCGAGGAGGACGTGGCGCAGGATACGGAGGTCAACTTTGCACGCCTGCCGCAGATCCGCGAGGGGCAGATTCTTGCCTGCCGCGACCTGCAGAGCGAGCAGCATTTCACGGAGCCGCCTGCAAGATACACGGAGGCCTCCCTCGTCAAGTTCTTCAAGGAGAACGGCATCGGCCGCCCCTCCACCTATGCGCAGATCATTCAGATCATCATCTCTCGCGGCTACGTGAAGAGAGATGGCAAGGTTCTTGTGGCAACGCCGCTCGGCGAGATCACCACGAGCTTTATGCACACCCATTTTCCCGAGATCATCGACTACGAGTTTACCGCCGATATGGAAAATAAATTAGACTCGATCGAGAGTAAGGAAAACACCATTTACGGCATCCTCTCGAGCTTTTGGGAGAAGTTTTCGGCAGAGCTTGAAAAGGCCTCCGAGGCAGATGCAAAGGTTGAGGTCAAACTTCCCACGGAGGAGAGCAATATCCCCTGCGAGAAGTGCGGCGCTATGATGGTATACAAAAACGGTCGCTTCGGCAAGTTCCTCGCTTGCCCGAATTATCCCGCCTGCCGCAATACCAAGGCGGTGGATAAAAACGGCTCGATCGTTGAAAAGGAGGAAACGAAGCCGACGCTTGCGGGCTTTTCCTGTGAGCTTTGCGGCGGTGAGATGGTCGTGAGAAACGGTCGATACGGTACCTTCTATGCTTGTATCAACTATCCCACCTGTACCTTCACAAAGCAAAAGGTCACCGAGCTTGCCGCCCCCTGTCCCCGTTGCGGCTCCAAGCTCTTTGCAAGACACGGCAAGAGCAAAACGCTCTTTTACAGCTGTGAAAAATATCCCGATTGTGATTTTTCCTCCTGGGATATGCCCTTGGATGAAAAATGCCCCGATTGCGGGGAAATGCTCTTCTACCGCAAGAGCCGTCGCAGCGTGATCTGCAAGAACAAAAAATGCGGCTATAAGAGCGAGGAAGAGCGCACGGTAATCGAATGATGGCAGAAAATAAAATAACGGTAATCGGCGCAGGACTTGCAGGCTGTGAGGCTGCGTGGCAGGCGGCAGAGCTTGGCGTTCGTGTGGAGCTGTACGAGATGAAGCCGAAACGTTTTTCTCCCGCGCACCATAGCGAGGGCTTTGCGGAGCTTGTTTGCTCCAATTCCTTACGCTCGAATCAAACGGACAATGCGGTCGGACTTCTGAAGGCGGAGCTTTCCGCGCTCGGATCTCTGATCATGGAGGCCGCCCATGCCACCGAGGTGCCCGCCGGCTCGGCGCTCGCCGTCAATCGCGAGGCCTTCAGCGCCTATATCACAGAAAGAATTAAAAATCATAAAAATATCACCGTGCATTACGAGGAGGTCGAAAAAATTCCCGAGGAGGGAATCGTCGTCGTGGCCTCCGGCCCATTGACCTCGGATGCGCTGGCAGAGGATATCCGCCGTATTACGGGCGGGGAAGGGCTGCATTTCTTCGATGCCGCCGCCCCGATCGTGGATTTTGCGAGCATCGATACCTCGGTGGCCTTCTTCGCCTCCCGATGGGGGAAGGGCGAGCCGACCGACTATCTGAATTGCCCCATGACGAAGGAGCAGTACGACCGCTTTTACGAGGCCTTGATCAGCGCCGAGGTCGCTCCTTTGAAGGAATTTGACCGTGAAGAGCAAAAGGAGCTGACTGTTTTTGAGGGCTGTATGCCCGTGGAGGTCATGGCCTCTCGCGGATACGATACGCTTCGCTTCGGCCCGATGAAGCCTGTCGGACTTCCGCTCCCCGAAACGGGAGAGGATGCCTTCGCTACCGTGCAGCTTCGCCGCGAGAATAAGGAGGGCACGATGTATAACATCGTCGGCTTCCAGACGCATCTCACCTTTGGCGAGCAAAAGCGTGTGTTCGGTCTCATTCCCGGCCTCGAAAACGCCGTCTATTTTCGGTACGGTGTGATGCATCGCAATACTTATCTCAATTCTCCCGGTCTCTTGGATGAGACCTACGCCATGCTTGACCGTCCCACCCTGCGCTTTGCCGGGCAGATGACGGGCGTGGAGGGATACGTGGAGTCCACGTCCTCCGGCTTCGTTGCAGGCGTAAACGCCGCCCTTGCCGCACTTGGCAGGGAGCGTGCGATCTTTCCGCGAGAAACGGTCATCGGTGCGCTTGCGCACTACGTCCGTGACGGTGGGATCAGTAAGAATTTTCAACCTATGAATGCCAATTTCGGCATTATAGCACCCTTTGAAAAAAAAGTTAAAGGAGGAAAGAAGAACAGAAACGCGGCCTATGCGGAGCGATCGTTATCGCTGCTTTCCCGCCCCTTCTGTTTTTCAAAGCCAACCGATGAAGATCCTGTTGGATGCAATGAGCGGTGACAACGCGCCCCTTGAGATCATAAAGGGCGCGGCCATGGCCGCAAAGGCCTATCCGGACCATAGCTTGGTTCTGGTGGGCGATGAAAACGTAATATCTGACATCAGCGTAAAGCATAATATTTCTCTGGAGGGCATCGAGATCCTTCACGCGCCCACCGCCATCACGATGGAGGACAAGCCTCTTGCAGTCGTGCGTGAAAAGCGCGATTCCTCTATGAGTGTGGGACTCAAGCAGCTGAGCCTCGGAGAGGGAGAGGCATTCGTGAGCGCAGGCAATACGGGCGCTCTTATCACGGGTGCTACCCTGATCGTCAAGCGTATCAAGGGCATCAACCGCCCCGCGATCGGAACGGTCATTCCTCTCGATAACCCCATCCTTCTGATCGATGCAGGTGCAAACCTTACGGTCACCTCGGATAATATCTGTCAGTTCGCCTTTATGGGCGCAAAGTATATGGAGCGTGTCTATGGGATCGACCGTCCGCGTGTCGGCCAGCTCAACAACGGAACGGAGTATAATAAGGGTAACGCTTTGCAGGTTGAATCCTTTCAGCTTCTCTCCGAGAGTGGCTTAAACTTCGTTGGAAACGTGGAGTCAAAGGCACTTCCTTTTAACGTATGCGACGTGCTTGTGACCGATGGCTTCACGGGCAATATTCTCCTCAAGAGCATCGAGGGTATGGGTAAGTTTATGCTCCATACCTTGAAGGACGTTCTGTATACCAATCTTGCCACTAAGGTCTCCGCGTTGACGATGAAGGATAAGATCAAGGAGATGAAGCATCGCTTTGATGCCTCGGAGCACGGCGGCGCGCCCCTGCTCGGTATCAGTCGCCCCGTCATCAAGGCACACGGCTCGTCGGATGCCAACGCGATCAAAAACGCAGTGCGCCAGGCGATCTCCTTCGTGGAGGGCGGTATCAACGACGATATTGCCGCCTTTGCCGAGGACTACGACGATAAAAAGCTTCTTGCCGATGCGGAGAAGATTTACGGGTATTAAACCGTAGCAGAACTTATAATTTGATCAAGAAAGGAGGCTGCTCATGGCGATCGGAAAGGATCTTTCGCTTTTAGAAAAGCGGCTCGGGTATCGGTTTTCGGATCCCGCACTCTTGGAAAATGCCCTGACGCACGCCTCATACGCAAACGAATGCGAGGCAAGGGGCATTCATCTGCCCTCCAACGAGCGGCTGGAGTTTCTCGGAGACGCCGTACTCCAGATCGTGATCTCGCATTATCTGTATCTTGAAAACAAAACCCTTGCGGAAGGGGATCTGACGAGGGTGCGCCGCCAGCTCGTATGCACGAAAACGCTCAGCGAGATCGCGCTCTCGCTCTCTCTCGGTGATTATCTGCATCTCGGAAACGGGGAGGAGGCAAATGCCTGTCGCACGCGCCCGAAGGTGCTGGCAGATGCAATGGAAGCCGTGATCGGTGCAATGTATCTTGACGATGCGGAGAAATGCCGTTCGGTGCTTCTTGCGCTACTGATCCCGCACATTCCGCTCTCTCATGTGCCGATCGAGGATGCAAAAACACGCCTGCAGCAGCTTGTGGAGCAGGACGGTGCATCCGATCTTTCGTACGAGGTGGAGAGAGAGGACGGTCCCGATCACGCAAAAACCTTCACCGTGGTAGCAAGGATCAATAACAATACCGTCGGGCGTGGCTCGGCAAGCAGTAAAAAGGATGCGGAAATGCAGGCGGCGGCCGCCGCGCTTTCTCTCTTCGGAATAAAAGAATGAGTCGGCACGTCAATATTCCCATTTTTGTGCCGCACCTCGGCTGTCCGCATCAATGCAGCTTTTGCAATCAGCGCTCCATCAGCGGAAGTGAGGGCTTTTGCCTTTCCGCGCTGGAGCAAACGATCGATCGTGCGCTTGCTACGGTGGAAAGGGAAGCATCCGTTGAGATCGCCTTCTTCGGCGGCTCGTTCACAGGGATCGACCGATCGCTGATGGAAGAGATCCTTCGGCGCGCGCATCGCTATCTTGAAAGCGGCGCGGTCGCCTCTCTGCGATGCTCCACGCGGCCGGATTACATAAACGAGGAAGTTTTGGATCTTCTTCAGACCTACGGCATGAAAACCGTGGAGCTTGGGATCCAAAGCATGAGCGATCCCGTGCTTTCTGCGTGCCGCCGCGGTCATACGGCAAAGGATAGCGTAAGGGCGGCGAGCATGCTCGTCAGGCATGACTTTGATTTCGTTGGCCAGATGATGATCGGCCTTCCGTCCGCAACGCCCGAAAGCGAAAAGGAAACAGCAAGGGCAATTTGCGAGCTTGGTGCCGTGGGAGCGAGAGTGTATCCCACCGTGGTCTTTCGCGAAACGCCGCTTTGCGAGGATGCGATCCGCGGCGTTTATCAGCCTCTTACGCTTTCGGAGGCGGTCCTGCGCACGGCAAATGCAGTTGAGATCTTTCATGCGCACGGCGTACCTCTGCTTCGTGTCGGCCTTCATGCCACCGAGGCGTTAAATGATGAAAACACCGTTTTCGCAGGCCCGACCCACAGTGCAATGGGCGAGCTTGTGGAAAGTGAAATATACAGGCGAAAGATCTGTTCTCTCCTAAAAAGAGAGAAAAAAGCCCCCGTTCTGCGCATCCTCGTTGCCAAGGGATGCACATCTGCGGCCGTGGGGCAGCATAAGTCCAACAAGAACTACCTCTGTGAGAGCTTCGGCTTTTCTCGCGTGATCGTTGAGGAGAGCGAGGCGCTTTGCAAGGGAGACGTTATAATCAAGACAGAAGAAAGGAAAAGGGTATGTACTTAAAATCCTTGGAACTTCACGGCTTCAAGTCCTTTCCCAACCGCACAACGCTTACCTTCGAGCACGGTGCAACGGTGATCGTAGGGCCGAACGGAAGCGGAAAATCCAATATTTCCGACGCGATGCGTTGGGTTCTCGGAGAGCTTTCCAGCCGAAATATCCGCGGAACGAAGATGACGGACGTTATCTTCGGCGGAACGGAGGCGCGCCGTCCGATGGGATTTGCGGAGGTTACGGTCGTTTTCGATAACTCGGATAAGGAAAACCGTCTGGAATCGGATTACGATGAGGTTTCCGTCACCCGCCGCTACTACCGTACGGGCGAGAGTGAATATCTGATCAATAAGGAGCCGAAGCGCTTGCGCGATATTTACGAGCTCTTTATGAATACGGGTGTCGGACGCGAGGGCTATTCGATCATCGGACAGGGTAAGATCGCAGAGATCATCTCGAAAAAGAGTGACGAGCGCCGTAATATCTTTGAGGAGGCGGCAGGCATTGCCAAATACCGCAACCGCAAGGAGGAATCCGAGAGAAAGCTGAAGAGCACACAGGAGAACCTTGACCGTGTCAGAGATATTCTGACCGAAAAGGAGAGCCGCCTCGGCCCCCTTGAGAAAGATGCGGAAAAGGCAAGGCGCGGTCTTGCGATCTTTGAAGAAAAGAAAATGGCGGACGTATCGCTCTGGCTCTTTGATACCAAGAAGATCCGTGAGGATATCGAGGAAGCGACTAAGGCCTTCAAGCTCTCGAAAAACGAGCTTGAGATCATTGATGACGTGATCGCGGATCTGGAGGCACAGTCCGACGTTCTCTACAATAAATCGCAGGAAAATAAGCTTCGCTCGCAGAAGGTATACGACGATATTCAGGAGGCCAACCGCCGCCTGCATCAGTTGGATGCCGCGATGGACGTGCAGAACACCGAGCTTGCCCACAATCTTGAAATGATCGAGCAGTGCAAGATCCGCATGGGTGAGCTTTCCCGTCAGCAGATGGGTCTTGAGCAGCAGGGCGAAGAGCACGAAAAGAGAATTGCCGCCTTTGAGGCCACACTTAAAAAGCATATGGATACCCGCCTTGAGTATCTTGCCGAGCAGAGCAAACTGCAAAAGGCGATCGAGGAAATGCAAAAGGAGCTGGAGGAGGCGCTGGACGAGCTGACGGTGGAGGAAAACACCGCGCAGGATCTCAATGTGCGCATCAATGTCCTTTCCAATTCCAAGATCAGCGACGGCACGCGCTCCAAGGATATTGAGGAACAGATCGCCGCTTATGAAAAAGAGGGCGAAACGCTGACGGCAGAGGCAGAGAAGTGCGAGGCGAACGCCGCAGGCTTCAAGGCGAAGATCGCCGAGAAGGATAAGATCCTTGAAGAGGGTAATGCAAAGCTCGAGGAGATCTCCGAGCAGAAGGAAAGACATCTTTCGATCCTCAACGATCTGATACCGAAGAGCGAATCTCTCTTGCAAAAGGCAGACGCTCTGCAGAGAATGAACGAGAGCTTCGAGGGCTTTTACGAGAGCGTTAAGTTCGTTATGCGCAAATACAAGGAGGGCGAGATCCGCGGAAGGATCCACGGTCCGCTTTCCTCGCTGATCCACGTGGATGAAAAATACATCACCGCGATCGATACCGCGCTTGGCGCAAGCCTGCAGAACATCGTCGTGGATAATGAGGAGACCGCAAAGGCCGCAATGTACGCGCTGAAGCGTGCAGGCGCAGGCCGTGCCACCTTCTATCCCATCACCGCGATCAAGTCCGCTACGGAAACGGATGAGATCCGTATGACGAAGTCAATGCAGGGCTACGTCGGAAGAGGAGACGAGCTTGTAAGCTTTGATCCTTGTTATAGATCCATCATCGAATGGCTCTTGCTTCGCGTCGTTGTTTTCGATACGATCGAGAATGCATCCGAGGCTGCAAAGAAGATCCGTTACCGTGTCAAGCTCGTAACGCTGGACGGTCAGGTGATCAACGCGGGCGGCTCGTTTACCGGCGGTAGTGCAAAGAGAGATAGCGGACTTCTCAGCCGTATGAGCGAGATCGCCGCTCTTCGTGAGCGCGCCGAGGGCTACAACAAAACCATTGCCGAAAGCAAAAAGGCGATCGCGGTTCTGGACTCCGAGCGTGTCGCTGCCGCAGAGGCTGTCAAGGACGCTACGCAGGAGAAGGAATTGCTTCTCACGCTTTCGAGAAGTCAGTTTGCCGCGCTTGATACTGCGAATGCCAATCTTGCTGCCAACCGAAATATGATCGAAAAGCTGCGCTTTGACTATCATAACCTTGAGGGACAGCAGTCGAGGGCAGAGGAGGAGCTTCGCTCCCTGCAGGCGCAGTACGATGCTGCCTGCGAGCGTGCGGAGGGGCTCCGTGCCTTCCGCGAAAAGCGCGCTGCGGAAATGGGCGTGCTGGATGAGAAGAATGACGAGCTTTCCGCCAAAGCCGCAGACGAATATGTTGCCATCGTTGAAGCCAATAAGGATATAGACGGTGCAAGACAGCTCCTTGCTTCGATCCGTGAGCGTCTGGAGGAGCTTGAATCCGAGAAAAACGCGCAGAAGGCGCGCATTGCAGAGCTTCACGATAAGAGCGAAAGCATGGATAAAACCAAGGCGATCCGCAGAGAGGAGCACGAGGCTCTTGAGGAGCAGATCCGCTCGCTTGAAAAGCAACGCAAGGAGCTGGAAACCGGTAGTGATACCTACGATAAGGCCATGAACGATCTGCGTGCGCTGATCAAGGAAAAGACCTCCTCCCGCGAGTCCTTTATGGAGGCATCTCTGCGTGCGGAAAACAATTTGATGCGCCTGGAGGAAAACCGCGATAAGCTTGGCTCTGTTCTCTGGGACGATTACAACCTTACTTATGAGCAGGCCGTGGCGCTGAATTATCCTCCCGTAACCGAGGAAAACCGCGCCGAGGTTGCTGCAAATCAGACCTCCCTCCGTCATAAGCTTCGTGCCATCGGACACTTTGATCCCGCATCCATTGAGCAGTATGCGGATGAAAAATCGGCCTATGATGCGCTCAATACGCAGTACGTGGATCTCACAAAGTCGCACGATGAGCTGATCCAGATCATCGCCCGCCTCGAAACGGATATGCGCGAAAGCTTCGTTAAGGCCTTTGAGGATATCAACCGCCATTTCGGAACCACCTTCCGCGAGCTCTTCGGCGGCGGTACTGCATCTCTCTCGCTTACGGAGCCGGAGGACGTTCTGACCTCGGGCATCGAGATCACCGCACAGCCTCCGGGCAAGGCCGTCGGCAGTATGTCGCTTCTTTCGGGTGGCGAGCAGTCCTTCGTTGCGATCGCTCTGCTTTTCGCCATTCTGAAGGTAAATCCCTCGCCCTTCTGTATTCTGGACGAGATCGAGGCGGCGCTGGACGAGGTGAACGTGTTCCGCTTTGGCGAATACATCAAGAAGATGGCAACGGATACGCAGTTTATCCTGATCACGCACCGTCGCGGCACGATGGAGATCGGAGACCGCTTGTACGGTGTAACCATGCCGCAGCGCGGTATTTCCCAGGCCATTGAGCTGAACGTAAACGAAATCGAAGGAAAGCAAAAGGAGATACTCGATGGGGTTCTTTGAGAAGCTGAAAAACGGTCTTTTAAAGACCAAGAATGCCATAGTCGGAAAAATAGACAGTCTGTTCAGATCCTTTCATAAAATTGATGAGGATCTGTTTGATGAGCTTGAGGAGCTTTTGATCTCTGCCGATCTCGGTGTAAATTGCACCGAGGAGATCCTTGATGATCTTCGCGAGGCCGTCAAGGATGGCCGCCTCAAGGATCCTGCAGAGATCAAGGATCTTCTGTATCGCAATCTGCGCGATATGCTTGGAGAGCACGAGCCGCTGAAGCTGAATACGAAGCCCTCCGTTATCCTCGTTATCGGTGTCAACGGCGTGGGAAAAACCACCTCGATCGGCAAGATCGCCGCAGAGCTGAAGAAGCAGAAAAAGCGCGTCGTCGTTGCTGCTGCAGATACATTCCGTGCCGCCGCCGCAGAGCAGCTTGCCGTCTGGTGTGACCGTGCGGGCGTTGACCTCGTGCGGCAGGGGGCGGGCGCAGATCCCGCATCCGTTGTGTACGATGCGATCAGCGCGGCAAAGAGCCGCTCGGCCGACGTTCTGATCATCGATACGGCAGGCCGCCTTCACAATAAGAAAAATCTTATGGACGAGCTTGCGAAGATCAACCGCGTGATCGGCAGGGAATTGCCGGATGCAGATCGCGAAACTCTGCTCGTTTTGGATGCCACCACCGGTCAGAATGCCGTGATCCAGGCAAAGGAGTTCAAGGGCGCGGCGGAAATCACCGGTCTGATCCTCACAAAGCTGGACGGAACGGCAAAGGGCGGCATCATCTTCTCCATCAAGCAGGAGCTCGGTATTCCCGTGAAGTTCATCGGTGTCGGTGAGCAGATCGAGGATATGAAGCCCTTCAATGCAGAAGAATTTGCGGGAGCACTCTTCTCCGAGGAGTGATCTTTGCGAAAAATGATATAAAAAGGAAAATATAGCGTGTTAAACAGTAAACAAAGAGCTTATCTTCGCTCGCTTGCACAGAATATGGATACCATCTTTCAGATCGGAAAGGGCGGTATCGGTGAGGAGCTTTGCAATCAGCTCTCCAATGCCTTGGAGGCCAGAGAGTTGATCAAGATCCGCGTGCTTGAAAGCAGCGGATATTCCGCAAGAGAGGCGGCTGACGAAATCGCCGCCGCCATCGGAGCAGAGGTCGCAGGTACGATCGGAACGAAGATCATCCTGTACCGTCCCTCCGAAAAGAAGCAAAGAATCGAGCTTCCGTAATGAAAAAAGAGATACTTGCGATCTACGGCGGCACCTTTAGTCCGCCGCATATCGGGCACATCCGTGCAGCGGAAGCGCTGAGCGCAGCGCTTTCACCGGATCGCCTTATGATCATCGTGGACAATCTCCCTCCGCACAAGGAGATTGACGGCGGTGCCACGGCAGAGCAAAGGCTTGCCATGGCCTCGCTTGCCTTCGGTCATATTCCGAACGCCGAGATCTCCGATATGGAGATCCGCCGCGGTGGGCGGAGCTACACCGCAGAAACGCTAACTTATCTTTCGGCAGAAAACAGAGAGCTCTATTTTCTATGCGGAACGGATATGTTCCTCTCTCTGCCAACCTGGCGTGATCCCGCAACGATCTTTGCCCACGCTGTGATATGTCTTGTCCGCCGTGAGGCGGAGGACGGGATCTCCGTACAGATCAAGGAGGCCGCCAAGCGGTACGAAAGGGAATACGGTGCGCGTATTCGCATGATCGATGCTCCCGTCACCGAGATCTCCTCCTCCGACCTGCGCGTGGCGCTCGCCACCGCACCCTGGCGCGCTGAAAAAATGCTTTCTCCCGCGGTCTATGCATATATCCGGGAGCAAGGGCTCTGGCGTGCAGAGGATAAGGATGCGATCCTTCTTGCCCTGCGTGAGGACGTGCGTGCCTTCATGAGCGAAAAGCGCTACCGCCACACGCTCGGCGTGGAGAAAATGACACGCCGCATGGCCGCCTTCTTTGACGGTGAGATCGATCCCTTTTTCCTATCTGCGGCCGCGCTTCTTCATGATATAACGAAGGAGCTGTCCGAAGCGGAACAAAGAGAGATCATCTCAAAAATGCAAATAAAACTTTCCATAAGTCAAGAAAAATCACCTGCGATCCTGCATTCCTTCACGGCAGAGCATCGGATAAAGCACGAGTTCTCGTTCTTTGCAGAAAACGAAGAGATTCTCTCTGCGATCCGTTCTCATACCACGGGAAGTGCCGGTATGTCGCTTTTTGATAAGCTGCTTTTTGTTGCGGATTATATCGAGGAGGGGCGAGAATATCCTCGTTGCATCGAAGCACGAGAAAAATTCTTTTCCATGCTCAGTGACGGCATTCCTCCGAAGGCGGCGCTGGATCGCATTACGCTTTCTGTTCTTGATAGCACCATTCGTTTTCTCACGGAGCACGGATACGCGCTTTGCGAGGATACGGTGCGTGCCCGTGATAGCATTTTGTCAACTATTTCTTAGGATTATAGAAGAAAAAAGGGAAAAGATAAGAAAAAACGTTGGAGTCTCCTTACATGAAAAAGCTTCTGACCATTTTTCTTGTATTTTCCATGCTGTTGTCCTTTACCGCCTGCTTTCGTCGTCGGACGGATGCAGTAGATGCCGATGCAGATGCCCCCATGGTATTTCTTTGTGCAGGGCTGGATGAGGCGGCTGAGAATACAGACGTTCTTTTTCTGCTTTCGCTCGATCCATCCGCAGAGCGCATTTCCGTGATGCAAATTCCGCGCGATACCTATTTTCGCGCCGATACCGCAGTGGATAAGATCAACGGCGTTTACGCCGCAAGCCGCTGTCGCGGAGAGTCTGCGGAGCGTGCGCTTTCCTTGCTTTCCTCGCTCGTCAGTGAGACGTTTTCCGTCTCTCTTTCAGGCTCCGTTGCATTTACTGCCGCCGCTTTGCGTGCCGCCGTGGATGCTATGGGCGGTGTTGCCGTTACGCTTCCCTCGGATATAGAATTGGAGGGTACGCGTTATACGGCGGGAACGCATCTTCTTTCGGGCAAAGAGGCCGAGTCCTTCGTCCGATACCGCGAGGGCTACGTGATGGGTGACCTTGGCCGTGTGGATGCGCAAAAGATCTTTCTCTCTGCCTTCCTTCGCCGTGCACGCACGCATCTTCGGCCTGCCGCTCTGATCCAAATGCTTTTTTCCATGCGTGAGGATCTTATCACCGATATTCCTATAGCCCGTGCGCTTTCTCTTGGGCTTTGGGCGCATGCGCATCTGTCCTCGCTTTCCGCTGTGTTTTTCACCCTGCCGGGCGAGCCGCTGCTATATAACGGTCATTGGTATTATATTGCCAACCGAGAGAGCAGCATACGGCTTCTTTCCGAGTATTTCCCCTTTGGCGGAGGCTTTGACGGCGCACACCGCCTTTACAAGGAAGGCGAGCTCGCCCAGGAAAACATTTATAGCGATAAAAATTTCCCCTACCTTGTGTATACGGAGGAAGATCTGTCCTCCTTAGAAATACAAACTAAAAAAGAATGACAGAGGAACCTATATGTCAGAAAATCATGCATCGCTTCCCGTGGAGGATCTGAAAAATGCCTCCTCTTTGGCGCTTGCGGAGGCCGTGATCGAGCTTCTGCTTGAAAAAAAGGGAAGAAATCTCACCGCGTATTACGTCGGCGAGGAAAGCGCCATCACCGATTATTATATCAATATCACGGCAACCTCATCCACCGCCGTTCTCGCGCTTTCGGACGAGGTGGCAGAGAAGATGTCCTTGCGCGGTAAGCGTCCGCACCGCGTGGAGGGGCGCTCGGGTGCCTCCTGGGTGCTGGTCGATTTTGCGGATGTGATCGTAAACGTTTTTGATGTGCAGAGCCGTGAGTTTTACGATCTGGATCGCCTCCTTCCCGCCGATCGGAAAATGGACATCACGCCGATCAAGGAAAAGGTCGATGCAAAATTCAATGTGAAAAAAATTTAATTTAGGAGATAGATGAGACAATGCAGTACAACTACAAAGAGATCGAATCCAAATGGCAGAAGATCTGGGATGAAAAGAAGCCCTTTGCCGCAAAGCAGGACTATACGCTTCCCAAGTATTTCTCGCTCGTGGAGTTTCCTTATCCCTCGGGTCAGGGCCTTCACGTAGGCCATCCGAGACCCTATACGGCTCTCGACATCGTATCGCGTAAAAAGAGAATGCAGGGCTATAACGTTCTGTTCCCGATGGGCTGGGATGCCTTCGGCCTTCCGACGGAGAACTACGCGATCAAGAATAAGATCCATCCCCGTATCGTAACCGAAAACAACGTTGCTCGATTCAAGAGCCAGCTTAAGGCACTCGGTCTTTCTTTCGATTGGGACAGAGAGATCAACACAACCGATCCCGAATATTATAAGTGGACGCAGTGGATCTTCCTCCAGCTGTTCAAAAAGGGACTTGCGTATAAGAAGGAGATGGCGGTGAACTTCTGTACCTCCTGCAAGGTCGTTCTTGCAAACGAGGAGGTCGTCAACGGCGTGTGCGAGCGCTGTGCCTCCGCCGTTATCCGTAAGGTAAAGAGCCAGTGGATGCTCCGTATCACCGAGTATGCAGACCGCCTGATCTCTGATCTTGACGGACTTGACTACATAGAGAGAGTCAAGACCCAGCAGATCAACTGGATCGGTAAGTCTTACGGCGCGGAGGTGGACTTCGCAACTACAGCAGGCGATACTCTCACGGTATATACCACCCGTTGCGATACGCTCTTCGGCGCAACCTATATGGTTATCGCACCCGAGCACGCATACGTGGAGAAGTGGGCTCCGAAGCTTGAAAACTACGCCGAGGTCGTTGCTTATCGCGAGGCCGCAGGCAAGAAGTCGGACTTTGAGCGCACCGAGCTTGCCAAGGAAAAGACCGGCGTTATGCTGAAGGGTGTAAAGGCGATCAACCCTGTCAACGGCAAGGAGATCCCGATCTTTATCTCGGACTACGTTCTTGCAGGCTACGGAACGGGTGCTATCATGGCCGTTCCCGCACATGACGAGCGTGACTGGGATTTTGCAAAGAAGTTCGGCCTGCCGATCATCGAGGTCGTTGCGGGCGGCGACGTGCAGAACGAGGCATTCGTAGACGTTGAGACCGGCAAACTCGTAAACTCCGATTTCCTTAACGGTATGGAGGTTGCCGATGCCAAGGAGGCAATGGCCGCATTCCTCGAGGAGAAGGGAATCGGTAAGAAGAAGGTCAACTTCAAGCTCCGTGACTGGGTGTTCTCCCGTCAGAGATATTGGGGTGAGCCCATTCCGCTCGTAGAGTGCGAAAAGTGCGGCTGGGTTGCCATTCCCGAGGAAGAGCTTCCGCTCCGCCTGCCCGAGGTTGAGTCCTATGAGCCCACCGAAACCGGCGAATCTCCTCTTTCCATGATGACCGATTGGGTGAATTGCACCTGCCCGCAGTGCGGCGGCAAGGCAAAGAGAGAAACCGACACCATGCCCCAGTGGGCAGGCTCATCCTGGTATTTCCTGCGTTACTGCGATCCGCACAACGATAAGGCACTTGCCTCCAAGGAGGCTCTTGAGTATTGGATGCCTGTCGATTGGTACAACGGCGGTATGGAGCACACCACCCTGCATCTTCTGTATTCCAGATTCTGGGCAAAGTTCCTCTTCGATATTGACGTTCTTGCTTGCAAGGAGCCCTATGCAAAGCGTACCAGCCACGGCATGATCCTTGGCGAGAACGGTGAGAAAATGTCCAAGTCCCGCGGCAACGTCGTCAACCCCGACGACATCGTGCGTGACTACGGCGCAGATACCATGCGTCTTTACGAAATGTTCATCGGTGACTTTGAGAAGGCTGCTCCCTGGAATCCTCAGTCCATCAAGGGCTGCAAGCGCTTCCTTGAAAGATTCCTTGACCTCTCCGAAATCGCTGCAGGCGAGGGCGTGACCCCCGAGCTTGAAAAGGTATTCCATAAGACCATCAAGAAGGTAACCGCAGATATTGACAATATGAAGTTCAATACCGCGATCGCCGCTATGATGGCTCTCGTGAACACCATTACCGAGGTTGGTAAGATCACAAGGTGCGAGCTTTCCACCTTCGCAAAGCTCCTCTCTCCCTTCGCTCCTCACGTAGCAGAAGAGGTATATGAGATGATGGGCGGCAAGGGACTTGTATCCATCGCACCCTGGCCGACCTATGACGAGAGCAAGACCGTGGACGACACCGTAGATTTCCCCGTACAGATCAACGGTAAGGTTCGCGCCGTCGTTGCGATCCCCGCCGCAGCGGATAAAGACGGTATCCTCGCCGCCGTTAAGGCAGACGAGAAGATCGCCGCCGCTCTTGCAGGCAAAACGATCGTAAAAGAGATCGTTGTTCCCGGTAAGATCGTGAATATCGTTGTAAAATAATTTTCAATAAAAAAAGCAATCTGCCAACCTTAAAGGATGACAGATTGCTTTTTTGTAAATAATTGTTTGTTAATTGCACTAAAAATGCGTTTTATGCGAGAACCTCACCGTTCCACGTTACATCTTTCGAGCCTTTCAGCGATAGCCTTTCTCCCTTGCAATGAAGCTGCACGTTTTGCATCGTCACGCCCTTGGCGTTTTCGATCAGAACACCGTCGCCGTAGCACCTTTTGCGGTTGAAGGCGGCAACGGGAGAAAAGCCCTCCTTGCAGCCTTCGATCTCCATGGAAACATTCGAGATCGTTACGTTTTCGATCGGGCTCTCGGGAAGTCCGTACAGATAAACACCAACGCCCGTCACGCCGCGTGCGGTGATGCCGCTGATGCGGATGTCCGAAAAGCTTGGTGTCAGCTCGTCCAAGGGTTGTGCTCCTTCATCGAAAAGGATCTCCTTCGGAAACGGATACTCGCCGCAAACACAGCAGTAGTAGCCGTTCATCGTGATCACGGCACCTACGTTTTCCATAATAATGTCAGAGAACGAAGCCCCTTTTACGTAACCGCCGCGCTTTCTGCGGGTCTTCACGCGGATGCCGCGCTCCGTATTTTGAAAAATGCAGTTGGAAACCGAAACGTTCTTCACGCCCCCGCTCATCTCACTGCCTATCACAACGCCGCCGTGTCCGTGTGCCATCGTACAACCCGAAACGATGATGTTCTCGCAGGGACGCCCCTTCATTAAAGGGTCCAGCTCCGTGCCGGCCTTGATTGTCACACAGTCGTCACCTACGTCAATATGGCAATCCGTAATGCGTACGTTCTTGCAGCTTTCGGGATTGATGCCGTCCGTGTTCGGTGAATCGTAAGGGTTGTAGATCGTCACGCCGCGTACCGCCACGTTCTCACAGCAGAGGGGATGCACCGTCCAGCACGGTGAATTTTCAATGATGATATCCGTGATCGAAACGTCCTTGCAAAGGATCGGATTGATCGTGCGCGGCCGCTCGTAATCAGATTCCATGTTGTCCCAGAAATATTTGCCTCGTCCGTCGATCCTGCCGCCCGTGATGCGGATGTTTCTTTCATTGATCGCCGAGATCAGGCCGTGCCTCGTTCCGCGTGTAAAGCCCTCCAGCTCAATGAAGGGATAGTCGTTAAAATCATGGCTTCCGAGGATCGTTGCGCCCGAATCCAGAAGAAGCGTCATATCGCTGTAAAGGCGGATCGATCCGCTTACGTACTGTCCGGCGGGGAAGTAAAGCGTACCGCCCTTGCCCTTCAGCTTTTTTGTCAGTGCATTGATGGCGTCGGTGTTGTTCTTTATGCCGTTGCCGATCACGCCGTAGTCCGTCACGTTGTATAGCATAGGATTGTCCTCCAAAAGCATTGTTATAAGTATTTTAACACACAGAAGCTTTAAATGCAAGAAAAAACTGTGAGGAAAATTTCTAAAAAAATCAAAAAAGCCCTTGACAAACAAAATAAAATGTGTTATGATATATAGGCGTTCAGCGAAGAACGTTATTTGCGAGTGTAGTTCAATGGTAGAATTCCAGCCTTCCAAGCTGGTCGCGTGGGTTCGATTCCCATCACTCGCTCCAGAAAATACGCGCCCTTAGCTCAGTGGATAGAGTGCCCGGCTACGAACCGGTAGGTCGAAGGTTCGAATCCTCCAGGGCGCGCCAAAAAAGCAAGCCAATAGGCTTGCTTTTTTCATTTTTGCGCGCCCTGGAGGATTCGAAGCCGAAGCGGCAGTGAATGACAGTCCGGTGGACTGTCAGAGCCGCGGAGTGACCGAGCCCGCAGGCGAGACACGAATCCTCCAAATAAAACTTTAGCAAAGCTCTCGTTCCATCCCGGGCAAGTGTCTGCCTGTCAACCCCTTCGCATCTTTTTGTTGTCCTACACCCCTTCACTCCATCCGAAACAAGCATCTTCTTAGTAAATTCTCTCATTCATTTCCTCTTTTTCCTCCTTTTTCCATCTATCCTCTTGACATTATTCGACAAAAGCTTTATAATAAAAACATCTTATATCATAGGAGATTTTTTCGATGAAGGAATATATCGCAAAAAAGATCCAAGGGGAAATGACGGTTGAGGACGCGCGTTGGGAAAAGGTCGAGAAGGTCGCATTGGAGTACACCTGGGATGAATATCAGCCGATCCCATATGCGACGACGGCGGCTATGGTGCATAGCGATGCGGGGATCACCGTGCGTATGACCACTACGGAATGGCCTTTGCGCATTACGGAAATGGAAAATGAAGCTCGTATATGTGCGGATAGCTGTATGGAGCTTTTCTTTGTACCGAATGAGAGCGAGCAGAAATATATGAATGTTGAGATCAATCCCGCAGGTGCGTGCCTTTTTCACGTTGGTGAAAAGCAAAGCACACCGGGGGCTCGCGGTGTTGTTGCTACCGAGGGAAGCGGAATGCGTATCCGCACGCAGATCTCCCCGATGGAAGGATGGACGCTCATGCTCTTCATCCCTTATACCTTGATCGATTCTTATTACGATAAAAGAGAAACGGTGTTCAAGGCCAATTTTTATAAATGCGGAGATCTGACGGTGAAGCGCCATTACGCCGCATGGAATCCCGTTTTGACGGAAAAACCGAGTTATCATCAGCCGCAGTTTTTCGGACGTGTAATTCTCTCCGAGGAAAAACTTTGACCTCAATGCAAATATGACAAAAAACGTGCCGCGGTTGCTTTTTGCACCACGGCACGGTGTTATTAAATGCTCTTAAAGCGTTTGCAGGATACGCAGGCGATATATAACTACGTCATGCTTTTCTTCCGCGCATATGGCAACGTTTTCAAAAACGATCTCCTTTTCGGGAAGTCCTTTGAGTGCCGCATCCGCCTCATCCGAGGAAACGCCAAAGCAAAGAAGCGTACGGCGAACGGCCTTTATATTTCCACGTGTACGTGCGCGGAAGAGATTGAGCTCACCCGAAACATCTCCCGCCCAGGGGAGTGCGGGTGCCGCATCGGAGCGCTCATAAAGCTCAACGGTGAGGTGCTTTTTTCTTGCAAGTGTAAAAACGAGGATTTTTCCTTCCTCGATGGTCGCTTTATCACGCGAGGAAAAACGCCCGATCTCGCGGATCTCGTCCTTCGAGATCTGAACCGCACGGAAGAAAAAGAGGAGGATCAGAAGTGCAACACCACCAAGCACGATCTCAAGCGGATAAAATTTTACGATCGAGGGTGCCGTATCATGCACGGAGATCACGATCGCGAGCAAAGCAAGCACGGGAATTTCCGTCAGATACACGGACCAGTGCGAGCTGAATAAAAATACCTTTTTCATAATATCCTCACAAAAGCTTTGTACGACCATTGTAGCATAAATTCATGAAAAAAACAATAAAGAAACCGTAAACAAATGAAGAGGCGCACCACGTTTCTTTTGCACCGCGGTGCGCCTCTCCTTAATAATATATCTTTTTAAATTCCTTAAGCGCACGGTAAAGGCGGTCAAGATCCCACACCGTATTCAGATAAGAGAGGCTGACACGTACCGCGCCCCCGTCCAAGGTATGCATCGCCTCGTGGATCAAAGGGGCGCAGTGCAGTCCACCGCGCACGCAAATATTGCGCGAATCCAAAAAGGCGGTAACGGCGGAGGAGGGAATCCCTTCTGCGGCAAATGAAACGGTACCGATGCCGTGGCGGCTCAGAGGCTGCAGCTTGGAAAATGCATCGATCCTCTCATATAATTTTGTGCTCAGGTGCAGGATCCTTTCGCTGACGGCGGTCATCCCTTCACGCAAGAGAAAGCGTGCTCCCTCGCCAAGCGTTGCAATGGCGGGGGTTGCGAGCGTGCCTGCCTCCAGCCGCTCGGGCAAAAGGAGCGGCATATCTTTGCTCTGAGAATCACTCCCACTCCCTCCGAGGACGAAGGGGGCGTATTCTCCGTCTTTGACGAAAACAGCAAAGCCCACACCCTGGATCCCGAATAGTGCCTTGTGTCCCGGGGCACAAAGGACGTCGCAAAGTGACTCGTCAAGCGAGAGAGGAAGGTGTCCCAGCCATTGCGATCCATCTAACAGGATGCGCACGGCAGGATACCTCCTTCGAAATTCTCTGAGGATCGGGAGCGGAAAGCATTCGCCCGTCACGTTGGAGCAAAGAGAGAGAATGCAGAGATCCGTTTCGGGGCGCATAGCCGCCTCCATAGCCGCAAGAATATCTCCGTCGGCTTTAAAAACGGTATGCGTGCAGCCCTCCTTGCAAAGTGCCTCGATCGGTCGTATCACGGAATTGTGTTCTCTGTCGGAATATATTGCGTGTATAGGTCTTGGCCGCAGGGAGCGGATCGCCATATTCAGCGCATAAGTTGCGTTCTGCGTAAAAACGATCCGCTCGGGTGCACAAAAGCCCAGAAGCTCGGAGAGTGCCTCTCGCGCACCGTAGATCTCCTCTGCCGCTGCAAGCGCGGCCTTGTGCGAGGAGCGTCCGGGGTTGCCTGCAGCGTTTCGCAAGCACCATTGCAGTCTTTTGTATACGCACTTTGGCTTTGGAAAAGTGGTGGCAGCATTATCAAGGTAGGTCATACCCATACCCCCGCCACTCTTCAAAAGCAATGTTCTTTTGTTTTAACTCGGCCATAGCGGAGAAAAGATGCCGCCGCTCAATAAAAATACCGTATCGGCAGCCCCGTCCCGTGGCCGTAGCGTTCACCTTTTTGACCGAAGCATGAATGCCGATGGCGGAAAGCACCTTTCGTGCCTTGATCGCGTAGGTGACGGAATCCACTGTAAGAAAAGCGGTATTCATCCTGGGGCGTCCTCCTTGCCTTCCTCGAAAAAAAGGAAGGCAATATCAGTATATGAAAAAAAGAAAAAAACGATAGGAGATATGAAATGAAGATCGGAAAAATTCTGTGCGTTGCGATGATCGCGGCAATGCTTTTTTCGCTGAGTTCCTGCGGTGAGGAGCAGGGAAATATACCTTATATCGGTGAGAACGGAAACTGGTGGATCGCCTCTACGGATCTCGGCGTTTCCGCGCGCGGTCAGCAGGGCAGCAGCGGTACGCAGGGCATCCAAGGCGAAAAGGGTGAGCAAGGAGAGAAGGGTGAGGATGGTGCCCAGGGCGCAACGGGCGCAACCGGTGCAAAGGGTGAAAAGGGCGACAAGGGAGATCCAGGCACCCCCGGCAAGGACGGCGCCGCCGGCATCACGCCGCATATCGGAAAAAACGGCAATTGGTGGATCGGAGATGCGGACACGGGCGTGTTTGCGGGCGTATATGCGGAAGATTGCAGCGACGGTCTTGTTTTCAGCTTTGAAACGCTGAACGGAAGCGCAGGCGCGGTCGTAACGGGATACACGGGCAGCGACCGTGACGTGGTGATACCGAATAGCTTTGTCAATATGCCCGTGATCGGTATGCATAAGGGTGCGTTTGCAGGCAATACGCAGATCACCTCCGTGCGCCTCTCCGCGAATATGACCACGCTCCCCGCAGGTGCCTTCAAAAATTGCACGAGCCTTGCGAGTGTGGACTTTAACGGCGCCGCCATCACACAGATCCCATCGGATGCATTCGATAATACGGCAATCCAATCTATGATCCTGCCTGCGGCAATAAAAACCGTCGATCCATCGGCTTTTTCGGATGATATGGATATAATTGTTTACATTTCGTCCTCCGAAACGCAAATTCCAAGCGGTCTTTCGGATATTGCATATCTCGCCTTTGAAGCAAATGCGCTTCCGTCCGAGCTTGCATATCTCGCAAATAGCGGTGCACGTTATTCGCTTGGTGTTGCGAAGGGGTCTGTGGTATATGATAAAGCGCTCGGGATGTATCTTTGTAAGGAAGGCGCAGGCTATTCCGTTCTTTCATATACACCAGAGACCGATGGGCTGCTTTCGATTCCTTCGGTATACGATTCACTTCCGGTGCTTCGTATCCGCTCTCATGCCATCGTTGTTCCAGAGGGCGTAACGGATCTTGCTCTCGGAAGTGCCACGGAGCGGTTGGATCCAAGAGCGGTCGCGATCGAGGGATCGCTTCGCTCGGTATATTTTCCCGCATCCGTAAAAACTGCGGAAACGGGAGCGATCGTTGGCAAGAGCGAGAGATATTTCTTCGGTGCAAAGACCTTGCCGAGCGGCTTTTCCGCCGCCTTTGCACAGGATCTTTCCGCCTCGACGGTTCTTTATTCCGTTGCACCCGGCACACTCTGTGAAACGGAGCAGTATCTGTATATTTCACACGCCGATGCGGTCACGCTCCTCTGCTTTTACGGAAACGTTGACACTCTGAATATTCCGAGCACCCTCGGCGGAAAGAAGGTGACCTGTATCAAAACGGGCTTCTTTGAGGGGTATTACACGAGAAAGATCACGATCCCCGCATCCGTCGTTACCGTGGAGAAGCATTCCTTTTCCTTCACACGCTATGCGGGAACGGCCGCGGGATCCCCGCAATATTATTCTGCCGAGATTTATTTCTCTGTTTTGGATCCCGTCTATAGCGGTTGCAGCTACGATCTTGATTTTATCCGTATCGACGCGGAGGACACAACGCCGAAAACCGTATATTTCGGCGGAGAATCGATCCGACAAACCTATCCCGGCTACAGCAAAAATGTTTCCGCATGACCGTGTGAGATTGCTTTTCGGATTTGTCCAAAGCCTTGACAAAGCAAAATTTTTGTGTTAAAATAGTTAAGATATTTTATAAGTACGGAGGCGGAGATGGCAAAGGCTTCTACCAAAGCAACAGAATATAATAACGCCAGTATCAAATCCTTGAAGGGTGCGGAGCGCGTCAGAAAGCGCCCGGCCGTTATCTTCGGATCGGACGATCTTGAGGGCTGTCAGCATTCCTTTTTTGAGATTCTTGCCAACTCGGTGGACGAGGCGAGAGAGGGCTACGGCGATCGTATTATCGTTAAGAAGTTTTTGGATCTTTCCATTGAGGTGGAGGACTTCGGACGCGGCGTTCCTCTCGGATATAATGAGAAGGAAAAGCGCTATAACTGGGAGCTCGTATTCTGCGAGCTTTATGCGGGCGGAAAATACGACAACAATAATGCAGGCGCGGCCTACGAGTTTTCTCTTGGCCTGAACGGCCTTGGCGCAACCGCAACGCAGTATTCCAGTGCATATATGACCGTTGCCTCCTATAATGGGACAACGCTTTCCTCCATGAAATTCAAAAAAGGCGAGCCGCAGGGAGCGCTCAAGGAAGAGCCGATCCCCGCAGGCGGAAAGCGCAGAGGCACGGTGATCCGCTGGCTCCCCGATCTGGACGTTTTCAAGGAGATCGACATTCCCATAAGCTTTTTGGATGCCACGCTGCGCCGCCAGGCCTTTGTCAATGCGGGCATACGTTTTATTCTGGAAAACGAGACGGCGCCTGGTAAGTTTGAGAAAACCGAATATTTCTACGAGCGCGGTATCGCGGATTATATCGCCGAGATCACGGATGGGATCTCGACCACGCCGATCACTCTCTGGAAGCTTGAAACGCAAGGTAAGGACAGAGAAGACCTTCCCGAATATAAGCTGAAGGCGGAGATTGCATTCTGCTTTTCCAAGAGCGGCTCGGCAGAGTATTATCACAACTCCTCCTTCCTTGAGTACGGCGGTGCGCCGGACAAGGCGGTAAAGAATGCGTTCACCTATGCCATCGATAAGCACATCAAGGCACAGAACAAGTATTCAAAAAACGAATCGCGCATCTCCTTTGTCGATATTGCGGACAACCTTACGGTCATCGTCAATTCCGCATCCACGCAGACCTCGTATGAAAACCAGACGAAGAAGGCTATCACCAACAGCTTTATTCAAAAGGCATTGACGGATTTTCTCAAGGAAAATCTTGAGATCTTTCTGACGGAGAATGCCACCGCGGCTGCGGCGATCATCAATCAGGTCATCGTCAATAAGCGCGCAAGAGAATCCGCTGAAAAAACTAAGGTGGATATCAAAAAGAAGCTCACGGGAACGATGGACGTCTCGAACCGTGTGGAAAAGTTTGTGCCCTGCCGCAGTAAGGATCCCGAGCTGCGTGAGGTATATATCGTAGAGGGCGATTCGGCAATGTCAAGCTGTAAGCTTGGTCGAAACGCGGAGTTCCAGGCGATCATTCCCGTCAGAGGAAAAACGCTGAACTGTATGAAGAGCAGCTACGATAAGATCTTTGCCAGCGACATTATCGTGGATCTTCTGAAGGTCATCGGCTGCGGCGTTGAGGTAAAAACGAAAAAGCCGGGCGATCTCGCCACCTTTGATTATAGTCTTTTAAAGTGGAACAAGATTATTATATGCACCGATGCGGATGAGGACGGCTTCCAGATCCGCACGCTGCTTCTGACGATGTTTTACCGTTTGCTTCCGACCCTGATCGAAAAAGGGAAGATCTTTATTGCAGAGTCCCCTCTTTTTGAGATCACGGCAGGATCGGAAACCTATTTTGCCTATAATGAGGCGGAGAAGATCGAGATCCTCAAAAAGCTCGGTGATAAAAAATACAATCTCCAGCGCTCCAAGGGACTTGGTGAAAACGAGCCGGATATGATGTGGCGCACCACGATGTGTCCGCAGACCCGCCGCCTCGTTGCGATCACGCCTGCGGATGCGGAGGCAACCGCCAAGATGTTTGACGTGCTTCTCGGCGATGCGCTTGCCGAGCGTAAGGAATTTATCCGCGAAAACGGTCACCTCTACGTTAACGAGGCCGATATCTGATATTTTTAAGCTTCTATATATGAAAGGGAAAACTTATGGCACAGCTGAAAAAAAGCAAAGCATTCGAGGGCGTAAAGGGCCCGCTTCTCACCATCGTGATGGACGGTGTGGGTATCGCACCCGCCAACGCCGCAAATGCGGTGGCTAAGGCACATACGCCGACCTTGGATGCTCTTATGGCAAATTATCCGACTCTCAAGATCCGTGCGCACGGCACTGCCGTTGGCCTTCCTTCGGATGACGATATGGGTAACTCCGAGGTAGGACATAACGCGCTTGGCTCCGGTCAGGTGTTCGCCCAGGGCGCAAAGCTCGTATCGCAGTCCATCGAGACGGGCAAGATCTTTGCCTCCGATGCATGGCAGGCGCTTGTCGGCGGCGTGAAGAAGAATGCCTCCACCCTGCATTTCCTTGGCCTTTTCTCGGACGGAAACGTGCACTCTCACATCGATCACCTCAAGGCACTCATCGAGGGCGCAAAGCGCGAGGGTGTCGGCCGTGTTCGCGTGCATATCCTTCTTGACGGCCGTGACGTTGGCGAGACCAGCGCACTTGATTATATCCTCCCCTTTGAGGATTATCTTTCCGACCTTCGCAGCGATTCCTTCGATATCGCCATTGCATCCGGCGGCGGCCGTATGCAGATCACGATGGACCGTTACGAGGCAAACTGGGCTATGGTCGAGGCGGGATGGAAAACGCACGTTCTCGGAGAGGGAAGAGCCTTTGCTTCTGCCGCCGAGGCTGTTGAGACCTACCGTGCAGAGCTGAAGGTGATCGACCAGGATCTGCCTCCCTTCGTGATCGCCAAGGACGGAAAGCCCGTTGGCACGATCGAGGACGGAGACAGCGTGATCTTCTTCAACTTCCGCGGTGACCGTTCCATCGAGATCTCCAAGGCCTTTGAAGGCGGTGCGGATTTTGCTATGTTTGACAGAAAGCGTGTTCCTGCCGTTCTCTATGCAGGTATGCTGGAGTATGACGGTGACCTTCATATCCCCTCCCGCTTCCTTGTAGATCCCCCCGAGATCACGAATACGATGTCCGAGTATCTGGTAGACAGCGGCGTGAATTCTCTCGCCATCTCCGAAACGCAGAAGTATGGCCACGTAACCTATTTCTGGAACGGCAATAAGTCCGGTAAGTTCTCCGAAACGCTCGAAACCTATATCGAGATCCCCTCGGACGTTGTTCCCTTTGAGCAGAGACCCTGGATGAAGTGCGCAGAGATCACGGATAAGCTGATCGAGGCGCTGGAGAGCGGAAAGTATAAGTATCTGCGCGTAAACTTCCCGAACGGCGATATGGTAGGCCACACGGGCTCCTTCCTCGCAACCGAGTGCTCGATGGAGGCGTTGGATCTTCAGCTTGCAAGAATTTTGAAGGTTGTGGATAAGCTCGGCGGCGTGGCGCTCATCACGGCGGACCACGGCAATGCAGACGAAATGTACGAGCTGGATAAGAAGAGCGGTGAGCCCAAAAAGAATAAGGATGGCTCTCTCAAGGCCAAAACCAGCCACACCTTGAATCCCGTTCCCTTCATTATCTATGATAACTTCTATAGCGATGCATACACGGTGAAGCTTGGAAGAGAGGACTTCGGTCTTTCGGACGTTGCCGCAACAACGGTCAACCTCCTTGGATACGAGGCGCCCGAGATCTGGGATGAATCCATGATCACCCTGAAGTAAAAATAAATGCGGCTTGCGAAAAAACTTTTTTCCGAGCCGCATTTTTCATTGTCTTTTTGGCATCCTAACGCATAGAATACAAATAAATACCGAGAAATAGGGTAAAAAAAGCCATAAAAATAAAAATATATTAAAAAAACATGATATATTCATATTTTGGCAACATTTATCTGTTACAATACAGTGCGCTCTATTGTATGAGCGATAAGAAAATTCATAAGACAAATCAGGAGTAAAGACATGCAGCTTGAGAACCTTGCAGTAAAGCATAAAGTTTTCGGAGATGGAGTGATTCTTTGCCATAAGGACAAATATATCACCGTTCGCTTCGCGACTGCGGAGAAGATCTTCGTTTATCCCGATGCCTTTGAAAAGTTTCTTACCTTGGCGGACGGCACAGTCCCGGCTGACATTAACGATGATATTGCCGTCAGCCGTTTGGCAAAAGAAAAGATCCTGAGGGAGAAGCGTGAGGAAAACGTTCGATCCATGATCAAGGGCATCGTGATCCCCGGTAAGGAGATCCTGCCTGAAACGAAGGACGACGAGCCGCACGAGGAGACCGAGGAGATTTAAAAAAAAGAAATTGGCGAGATTGCGGGAAGAGTAATTTCGCTTTTCTTTTTCTGCATTTTGGAGCAAAGGATATCAAATATGATTTTTCAAGGATACGTTCTCTCCGCTTTGTACGGCGCGCTTTGCCTTGTGCTTGGCCTCGTCGCGTATAAGCTGGGAATGAATAAAAAATACACGCGCAAGCTCGTCCATATTCTTGTGGGTATGGAGTGGGTGATCTTATATCACTTCATGGGCAACACGATCCATTTTTTTGTGGTCTGCCTCGCTTTTACTGCGCTTTTGATCGTTTCGCATCTCGGCCACCTGATGCCAATGATCTCATCCGAGGGCGAAAATTCATCGGGAACTGTGTATTACGGCGTTTCCATGTCCGTGATGGCAATCTGCACGTATTTCGTGAAGGACTTGATGTTGCCCTTTGGCGCGGCGGTGATGATCACCTCGTTTGGAGACGGATTTTCGGGCATCTTCGGCCAGCTGATAACGAAGAAAAATCCGCGCATCTGCGGCAATAAAACGTTGTACGGAACTTTGGCGGGACTCTTCGCCTCCTTCCTATCGCTCTATATTTTTTCGCTTGTATATTCCATGCCGCTTCAGCTTTGGCAAATGGCGCTTGTCGCCGTTCTTGCCGTGCTCCTCGAGCTGATCACGAGAAACGGCCTGGATAATATCAGTGTCCCTCTGTCTTCCTTTTTATTTATATATGCATTTCTTTATTATCCGCCCATCACGCAATATCTTTGCCCGATCCTTTTAACGCCCGCAGTTATTTGGCTCGCCACGGAGAAAAAGGTGCTGACGCGCGGCGGAATCCTATGCGCAGTGATCCTGGATGCTATCATCTCGGTCATTCTCGGCAACCTCGGATTTCTTGCTCTTCTTTTGTTCTTGGTGCTCGGTGTTATATCCGATAAGATCAAGCACGCAGGGAAGAATCAAAAAAGCGAGTGCCGCTCCTATTTTCAGGTGTTCGCAAACGCCGCTCCGGCGGCGGCCTGTGCCGTATGCTACGCCATCCATCCGCACATTGCCTTTTTGATCGGATTTCTTGCCGCAATGGGTGAATCTTTGGCAGACACGATGGCCTCGGGCATCGGCGCAAGGGACAAGCGTGTGTTCGATCTCTTCCGTATGAAAAAATGCGAGGTGGGAATGAGCGGCGGTATGTCCCTGCTCGGAACGGCCGCAGGCGCACTTGGCGCATTTTTTATGATGCTGCTTGGCTACGCCTTCACGGGTGGAATCGTTCTTCCGTTTGTTCTTGGCGGTATTGCCGCCTTTCTCGGCTGTATCTTTGATAGCCTGCTTGGTTCTCTCGTTCAAGGGAAGTTCCGTTGCGCCGTATGCGGTGCCTTGGTTGAAAGAGAAGAGCATTGCAAAAAGAAAACCGTTCGCGTACGCGGCTTTGCCTTCTTCGATAACGATACGGTGAATTTTACATCCTCTCTCTTTGCCGCCATCCTCGCGATCGTGCTTGGATCTATCTTCGTTTAGACTATATAAGATCTTTGGAGAAATAAAATGAAAAAAGGAAACGTGTGGGCGCTTTTGCCGATCGGTATTTTTGTCGTCCTGTATCTGTCCTTAGGTATTATTTTTGAATACGGAATGAAGATCCCCAGCGGATTCTCTATCGTTCCTGTTATCGTTGTATTCCTTGTAGCAATTTTGCTTGCCTGCCTTCAGAACCGTGCGCTCTCTTTCGATGAAAAGCTTGAAATTATGGGGCGAGGGGTCGGCGATAAAAACGTGATCACGATGCTACTGATCTTCCTTTTGGCAGGTATTTTCGTTGGCGTAGTCGGAAGAGAATCGGCGCAGAGTGTTGCGCACTTCGTTCTTTCGATCGTGCCGCCGCAGCTTGCCGTTTGCGTGATCTTCCTGGTTTCCTGCTTTGTTTCCACGGCCATGGGTACCTCCGTTGGAACGATCAAGCTCTTAACGCCCATTGCTGTGAATATCGCATTGATCTCGGGATTTCCGCTTGCGCTTTGCGTAGGAACGGTTGTCGGTGGCGCTATGTTCGGCGATAATCTCTCCTTTGTTTCGGATACGACCATTGCTGCCTGTGGCGGCCAGGGCTGTTCGATGCGGGATAAATTCAAAACGAATTTTATCATCGTTTTGCCTGCCGCTGTTCTGACGCTTTTGCTGATCCTCATTCTTTCGCTTCGTGCCGATATCAAGCCGATCGTCACAGAGGATTATAAGCTTATTCAGATCCTGCCGTATCTTCTGGTTTTAATTCTTAGTATCATTGGTATCAACGTGTTTATTTCTTTGATGGCCGGCATCGTTGCGGGCAGTGTGATCATGCTCTCTACGGGTGCCGTTTCCTTCTCCGGCTTTATTTCCGGCATGGGAGCCGGTGTTTCGGGTATGTTTGAAACCGCAATGGTAGCGATCCTCGTTTCCGCGCTCTGTGCCTTGATCCGCGAGGCGGGCGGCTTCCGGGCATTGTTGAGTGGTATTCGCCGCGTCTTCCGCGGCAAGCGCGCAGGTCAGCTCGGTATGGGACTTCTCGTTGGTCTTATGGATGTTGCCACGGCCAACAATACTGTTGCCATCGTTACGGCCAACCCGATCGCCTCCGAGATGGCAAAGGACTACGGCATCTCTCCTCGCAAAACGGCTTCGATTCTTGATACCTTCTCCTGCATTTTCCAAGGAATCCTGCCGTACGGTGCACAAATGCTCACGGCATTGACCGAGGTCCATAAAGCGGGCTTTTCGCTCAGTGCATTCCAGGTCATCGGCAATCTCTTCTATCCCATGCTCCTTCTTTTGAGCTCGCTTGTCTTTATGTTCTTGGTACCGGAAAAGAAAATTGAAAAGTAAAAAACACGCCCGTGCGTTGTTGTATTTTCACCCATAACAACGAAACGGATATTGACTTTTCTCCCTTTCTTTGCTATAATCCTCTTAACATTATATTTAATGAATATAGAAGGAAACGTATGAAAATTTTGGCAAGCGGAATACATATTGACGATATTGAATACGGCATGGGCGGCATCGTTGCTCTCCTTTCGAAAATGGGGCACGAGGTGCTTTGCTTAACGCCGAAGCCTTATCAGCATTATAAAGGCAGAAATGCAACCGCAGACGCGCAGTCGATGCGCGGTGCAGAAGTGCTGGGTGCTAAAAAGCTCATTCTGGATTACAATGGGCCGAAATACTATAAGGCAACGGATGAAAGCGTTCGTGCTTGCGAAGCTGTCATTCGAGAGTTTGCGCCCGATATCGTTTTTATAATGGATCCCAAGGATAATCATATCGAGCATGCGGAATGCGCAAAGGTGATGCGTGAGGCGATCTTTGCCGCTGCGGTGGACGGTGTTTGTCCAAACGAAATATATACTTATGAAACGGGGATGCTTCAGTCCTCCTGTTATTTTCTTCCCGATATCTATATTGATGTCACCGAAGCTGAGCAGCAGATGAAGGACTCGATGTATGCCTTCAGCGTTGAGCACACGGGGGCAGAACGCCTTTGGCGCGAAAAGGAGTACACGGCGCGCTTTCGCGGCCTTGCAAGTAATTTTGCGCTTGCCGAAGGACTCCGCATTTTTAAATACCCGAAGGACGGAAACGATTTTCTTCTGCGAACGCTCTTCGCGGGGAAATTCCGCTGGGCGGGCACGGATATGTATTATCCCAAGAGCGGCCTTGAATGATTCGATCGGATATGTTAATATATTCAACAGATCTAACCGCCGATGTTGCAGGCCTGCTTAGCAGTAGGTCACCGTTATAACCATCTTTAAGGATTATGTAATCAAGCTTGTGATGTCCATCTTCAAAGTGAAATCGACCGTGCCAAAAGGCGCGGTCGATTTTTTACTCTCACGGCAGCATGTATAAATGATCTTTAAAAGTCTTTCGAAGAAAGAAAGTCAATGAAATTCAGAATTTCTTCATTTGCAATACCGTTTTTGTAATATAAGTACAATACGTGACGCATCTGCAGATCGCAAACAGAAAGCTCTACCAGATTTTTTGGCCATTCAGCGAGCTTCGTTTTTAGCCATAGGCCGAGGCCGATCCCTGCTTCGGCGCTACTTCTGAAACAGTGCTGATCGTTCGTCTGTAATACGATTTCAGGATAAAATCCTGCATTTTTGCAACATTCGAAAAGCGAACTGTTTACGCCTAAATCATATTCGAGCGTGATAAACCTTTCGTTGCGCAGATCCTTCATCGCAAGCTCTTTGCCAACCAACGGATGATCTTTCGTTGCGCAGAAGCAAATGGGATAATTTCCAAGCTCCCTTCGCTTATATTCGGGATACGCGCCGTTATCCTTGTCTATGATCAGATCGTATTCGTATCCCTCGTGATCGTTCACGTCGAACATTGCCACAAAGTGTACGTTCGGATGCGTTTTCTGATACTCGAATATAGCGCGGCTGATATACTCCCTCATTGCAAGTATCAGTATACGAATTTCGGTTTTTATTGGCTTTGTCTGCTTGATTTTTTCTACGGTTTGATTTAGCTCATCAAAAATAGCGGAAAGAGAGTTTTGCAAAAGCTTTCCGCTATCATTTAAAGATATGGAATTACTCTGCCTTTCAAATAGCTTGCATCCAAGTTCCTCCTCCAATCTTTTGATGGATGCGGATACCGAAGAAGCGGGAACCATATATTTTTCCGCGACCTTCGCAAAGTTCTCGCTTTTTGCGCTTTCATAAAAATATCGTAGCTGTAAAAGTTCCATAAGAAATCCTCCTATATAGATTATAGCACATCTTCTGAAATATGGCAACACTATTTTATCATATTCTTTACAATGCTGTCGGCGAGTGATATACTTGTTTTGCAGTTAATAAATATTTATGGAGGAAAACCTATGAAAAAATCAGTTGTAAGAGTGCTCTCTTTTGTATTAACGGTTACGTTGCTTCTGGGGATGATGCCAATGACCATAGTCACAAGCGCGGGCTCGCAGACCACGTTCGATGGCGTGACAACCACACCCGGTGCAACCGGATATCAAAATTATTTTAAGGAAGACACAAGCTATGATATGTCTTCAAAGGTCAATACACCGATGACCTTTGAGTTCGAGCTTGCAGGGTGTTCTGCTTTGCCCGGTGCCTCAAACGGAGGCGTTATCGTTGGAAACTACAGTGAGAACGCATCATCTTATATCAATATAGAGATCGAAACCTACGGAAAGATCATCGTTCGCGGAAGGTATAATTCGGGCAGCGAGTGGATCGCGACGTTTTATCAGTCGGAGCATGATGCAAGAATCGGTGGAGTGCATCATTATGCTGTCACAATCGGTTCTGGCTGGACCGGTGTCAGCTTATATGTAGACGGAGCGCAAAAGGCAACAAGGTATCCCGCCAGCTTAACGCTTCCGAAGGCCTCGGAATACACAAATCCCTTCAGAATTGGCGGCGATTATCGAAGCGGCAATACCAACTACTTTAAAGGACTGATCAACTCGGTTGCAATGTTTGATTCTATTCGAACCGCGGATGAAATCAAAGCCGATAAAGCGATCAACAAGACGTGGAGCGGCTCTGTATCGGGACTTCTGGCCGCTTACGATCTTACCAGAATGGGAGAAGCAACGCTTCGCGATTATTCCGGAAACGGCAATACACTTGTTTACAACAGCAGTAGCGGCATTCAGCCGGGAAACTTCGGTATATATGAGATCGATACGACATTTACCGAGAATATAGAAACGTTTGAGGCATGGATCTATATGCCTAAGTATTATTCGGGCAGCATCGGTGGTACAATCATCGGCAACTATCGCAGCTACAACGGAGCACGCGTTGCTTTGGAAGTATATAAAGACGGAAATCCTCGCCTTTTCTATACCACGGCGGCCGGCACAACTGCATACCATAGATTCACAGACGTGAATTTGAAAACCGGAACGTGGCAGCATCTTGCCGTTGTCCACGATACCGCGAACGGTGAAGCACGATGCTTTGTCAACGGCGAATTCAAGCAAAGCATTGCAGACGGCACCGTTGCCGCATATAGCGAGAATGTTCTTTCGCAGAAATTCCTTATCGGTAGAGATACCGCTCTTCGTTATGCAGAGGGTGACGGTGAGTATTGGGAGAACAGAGCCGATCAGTATTTTAAGGGCTTCATTAAGGAGATCCGTGCTTACTCTGATGTAAGAAGTGCCGAAGAAATCGCTTCCGACTATTTAGGGAATATAAATATCAGCGACGAAGGCCTTCTCGCATGCTATCGGATGAATCCGGAGGATGCCTATAAAAATCTTACGGATATTTCCGGCAACGGATATACTGCAAACTATAAACAGCTTCTTTGGGAAAAAGAGTACGTAGAGCCGATTGAAAACGACTATGCCTACAGCTTTGCAATCGTTGGAGATACGCAAACTGTGAACGAACAGAATCCCGAGCTCCTTAAAAATATCTATAAATGGATCATAGAAAACAAGGAAGATAAAAAAATTCAGTACGTGATCGGACTTGGTGATATTACCGAGGTTGGTGTTGACGTAGGTCACGTAAATTACGACGAAACCAAATCTCACAAGCAATGGGCAGATGCCAAGGAAGCGATCTCGCTTATGGACGGTGTCATCCCTTATTCACTGATCCGAGGTGACGGTCACGACGGTATAGAGCTCTTTAATCAGTATTTCGGCAGTCACGAGGGATATACGCAGAATATCGCGGGATATTACGAAGAGGGAAGAATTGATAACGTCTACCATACCTTTAAGATCGGTAGCGTTGACTATCTGCTTCTTTGCCTTGACCACGGAACGAAGGACGGCCCTATCGCATGGGCAAACGAGGTGGTAGCGGCGCACCCAGCACATCGTGTAATTGTAACCACTCACCACTATATGGAGAGCGATGGAACCTTAAGCGAATCAGGAGAAAACGGAAATGCTACGGCATATGATCCCGATAATAACGCGGCTGATGTTCTTTGGAATGATTTTTTAAGCCGTCATCATAACATCTTTATGGTGCTTTGTGGTCATTCCGGCTCAGATGACGTAGTTGTTTCAAAGCGGCTTGGCAATTTTGGCAATGAGGTTACGCAGATTCTTGTTGATCCTCAGGTTATGGATGCCGAATACGGCCAAGGCTCCAAGGGAATGGTAGCTATGCTTTATTTCTCCGCTGACGGACAGAATGTGCAGGTTCAGTATTATTCCACGCTGAAGGATACGTATCGCCCCTCTACGGAGCTTACCGTTTCCTACGGCTCTGCCGTGATGCCCTCGTATAACGACCTTGATGAGACGTATTTGATCGTTCAAAACAAGGAAACAGGTCTTTATTCAGTTGTAGAAAATAAATATTTTCGTTTTCTCGGCGGTTCTTTGAGATATACGAATACCGAGGAAGGATTTGCAAACCTTCGTTTTGGATATCTATTTGCATCAACCTTTGATCTTGACTCCGCGTCTTGGGGCTGGAACTACGGTGTTGTGGGAAAGAATCTTCCTAATTATATTGCGGGAGTGAATAAGACCGAAACCAACATTACCAATCTCGTTATTACCGGAGTTCCTGCGAGCTATTATCAAACCAACCTTGAGAGCCGTCTTGTATTTGAAATAGAGATCAACGGTGAAACATATAACGCATATGATCGCGTTCGAGAAAGGAATGTCTATGACATTGCAAGGAATATGGTCAATAATCCCACCGAAACGCAGGATGCGAAGGATTATGCGCAGAAAATCGTTGATTATTACGCTTCATGAGGTGAATATAATGAAAGTAAAATATGAAAGCCCTGAGTCTAACATCATTTTTCTTGAAAATGAGTTTTTAACAATGTCAGGTGATAATAACGCTCCTTTTCTCGATAGTGAAGATCCGCCTGTTAACGATGGTTGGGGACAATATTATTGATTTTTAGCAGATCGGATACAGTTTCGATCATATGTAAAAGCGACCGCACCTTTTGGTACGGTCGCTCTTTTTATAAATGCAGGGAATTGGAAACCTTAATCAAACGATTATTTAAAATTCTTTTTGTAGCAATTTTTTACTTCTCTTGCAAATTTCAGATCAAGTAGAACAGAATCTTCAAATTCGCCCAAGGCCAAGAGATAGGAGGGATTCAATTTTAATATCTGGCATATTTTTCGAAGCTGCTCTAAATTGGGCTCTTGAATGTCTCTTTCGATTTTTGAATAGCTCGATTGATTCATTGGAATACAGCGAGCAACCTCTTCTTGTGAAAGATCAAGGTCTTCTCTTGCATTTCTTATTTTTTCACCGATTTTCACGTCTAACCTCCGAGCTTTGATGAAATAATTATATCATTTTTTACTAAAAAGGTTGACAATTATTCAAAAATATAATATAATGGTCTTACTTAGTAAAAAAAATACTAAAATGAGAAAAAATATTGCTTTTTGTAAAAAAGGAGGGCTTATGAAAGAACTGGGATTAAAAGGAAGTTTATTTCTGCGAATGTGCAAAATTGTTTGCTTTGTTCTGTTTTTGTGTTATGTAGTAGGGATGTATGCCTCGTTTACAGAATTTCGCACAACAGAAGATCTGACGGAAGCAGAGCGTGAGGAATTGTTAAGTCGTGAATCTTTTGCAGATCTTGTGCGCGTGGCAGAAGCATTTGAGCAAGACGAGGAAAAATACGGAAAATTCAGTGATGTAAAAAGCATTTCTTTTTTGTATTGTGGGTGTAGCAGCAAAAGAATGGCAGAACTTGCCTTTTCAAAGGATAACATCATATATGTCGATTGTTCCAAACAAGCAACCTTGATTACGCAAAAGGAATTTGATGATTTTAACAGTTATCATGAGAAAAAAACTTTTTCGTCTCTTTCGGCACACTTTCCGAAGAAGGAAACCTATGGTGGTGTTGAGGTGTTGTTTATAGAAGAAGTTGCAAAAAGCGAAAGAGGTGTAAGCCGGTAAAGCAGATGGCAAAAATATATGAATGTTTCGAATGATATAAAACGGATTTCGTGCGCATATAGAGCACAAAAAAGAGATTTATAAAGAAATGGATTAAAAAAAGGATTTGAGGGAGGATTATAATGGCACTGATTATCTGTAAAAATTGCGGTAAGAAAATAAGTGACACCGCAGAAGTATGCATTCATTGTGGCATTTCTGTGAATGAAGAAGTTTCGGTGGAGATAAAAAGGGATGAAACTTCTAAAAACGGTCAGTCTACCCAAGCAAAGACTAGACAATTTGAAGATCTTAATGACGAAGTTCGAACAAAATTAGAGCGTGAGTTTTTGAAGTCAAACAATTGGGCAAGTAAATACAAGAAAAATGAATTGCAGCTCCCGGCTATCGGTAGGCTTTGGATTTTGTATCTTGGATTTGCTTTCATATATTTGGAGATTTTATCTCTTTTTGATATATATGTAGCCGGCCCGATAATCAATGAAAAATATTTTGACTTTGGATTGTTGGCAGTTCTTGCGCTGATGGCTATTACATTGTGCTTGTTTGTTTATTCGATCGGTATGCGAATCTATCTGAAATCAACCTCTGCAAAATACATTTATCTTAGAAAGTTTCAAGCGTGGCTGAAAAAAGAAAAAAATGTTGATTTTATACCAACGTTTAAAAGAAAAAGCCAATTGGCTAAATTTGAAAGTGTTCAAATTTAATAATGGAGGATGAAAGCATGGCAATTATAAAATGTCCCGAATGTGAGGAAAATATTTCAAGCACTGTAAAGCAGTGCATTCACTGTGGTGCGAAAATCAGATTTTGCCCTGAATGCGAATCGGTATTCGTGGGAAATGTCGCTTCTTGCCCCAATTGTGGGTATGCGTTTGAGCAGGTAGAGCAAATTTCTCAGATGCCACTGCCAAAAACATCGGATTCTCATAAAAATGAAGTCCCGGATTCGGAGGATATATCTGAAACAAGTGTTGCTGCCCTCAAACATCGTTGGGGCGAGGAAAAACCGACGATAAAAATAGTGGGTAAAGTATTAGGTTGGGGAGCAACTATTATCACAATAATTTTAGTAATTTTGGCTTATCTTAAATATGATGAGTGGTTCAAGAGTATCGCATCTATGCAGTTTGAATTTGATATGTATTATGCTGCTAATGAAGTGCTGGAAAAGATTGCCCCTCTTCTGATAATAGGAATGATTCTTACGATTATCGACAGTGGCATCGATAGAATGCTTGAAGTATATTCTTTATATGACTTCTCACGTTGGGTTAAGCAGAAAAAAATATCCTTTGATCATATTTTGAAAAAATCCTTCAATGAGGATATGCACGGAAAAACAGAGCAAGAAAAAAATAAGAAAGAAGAGGAACACACTTTCGCTATTCGTGCAAAACTGTATGCAGAAGATTTTTCATATCGCAACCGATTCTATCTATACCAAATCTTTCAGTTCGCTCTTTCTGCAATCGGCACTTTTTTGTTTTATATGTGGGCGAAAATCAATGTCGAGGTGTTGATGAAGTATAATATAGAAAAAACATTGTGGGAAAGATCTATGCATTTTGGCAATTCAACATTCGATGAGCTGAAATTTTCAATGCTTGAAAACAATTGGATGATCGTTGCTTGTGGCATTCTTTTTGTACTGCGCGCGATTTTTACCTTCAAAGATACGTTCGATCAGCAAAATATATTGAAAAAAGCATCAGAGCAATATAAAGATGCTTCAGACGATATCGTATAAAGTAAAAGCGACCGCACCTCTTGGCACGGTCGCTCTTTTCTCCCTCACGGGCACAGCAGGTGAGGGAGCTTTCAGCTCGGGAAAAGAAAATCAGAAACTCGGTTTAAATTAGCCGCCCGTCTTGATAGAGCTCTCGTAGGACTCAACCATCTTCGAGGGAGAATATAAGAGCAAATGAATTGTCCGAAGGATGCGAAGCAGTTATTGCGCAGAAAATTCTTTTCCGAGCAAGGAAGGCTTTGCAGCGAATACAAGCGTATTCACAAAAAGTCTGACGAAGAACGGGGAAGAATTTTCAAGCAAGAACCAATTTGGTTTGTTCTTATATTCGACGGATCTGACCGCCAATGCTACCGGCCTGCTTGGAAGCGAGGCCACCGTTGTAACCCTCTTTGAGGATTACATCAAACGAATCTGCAGCCTGTATCTTGAAAGGGAAAAGCGACCGCACCTCTTGGCACGGTCGCTCTTTTCTCCCTCACGGGCACAGCAGGTGAGGGAGCTTTCAGCTCAGGAAAAGAAAATCAGAAACCCGGTTTAAATTAGCCGTTGTTCTTGATAGAGTTCTCGTAGGACTCTACCATCTTCTTAACCATCTGACCGCCGATGCTACCGGCCTGCTTAGAGGTGAGGTCACCGTTGTAACCCTCTTTAAGGTTTACACCAACCTCGCCAGCAGCCTGCATCTTAAACTTGTTCATAGCAGCCTTTGCTTCGGGAATGTTGTTCTTAGCCATAAGACTTTGATCTCCTGTTTTTTTAAAAAATCTATATTCAATCGAGCCGAAGGTCGCCTTGATCTTGCCCGCGGCTCGATCGTAACTCCTTGACTCTGTTACTATTTTATCTAAAATGCGCAGGGATATGCTTGGAAAAATTTGTGCGTTTTCACGTTTTGAAAAAAAGATGAAAAACTTTTCGAAAAACCCTTGACAAATAAGAAAAAATTTGATATAATAGACAAGCCCGCTTCGAGAGGGAACTCTTTTTGAGGGCACTTGCTCTTTGAAAATTGAACAACAAAGGAAATTTTTTTAGCACATGTAAGTGCGAAAGAATCTCGTTAATGTTTTCTTGGGAAACCGAGA
>JAGBCA010000065.1 GCA_017938205.1 Clostridia bacterium
AAGCATTTTCTTGAAGGCCGAAAAATCGAAGCAAAGCTCCCTTAGGCTAAAGTGGCAAGGGCCTTGCTTTTTCATCAGATACCGAAGCGAAAGCAGCGCGCCGAGCGCCTGCGAAAGGAAGGTTGCGATGGCAACCGCGGCCACCTTACGCTCCATAAACAGGCAAAAGAGCGCATTGAGAGAAATATTGGTCAGCCCTGCAAGGATCATATAGCGAAGCGGACTTTCGCTATCTCCCGAAACGCGGATAACCGAGGCCGCGTAATGGTAGGTAAGCATAAAGGGAAGCCCTGCAAAATAAAGGTTGGAATATAAAACCGCATCCTCTATACAATCCGTCGGGCAATCCGTCCACGAAAGGAAGGGGCGGTTGATTACCATACCGATCGCGCCCATCAGAATGCCGAGCATAGCACCCGTGAGGATCGCGGTGGAAACCACGCGCCTCGTCTTCTCGGCATCACCGCGCCCAACCAGGCGCGCAAGAATGATGGTGACACCCGTGCAGATGCCAACGCAAATCGAGGAAAAAAGCGCATTGACCGCCGAGGTTGCACCGAGTGCCGCCACCTCGTTTCCCTCCGCAAATCGGGAAAGCACCATAATGTCCATCGAATGGAACATCGTGTTGATCAGATTGGCTGCAAGAAGCGGCAGCGAAAACCGAATCAGCGTGGAAAAAAGCGGACCGTTTGTCAGATCCAGATCCGTGCGCCGCGAAAGAAAGCTTCTCTTTTTCACGGCCGCGGATGTAAAGGCTTCCTTATCCTTTGATTGCGTATGCATAAAAGCATCTCCTTTTTTGACTGTTTCCGTTTTCTCGGAGCCGTCCCGTTTCCGGTTTTTACCGAAATTTCGGCTTTCTTATTTTCAGCCCTTGTTCGGTCTTTCCAAACGTGGCAGCCCCCGTTTTTTCTTACGGAAGTCTCACGAAAGCATCGTATCCAGCAGCATCCGCGCCGTCATATGCGTCAGCTCTCTTGTGGGGTGATTGATATGGTTGGAGAGCAATGCATCGGTATCCACGCCGAGCTCTGCCATGCGTGCCCATTTTGCGTTTACGTCGCAAACGGCAATGCCAAGCGTCTCTGCCACCGCCTTCGCTCTCTCACAATACGCCGTGCGAACACCGTTGTTTTGCACGTCCGCCACGTCTGCGGCAATCTTTCTTAAATTCTCGCCCTCGGTGAGATCGCTCACCTTGGTGCAGCCGAAGGGCGGCGTGAGAAGGATCACCTCACTGCCGCTTTCCAGAATGGAGGAAAGGATCTTTTTCATGTTCTCGGCATAGGTATCCACGTAGGCCGCACCGTGCACCACACAGTCGTTCGATCCAAAGGAAACGATCACGAGATCGGGCTTTTCGGAAAGCACGTCGCGCGCAAGCCTTTTAAGGCCGCCCTCGGAGCTGTCCCCCGAAATGCCTGCGTTCACGACCGTCACCGCCGCCTTGGGAAACAGCTCGGAAAGCGGGCGCGAAAGAAGTGCGTGATAGGCGTTTTTCATATCGTATACGACCGAAACACCCTCCGTTTCGGTCTCGTAAACCTCAAAGCAACCCTGCGTATTGCTATCCCCGAACGCTACGATCTTGGGAATGGGATAGCCGTGGTTATCGTTATTTCTCTGTGCAATTTTTTCTATGATCTTCATTGCTTTTCTCCTTATCGGATCTCAAAGGCGTAAAGCCTTGCATCCTTCATCTCAAATTCCAGCGTCACGGGCTTTCCTGCAAACGCGGAAAGCTCTGTCCCCTCAAAGCGCACCCGTCTGTCGATCTTGTCGCCGAAGAGCTCGCAGGTCTTTGCCTCGTTTCCGTCCTCGTCGCGGATGGTGATATAAATGCTGCCCTTCGCGGAGGTGGCAAAATTCAAGCGCATTTCATCGCCCTCGAAGATAAAGGGCTTGGTTACCACCTTGCCGCCGCGATACTTCGCCTTGTAGCAAGCAAAGCCGTCGATACGAAGCGTATAATGCTCAATAACGTCTGTATACACCGTATTGGCGTGCGCGTACAAATTGCCCACCAGCATGGACAATTCCTTGTTTTCTCCGTCGCCCACGGGCGTTTCCCACATAAAATACGCAGGATAACAGTTGCCGTAAATCCAGTTGGCGTGAAACTCGGGGCCGGGCGTGAAGAGCGCTTCGTCATATTTATCAAAGCGCACGCCGTCGCGGCTCGCCATGAAGATACAGTCGGTCACGGTCAGACCGAAGCGTCTGGCGGTCTCCATGGCTTTCAAGCGCAGATCCTTGCCGCAAAGCTCCTCAAAGCTATCGTTCCAAGCTTGTCTTTCTTCATATCTTGTGGGGAAGCCGATGTAAATATCGGGATTGCGGTAGTAGCGGCTGACGTTATTGGTATAAATCGGATAATCGTCACTTTCGTTAAAGGTGATCAGCTCCGGCGTTGTCCAGTGAATAAAGTCCTCGCTCTCGGTGCGCCTTGCATCGCGGATGCCGCGGTTCAGATCGCCGTCCTCGGGAATATTATGAAAATCGCGCACGTACGCCACGTATTTTTTGATCTCTTTATCCCACCAGCAAACGTTCAGCGTATCAAACTTTCCGGGCATATCGAAGATCGCCTCAAAGCGCCAATGAATGCCGTCCGGGCTTGAATACCAGCCGAGGCGATAATAACGCATATACGCGGTGGCTTTATACTTCTTTTCGGGCGGACAAGCGGGATTCTCATCGATAAAAACGAAGAAGTTATCGAAAAAGTCCTCTTCTCCGGGCTTGTCGATCGAGCGAAGAATGATATTGTTTTCATAGCTTCCCTCGTATTCGTAAAGACCGAGCGAAGGGCGTTCCCAATGCAAGCCGTCCTCGCTTTCCGCGTAGCAAACGTAGGTGTCCAGCACCTCTATGGTATCCTTGCGGTTTTCGCGCTCCACACTTCTTTTGGCGGTGGTGATATGCGTAAGATAGTACATTCTGTATTTGCCATTGTCTTTGATCACGTTGGAATAATGCGCCGAGCGCGCTTCCCACGGCTTGTCGGGAATAAACGCAAGCCCTTTTTTCACGGGCGTTCCAACATCAAAATTCGCGGTTGTTTTGCTCTCGTCTATGATCGTTTTATCCCAAACGGGCTGCAAGCCCTTCAGCTTCAATGCTTCCATTTTCCATTCCTATCGTTTGTTATTTTGTCAAAAAAAGCACGGCAAAAGCGCAAAAATGTAAACAATTGCTCTCCTTTGCCGTGTATTTTTCCTTTATTCGGGCTTTTTATCGAAGTCCAGCGTCAGATCATAGTCCCCAAGCTTGTTGACCTTAAAGCCGTTTTTCTTGTATTCCTCGTAGTCAAAGGCCTCCAGCTCGTCGATGGCAAGCTTGTGGAATTCGTAGAAATTGTGCCACCATTCCCAGCCGCTGCCAAGCTCGTTCGAAAGATATGCGTCAGCAATATCGCAGGCAGTTTGCGGTGCAACGTAAAACGCGCCCATCGCAAGAACGTTCACGCCGTTGCCCGTAATGGCTCTCGTTGCGGCGGGCAGACTCTCAACAACGCCTGCGTGCACGTGCGGACATTTGCTGGCTGCGATATGAATGCCCATACCCGTGCCGCAGAAGAGAAGCGCTCTTTCATAATTGCCCTCGGAGATCTCTGCGCCAACGCGCAGACCAACTCTGTGGAACATCAGATCGGTATCGGCAGGATCGCTGTCCTTCTTCACGCCGAGATCAAGGATCTTCCAGCCCTTCTTCGTCAGATGCTCGACGACGACCTCCTTCAGCGGAAAGCCCGCGAAATCCGCCCCGACGACGAGGTGCTTTTCCTTTACGGTTTTCATAATAAAAACCTCCTTTGTCGATATAATCATCATAAATAATTATACCAATACAAAGGAGGAAAATCCATTCAAAAAAACGCACTGTTTTTTAAAAATTTTGTCCTGCTTTATGCTCCAAGTGCCTCTTTGAGCTTTGTAAACATCACCTTGTAGCCCTCGTCCGAGGGGTGAAGTCCGTCCACGAGAATATCGTCCACGAGTATGCCCTTTTCCTTGACGTAGGCGCTGACAAGATCGTACATGCTGATAAGAGCAAAGCCTGCCTTTTTGCTTGCACGCTTGTAAATTTCGTTGATATCGTCCATATGCAGAATGCGGTAATAGGTATCGCCGTCCTGCTCGTTTTCCTTGGCGGCGGGAAGATTTGCCACGAAGATCACGGCCTTGCCCCTAACCTCAAACATTTGGTTCAGCTGCAGCACATAATCGTAGAAAGCCTTACCCCATTCCTCACGGGATGCGCGATCGCCAAGCTCCTTATACATATGGCGGTTGTTTGTTCCGATCGTGCAGATGCAGAGATCGTCCGTATCCGAAACGAGGGCATCAAAATGCTCGATAATAAACTGAATCGTTGTACCCGTGCAGCCGTTGTTGATAACGCTTGCGCCGTATGCTTCCTTCATATGATCGGCAAAAAGCTTTGCCCAGCAGAAGGAATCGGGGCTCCTTTTGAAATCCCCTACGATCGGCTCGCCCTTCATTTCCCAGCCCGTGCCGCCAACGCCGTGGGTGATCGAATCGCCAAGAAGCTTTATTGTTATTTCCTTTTTCTCTAACGCCTTTTTGAAAAGTTCTTTTGCGTCCTTCATTTGATTTTCCTTTTTCTCATCTGCAAGCTCCGGAAGATCTGAAAGCAATTGTCGATACAGAGCCTGTGCACCCTTCACGTCGGGGTGTACTTTGTCCTCGGCAAGCATTTCTTCGTACCAGTCTTCCGTTTCGTCCGAGCCAACGGCGCTTGCGAAATCAATATAACGGTGCGGCAGAGAGCGCACCCATTCGTTTTTATAGCGGTTGTTTACCACGGGTGTGTTTGGGATCGTGGAAAGGATCGGCGTGATCCTTTTTTTCTCGCAGATTGAGAGAAATTCCTTCGTGGCACAGAGATAATTCTCATTGATTTTTTCATCCGTATCGCCATTGTTCATTCCGAGCGCCCAAACGGCAATTGCGGGGCAGGCCTTCTCGGTATAAATGCGAAATTGCTCGATGGCAGGCGTCGATCCCATACCGGGAAAGCCTGAGATCATCAGTTCCGAGTATCCATCCTTCAACAAATAATACGGCCAGCGAGTGGGGGATGTGAGCCCCACGAATGAATCGCCGAGGATCCAAAGCTTCCGCGCAAGGCCGTCGCTGTGCCAGGATAACGTGCAGTTTTCAAGCTTTGTCCCTTGCACTTGTGCAAAGATTTCTCCGTTGCAGCCGTCCCAGCCGGGAATTTTCGTTTCAAATGCATTGGAAGCGGCTTCTATACGGAGCGTGCAGGTACCTTGAAACGCATTGACCGCAATATCCACGGAAAGCGTGCCACAAATGTCAAGACCGTGCTTTTCCGGAATGGAGAAACAAGGATTCAAAGGGGTTGAAAGATATTCGTAATACGTAAAGGCTGAGACATCCTTTTCCGTAATCTCAACCCATGAGGCCGCAGTTATATCCTTGCCGTGCCCAATCAGAATCTTTCCGCCCTTCAATGCTTTCAAGGCGCAGGTAAAGTGAAGATGCTTTTCTGTTTTTGCAGACAGAGAGGCGAGCAAAAGCCTTTCGCCTGAAGCGAGCTCTTCGGCCGAAACGGCAAAGAAAGGGCTGCTTGAAATTTTCATGTTGATCTCTCCTATGCGGTATTGTTTTTGGCGGCGCAATAATGCGCCGCCGAAGTGCTTTAAACGTATTTTTCCACCTTCACGTTGATCTTTCCTTTTTTGGAAAGCGAGGTCTGTCCGCCGTAGATAAAGCGCCCCTTGGTGCGAACGCTGATGCGGTCTCCCGCCTTCGGGGTATGCGAGGTGCTTTCCACCACCGCGCCGTTGACGAATACAAGATCCTTGGCAAAATACCCTTGTGCATCCTCTCTGGAAAGAGAAAATACCTTTGCGATCACGGCATCCAACCGCTCACTCTGTACCTGCACGGTCAAAGTTTCGGTGCGGAACAGCTCACCCTCGGGGATCTCTTCCACGAAGGAAACGGTAACGGCGGTGCGCTTCACCTCGGTCAGCGAGGTGAGAATGTGCTCTGCCATTTTTTCCTCGGCAAAGAGGTAGCCGATGTTTTCGAAAATGGCAATATCGCCGAGCATCTCGCGGCGAAAGCCGAGATGCATCAGCGCACCAAGAAAATCTCTGTGCGTAAGCGCATCTGCAAACTTTTGCGATTTTGGTGCGATTTTTAAGCAAACGATGGGGAAGGGCTCCTCCCAGCCGAGCGCTTCGGGATCGCCGAAGCGAGCCATCACGCGCTCACAGCCCTCCGCGCCCCCGAAAAGAGTAACGTGCGAAGCAGGAAATCCCTTCACCGCGCTCTTGAGCGCGGTCTGCTCCATCAGCCCGAGAAAGTCCGAAAAGGTGAAAATGTCTCTCTCAAAGCTCTTTTTGCAAAGCTCCGAAAGGCGGCTCTCCAAAAGCTCCGTTTCGTTCATTACAGAGCAATATCAACGGGGAAGAGGATCTTCAGCTGGTTTACACGGCTCTCGTAGGCCTTCTGCTGCTTCTGGGTGAGAAGCTGCTGACCGAGTCTGTCCTTAATGGCCGCAAGCTCCATTGTCTCGCCCTCTTTTTTGCTATTGAGACGGATGAGGTGGTAGCCGAACTGCGTCTGCACAGGCTCCTTCGTAATCTCGCCGATCTCCATTGCGAAAACGGCACTGTCAAATTCGGGCACCATCTGTCCTCTGCCGAAATCGCCGAGCGAGCCGCCGTTTTCCTTGGAGGGGCAGGAGGAATATTCCTTTGCCGCATCCTCAAAACTCATCTCGCCCTTCTCGATCTTTGCGTAGATCTCCTTGGCCTTCTCCTCGGTGTCAACCAAAATATGGCTTGCGTTCACGGTGGGGGGAGAAACAAACTTATCCTTATTATCATTATAATAATCCTCGATCTCCTTGTCCGAGATACGAACGGCAGAGATCACCTTTTCCAGGGCGTAATTTGCAAGCAGGCTCTCCTTTGCCTTCTTGAGCTGCTCCTTGAAGGCAGGCTCTGCCTCAAGAAGATTCTTCTGTGCATCAAGAAGCAAAAGCTTCTGTGCAACGAGCTCGTTCAAAATGGCCTTGTGTCCCTCGGGATTGTTGTAGGCCTGTCCCTGCTGGCCCATGCCGCGCAGGAAATTCAACACGTCTGCCTCGGTGATGGGGCTTCCGTTGACGGTAGCTAAAATTTTGTTTTCCATGATCATTCTCCTAATATATATTATTTTTGCAATCAAAGGTGGTTCAAGGGTTGCGAAGTCCCTTCGGGTAGTGGTTTTTCAGCCGCCCTGCAGCGCATTTTCCGCCGCCGAGCGCAATTCCGTTATGGAAAACGGCGGCAAAGCCGCCCTCCTCCTCGGTGGCAAGCTCCTCTCCGCGCAGATAACGCAATGCATCGGCATCGTCAAGCACGACCTTGCGTAAAAAACGATTGCCGTAAGCGGAGAATAGCTGATGGTGCGGCACGAGCCGTCCTTTCTCCACCTGTCCAAGGCAAACGCCCGCAAGAAAAACGGAACGCGGCGGGATCTGTCCCTCTTTGAGGAGCACGAGTCGATCTCCGACACGGCGAATTTGCACGTCGGACGGGATCGTTAGCGTCTTTTTTATAAAGTCCTCTGCCACGCGCACCTCTTCTTTTGATGGCACAGAAGATGTATCTTTGTAAATAATTGTTGGCAAATCATTGGTTTTTCTCTGCATCAGGGCTAAAAATTGCCCTTCGCCCTCTGCAATGTGCGGATAGAATCTGCGGCAAAAACGGAGGGGTATATCCTCTGCGCCGGGCAGAGAAATGCCGTCTGCCGTGTGTTCGCGGATCGCGGTCTCGATCTCGATCAGCGTATAATCGGGGTGCGCACGCAGAAAGTGCAGAACAGTTTCTTCATTTTCCTCTACCGAGAAGGTGCAGGTGGAATAGAGAAGATAGCCGCCGTCCCGTACGGTCGGCGCGGCGTTTTCGAGAATTTCTTTTTGCCTGTCTGCGCAGCGGCGCACATTTTCCTCGCTCCATTCCTCGATGGCGACCTCGTTTTTTCGGAACATACCCTCGCCCGAGCAGGGCGCATCCACCACCACGGCATCAAAATAGGCTGAAAACCATTTTTTATAGTCCGCCGTGTCCGTGGAGGTCACGGTCGCATTCGTTACGCCGAGGCGCTCTAAATTGCTGACGAGAATTTTTGCGCGGGAGGAAGCGTATTCGTTTGCATAGAGAAGACCGCTCTCCCCGATGGCGGCTGCAAGCTGTGCGCTTTTTCCGCCCGGGGCGGCGCAGAGATCCGCAACGCGCATTCCTTCCTTTAAAGGAAGCGCCGCGACCGCACTCATTGCACCGGGATCCTGCACGTAAATGCCACCGCCGTGGTGCAGGGGCGTATGTCCGATATGCTCCTCGGCAAAAATATAACCGTCCGCATCGTAGGGGATCGGCGTGATGGGAAAGGGGAAGAGCGCCTCAGCCGCCGCGTTCCCCGCTTTTATGCGGTTGATGCGAAGCGCGCGCACGGGCGATTTTTCGTAAGTGGCAAAAAAGGCCTCGGCCTCGTTCCCCAGCAGGGCGCGCATTCGATTTATAAAGGCTTCGGGTAGCATTTCTGCCGTTCTCCTTTCGTTTTCTTAAAAAACGCTGAGATCCGTGTTGATCAGCACCGCGTTCTCGGCGTTTTCGATCAGCGGCGGCTTTTTGCCTGCCACTCTCACGTTTTCGATCCGCAATCCTCGGATCGGCCGTTCCGGCAGGCCGCAAATATGAACGCCGCGCCCCGCCACGGTTCTGGCCACGAGATTTTTCAGCGTGACGGTATCCACGGTGGGCGTGCCCTCGTCCACGGGTGCGCCGGCACGCGGATCAAACTCCTCGCTTGCGTAAAAGCCGTCGATGTAAACGGCGCCTCTGTACCAAAGGCAATCGGTATGCTCGGTGCTTTCGTTGTTGAGCGTGCAATCCTCGAAGGTGATGTTTCTTACGAAGCCGCCACGCCCGCGTATGGGCTTGATGCTGACGATGCTGAAGGTGTTTTCAAAGGTGCAGTCGCGCACCGTCACGTTTTCCACGCCGCCGCTCATTTCGCTTCCTATCGCAACGCCGAAGCCGCTGATAAAGCGGCAATTCTCGACATGAATGTCTTTTGAGGGGATACCAACGCGCCGCCCCTCGACGTCGCGCCCGGATTTGATGGCAATGCAATCGTCCTCGCTGCCGATGAGGCAGCCGCGCACCACAGCGCGTGCGCAAGAATCAAGATCGATGCCGTCGCCGTTATACATATCGCATTTGCTGCCGTCCTCGTCGTATTTTGTGAATACGCAGGCGCCCTCAATGCGGATGTCCGTGCAGTAGATCAGGTGCAGGCACCAAGCAGGGGATTGGCGCACCGTCACGCCCTCGATCGTCACACTGCGTGTGTTACGGATGCAAACGGCGCGTCCGCGCCGAGCCTTACCGTCGGCAAGCTCTGCCTCGTAGAGCTTCATTCCTCCCGCGTGGATCACGCCCTCGCCAACGATGGAAATGTTTTCGTGCGGGGCGCCGTCTGTGTTGATCAGGCTTGCATAGCATAGCTGCTCTCGCCCCTCGTATCGGTAGGTTCGTAGTGGATAGTGCTTCGGATCTTTGCTGCCGAGAAGCTTGGCGCCCTTGGCAAGGCGCAACGTCATATTGCTTTTCAAAAATAGCGCTCCGCAGAGAAAGCATCCTTCAGGGATCAAAACCTCGCCGCCTTCGGGGCATAGGTCGATCGCTGTTTGGATCGCGGAGGTGCATAGGGTGCGCCCATCGCCGCACGCTCCGAAATCGGTGACACGGCAGCTCTTTTTCGCCGAGTCGCTCGCTTTGCTTTTTAAAGAAGAGTCGCTCGCTTCGCTTTTTACGTTCGTTTTCATAGGCTGCCGCTCCTTTTTTGCACTCTTTAGAAGTATAGCATTACGCACCGCGTTTGTCAAGCGCATTTTTCGCGCGCGCGTTTTGTCAAGTGCGCTTTTTATAAACAAATTTCGATTTTTCACTCTTTTTTTGAGGCTTTTTTGCCTTATTTTTCAACAACTCTCCTATGGGTAGAGTGATTCTCTCCGCAGAAGAGAGGCCTGTTCTCCGTTTTGGAGAAGCACGGTATTGAGGAAAAACTTGACAAAATACAAAAAAGAGTGTAAAATATAAGCACAGGCTGTGCCGAGAGGCGCAAGGAAAGGAAACTTCGAAAATGGCATTTAAAAACAGAAAAGCAAATTATCCTCTTTATGAGACGACTAAATTTTCTAACCTTAGAGAAATGACCGAGAACGTGGCAGACCGTTATCCCGACAAGATCGCGTTTTCTTATAAAAAGGCTCCCACCGATAAGGAGGTCCTGCATTTTACCTACGAGGAGGGCCGCGCCTTCGTGCGTGCGCTTGCAACGGAGTTTCATGCGATGGGGCTTTCGGGCAAAACGGTTGCCATCATCGGCGAGGCATCTCCCTGGTGGGCGTTCTCCTATTTCGCTCTGATGAGCATGGGCGCGATCACCGTGCCGATCGATAAGGAGCTTCCCGTAGCGGATATGGCCTCCATCCTCGGAACGGCTGAGTGCGCCGCCGCCGTATATTCCACCGTGGCTTCGAAGAAGGTATGGGAGGCAAAGGAGAACCTTCCCGCTCTGCAGAGCATGATCGAGATCGGCGATGCGATCCACGAGGGTGCAATTTCACTTGAGAGCGTTCGCCTTGCAGGTGACGAGAAGTACCGTGCGGGCGACAACATCTATTACGATTACGTGATCGACAACGATGCGCTTGCCTCCATCGTGTTCACCTCCGGTACCACCGGCAAGGGCAAGGGCGTTATGCTCACATCTAAGAACATCTGCTCGGATATGGAGCAGGGTATGTATAACTTCCAGATCACGGAGCGCACGATGTGTGTGCTTCCTCCGCACCACACCTTCGGCTCCACGGTCAACTTCGTCGGCCATTACGCGCAGGGCTGTGAGATCTATATCTCGGCAGGTATCCGCTACATTATGGCGGAGCTTGCGGCCTTCAAGCCTACGCACCTTGTGCTTGTGCCTCTGTTTGTGGAGACCTTCTATAAGCGCATCATGACTGCGATCGAGAAGCAGGGTAAGCTTGGGCTTGTCAAGACGATGATCAAGGTGTCGAACGCGCTTCGTAAAGTCGGCATCGATCTTCGCAAGAAGCTTTTTGGCTCGATCCTCAAAAACTTCGGCGGTGAGCTGGAAATGATCATTTGCGGCGGTGCGGCGCTGAACCAGGACATTATCGATTTCTTCGAGTCCATCGGCGTTGTGATCCTGAACGGCTACGGTATCACCGAGTGCGCGCCTCTGATCTCCTGCAACCGTAACGAATACCGCAAGAACGGCTCCGTGGGTATGCCCATCATCGGCGGCCACGTGAAAATTGCCGATCCCGATGAAAACGGCGAGGGCGAGATCTGCTACAACGGCCCCAACCGCATGATCGGCTACTTCAAGAACGAGGAGGCGACCGCTGCCGCGTTTGACGAGGAGGGCTACTTCAGAACGGGTGACTACGGTAAGGTAGTGACCGAGATCAACCCCATCACGGGCAAGGAGGATCAGTGGATCTATATCACGGGCCGTCTGAAGAACCTCATCATTTTCTCTAACGGTAAGAACGTATATCCCGAGGAGATCGAGACGGATATCCAGGGTGTGTACGGCGTTGGCGAGGTCGTAGTGTATGCGGGCGAAAGCAAGTCCGATCCCTCCAAGGAGATCATCGTTGCGGAGATCTTCCCGGACGAGGAGGCCTTGAAGATGCACAATATCACCGATGCGCAGACCTATTTTGAGGATGCCGTGAAGGAGATCAATAAGAAAAACGTTTCCTATAAGCACGTTGGCAAGGTAAAGCTTCGCGCAGAGGAGTTCCCGAAGAATACCTCCCGCAAGATCACGCGCTTTGCCATTGATAAGTCGATCGACTGACAGAATGATCATCAGCGTTGTGCCCCATCGGTGCAACGCTGATCATATAATATGAAAAAGGAGGAAGTGCCGTATGCGTGAAAAAGAATACGTAAGCAAAAACAATGTCAAGGTCTATGCGATGGAAAACCCTGCGCAGCACGGATTCTTTCTTTCGCTTTTTGTGCGTGCGGGCAGCATTTATGAGGGGGAAGAGGAAAGCGGCATCACGCACTTCCTTGAGCATATTGCCATTCGCAACATCCATCACCTGATGGGGGAGGAGCTGTATGCGACCCTGGATCGCTACGGCCTTGAGTTCAACGCCTCCACCTTCAGCGAGATGGTGCAGTTTTATATCAGTGGTGCCAAGGAGCATTTTTCCAAGGCCGCAGAAATCTTATGCCGTATTTTCTCGCGTATCGCTTTGCCGCGCTCTGAGATCGATCTTGAGCGGCTTCGCATCAAAGCGGAAATACGGGAGGGGGACGAAATAAACTCTCTCGCCGCCTTCACGATGCATGCGCTTTACCCCGATAGCCCGCTGAAAAACCCCATCGTCGGAACGATGCGCACGGTCAGCGCTGTCACCGGGCGCAGGCTTGAGGCCTACCGCCAAAGCATTTTTACAACGGAAAATCTCTTTTTCTATGCCACGGGTGCCGTAGGGGAGAGGGAGATCGGTGCACTGCTCTCCACCCTTGAGAGATATGAGCTGCCGCGCGGCGTACGGAGAGATAATGCACCCGCACTTCCCTCGGCCTTCGGGCGCCGGAACGGTGCCGTTTATATCAAAAACGCGGATTTCACGATGCTTCGCTTTAATTTTGACCTGGATATGACGCGCGTTACCTCGCCGGAGCTGGATCTTCTTTACGATCTTTTGCTTTCCGGATACGGTGCTCGCTTTTTCGTGGAGATGAGTGAAAAACGCGGTCTCTTTTATGATATCAGCGGCGGTATCGATCGATATAAAAACATCGGATCCTTCTATTTTTCGTTTGAGGTGAAAGAGAAAAATATCGCAGAAGCAATCTCTATCGTGCTCGAAATTTTGCGTGATTTGAAAACAAATATTTACAAAACGGAGGATCTGATCAAGGCTCCGTACGTGGATAACGCCTTTTTGCTCTATGATGATGCAAGGGAGATGAACTTCACTTTTGCATACGATGCGCACATTCTTGATCTGCCATACAGCGGCATCGAGGATCGCGTGCAGGCCTATCGTTCGATCACGGGAGAGCGGATGCGGGAGGTTGCACGCACTGTGTTCACGCTTGCAAATCTTTCTCTCACCGTGAAGGGGAGTAAAAAGAAGCTGGATGCGGGGATGCTCAGAGAGCTTCTTTTGAAAATTGATGCATAGCGCGTTGAGCAGCATGCGAAAAAAACGGCGAAAAGAAGCTGTTTAAAATGAATTTTATAAATTATTCTTGACAAATGCGTGATTTTACGGTATAATATAAAATGTGCTCATGTGTTTTTGCGCCTGAGCATTTTTTATTGAGTAAAAAACGCGGTTTTTGTGCCGCGCAACGGAGAATTTTTATGGATATGATCGACCTTTTGAAAAAGCGAAGAAAGGTGTTCCTTTTCTTCATCGATATGGTGATTTTTCTGGGAGTGTACTTTCTTTTTGCGCTTTTTCATTCTCTCGCGATCCCCGGTGTTCCGCTTCTGACGGTCGGATACGCCCTTAACGCGCTCGTTTTCTTTGGTTGTATCTTTTCCGCGCGCCTGCTCTTTATGGTGTATTTCAATGTGTGGCGCTATGCAAATTCGCATGCGCTTCTGATGGTGATCCTCGCAGACTTCACAGGCGGTCTTCTTGCCATATCGATCACCACGCCCTTTGAAGCGATCAATCTCGGTCTGCAGGCCAGCGTGGGACTCATTACCGGCGTGGACGTGCTGACGATCCTCTCTCGGCTTGTGTATCAGCAGGGGTATCGCTATTTTCATCGCGGCGGCCCGCTTCGCAATAAGATCGGCGTTGCTATCGTCGGTGCGGGCACGGTCGGCTCTCTGCTTGCGGAGGAGCTTACCTGCAATCCGCATTCGCATTATTATCCCGTGTGCTTTATTGATCGCAGCAGCGATAAAGTCGGAAGCCGTGTCGCAGGTGTTAAGGTGTACGCGGAGGGAGAGCATACGATCTCGCTTTTGAAATCCTTGCCCGTGGCTGAGATCTTCATTGCCGTTCCTACTCTGACGGGTGAGACGGCCCGAGAGCTGCACGAGTTCTATAGCCGCACCGGTTGTAAGGTCAAGCTGTACGATTTCCCTTTGAAGGATGATGCCGCAAGCGATCCGGGCGATCGCCGCGTTTTGCGCCAGATGCGCATCGAGGATCTTCTTTTCCGTGATTCCATCAAGGTAAACGATGAGATCACCAAGGCGTTCTATACGGGCAAAACCGTGCTTGTTACGGGCGGCGGCGGATCGATCGGCAGTGAGCTTTGCCGTCAGATCGCCAAGCTCTCGCCTGCACGCCTGATCATCTTTGATATATATGAAAACAACGCATACGATATCCAGCAGGAGCTGATCCGCCGCCACGGCGCGAAGCTGAATCTCTCGGTGGAGATAGGATCCGTACGCGAGCGTGCACGCTTGGAGGCGGTTTTTGCGCATTACCGCCCCGAGATCGTTTTCCACGCGGCCGCACATAAGCACGTGCCTCTTATGGAGCATAGCAATCAGGAGGCGATCAAAAACAATTGCCTCGGTACCTACAATACCGCCGATATGGCGGAAAAATACGGCGCAAAGAAGTTTATTCTCATTTCCACGGATAAGGCCGTGAACCCCACGAACGTGATGGGCGCATCCAAACGCGTGTGCGAGATGATCGTGCAGTGCCGTACGGACAGTGAGACTGCCTTTGCCGCCGTACGTTTCGGAAACGTTCTCGGCTCAAACGGCTCCGTGATCCCTCTTTTCCGCAGGCAGATCGAGGCCGGCGGTCCTATCACTATTACGGACAAGCGTATCATTCGTTACTTTATGACGATCCCCGAGGCCTCCGGTCTCGTAATGCAGGCAGGCGCTATGGCAAAGCGCGGCGAGCTCTTCGTTCTCGATATGGGCAAGCCCGTGCGCATTCTGGATCTCGCAGAGAATATGGTGCGTCTTTCTGGCCTTGTGCCGTACCGTGATATAGACATCGTGGAAACCGGCCTTCGCCCCGGGGAGAAGCTCTACGAGGAGCTTCTTATCAAGACCGAAACGCTGGATAAGACCGAAAATAATATGATCTTTATTGAGAAGGATACGCCCTATACCCGTGCAGAGGTAGAGGAAAAGCTGGAGATCCTTCGCGCCGCGATCGCGGACCATCACGGCGAGATCGCCGCCGAGGCAGTCACCGAGGCGATGAAGCAGGTGGTTCCCACCTTCCATTCGCCCGAAACCGTGAACAAGACCGCCGCCAAAGCGGCCGAGATGCAGATGGTGAACGGCGGTCAGTGATTTACCGCTTTATATATGCAAATGAGAAAGAACGCCGAGCGATCGCAAACGGCGTTCTTTCTTTTTAAGTATTGCCCTCGCGTGTGCTTGTCCGCGCGCGTGCTTTGTGTATGTTGCATATAAATAACTTTTCAAAATCGTCTTTTTGCCTATGGAAAAATCAAAAGGGTTGTGCTATAATATAAATATAAAATATAAGATGCCGTATCTGTATCTTTTTATTGTTTATTCAAAAGTTTTATATACATAGGAGAATTGTATGAAAAAACTGCAAAAAATTTTGATGCTGACCGTTTTGGTGGCCATGCTGGTGGGAATTGCATCCGTTGCAGCCTCCGCCGCGGCAACGATGGCACCGGTCCAGACGTTCGCAAGCTTTGACGGTGAGGCGGCTGCCAGCAGCTCCAACTGCGTCTGCAACGTTATGTCCAAGGGCGACAATAAGTATTATGAGGATACCTCTACCGCGAGCGGAGGCAACACGAACTTCGGTAGCGGAAACAAGGATTTCCTTGGCAAGGGTGACTATATCATCACGGAGTTTGATTTCATGGCCGAGGATTGGACGAAGGTGAAGAGCATCCTCATCGGATGGAACTCCCGTAACTCCACCGGCGGCGCGCTCAACGATATGCATTTTACCTTCTCCAACGAGGGCGGAAAGCCGAAGATCACGGGCAGCCCTGTGGCGGGATCCGTCGTTCTTTCGGAGTCCAAGCCCGGCCAGTGGCATCACTTTACGCTCGTGGTGCAGATCGGCGGCACACACGTGAATAAAAACGGAAAGTGCCTCACTGCCGTGCAGGGTCAGGATGCCGTTGAAGCGTATGCGTATGTTGACGGTGTGTGCTTTGCAAAGAACTTGATTGGAGACGGTAAGGAGTTCTGGTCGAAGGATACCACCTACTTCCAGTCTCTGCGTCTGACGCATAGCAGTTACGCCGGCCAGACGATCTGCATGGACAACATTCGTATTGTTCAGTATGAGGGCACCCGTGAGCTTCGCGATTTCTTTAAGTACAGAGAGAAGAACGGAGAGATTCCCGATCTCAACAGCGTAAGCTATCCCTTCCTTGCCTACGATGCGGAATATGACTATCCTCTCGGAACGCCGACCTGCAAGGTCGTTGAGATGAACGGTAACGAGACTATGTTTGACCGCTTCGATAAGGCGGTAAAGAAGGCCGCATCGCTCTCCGGATCGAAGGTGGTTCTGCTTGCGGATATTGAAGAGGGCGTAGTGAATTATCCCGTCGTTGTGGATCGTGCGGGCTATAATCTGAGTTACAAAATAAGCCCCAGCCTTCGCGTGGAGGAAAAGGAGATCGTAAACCCGATCACCGGTGCGTTGGCTACGGAGATCTCCTTTATTCAGAAAACCAAGTATGCGTACTATCAGTGGATCATAGATCACACGGGTGAGAAAATGGATTCCCGTGGATACACGCCCTTGGCGATCGGCGCTCCCATTGTATATGACGGCGACGAGGTCGGAAAGACCTATTATCTTGACGGTACTCTTTATACCTTTACGGGTGTGTGGCTTCTGGACGGTGAGGCGCTTACGGCCGTTCCCGCATACGCCGCAAACTCCTTCTACACGCTTTCTCCCGTGATCGAAACGGAAAGCGTTTATGCAATTATCGAAACGCTGGATGGCTCCGTATCGTACGCGCTGAGCGCGGAGGAGGTTTCGAGTGCGATCGCATCTGCCGCAAAGGATTCCGTGGTAACTCTCATCAGAGACATTGCCTTGGATGCACCCGTTGCGATCAAGAATAAAATTACCCTGGATCTTGCAGGAAAGAAGCTGACGGTGAATGGCGCATCCGCTATTGCACTTGAAAGCACCGCTGCAGGCGCCGTGATTACCTCCTCCGAGGCGGGCGCGCAGATCCTCAATGCCACGGGCGTGGCGTTTGACGCCGCCTGTGCCTTCACCGTAGACGGTGAAAACATTCTGACCACAGCAGCCGCTCTTCTCAAGGCCGAGACCGCGATCAGCGGCATCGTGATTGACGGTGGCGTGTTCCTTCTTAGCGGTGATTCCGTTCTTCTCTTTGCAGAGGGCGCATCGCTGAACGCTGCGATCGATGCTACGATCGTTGCCTCCAATGCAACCTTGGCAGACCCCGCCGCTTCTTATGCGATCTCGCTTGGCGGCGTGCTCTCCGGCGTAACGATCTCCGATTCTGCGGCTTCGACCGTAACGCTGAACGAGGGACTTCTTCTGACCTATGCAAGCTCCTTCGGTAAAATGCCCGCAGGCGTTTCTTTGGCAGACAGCACGCTTGTAATTGCCGCTAAGAAGGCAAGTGATGCAAACGGTGCGGCTACCAATTACGTGGTTGCAGATGCTTCCGAGACCGTTCTGATCATCTGGGCGGAAGGCGTATCCGAGTACGTAATGCCCGGTGAGACGCTGACCTACGTTTATTCCGACTACTATGATGCAAAGAAATTCTACGCATTCAACGGCACTTATTTCCTCAAGGTAGAGGATGATACCGTTGTCGGCAACGTAGCAAAAGAGGCCTGGGTAGGACTCACCGTGAGTGCTGCACCCTGCTATGATTCCAAAGCCTTCTTCGTTGTCGTTGCTAAGCCCGACGGTACGTACGAGGCGTATGAAAGTGCGGCAAACCTTGCAAGCCTGATGTCCTCCGGCGAGTATGCAGAGGGCACGGTGTTTGCGATCGGTCAGAAAAATATGATCCTTGAGAACCTGGTTATTACGAAGGATTACGTTCTGGATCTGAACGGCTATGCCCTGATCGTTTCCGGCACCAATAAGATCGCAGGCGGCTCTCTTAAGATCTTCTCCTCCGTAGAGGGTGCAAGCTTCTATTCGGACGGCGCGCAGGCGTTTATCGTTACGAACGGTGCTTTGATCCTGGACGGTGAGAATCTCTCTTACCTTGGCGGAACGCTGGCAAATCTTGATGCGACCTCCTCGCTCAAGATTGCAGGCGGTATCTACGTTCTCATGGACGATGCTGTTTTCTATAAGAGTGTAAGTGGTGCGACCGTTTCGATTGCAGATATTTCTGCAAACAAGGTCCTCTTCGATGCAGCTGCCGGATATGAGTGGATCACGGTAGATGAGAGCGTGATCATCGGCGGCCAGACCTGCCCGATCACCGTAAAGTACGCAGAGGACGAGGAATCGATCTGAAATTAAGCTTTAAATACGGCGGACACCCGTTATCCATCAGGATAGCGGGTGTTCTTTTTTTGTTCCCTTCATATTATATAATATAATAAAAAAACGGAGGGGATCCTATGGAAGTAAGAGAAGCCCAAGAAACGATCGCGGTGGTGATCGGCACGAGACCGGAGGGGATCAAGCTATGCCCGCTCGTTTTGAAAATGCGCGCGTGTGGCCTCAAGTTCAGCATTCTTTGCTCCGGTCAGCATAGGGAAATGCTCTCCGAGGTGTTTTCCGCCTTCTCGGTGGAACCGGATGTTCTGCTTCCGCAAATGCATTTCGGTGAGGATCTGCCTGCCTTGCTTTCGCACCTGATCGCCTCGCTCGAAGAGAAGATCAAGAGACTCGCGCCCTCGGCGGTCGTTGTTCAAGGGGATACCGCAACGGCGTATGCGGCGGCCTTGGTGGCTTTTTTGAGCCACATTCCGATCGTTCACGTGGAGGCGGGGCTTCGATCGGGCGATCCCTTTTCGCCCTTTCCCGAGGAAAGCTTTCGCAGATCCATTGCCACGATGGCAACGCTTCATATTGCCCCAACGCCCCAGGCCATGCAGCATTTATGGAGCGAGGGCGTGCCAAAGGAGCGTGTATTTCTACTCGGTAATACCATAGAGGATGCCGTACGTTATCTTTTGCCCAAGCGGCCGCCGAGATCCAAAACAATGCTTCTGACATTGCATCGGCGGGAGCATAGCGAGGAGAAAATGCAGGGGATTTTCTCGGCCGTTACCGAGCTGATGCGGCGCTTTCCCTCGTATTCGCTTGTATATCCCGTGCATCCGAGTCCGCGCGTGCGTTCCGTGGCAGAGCAGGCCTTTCGGAATACGCCGGGCGTGCGGCTTGTGCCGCCGCTCGGCCCGAAGGAGTTTTATCCGTTGCTCGCTGCCGCACCGCTTGTGCTGACGGACTCGGGCGGGATCCAGGAGGAGGCCGCCCTTCTCGGTGTTAAGACCTTGGTCCTGCGTGAGACAACGGAGCGTGAGTATGAGCTTCGGAATGGGGATATACGGCTCGCGGGAACCGATCCTTCACGCATCGTTGCCATGGCAGAGACACTTTTACTGCGCTCCGAAAAACAAAAAAAGGAGAGCCGAAAGGGCTCTCCCTGTGAGCGGATCTGTAACGTATTGCTTGCACTTAAAGAATGCGGCTTTGATATGCCACGGCCTTACCGAGGATCTTAACGCTGTTCAGCTCCTCACCGATATAAACGAGCGGTTCGTATTTCGGATTTTCGGGGGAGAGCACCAGCTTGTGCTTATCGGGGTAAAAATATACGCGCTTGAGCGTTGCCTCGTCACCGATCACAACGGCGGCGATCTCACCGTTTTCCACGGTGTCCTGCGCGCGGATAAAAACGATATCCCCGTCGAAGATGCGTGCGCCGATCATAGAGTCACCGCTGGCAGAAAGGCAAAAATCCGCATCGATATCCCCACCGGGCGCACAAAAGCCGCCGTATTCGCTCGTGGCGTAGATCGGCGTGCCGCAGGCAATGCGTCCGAGAAGCGGCAGCCTCTTTGGTTTTATGATGGGCATATCCGCCTCTTCTCCCCATCCCATCAGTGCCGCAGGCGTGGTGGAGAGCGCCGTTGCCAGAGCCTCTACCTTCTCGGGCGGGATATTGGATATCGTTCCGTTCTCATATCTGTGAATGGTTTGCTTGCTTGTGCCGATCTTTTCGGCAAGCTCCTCAAGCGTCAGCCGCATAGCCTTGCGCCGTTTCTTTAATTCGTGGGAAATCATGCTGTCAACTCCTCTCATTTCTAACATAGATAAATGGATCGTTTTTTATGACCAAATGCAGAAAAAAAGCCTTTTTGTCGCTTTTTCTTATATTATAGCATAAAGTCACGCGTTATGCAATAGTTTTCGAAAAAAACAAAAAATATTCCAAAAATCACTTGACAAGTGACATATTTCTGTGGTATCATAGTCACGCAACAGGTTACCGTTTTGCCAATTTCCACAAATAAGTGACGAAAGGAGAGGATATGGTGGCAAAGGAATGGACCGAAGGCATAGACGAAAGCTTCGCCACTTCGCTTTTTTCTCTTCAGGGAGAAATTCACGCCTTAGCTGCTCGCGGCCGCGTGGTCAATGCGCGGCTGAACGTTCGGGAGATCATTGCTCCCATGTTGTTTTTAGGAGTTTCGCCGCAATCGGCGGAAACGCTTTTTTCCATGATGCGCTCGGTATCCGCCGCAAGACATAGCTTGGATCAGCTTTTGAAAAAGCTGTCTCTTCTGGCAGAAGAGCTTTCTCTGACGGTGGAGGGAGGTGTGGCCTGATGGAAGGTATACATAAAAAGGAAGACTCCGTGCGTGTGCAGGAGGGGGTCCCGGAGAGTGCCGAGGCGCTTGCTGCGGCTCTTTGCGCCGATTATTTCCGCAGAGAGCGTGCGATTGAGGAGGGAACGGAGCCCTTGCGCGTACGGATGGAGTATGAGTATCTGAATCGCAGAATTTATACGGCGGCGCGAGAGATCTGCGAAAAGGAAGAGGATGCGCTTGGCTTTATTGAAGAGATCGGCGCAAAGCGCGGATATGCAAAAAGCCGCTTCACCGTCAGCGAAAAGACATATAAGGTGAAAAAGAGAGAGGTCAAGCTGAATATTCTCCGCCGCCTTTATCTTTTGGATGAGGCGCGCCTTGAAAAGCGAAAGGAGGAAAAGCCGTGATGGGGGAAGCGGCTTTGACGCCTTGTGTTTTCAAGCTCTCTGCGAAGGATGAAAAAATAAAAAAAGCCCTCTCGATTTTGACATTTTTTTCGTTTGCTGTTTGCTATAATAAGAGCATCAGCGCCGCACAAAGCAAAGCGGCACAAAATAAAGGATGTGTGCTATGAACGAAAATCTCACTCTGTCCTTTGCGGCAGATATATTGCACGCCTCGCTTCTTTGCGAGGTGGATCATCATAAGGCAAAGCCCTTGCGCGAGGCGATAGACCGCGCCGTATTCACCCATCGACCCAAGGTTTTGGAGTTGGATTTTTCTGCGGTTCGATTTATGGATAGTTCTGCGATCGCATTGATTCTCGGTCGCTCTGCGCTTGGAGAGGATCTGGGCTTTGCCGTGGTGCTCTCCGGGCTGACGCCAACGGCGCAAAAGCTTCTGCGCTTATCGGGCGTGGAGGGACGAAAAAATATTACCGTGCGCCATGCGCCCGGCAACTGCAATCCATGTGCAAAGTGAGGATGAGAAAATGAAAAGGATCGAAAATGAAATGAAGCTGCGTCTCCCTGCAAAAAGCGAGAATGAGGGCGCGGCAAGAAGCGCTGTCAGCGCATTCGTAGCAATCCTGAACCCCACGGTGGAGGAGCTGGGGGATATCCGCCTCGCCGTCAGCGAGGCGGTCACAAACGCCATCGTTCACGCCTATGGGGGCGACGGCGAGGGGCTCATATACATATCGGTTCGCCTGTACAGTGACCGCGAGATCACAGTTGAAATTTCGGACAAGGGCTGTGGGATCGAGGACGTAGAGAGGGCTAAGGAGCCCTTTTATACAACCGGTAGCGGCGAAGAACGATGCGGTATGGGCTTTCTCGTGATGCAGACCTTCACGGACGCTTTGTCGGTGAAATCCAAGGTGGGGCGCGGCACCACCGTGCTCATGAGGAAAAAATTACACCCTTAACCGTGGGGCAAGCCATGAGCGAAAAAATACAGAAGGGCAGTGGTGCCTATGATAAAAACCTCTCGCTTTTGCGCGCGTATCGCGCAGGCGATGCATCGGCAGGAGAGGCGCTCGTGCTTCTCAATCGCCCGCTGATCTATAGCATCGTCAGCCGCTTTTCCGGGCGGCATGGGGATAGCGAGGAGCTCTTCGAGGTCGGAAGCATCGGCCTTGTAAAAGCGATCAATACCTTTGATTTTTCGAGAGAGTGCGCCTTTTCCACTTATGCCGTACCGCTGATCATGGGGGAGATCCGCCGTTTTTTGCGGGATGATGGACCGCTTAAGGTCTCGAGAGAGGAAAAAAGGCTGTGCGCACTTCTGAGCGCGCGCAGAGATTCCATGCTCGCCGCAGGGCTTCGCCCAACGGTGGAGGATCTGGCAGAGGCCGTGGGCGTTTCGGTGTCCGATGCGGCGGTCGCACTTTCTTCGGGAAGTACCGTGCGCTCGCTCTCCGAGCCGATCGGCTCGGACGAGGAGCTTTCTCTGGAAAGCACCGTGTATGACGAGGATGCCGAATCTCGCTTTTTCGATAAGCTCTCTCTGCACATGGCAATGGAGCAATTGGATGAGGATCAGAGACGGCTGATCCTGCTCCGCTATTTTCGCGATTATTCTCAGCAACGCACCGCAGAGATCCTCGGTATCACACAGGTTAAGGTTTCACGAGAGGAAAAAAAGATCCTTGAAAAGCTTCGCGCCGTCTTGGTTTAAGGAAAAGAATGGCGAGAGCGCCGATAAATGTTAATAATGTGTGAAACTCTCAAAAAACTATTGATTTTTTTGACCCTTTAGTATAGAATATAGAATGTAAGGCTTAGCACTCTTCGCTTTTGAGTGCTAAAAGCAAAAACACAGGAGGAAACAGTATGAAAATCAAGCCTTTATTTGATAAGGTTGTAGTAAAGCGCGTAGAGGCGCAGGAGACCACCAAGGCAGGCATTCTTCTGCCCGGCTCCGCGCAGGAAAAGCCCCAGATGTCCGAGGTCGTGGCCGTTGGCCCCGGCGGCATGGTGGATGGTAAGGAGGTCGTTATGACCCTTTCCGTGGGCGATCGCGTGATCGTTGGTAAATATAGCGGCACCGAGGTCAAGCTGGACGGTGTGGAGTACATGGTCGTCAGCCAGTCGGATATTCTTGCCGTGATCGAAGAGTAAGATTTTTAGGAGGAACTTTTCATGTCTAAGGAAATTTTGTATGGAACGGATGCCAGAGCCGCCCTGCTTCGCGGCGTGGATAAGCTGGCTGATACCGTGAAGATCACGCTTGGCCCCAAGGGCAGAAACGTGGTTCTTGATAAGAAATTCGGCGCGCCCCTCATCACCAACGATGGTGTGACCATTGCCAAGGAGATCGAGCTTGAGGATGCCGCCGAGAATATGGGCGCACAGCTCGTGCGCGAGGTTGCAACCAAGACCAACGATGCCGCCGGTGACGGTACGACCACCGCAACCCTTCTTGCACAGGCTCTCATTCACGAGGGTATGAAGAACGTGGCCGCAGGCGCGAATCCCATGGTGCTTCGCAAGGGTATCTTCAAGGCCGTGGATGCCGCTATTGCCGAGCTTGCCGCACAGTCCAAGAAGGTCAGCGGAAGTGCTGATATTGCACGCGTTGGTGCGATCTCCGCAGGTGACGATACCATCGGCAGCCTGATCGCAGATGCTATGGATAAGGTGACCTCGGACGGCGTTATCACCGTTGAGGAGTCCAAGAGTGCAGAGACCTATAGCGAGGTCGTTGAGGGTATGCAGTTTGACCGCGGCTATCTCTCTCCCTACATGGTAACCGATACCGAAAAGATGGAGGCCGTGCTGGACGATTGCATGATCCTCATCACCGATAAGAAGATCTCCTCCGTGCAGGACATTCTGCCCATCCTTGAGCAGATCATGCAGTCCGGCAAGAAGCTTCTCATCATCGCAGAGGACGTTGAGGGCGAGGCTCTCACCACGCTCGTGCTCAATAAGCTGCGCGGCACCTTCACCGTAGCTGCCGTAAAGGCACCCGGCTTTGGCGATCGCCGCAAGGAAATGCTCCAGGATATCGCGATCCTCACGGGCGGCGAGGTGATCACCTCCGAGCTCGGCTTGGATCTTAAGGATGCAACCGTGGCACAGCTTGGCCGTGCAAGACAGGTCAAGATCAACAAGGAAAACACCATCATCGTTGGCGGCGTTGGCGATAAGGATGCCATTGCAGACCGCGTGGGTCAGATCCGTGCGGCGCTGGAGATCACCACCTCCGAGTTTGATAAGGAAAAGCTCCTCGAGCGTCTTGCCAAGCTGGCAGGCGGCGTTGCCGTGATCAAGGTTGGCGCGGCCACCGAGGTGGAAATGAAGGAAAAGAAGATGCGCATCGAGGATGCCCTGAACGCGACCAAGGCCGCAGTTGAAGAGGGTATCGTTGCCGGCGGCGGAACCGCTCTCATCAACGTGATGGGCGCCGTTGAGTCCGTGATCGCCACCCTTGAGGGGGACGAAAAGACCGGTGCAACCATCGTTCTGAAGGCTCTTATGGCTCCCATGAAGCAGATCGCAGATAACGCAGGCCTTGACGGCGCCGTTATCATCGCAAAGATCCGCGAGAGCGGCAAGGTCGGCTTCGGCTTCGATGCATATAAGGAAGCGTACTGCGATATGATGGAGGTCGGCATCGTTGACCCCGCAAAGGTAACGCGTTGCGCCCTGCAGAACGCCGCTTCCATCGCCTCCACCGTCCTCACCACCGAGGCCGTTGTGAGCGAGAAGAAGGAAGAGAAGCCCGCAATGCCTGCAGCAGCTGACGGCGGCATGGGCGGTATGTATTGAGTTTAGATATTTTGGCAAAAACAATCGTGCGCACCCTCTCGGAGTAGGTTTCTACGCCGCCCGGGTGCGCACTTCTGTTTCTGCTCAAATCCCGCGTTACTCAATCGCGTTGATTATTGACGAAATAAAAACGCGCCCCGTGGAGAAAGCCATCGGGGCGTGATCCTTTGTATTCAATTATTCCCCAAAAAACTCTTTCACAACGTGCACGGCGCCCATGCCGTCGGCGGCATAGAAGTCTGCGCCGATCTTTTTAGCGAAATCTGCGGTGAGAACCGCGCCGCCCACCATGATTTTGATATGGGGGGCGTTTTTCTTTAGGAGGGCGATGGTTTCTTCCATGGCGGGTACGGTGGTCGTCATCAACGCGGAAAGACCAACGAGCGGCGCGCCGCTCTCAACAGCCGTCTTCAGCACAGCTTCGGGCGCAACGTCGCGGCCGAGGTCAAGCACGGGGTAGCCGTGGCTTTCAAGCAGGACCTTCACGATGTTCTTGCCAATGTCGTGGATATCCCCCTTCACGGTTGCGATCAGAACGGGCGGCGTGTTTGCCGCCTCTTTTTTGGGCATTTTCTCCTTCACGGCGGCAAAGGCGCGCGTGGCGGCCTCGGCGCTCATCAGAAGCCCCGGCAGAAAGAGCGTTTTTTTCTCAAATCGGTCACCCACGGCGGTGAGCGCGGGGATGATCCGATCGTTGATCACTGCCTCGGGTGTCTCGCTTGCCAGCGCCACCTTGGCAAGCCGCTCTGCCTCATCCTTCATGCCTTTTTCGATCGCGGCTTGCAGCGTGAGTGCCGATGCCGCGGCAGGCGTGGCTTGGTCGGGTGCATTTTCGGAAACGAAGGCGATATAGTCTTGCGCTCCCTCGTCACGCCCGGAAAGCAGACGGTGCGTGTGATAGGTGGTCTTCATTCCTATGCTGTGCGGATTGAGGATTGCAGCTGTCAGTCCGTGTTCAAGTGCTTTGCCGTAAAAGGCGGCGTTGATTTTTTCTCGGTCGGGAAGACCGAAGGAAACGTTTGAAACGCCAAGAACCGTCTTCATGCCAAGTTTGGTTAGCATTTCTACGGCTTTTAGAGTGGTTTTTGCGCTTTCTTTATCTGCCGAAACCGTCATGCATAGCGGATCGAAAAGGAAATCCTTTTTTGAAAGACCGTATTTTTTTCCTTCCGCGAGGATCCTTTTTGCAACGTTGACGCGTGCCTCGGCCGTCGCAGGAATGCCGTCATCGTCCATTGTGAGCGCAACGAGCACGCCGCCGTATTTTTTCACGAGAGGGAACACCTTGTCCATGCTCTCCCGCTTTCCGGAAACGGAGTTGATCAACGCCTTGCCGTTGTAGCGGCGGAGCGCAGCGGTAAGTGCCTCGGGATCGGAGCTATCCAACTGCAGCGGTGCATCCGAGATTTCCTGCACCGCATCGGCAACCAAGGGCAAGAGCTCCTTTTCGGGAAGTCCGGGAACGCCTACGTTCACGTCCAGAATATGTGCGCCGTCCTCAACCTGCGCGGCGGCTTCCTCCAAAATATAGGCAAGCTTGCGCTCTGCGAGCGCCTCCTTCACGCGCTTCTTTCCCGTGGGATTGATGCGCTCACCGATCAAAATCGGTTCTTTATCAATGATCACACCGTGGGTGTAGGAGGAAACCACGGTTTCGTTCTTTTTCTCTCGCGCGGGGAGCGGCAGATCCTTCGTTGCGGCAATGAGTGCGCGAATATAGTCGGGCGTGGTGCCGCAGCAGCCGCCGAGCAGGGTAGCACCTGCGCCGACGAGCTTCACCGTTTCGCTTGCAAACGCCTCAGGCGAAAGCGGAAAGCAGGTCCTTCCATCCTTGATATAGGGAAGTCCTGCATTGGGCTGAACGATCAAGGGCAGAGAAGCGTGCTTTGCCAATTCGGTAACGATCGGAAGCATCTTGTCCGGGCCAAAGGCGCAGTTGCAACCGATGGCATCCACGGAAAGTCCTTCAAGAAGCGCGACCATGGCGAGCGGATCCGCGCCCGTCATCAGCTTGCCGCTCTCGTCATAAACGTTTGTGACGATGATCGGCAGATCACATTCTTCCTTTGCGGCAAGAACGGCTGCCTTCGTCTCAAGGGAATCGTTCATCGTTTCGATCAACACGAGGTCAGCGCCCGCTTTGGCACCTGCACGAACGCTCTTTGCAAACGTCGTGACGGCATCCTCGAAATCAAGAGGGCCGTAAGGCTTTAAAAGCTTTCCCGTCGGGCCGATGTCCAGCGCAACGTAAGCCCCGTAGGGGGCGGCGGCACGTCTTGCAATGGCGATCCCCGCCTCGATCAGCGCTTCGTAATTGTCATATTTTTCAGCGTTCACGCCGAAGGTGTTGGCGGTAATAATATTGCTGCCTGCCTCGGCATATGCGCGGTGAATATCCTCGATCACCTCGGGGTGGGAAAGATTCCAAAGCTCGGGCGGCGTTCCTGCGGGAAGGCCGCGGCTCTGCACCATCGTTCCAAAGCCGCCGTCAAAATACAGCCGCTCGGTGCGTATGGCTCGCTTCAGATTTTTTTTCATATACTTTCTCCTTTGCCCGCCTCAGAACGAATCCCGATAATGGCGGTAATGGATTTTTGCGGAATCATCAAAAGACTTTCGTTAACGGAAATGTGTAAATATTTATTTGCATTTGTCGCAAAAATCATCTGCGGTTGTATGGAAAGCGGCAGATCTCCGTACCCGGGGCTGAAGCGCCTTGTCAGAGCATGATCGACGGCAAGCGCGCGGTTTGCATATTCGGCCGCCGCTTCCGCGTAGGCCGAGGCGAGCGCATCTGCCGCAAAGTGCTTTGCCGGGGAGAGGACGGAAAGACGGTGCAGCCACCGTTCTGCCCGCATCCCAAGCGTTACGGCCATGAGGTAGACCTCGCGGCAGTCTGCAAGGCTTTTGGAAAGTGCCGTGCTCTTTACGGAAAAGGCAGGAAGCTCTATATAGCCGTTTTCATTTTTTAAAATGGGCATACGCGCGGCACACATACCGACCTGCAGCACTTCTTTCAGCTCTTTTTCAAGCGCATCTATCTCTGCATCGCGATATCCGATCGGGACCCGCAGTCTCGCCGCAAGCTCCTCCGCGGCGGGATGCAATGCCTCGGTTGGGATCTGCGCGTAAAATACGTCCTCTCTCATCGGATGATCTCGGAAAGATTTCTTTGGATCGCGGCGGCAACGTCGGGCTTATTCATAGAATAAACGTGCACGGCACCGATGCCGTTTGCAAAGAGATCGATGATCTGCTCGGTTGCAAAGGCGATGCCTGCCTGCTTCATTGCCTCGGGCTTGTCTGCGTAGCGGTCAACGATGCGCAGAAATCTCTGCGGCAGCGCATTGCCCGAAATGGAAATGATACGCTTGATCTGTGCGGCGCTCGTCACGGGCATGATGCCTGCAACCACAGGAACCTGCACGCCCGCGCGGTAGAGCCTATATAAAAAATTGTAGAGAATGTTGTTGTCAAAAAACATCTGCGTGGTTAAAAATTCGCATCCGGCCGCAACCTTTTTGCGAAGCCCCTCAATATCGGCGGAAAGATTTTCACTCTCGGGATGTCCCTCGGGGTAGCACGCGCCGCCGATGCAGAAGTTGCCGTAGCGCTTGATCTCTTCCACAAGCTCGCTTGCGTGGTGATAGTGCGCGGTGCTGCGGTCAAAGCCCTCGGGCGCGTCGCCGCGCAGGGCAAGAATGTTTTCCACGCCGCGTTCCTTCAGGGCGGCAAGCTGCTCTCCGATCTTCTCCCTTGTGGAGGAAAGGCAGGTCAGATGCGAAAGCGGCGTAACGCCGTGCTCCTCTAAGGCGCGGCAGATATCTGCCGTATACTGCGAGGTTCCGCCGCCCGCGCCGTAGGTAACGCTCATATAAGAGGGGGAGAGCTTTGCGATCTCGGTCGCCGCCGCCAAAACGCTCTCAAACTTATCGCTTGTTTTGGGCGGAAATACCTCGTAGGAAAGACTCGGTTTTTCGCCGTTTATAATATCGATGATCCTCATTTTATAGCCGCCTTTCTTGCGCTTCTCGGTGCTTTCTATTTATATAAGGATAGTTTAACACATTTTTTTGTGCATTGCAAGGGAATGCTTAAAAAAACTTGAATGGAATGCGATCCTATTATAAATTTGCACAATCCGCTTTTTATACCGACTGATAAATCCGTGATTTTGCCAAAAATGCAAGCAATTAACAATTTTTTTGAAAATAATCTTGACAAAGGCGGAAAAATGGAGTATACTTTTAACGGTTAGCGTAGGCTAACTATGAAAAAGGATCGGAGATGAGCACGCATGGATCTTTGGCAGGCCGAGGAAGGAACGGAATATATCGTTGACCGCATCGAAAGCGGTGACGAGGATATGGAAAGCTTTTTGTTTTCGCTCGGTTGCTACGGCGGTGAGCCGATCACCGTTGTCAGCAAAAAGAAGAAAACGCTCGTTGCATCCATCAAGGACGGCCGTTACAGCATGGACCGCGCGCTTGCGGAGGCCATCCTTTTGAAATAAAGAAATGTCTGGGGAAAAGATCCCCGAATTTCTTTTGGATCGGAGTTAGCATATGCTAACTGGAAAAGTATTTTACACGGAGAAAGATCCGTTAAAATAACCATACATATTTTTCGGAGGAAACATTTTTATGAGAATTGCTTTGGCAGGCAATCCGAACAGCGGTAAAACCACGATGTTCAACGCGCTGACCGGCCGCAACGAGAAGGTCGGAAACTGGGCGGGCGTTACCGTTGACAAAAAGGAGCATCCGATCAAAAAGGCTCTTGCGGGCGAGGATGCGGAGCTGATCGCCGTGGATCTTCCCGGTGCGTATTCGATGTCCCCCTTCACCTCTGAGGAGAGCATCACGAGCTCGTACGTGAAGAACGAGAACCCCGATGCGATCATCAACATCGTGGATGCAACCAATCTCTCGCGCAGTCTTTTCTTTACCACCCAGCTTTTGGAGCTCGGTATTCCCGTTGTCGTTGCGCTGAATAAGAGCGACGTCAACGAAAAGAAGGAAAACCTGATCGATGCGAAGCTTCTTTCCGAAAAGCTTGGCTGTCCCGTGGTTGAAACCGTTTCCACCTCTCATAAGGGCATGCAGGAGCTGATCGCCGCCGTGCGTGCATCTGCAGGGAAGGGCCAAAAGGCACCCTACGATCCCGGGAAGGTGGATGAAACGAACAAAGAGGCCGTGATCGAGGCGGATAAAAAGCGCTTTGCCTTTGCAAACGGCATCGTCAAGGCGGTTGAAAAGCGTAAGGTGCTCACCAAGGATAAAAACGTTGGTGACAAGATCGACGAGATCCTTACCAATAAGTGGTTTGGACTTCCGATCTTCGCCGTGATCATGTACGCCGTGTTCTGGATCTCGCAGGCAGGCCCTGCCGTTTGGCTTGCAGACTTTCTCACCGGCCTTCTTGAGAGCGGTCAAGGTCTCGTTGCCGAGGCACTCGGTGACGGTATCTGGGCTTCCATTCTCGTGGACGGTATCATCGGCGGCTTTATCGCCATCGTCGGCTTCCTTCCTCTCGTGATGGTGATGTATTTCCTCATCGCCCTTCTCGAGGACTGCGGATATATGGCAAGAGCCACGGTCGTGCTTGATCCTATCTTCAAGAAGGTGGGGCTTTCGGGAAAATCCGTGATCCCCTTCGTGATCGGCACGGGCTGTGCGATCCCCGGCGTTATGGCGAGCCGTACCATTCGTGACGAGCGCGAGCGCAGAGCCACCGCACTGCTCGCTCCCTTCATGCCCTGCGGCGCAAAGCTCCCCGTTATCTCTCTTTTTGCAGGCGCATTTTTCACAAATTCTCCCTGGCTCGGCGCATCCATGTATTTTATCGGCATCGCGCTCATCTTCCTCTGTGCGCTTCTGATCAACGCCGTTACGGGCTATAAAAAGAAGTCCTACTTCATCATGGAGCTGCCCGAGTATAAGGCGCCCAGCATTCCCAAGGCCGCCGTTTCCATGTGTCAGCGCGGTTGGGCGTATATCGTGAAGGCGGGAACGATCATTCTCGTTTGTAACTTCGTCGTTCACGTGATGCAGACCTTCAACTGGCGCTTTGAGGTTGTCTCCGAGGAAATGGCACATACCTCCATTCTCGCGACGATCGCCTCTCCCTTTGCCTATATCGTTGCTCCCATCATCGGTGTGGTTGCTTGGCAGCTCGCCGCCGCCACCGTAACCGGCTTTATTGCAAAGGAAAACGTCGTTGCCACCCTGGCCGTATGCTTCGGTATCTCCAACCTCTTCGATCTCGATGAGCTTGCTGTGCTGGAAGGAAACGCAAGCGTCGTTGCCTCCGCCTTCGGTATCACGAGCGTTGCCGCTCTTGCCTTCCTTGTATTCAATCTTTTCTCGCCTCCCTGCTTCGCCGCGATCGGCGCAATGAATGCAGAGCTCAAGAGCAAAAAGTGGCTCTTTGCAGGCATCGGTATGCAGCTCGGCGTTGGATATACGCTCGGCTTCCTTGTGTATTTCTTTGGCACGCTCTTCAGCGGTGCGCAGTTTGGTAAGGCGTGGATGCCCATTCTCGGATGGACGATCGTTCTTGCATTGGTCGCTCTCGTTGTTTATCTCATTCTTGAAAGAAAGAAGGAGGATGCGCGTCTTGCATCCGAGAAGCGCGCGGAAGTTAAGGTATGACCTTTCTTGATTATTTGCCGATCCTGATCATTGCCGTGATCGTAGGTGGCGCGGCCTTCTATATCTATAAGCAAAAAAAGAAGGGAAGAAAATGCATCGGCTGTCCCTACTGTGATGCCTGCGCATCCAAGGGAACGAAAAACGCTTGTTCTTCTAAAAATGAAAACAAAGATTTACAAAACAAGGAATAATATCAAAAAAACAGGGCAGCTCAAGTCGAAAGCTTGAGCTGCCCTCAATACATAAAAAGGGATAGGGAAATTTGGAGCGAAGATCGTTGGCCGATAATTTCGTTTGCGACCAAATGCACCATCCTCTTTATTTACTTTCTGCATACCGCCTTATAAGCGCAGTGCTCGCAGGGGGATGCGTTTTTCTTTTTTCGGGGAGCGGCAGTGATATCGCCGGCCTTCATGCGGTTTGCGATGCCTTCCACCACCCCCGAAAGCTCCTCCATCAGCTGATCCCATTGCTCGTTTGTGTAGAGGTTCTTTTTGGAATTGGCGGAAACGCTTCCGTCCTTATTGTATTTGATAGGAAGAAAATCGGGATGCATACCGTTAAGGGAAACGGGATCGTCGAGAAGCATTCCGTTTCGGTTGTCTGCCATGGCGATCCTGCGATCCGCAGGCGGCGGCGAGGATTGGTTCTCATCCTCGGTCAGCGCGTTCATATAGACTGCACCTGCTGGCAAAATCCTTCCCTCGGGCGATACTCCGAGCGCATTCCTTACGGCAGGACCGGGATCCTCCGTCAGCGAGCGCAGATAGAGGAACATCTGAATGTTTTCACCCCGTGCAAGATCGCTTGGGGAAAAGGCCTTCTTTCCCGTTTTGTAGTCCACCACGCGAAGGTAAACGTCATCTGACGCACGCAGAGCGTCCACGCGGTCGATCGTACCGTAAATATAGACCGCCTCACCGTCCTCGGTGTGGAGCACGGGGGGCTTTGGCCCATCCTCGCCGCCGATCTTCAATTCGAAAAAGACGGGCTTGAAGCCGTGCTCGTGTGAAAATTCACGGCAAAGGCTCTCTGCCATCACCTCGGCGGCCTTGGTGAGACGGCCGATCTGCAGAGCCTCGCGCTTGGCACGCGTGCCGCCCGAGCGGAGCAGGCGCTCGCTTTCCTCTGCGGCAATGGCTTGCACGCGTGCGCGCCGCTCCTCGGCTGAAATCGTACTGTGCGAGAGACCGTCACGCTTGATCTCGGAGAGAAAGCGCTCCAGAATGGCGTGCAAAAAGGTACCTATGTTGAGATGGTCAAGCTTTGCACGCCGCTGCTCGGAGAGGCGAAGGGTGTAGGTGCAAAAATGCTTGAAGGGGCATTCAGCATAGCTGTCCAAGCGGCTTTGCGTCAGTGCCATCGCGCCGCGGTAGAGCGCAGATGCCGTTCCGCGCGTCAGCTGCAGGGTGTCGTTTGCAAGACGGCGCTCCATCACGGCGAGCTCGCGCTCATGTCCCGTGCGGCGCAGTGCCTCGGTCAAAACGGTGCGCTCTGCATCCGTCATGCGATCGTAGCCCTCAAGCGCCGCCGAGGGTGTATAAAAGCGATGTGCCGCATCCATGGTCTCAATGTCCGTGGGAAGGATCGTTTTATCGGTCATGCTCACGATGCGCGCGATCACATCTGCGGGGGGTGTGATGCCATAGGAGCTGTTCTTCTCGGTATACAAAAGCGAAACGCTCTCGCGCCCCATAGCAAAGGCGCGTGAGAAGCTATAGAGCTCGCGTGCGCTCTGCACCTCGCGGCTGGCATCCGTAAAAAAGCCGAGCGAAAGGAGGCATTCCTTGTCGGAAAGTGTCAACGCGCCGCCGTCCGAGGGATTCATCGGAAATTCTCCCGCATTGACACCGCAAAGGTATACGTGGCGTATGTCGGATGGGCGCAGAAGGTCGGCCGTTCCCGCACAAACGCAGTCGTAAAGCGCGGGAATATGTCCCATATCCACGGCGCGGAAAACGATGCCGAGCAAGGAGCGAAATACCCGCTCGTCCGCCTTGAAGTCCCCCATTGTTTCCACGAGCTTGTCAAGCGCATCGCAGATCACGCCGAAGAGCCGCTCGTTCTCCTCGGCGGCCTCAAGCTCCCCGAAGGAGCGCAGAAGCGCGGCACGCCGTGCAAGACCGTCTTCTATGGAGAGGGAAGTGAGAAGCTTCAGAAGTGCCTCCGCGTGTTCCTGCACGGTGGCGGCGTGCGCCGTATCCTCGGCAAGAGTGAGAAGCGGTTGCATCAGCGCCTCTCTGGTCGCACCGATGCGGCGGAGCGTTTCTGCTGTCTGCTCGGTCTCCTCCGCTCCGTATCCGAGCGGATTCATGTTCCAGAGCGTATCGGAGGAGAAGCCGCGCCCCTCGATCTGCCAACGCTCGCAGTAGAGCTCCAGCTCGCACACCTCGCCGCGCGAAAGTCCCGAGAGACCGCATTTTGCGTAAGCAAGCACGTCACTGCGGCGAAAGCCGCTGCTTACCGCGGCGTAAGCGCATTCGATCAGCTTGACAGCCTCAAAGGAAGAGGCATCCTTGCGCGTGTGGATCGTTGAGGGAATGCCCGCCTTGCGCAGCGCCACGTCGATCAAGCCCTCCGAGGTGGATGCCTTGGAGGTAACGATGGCAAAATCACGATAGCGGCATCCCTCCTCCTGCACGCGGCGGAGGATGTCCTGCGCAACGAAGGTCGCCATGTCGTATGGCGTCGGACACTTGTATATTCTAAGAGAATTTTGATTTTTTTGTAAATATTCCTTGTCAATTTTGTCGGTTGCCTTCCATAAGAGAGGTAACGCACTCTGCAAAAGCGGATCCGCTTCGGCGCTTCCGTCGATCTTTTTGATCCGCACCTCGCAGTCGATGCGATGGCAAAGCGCTGTCAGCCGCTCGCGCACCCGCATCGGCTCGGTGTACGCAAAGCCGTCCTCGCCGTTTTTGGGGATGCGCAGCGTCAGCGTAACGCTTGCCGTGCGCAGGAGCGCGGAAAGAACGCGGTATTGCTCCTCCGTAAAGGAAGTGAAGCCGTCAACGAAGATCTCGGTGTCACGAAGGATCTCGGGATGTTTGGGCAGGATCTCGGCGCAGGCAAGAACGTCCTCACCACTATCTCTGTATTTTTCACCGTGCAGGGATTGGAAAAGAGCAAGGATCTTCGAAAGATCCGAAAGCTTTTCGGATAGGCGCGGATGTGCATCGCTCACGGCCTCGGCGGCCTCGGAAAGCACCGCAGCATCCAGACAGAGCGAGCGCATTTCACGGCAGGCCGCGAGCGCTTTTTCGACCGTTCCCTCGTTTACGCGCCCGTACTGCGTGCTGAGAACAGGGGAAAGCTCTGTCAGCGTGCGCCACATATACAGCGCCTTGACGGTATTGTCCGAATAATTGTCCGAAAGTCCGCCGATCTCGCGGAATACGAGGTTCGGAAGTCTTGTGAAATTCGTGACCTCAAAGGTTAGCGGCGCGGCGGCGGGCAAGCGCTCGGCGTATTCGCTCTCCGCGGTAACCGTCTGCTGCTCGGGAACGAGAAGAAGAGAACGCTTGCCTGCGCGCATCCGTTCTTCAATGCGCGTGCGCAGCTCGCGGCTCGTATCGGCGTAAAAGCCGCCCTGTATGATCGTCAGCATTCGCGGTCCCCCTTCACAAATTTTTCGGAAAGCGCGTAGCCGGCCTTGCGGGAGGAAAGGATCACCTTTTCGCCGCCGCGCTCCAGCTTTTCGCGCAGATAATGAATATAAACACTCAAAAGACCGTCCGTTCCCTCGGTGCCCCAAACGGCGGCGCGAAGCTCCTCACGGCCAAGAAAACGCCCCTCTGCACGGACGAGCGCAAGAAGCAAGGAAAATTCCACCTCGGTCAGCCGTATTTCTTCACCGTAAAGGCGCAATGCGCGCTCGTCTTCCAAAAGAACGAGCGGCGGAGCCGTGTGCCCCTGCATTTTTTTTGCAGCCAGGCCGAGCGGCAGGGGCAAGGGCAGGCATCGCTCTTCGGGAAGTCCGGGATCTGCGTCCTCGGTGAGGTAGTAATAGCCTTCTCCCTGCGGGATCGGGGCATCGAGGCGGCAATCAAAAATATATATGTCGGCGCGTGCGCCCACGGTATCCGTCACCTCAATGCGGTCAAAGATCTCCGAGAGCTCCCAACGCAGCTTTTGCCCAAGATAGGGATCGTTCGTTATGATGTTCAGAGCCCCCTGCATCCGCTCTTCCTCCAAAAATCTAATTTATTAGAAATGCTGCTTTGATTATACCCCAAAGCCTTCTCTTTGTCAACACCTTTCGCGCGTGCGCTTTGTTTTAGGGCACAATAGAGCAACTTTTGCAAACTGACGGTCAATTTTTGCAATTGTTAGGGGCGGTCAATTATAGTATAATTGTAGGTGAAATAAAACAAAGGAGACTTGTTATGAACAAGATGATTGATGAACTCTATTCCATCGGTCTGATTCCCGTAATCAAGATCGAGAATGCCGATGATGCGATTCCGCTTGCAAAGGCTTTGATTGACGGTGGCTTGCCCGCCGCAGAGATCACCTTCCGTACCTCCTGTGCGGCAGAGGCGATCAAGAAGATCACCGAGACCTATCCCGAGATGCTTGTAGGTGCGGGCACGGTGCTGACCACCGAGCAGGTGGATGCCGCGATCGCCGCAGGCTCCAAGTTCCTCGTTTCTCCCGGTCTGAATCCCAAGGTAACGGCGTATTGCCTTTCCAAAGGCGTTCTGATGCTCCCCGGCTGCTCCAATCCCTCGGACGTGGAGGCGGCTCTGGAGCTTGGTCTTACCACCGTTAAGTTCTTCCCCGCAGAGGCGGCAGGCGGCCTGAAGATGCTGAAGGCTATGTCCGCGCCCTACGGCCAGCTGAAGTTCATGCCCACCGGCGGTATCAGCGCCGATAATCTTCTTGAGTACCTCAAGTTCAACAAGATCGTTGCTTGCGGCGGCTCCTTCATGGTCAAGGACGAGCTCGTTAAGGAGAAGAAGTGGGACGAGATCACCGCGCTGACCAAGAATGCGGTGAAGACCATGCTTGGTCTTGAGTTCCTTCATATGGGTATCAACAACGAGAACGCCGAGGAGGCTACCAAGGCGGCAAAGCTCTTTGAGATGATGTTCGGTCTTCCCGTGAAGGATGGCAATAAGTCTCTCTTTGCAGGGGATGCCTTTGAGTTTATGAAGTCGAAGGGCCCCGGCAAGTGCGGTCACATTGCGATCCGCACCAACTTCGTTGACCGCGCAATGGCGTACTTCAAGAGAATGGGCATGGAGTTTGACGAGTCCACCATCACCTACGATGATAAGACCGGCAAGCCCAAGTTCGTTTATTTCAAGGACGAGATCGCAGGCTTTGCTATCCACCTTCTGCAGAAATAAGCGCATAGCCTTTATAAAAAGCACGCACTGCCCGTTATCGGGCGGTGCGCGCTTTTTTCTTTGGAAAAAAAGAATTTTTTCGACCTTGTGAAAACGACAAAAAACTGTTGCTTTTTTCATTTATCTATGCTAAAATAGATATAATAAAGATATTTATGTGAAGGAGGCGTTCCATGCGCACCGATTTTTTACATAAAGCCGCAGGCGCGGCATCCATGGCAGAGGAGCTGATCAAGATTCCGGGGGCAATGACCGTTAAAATTGCCGCCACCGATCCCGCGTATCTCACGGGCACCTATTCGCAGGCCTTCATTCGAGAAATGGCCTTGCAGCTGACGGCGCAGATCGAGAGCCGTCTGATGGTTTCGGGACTCGCGAAGAGTGATATTGCCCTGGAGCTGGTCTTTGCTCCGGGAACCTATATGGAGCATCCGCAGGGCGAATATACCTATCGCCGTCTTCTTGTATCCGAGAGCGGACGAGCCATCAAGGATCTCTGGATCCGTTGGCAGCGTGTGGGAGAGGGAAGAAACTTCACCGTTTGCGACGACGTTACCGGCGCGGATATTCGTTTTTCCTTGGGTGAGGACGTGCCGCAAAAGGTGCGCGAGAAGGAATATCGCTTCCTCGTGCAGGCCGATGCCGAGCAATACCGTACCGCCATGGGGCGCAAGAATGTGACCGAGTGGAGAGAGATCATCAAGCGCGCCGTCAAGCGCGGCACGCTTGAGAAGCTCACGATCGACGATAAGGTCGCGGAGCACGCAGGGCAGATCAAGGACAAGCTTGAGGAGCTTCTCGGAAAGATAACGCCCGCACCCGCACCGCAGGAGGAGCCTGCCGCCGAGCCCGAGAAGGACGAGGCGTATGAAAAAGCCATGGCGTATATGCGCAGCTTCGTGGAAAGCAACGGCGCAAAGGCTGCCGCCGAGGAAGAAGAGGCGGAAATGCCTGCATTGGAGGAAGAAGAGGAAGAGATCTCTGCGCTGTTCGAGACGGCAGAGGAGGAATTGCCCGCGATGCCCGAGAAGCCGGAGCAGATCGCAGAGACAGAGCCCATTTCCGAAGAAGCCGATGAAGAGGACGAGCTCTTTGCGGAATTGACGGAGGAAGCTCCCGTTGAGGAGGCGCCTGCTGTCGTACATAGTGAGGCACCTGCCGTGGATCTGGATGCCCTTCGTGCCGAAATGGAAAGCCAGCTTCGCGCACAGATGGCCGAAAGAGAGCGCGAGCTTCTCCGCAGAGAATCCGCGCTGGAGCAGCAGAAATTGGCCTTGGCCGCCGAGATCAAGGAGCATGAGATGAATCGCGCAGAGCGTGAAAACGAGCTGCGCCGTCAGGCACAAAATCAAGCACGGCTGGAATGGGAGGCCAAGGAGCGCGATCGCTTGACCGCACAGGCCAAGGAGGCGATCGAGGCTCGCAAGGCCGAGGAAGCCCGCCTCGCAGAAGAGGCTCGCAAGGCCGAGGAAGCCCGCCTCGTAGAGGAAGCCCGCAAGGCAGAAGAGGCACGTCTCGCAGAGGAGGCCCGCAAGGCCGAGGAGATCCGCCTCGCAGAGGAGGCTCGCAAGGCAGAAGAAGCACGCCTCGCAGAGGAGGCTCGCAAGGCAGAAGAGGCACGCCTCGCAGAGGAGGCTCGCAAAGCAGAAGAAGCACGCCTCGCAGAGGAAGCCCGCAAGGCGGCAGAGTCTCGCTATATACCGGAAACAAAAGAGGAAATGGAGTCGCGTCTTGCAGAGGAAGCGTGTGCCGCAGTGGAAGCGCGCTTTGCGCAGGAGATGCGTATGGCCGAGGAGGAGCGCCGTGCGCAGTCTGCGCCCGAGCCCGCAGAGCCCGTTTCTTATACGTATACGGAAAAACTTGTGCATCTGATCTTCCGCCATCCCGTGGACCCCAACGTAATGACGCGTATTCACGAGCTGATGAGCGACACCATCCGCTACTTCAAGAAGGAGAGCGTTTTCATCAAGGTGAAGGCCTCGATCCCTTCGGAGGATACGGTGGATCTGCATTTCACGCAGTTCCCCGAGGAGGAGCGCCAGCTCCTGATCGATATGATCCAGGTGCTTGGAAACAGCGACCTCGGCATTGGCCGCGTCGTTGTGGATTAAACGGCAGAAATTTAAATTGCATTGCATGAAAGCTGTCGATGCGGTTGCTTTTTTGCAATGGTAAGGAGTGTTTTATGGGAACGTCTTCTATCATAGGAAAAATTCTCATCGTCTTCATGGTGTTTGTTCTTGGATTCTTTTCCTGCTTTGGCATCCTGATCGGCGGAGGATATCTTGCATATTCGCGGCTGACGCTGGATGGCATGGGCGTGGATACGGACAGTCTTTTGTCCGATGATGCCGAGGTGGATCTCACGGCAATGTCGCTTTCGCAGATCATTGCGGAGTTTGCCTCTTTGAAAAAGGACTCTTTGAGCCTTGCGCTTCTCGTGGATCGCTACGGTCTGATCCTGCCCGAGGAGGTGGATGACTTTTTGACCGATGAGCTCCGAACGATGGCACTCTCCAAGGTCTTTTCCAAGGACGGTGCATACGAGGTGCTTGAGGAAATACAGTTCGGTACTCTCTTTGGCTATGAAAAGGCGGATAATCCCGCATATGATGCAACCGATCCGGAAAAAGAGCCCGAGCAGATCTGGGTGCACCCGGATACGCAGAAGCGCGTGGTGGGTGTCAACGGTGTTATTTCGGACATCACGATGGCCGAATTTTTCACGAGAGGTATTCCCACGCAGGAGATCATGGACGGGCTCAGCATCGGTGAGCTGATGGAGCTGGAGTCGAAGGCAAATCTTCCGATCTATCTTTCGGATGCGGAAGGAAATCTTACCCTCGTTGAGGACATCGATCCCATCGTGATCTGGTATGATAGCGATGGGCAGGAGGTCGCCACCGTGATCGGTGCGATCGCCAACCAGGGGATCGACGATCTGACCTCGGAGTTTGACGAGCTTCTTCTCGGACAGGTGCTGGGAACGGTGGAATATAAGGGCGAAACCTATACCTATGACGTGAAGCGCACGGATAAAGAGTTTATCGTTCTGAGCGATGCAGAAAGCGTGATCTCAGAGATCGCAGATCTCTCGATCGAGGGGCTCTCCGGCAAGGAGCTGAACGATAGGGTAAACAACATGGAGGTTGCCTCTCTGTTGAATTATACGCGCGATCCCGTCACGGGAAAGTGGAAGGATTCCGAAAACCGGGAGCTGAATTCGATCATGGCACAGATCGCATCCTCCACCGTTGGCACGATCAACGAAACGCTCGACGGTATTGCCTTCGGCGAGATCGCAGATCTCGTTGCCGTGGATGAATACGGTAACGTTCTGGATCATCCCGCTACCTATACGGGTGAGATCACCTGGTATGAAAAGGGCTACGAGCTCGGCGGCACGAGCAATACGGTTGCCACGGGTATTATTGCGAGCCTTGCGGATCTTTCGGTTGCTGAAATGAGCAGCGAGTCGGAGATCACCAAGGCTGTAAAGGGTGTTCTCGTCGGTGATGCGATGGGATACGTCAAGGATGGCGGCGTTTGGTACACCGATGATACAAAGAGCACCAAGGCATCCAATATCATGGCGATCCTTGCGGACTCCACCGTCGGAGATATGAACACCAAGGTGGGAACGATCACCTTTGCCGAGATCGCAGGCCTCGTTGCCGTGGATGCGAGCGGAAATGTGGTGGATGATCCCGGAAGCTATACGGGAAAGCTCACCTGGTATGAAAAGTATAACGGTGTCGGTGCTACGGGTAATGAAGCCGCTTCCGGCCTGATGGCAGGTCTTGCGCATCTGACGGTTGACGATTTCGGCAACGAAGACAGCGTTTCCGAAGCGGTCAAGGATCTCACGGTCGGTGATGCGATGGGTTACCATCTGCATGACGGCGTTTGGTATTCGGAATACCACGGTAAGAATGATGCAAGAAATAAGCCTTTGACGGGCTTTGTCAAGGCGATCGCAAGCGACCGCGTGGGCGAGCTGGAAAGTAACGCCAAGCACGTAACCATCGCGGATATCGCAGGACTCATTGCTGTGGACACGAGCGGAAACGTTCTTGAGAATGTGGATGCCGATACTTATGAGGGTATCTGGTATGAGGTATATTACGGCAAAAACGATTCGAGAAACGTGCCCACTACGGGATTGATGGCAGGTCTTGCGCATCTGACGATGGAGGATCTGCAAAGCTCCGGTGCCGTCAAGGCTGCCGTTGGAGAGATCACCGCCGGCGATGCCATGGGTTATAAGAAGGTCGGAACGGTTTGGTACGATGATTTGAATCAACCGCTGACCGGTCTTGTAAAGGCCATTGCGGATTCGAAGGTCAAGAACCTGAATACGGATATTCAGGCCACGAAGTTCGGTACGGTTGCGGGCCTGACTCTTTCCGGAAGCACCTGGATGGATGGCACTGTGCAAGCCACCGGTATCATTGCCTCTCTTGCAGATCTCACGGTTGCGCAGATCTCGGATGAAAAGGCACTTTCCGATGCGATCCAGAAGGTTACCGTGGCAGATGCTATGGGCTACACGAAATCCGGTAGCGGATATAAAGATAAGAGCAACAATGATGTGACCGGCTTTATGGCCGTGATCGCAGACAAGCCCATCTCCAATATTCAGCAAACGCTGGACGAAACCGAAATCGGTAAATTTATGGGCTACGAGAAGGTTGGCACGGTTTGGAAGAAGAAGAAGGACGGCGTAGTCGTAGAGGTAGATGCCTTGATGCAGAAGGTTTGCTCGAAAACAATCGACGGTCTTGACGGACTTCTCGACACGCTCGTTCTGGAGGATGTGGTTGAAACGCGCACAGGACTCCTTTCGCTCGTACCGGCGGATACAGAGATCACCGAGTTGGATTCGACTTTTGAAACGATGTTTACAAGCACAGATAGAAGTGTAGGTGTCACAATCTTGGAATTGAAAGAAAAAGAATTGATTCCAAATACCATCAATTCGTATTTTGATGCGTGGACATTTGCCGAGTTTATGACAGAGGCAAGTAAGGTTATGACAGCCCCCGCACCGTAACCCGTATCATGGCTTGAGACGCACACTGAAAATAATTTCTTTCTCGCTTTCGACCACGCGGTGCTCGGTAACGGTGCCGTATAGTCGTAAGAGGGATAAGCAGGAGGCAAGTCCGCGATCTATATCGGATCGCAGGGAGGGCTTGTCCTCCTGCTTTTCGCATAACGCCTCCACGAAGGCCTCACCCTCCGCCACGGTCATTTTTCGCTCGGCGATCTGTGCGAGCGCACTCTCCTGCACCCTCTCGTCCTTGATACGCAGCAGGGCGCGCGCCTGCCGCTCGCAAATGCCGTATTCTATGATTTTTTCCTGCATTCCGGAAGAGAAATTCAAAAGGCGCAGCTTGTTTGCCACGTAGGATTGGCTCACGCCCAGACGCTTTGCGATCTCCTGCTGTGTGATGCCGCACATTTGGATCGTGCCGTGGAGTGCACGCGCTTCTTCAAAAATATTCATAAGAAAATCCCCCTTTTTCTCTATTGTAGCATAGAGTAAAGGGGGATTTTTGTCATATCGCGGAAATAGGGAAATATTATTTCCGAAGCTGCGCTTACAGCGGCTTTTTTGAGATCTGCGCATAGGGGCGCGGATATGCTTGGGGCGTTTTCGTCACCTTGCTTAGCAGGATCAGCGGATGCGAAAGCTCCTCCTCGTCGTTTTTCAGAGAAATATCGATCACGGCGCTTTCCTTTGCGCCAAGAATAGAGAGTGCCTTTTTGGCATCCGCAAGCTCAAAGCGTGCGTTCTTTCCCTTCATGGCGATCATTTTTCCGCCCACCTTGAGAAGCGGCAGGCAAAGCTCTGCAAGTATGCGCATCTGCGCCACGGCACGCGCCGTAACGAAATCAAAGCTTTCGCGAAGCGCGCCGTCCTTGCCTGCATCCTCTGCACGTGCGCAAAGCGTGGAAACGCCCGAAAGAGAAAGCATCTCTGCCGTTTCACGCACGTAGTTCACGCGTTTTTCGGTGGCGTCCATGGCAAGGATCTTCAGATCCTCGCGCAGGATCGCAAGCGGCAGAGTGGGGAAGCCCGCGCCGCAGCCAACGTCGCAGATCCTTGCGCCCTTTGGAAGATGTGCCGCCAGCGTGGCGCAGTCTGCATAGTGGTGCAAAATAATCTTTTTTGGCTCGGTGATCGCGGTCAGATTGTATTTTTCGTTTTCGGTGATCAGCCGCTCCGTCAGCAAAAAGAGCTTCTCGCTCTTTTCCTTGGAGAGAAGCGCGGAGAGGGCGTTTTTCTTAAAAACGGACGACAGCTCCGCGAGAAAATCCTTTTCGTTCAGTGGTGTTGGCAAAATAGATTCTCCTTTTCTTTTATGGAAAATGTAGAGAAATGTAAACAAACATTCTCAAAAATCATGCAATAACCTTCTTGAGGAAGGAAAGACCTGCCTGTAGAGCGGGGATGTTTTCTTCCATTCCTTCAAACTCAAGCGAAACGTATCCGTCATAGCCTGCGCGCTTTAATGCCTTGATCGCGGTAGCAACGGGGACCTCACCGTGACCGAGAACGGTGCCGCGCAGATAGTTTCCGCCGCGCGTCTGGAAAAAACCGTCGGGCATATCAAATGCGCCGCTCTTAACAAGGAAATCCTTTACGTGCACGTGGTAGGTGTAGGGCGCCGCCGTGCTGACGGCATGCACGATGTCGCAGTCTGCGCAAAGGAAGTTTCCGATGTCGCAAAGCCAGCCGTAATTTTCATGCCGGACGGCGAGTATCAGAGCCTCCACTCTTTCGGGGTCCTGAAAAACGTAGCCGTGGTTTTCGGTCGTGGTGCGGATGCCCTTTTTTGCTGCATATTCGGTCACGCGGCGGATGGCGGGTGCCATTTCCTTGATCGCCTCACGGTAGCTGTAGAGGTGATCCTTTTTCAGCGAATAGCAAACGTCGTGGCGAATGACCTTCGCGCCGAGGATCTCGGCAACGTCCACTGCCTCGCAAACTCTTTGGATCTCTGCCTCGGTATCGCGGTTGATAAAATCCGCACCGAGAGAATGCGCCGCGATCGGCAGGCCGATTGCATCGCAATGTGCACGCAGCTGCTTTGCAAGCGAAAGCCTATCGTCACCGGGCAGCTCGGTAAATTCAATGGCATCGAAGCCGAGCTCCTTTGCCTTGTCGGCAACGGCAAAAAGGTCGCAGCCGGTTTCTTTCATGTATTTTAAAAAGCTATATGAGGAAACGCAGGTTTTCATTATCGGTTCCTTTCTTTTTTAATTTCATTTTAACACGGAATCCCCGCGAAGTCAACGGAATTTCGGAAAAAGTCAGGAAATGACTTGCAATACACAAAAAAATGAAAAGTCGTTGTAAATTTAACAAAGTATCTTGACTAATTTATAAGTTTATGGTAATATATCTAATGTATGAGAAAATTAAAATAAGGAGATTTCTTATGGCAACCTACAACAAGAAAACCATCGAAGACGTTGAAGTAGCCGGCAAGACCGTGCTGGTTCGCTGCGACTTTAACGTTCCCATGAAGGAAGGCATCATCACCTCCGATAAGAGGATCGTTGAGGCGCTTCCCACCATCAAGTATCTGATCGAAAAGGGCGCAAAGGTGATCCTTTGCTCTCACATGGGCAAGCCCCACAATATCTTCACCGAGGGCTTTGGCCTCACGAAGAAGGAGAAGAAGGCCGTTGAGGCACTTCCCGAGGCAGAGCAGGCTGCTGCAAAGGCAGAGTACCTTGCAAAGGCCGTAAAGAATGATAAGAAGAAGCTCACTCTGAAGCCCGTTTGCGAGAGACTCAACGCGCTTCTCGGTAAGGAGCTCGTTGTTTTTGCCGAGGACGTTGTTGGTCCCGATGCAAAGGCAAAGGTTGCAGCTTTGAAGCCCGGTACCGCCGTTCTGCTTGAGAACACCCGCTTCGAGGCAGGCGAGGAGAAGAATAAGCCCGAGCTTGCAAAGGCTCTTGCAGATTATGCAGACCTGTTTGTAAACGATGCCTTCGGCGCAGCGCACAGAGCGCACGCATCCACCGCAGGCGTTGCCGATTATATTCCTGCCGTTTGCGGCTACCTGATCCAGAAGGAGATCTCCGTTATGGGTAAGGCGCTCTCCAATCCCGAGCGTCCCTTCGTTGCGATCCTCGGCGGCGCAAAGGTTGCAGACAAGCTCAACGTAATCGATAACCTTCTTTCCACGGTCGATACCCTGATCATCGGCGGCGGTATGGCATTTACCTTCGCTGCTGCCAAGGGCTACGGCGTTGGTAACTCTCTTCTGGACGAGACCAAGCTTGACTACTGCCGTGAGATGATGAAGAAGGCAGAGGAGAAGGGCGTGAAGCTTCTTCTTCCCATCGATACCGCCGTTGCGGCTTCCTTCCCGAACCCCATCGATGCTCCCATCGAGATCGACTACGTGGGTGTAGACGAGATCCCCGCCGATAAGGAAGGCCTCGACATCGGTCCTAAGAGCGCAAAGCTCTTCGCAGATGCCGTTCTTTCCGCAAAGACCGTTGTTTGGAACGGACCTATGGGCGTATTTGAGAACCCCACCCTTGCAAAGGGTACCATCGCAGTTGCACAGGCTCTGGCAGACAGCAGCGCGATCACCATCGTTGGCGGCGGTGACTCCGCAGCCGCTTGCGAGCAGCTCGGCTTCGCTCCCAGGATCACCCATATCTCTACCGGTGGCGGCGCATCCCTTGAGTTCCTTGAGGGTAAGGATCTTCCCGGCGTTTCCTGCCTGATGGATAAGTAATTCGAAAGCCTTAGGAGACGTTGAAAATGAGAAGAACCGTAATTGCAGGCAACTGGAAAATGAACATGACCCCCGCGCAGACCAAGGCCTTTATCACAGAGCTTGCTCCGATGGTAAAGGGCATGGATAAGTGCGACATCGTTCTCTGCGTGCCCTTCGTGGACATTGCGACCGCCGTTGAGGCCGCAAAGGGAACGAACATTCATATCGGTGCAGAAAACGTGCACTTTGCGAAGAGCGGTGCATACACCGGCGAGATCAGCGCAGAAATGCTCTGCGAGATCGGCACCGAGTACGTTGTTATCGGCCACTCCGAGAGAAGACAGTATTTCGGCGAGACGGACGAGACCGTAAACCTTCGCACCAAGGCCGCCCTTGAGGCAGGCCTGAAGGTGATCCTCTGCCTCGGTGAGGTAAAGGAGGAGCGCCTTGCAGGTATCACCAACGAGGTGGTTACCATGCAGACCAAGCTTGACCTTGCAGGCATCACCGCCGAGCAGCTTAAGAACGTGATCATCGCATACGAGCCCGTTTGGGCGATCGGTACCGGCCTTACGGCAACCCCCGAGCAGGCAGACGAGACCTGCGGCGTGATCCGCGCTGCGATCGCAGGCCTGTACGGCGAGGCCGCAGCTGAAGCGATCACCATTCAGTACGGCGGCTCTATGAACGACGGCAATGCCGCAGAGCTTCTTGCAAAGAAGAACGTAGACGGCGGCTTGATCGGCGGTGCATCGCTGAAGACCGATAAGTTTACTACCATCGTTAAAGCAGCCAACTGATTCTGACGGAAAAATTTCCGCGCTAATAACCGATCCCACCCCTCGACGTACCCTTGTACGCCTGTCGGGGTGGGATCAATTCTTATCATCGAAAATTTTCCTCGTCAGAATGGCCTTCTGTGACGGATCATATGGGCGTACCGCATTAAAAAACCTCGCGTCAGAACCGTGCGTTTTTGATAAAGCTTTAAAACCGATCTCACCCCCTCGACGTACCCTTGTACGCCTGTCGGGGTGGGATCAATTCTTATCATCGAAAATTTTCCTCGTCAGAATAGCATGCTGTGACGGATCATATGGGCGTACCGCATTAAAAAACCTCGCGTCAGAACCGTGCGTTTTTGATAAAGCTTTAAAACCGATCTCACCCCCTCGACGTACCCTTGTACGCCTGACGGGGTGGGATCAATTCTTATCATCGAAAATTTTCCTCGTCAGAATGGCATGCTGTGACGGATCGTATGGGCGCGCCTCATCAAGAAGATCCTCGTCAGAATGTTGCTTGGAAATGACGGAAAATGCGCATTGCAATGCAGCCTTTTTTGCCGACAGGCGCACTGAAATTCTTAATTTGTTTCAAAAAATTCTGAATTTGTTTTCCATCTCTTGACTTGCGTTTGCGCGCGTGATATACTGAAACCGAACAAAAAACAAAAGGAGATTCCATGTATCATGAATCTTACGTTACCGCTTGCAACCCATATCCGTATTGACGATGTTGGTTGGTTTGAGGGGCGCGATCTGCGCACGGTCGGCCGTCCGTCCAGCACGGGTATGCCACGTATCCACCATCCGCTTGACGTGCGCGTTGTGAATGAGATCGGAAAGGCGTTGAATACGCACATCCATTGCAATATGGTGCTTGGCGAATGGGATAAAAACAACCGTCTGCGCGGCGTTCCGCATGTCACCTGGGACGAGGCGGGCTGGGATGCGGCAGGGAAGCTGGATATGAAGCTTGCCGAGGCGTATTTTGACGAGCTGGAGGCGAGCGAATATATCGATTTCGGCTTGCACGCCCTGATGCACGGATATTACGTAGACGGCAAGCAGAAGATCGAAGCGCATCATTATCCCTTTGCGCGCGAGTTCGAGCGCGGAGAGGTGGACTCTCCCGCCCTTCCGATCGAGGAATTTGAGCTTCTCGTGGATCTTTTCTTCAAGATCTACGACGATTGGGGCTTCAAAAAGCCCGTGATCTCCTTTGGCTCTCCCAACGGCTCGTACGGTACGCCGATGGACGATTATAATATCAAAATGGCGCACGTGATCCATCAGCGCGGCATCCGCTCCTGGAAGTGGGCTTGGCCGAAGGTGGACCGCATCGATACCTGCGGCGGCATCGCTTGTATGCCCTCGATCGAGATGGTTCCTTGGAACGTGTATGACGTGGATCCCGATCTCATGACCTTCACATTTGCAGATCCCGCAACGCGCCGTTGCCCCGATATCTGCACGCATTGGCCGAATTTCCTGCGCTATAACCCCGAAAACAACTTTGAGAGAGTGGAGAAGTGGAAAAACTATTTCCGTCGTATCACCTCCCCCTTCGGTATGATGCTGGCGCGCGACGTAAACGAGGCGGCCTCGCAGACCTTCTATTCGAAGTACGCCGAAGTGAATGCCGTAAACGGCGGCTACCGCGTGGTGTTTGATGCCGTGGATAAGGTGGATAGCGAGCTGGTTCGTAAGGAGTTTTACGTGAGCCTCAAGGGCGGCGAGCAGATCAAGGCCTGCGATGGCGGCAGCTTCATCCTCGCAGAAAAGCGAGAGGATCACGATCTCTATAAGATCGTAAGAAACGAGGGCGTCTCCGCCGTTGTGCTGAAAATCTGACGGCATTTTATATATTATTAAGGAAGCTTTGAAGCATCAAGGCTTCCTTATTTTATATTTGAAATAATTTCTAATAAATTAGAAAACGAAAATAATCTTCGTGAAAGCAAACAAAGAAAAAGGGAATATTTTGTGTAAGTCTTACAAATAATAAGGGTAAAAATCGTGATGTTGCCAATTGGAAAAAGGCCTTCACTTTGGTATAATATATAATGTAAAATTAAAAAACAAGGAGATTATTCTAATGGCAGGTCTTTCTCTCAGACACATTTACAAGAAGTACCCCGGCGGCGTTACCGCTGTATCGGACTTCAACCTTGAGATCAAGGATAAGGAGTTCCTTATCTTCGTAGGTCCCTCCGGATGCGGTAAGTCCACCACTCTGCGTATGATCGCAGGTCTTGAGGAGATTTCCGAGGGTGAGCTTTATATCGGTGACAAGTACGTGAACGATATCGCTCCCAAGGACAGAGACATTGCGATGGTGTTCCAGAACTACGCTCTGTATCCTCATATGACCGTGTTTGATAACATGGCATTCGGCCTTAAGCTTCGTAAGGTTGCTAAGGAGGAGATCAAGCGCCGCGTTGAGGAGGCTGCAAGAATCCTTGACATCTCGCACCTTCTTGAGCGTCGTCCCAAGGCTCTTTCCGGTGGTCAGAAGCAGCGTGTTGCTCTGGGCCGTGCAATCGTTCGTAACCCCAAGGTGTTCCTGCTTGACGAGCCGCTTTCCAACCTGGACGCTAAGCTTCGTGCAAGCATGAGAACCGAGCTTACCAAGCTTCATAAGAAGGTTGAAACCACCTTTATCTACGTAACGCATGACCAGGTCGAGGCTATGACCATGGCGACCCGTATCGTAGTTATGAGAGACGGTATCATCCAGCAGGTTGATACGCCTCAGAATCTGTATGATACGCCCTGCAATCTCTTCGTTGCCGGCTTCATCGGAACGCCTCAGATGAACTTCATCAACGGTAAGCTTTCCAAGAAGGGTGACGATCTGTATGCAACCTTCGGTGTAACCGATATCAAGCTTCCTGCAGACAAGGCAAACAACCCCGCTCTGAAGGAGTACATCGGTCAGGACGTTATCTTCGGTATCCGTCCCGAGGCGATCCACGACGAGCCCATGTACCTGCAGACGTTGGCTGACACCACCATGGAGGTTGACGTTGACGTAACCGAACTTATGGGTGCTGAGATCTATCTGTACCTTGGCTTCGAGGGCATGGAGGATGCAACCTCCGGCAAGAATATCGTTGCAAGAGTTTCCTCCCGTTCTCAGGCTCACAGCGGCGATAAGATCAAGGTTGCCATCGATGCTTCCCGTATCCACATCTTTGATAAGGATACCGAGAAGTGCATCTGCCACTGATTTGATTTTTAATAATTCAAGTGCTCACGCTCTGCTTTTTTGTCGGGCGTGAGCACTTTTTTTCGTGTATTCCTATTCTTGTTTTGAAGCAAATCCGAGAAGAAAAAACGCCCCTGCAGCTCGCGAAAAGATCCGCACCGTTCTTCGCTTTTTGAACGCGGAAAAAGAAATAAAACGAAAATAAGTAAATTGTTATTGTCATTTTGCCATCTCTGTTTTCTTGAATTTTTCAGCGATTTGTAACCTTTGGTTTTCAAAAACACGTCATTCCTCGTGCCGGATCGTTAAAAGCAAAAAAAAGAATGATTTTTTTTAGAAAACTATTGACGAAGTTCTATCTTTCTGTTATAATAGATACATAAAAAAATATGCCGGTAACGGAGAAAGAGGAACAGTATGGTTGATGAGATGAACATGATGGCTGACGAACCGATGTCGTTTTCGCCGGTCGATATGTCCAAGCAGGAACGCAAGGCCGCTTATTCAGCCGAAAAGAAGAAGATCAAAATTCTTCGCAAGGGTGTTGGTAAGCAGCTGAAGGCCTACAAGAGTGCGGCCGTAAAGCTGGCTAAGTCCTACCAAGGGCATCAGAACGCACAAGCGAAGCTGGCGATCAAGCCTCATAAGGCAAGAGTTCAGATTGCCGCAATGAAGGCGGAGGAGAATTATAATTCGAGCACGATCGTATTCAAGAGCATTCACGAGCAGATCATGGCGGATATGTCCGCGATCGAGCTTTCGTACGATGCACTTGCAAGTTATGCATGGAGGATGTCTCTGAGATTCAGAGCAGGAGAAGAAATGAATAAGTATCAGGATTATGTTTCCGGCCGTATGGCGAACGCGCAGAGACCGGTGGTTGAGCTGCTTCCCATCCTCTTCCCCGAGGATGAGGAGATCGTTGAAGAGGTTGCCGAGGAGGTCGCAGAGCCTGCAGAGCCCTCCAAGGAGGATAAGCTTGCTGAGGAGCTTGCCGCAATGAAGGCAAACTACGAAGAGCTTCTTCGCCGCATGGCAGCACCTGCGGCTGCAATGCCTGCCGCCGCTCCTACATATGCTGCTCCCAATGTGCAGTACGTAATGGCGCCCCCCGCACCTGCCGCACCGTACGGATACGGATACGGCGCACCGCAGGCTCAGCCTGAGGTCAAGGTTGCTCCCATTCAGGTGGACATCTCCAAGGCAGTTGCCAAGGCAGTGGACGCTGTAATGGATAAGCTCAGCGCCGCTCTGGATGAGAAGCTTGCCGCATATGCAGCAACCCTTCCGGACCTTACCGCTATTGCAAACGTAAATCTCGGTCCTGCCGCAGAGGCTGTGGCTCAGGTTTCCGAGGACGAGGCGTTCCTTCTTGAGAAGGTAGCCGCTGTTGTTGAGAAGGTTCAGGCTATGACCGATACGCTCATGGCAATGAACGAGGCTCTTGCCGAGGCTGCAAAGAAGCAGGGCGAGATCTCCGAGCAGCAGAAGAAGACCAACGATATCCAGCGCTACACGCAGCGTGAGCAGCAGGGTATCCAGGCAACCCAGAAGGTTATCGGTAAGGATCAGATCGATCTTGCCGAGGCACAGGTTCTCGTAACCGAGCAGCAGAAGGCTGCAAACGAGCGTCAGCAGGCCGTTGGCGAGGCACAGCAGGCACTGGCCGAGCAGCAGCAGGCTATGGTTGATACGCAGAGCGCGATCGAGGAATCGATGAAGACCGTAATGCAGACGCAGAAGGACATCATCAGCGGTCAGCAGACGATCATCCGCGGCAACGATGCAAACGTAGAGGCCTCCAAGGAGCTTGTAGCTCTGCAGCTTGAGGTCAGCGCACAGCAGAAGGAAGCCGTTTCCGCTCAGAAGGCAGTGGCTCGTGATCAGAAGAACATCACCGAGCGCCAGAAGGCAAACGCTGAGGCACAGCGTGACGTATTCGAAGAGCTGAAGGCACTCGCGAAGGAAAGCAAGAGCCTTTCCGATGCAGTAGAGAAGCTCGGTAAGAAGAAGCCCGCGAAGAAGGCCGCTCCCGTAGCGAAGGAAGAGCCTGCCGCAGAGGAAGCACCCGTAGCAGAAGCTGTTGAGGCACCCGTAGCAGACGCTCCCGTGGCAGAGGCTGTTGAGGCTCCCGTTGCAGAAGCTCCCGCAGCAGAGGCTGTTGAGGCTCCCGCAGAGCAGTAAGCTCAAAAGTTTTTTAAAAACGCAATCATTTCCGAGAAGCCGAAGGCTAAGCCTTTGGCTTCTCTTTCTTTTTTCTGCAGCTCGTCTGCGCTTTGCACGCAGAGCACGGGAGAGGGAGATCCGCACGCTTTTGCCGCCAGCGCTACCTCATGCGCAAAGGCGGCGTTTTTTTCGCTTTCTGTAAAAAGGAGACAGGGCGTATGCGAAAGTAAGGAAAAAACAGCGCCGTGCAAGCGCTCCGAGATGCAGAGCGCCGCATCCTCAGCCGCGGCGAAGAAGTCCTCTGCATCCCGTGGCACCTGTACCTGCGTGCCGCATTGAGAGGAAATTTCCTCTGCGGCGGCCCGATCTCTTCCGGGGAATAAACAGAGCGGCAGGATCTCGTACCCCTCCTTTCTTTTCTCCTTCAGAAAGGCGAGGAGAAGGCGGGAGGCTTGCCTTGGGATCACGAGAATTTTTTTCCTTCGCACTGCATTCCCTGCGTGCTCGGATAGAAAAAGGCAAGGATCACATGCAGCGTGTGCCTTTTCCTTTACGGAGGGAGCGAGCCGCAGTGCGTAGGCGGTGTCTGCCCTCGTGCGCAGATAGAGCGACCGGAAACGCTGAAGAAGACGGCCGCAGAGCCGCTTTGCACGCGCACCGTGCAGGGCGCCAATCCCCATTCCCACCCCTACGAGCGTTTCTTTGCGACAGAGAAGAAGAAAGAGCGCATAATAGAAAAAGGAGCGTGGTGAGGTTTCGTTTTGCAAAAGATTGCCGCCGCCGAAAAGGACCGTATCACAGCGGCGAAGCGCAAGTAGAGCACGCAGCGGCCTTGTGCGCGAAAGCGCACCCTCACCGCCGCGCCTTTTCAGCGGCAGCAGCGCATTAACGCCTCTTGCACGCAATGCCTCACAGAGCGCATGGAGCATCATTTCATCCCCGAAATTGCCAAAGCCGTAGTAACCGATGATCCCAACGCGCAGGGCGCTGTGGTAGGCTTTCAGCGCGTCCTGCGCCATGTGCTCGGGAGCAAAGTCGCGGTGCACGAGGTGCGCGATCTCCCCGCGAAGCCGCTCGCAAAAGCACGCGTGCTCCAAAAGAAAACGAATATCGGAAAAAAGCTTTTCCTCCACCGGCGAAGCGCATTTCCGACAGCAGAAATTGTCGTTTTTGCGCCTTTCGTAGATCTCCTCCGTCATAATGCCGCCGTATCCGTCATTTCCCGATAAGATCACGGGAAGTCCGCGGCAGGCCGCCTCCAGCGCCGCGCGGCTGACCCCGACAAAGATCGCTCCCTGTGCCAGCACCTCGGAGATCGTGCAGGTGCTTCCGCCGAGGATCACGACCTCCGCGCCCGCGGCGCGATTGGCACGCTTTGCCGATGCGGCAACGGCGGAACGATCGTCTCCGTCCCCATAGATGCGGATCTTCACCGAGGGAAAATTACGGTGGATCTTTGGCGCAACGGCACAAAGCAGATGCGCACAGAGGGAGCGATCCCGATCCAAGCGCGAGACGTGCAAAATATCCCTGCCACGCCTTGGAAGAAAGGGGAAGCATTCGGGATCCACGGCGTTTTTCGTCAGAAGGACGTCTTTTTCGCATACGCCGTATTCGCGCACGAGATAGTCCTTCAGATCGGGACTGACGGCAAGCGCCTTGCGCCCCCAGCAGGAGAGCACACGCTTCGGCACGGAGAGCGAGAAATTCAGATGCACGGTGGTAACGAGCGGAATACGGGGCAAACAGAAATTTGCCAACGCGGCTGTGAAGCGCGTATGCGCGTGCACCACGGTATATCCCGCTCCCCGATACCTGCGGAGTATAAGCGCGCTCTTCAGAACGGAGCGGAGGTCTCGTCCCTTGAAGGGCGCAAAATGCACGGAAGCACCCATTTCTCGAAGCGCTTCCGTATAAGTCCCGCCCGCGCACATAACGTCTACCTGCGATCCGGCGCGAACGAGTGCGCGTGCCAGCGTTAAAACGTGGGTTTCCGCACCCCCTATATCCATGCCGTCAATCAGTAGCAAAACCTTCATTTCAGCCTCCGTCCAAACGAAAAATGCCCATAACAGACCTTTGTGTCTATTATGGGCGTTTTTCTTGAAATTATGAAAGCGATGGGCGGCGCAGGGGGCGCCTCTTTGTGCGCTTTCTCAGAGGATCACGGGATCGCTCTGCTCTGCGGCATCGATCTCTGCGGCTGCAAGCTGCACGTGATACGCATCGATCACGGCCTCCTCAAGCTCGGCGCGGAAGCGCGCGTTGATGGGATGAACGATGTCACGGTAGGTATCATCGGGATTCTTGCGAGAGGGCATTACGATGAAAAAACGGTCTCTTGCATAAATAACCTTGATATCGTGAACGGCCATGCATTCGTCAAACGTGACGGAAACAACGGCCTTCATGGGGCCTTCGTTGAAAAACTTGCGAATTTTGATATCGGTGATCTGCATAAGGTGTCTCCTGTGTTGTAGCATTTTTTAGTATTGCGAATATAGTATACAATAAGTTTATGTCAAATATTCATTGAGAGTAATAATATTTTCCAAACGACGTGTAATCTTTTTATGAACTAATACGAGAAAAATTCATAAATATGGGAGGTTTTGTATGATACGGTCGAAGGGCTACGGCAGAGAGGAGCGGCGTGCGCTTCTGTTTTCCGAGGGGACTCGGCTCTGCTTTTTGGGGATCGGCGGCATCAGTATGTACGCTCTTGCGGTGCTCTGCCATGCAAACGGTGTGTGTGTTCTTGGTGCGGATCGCACGGAGAATGAAAGAACGCAGTCGCTTCGGCGGCTTGGGATCCGCATTTTCGTTCCCGAGGCGGGGGTGGCTGTGGAAAGTGCAACCGCCGTGGTTTGCAGTCTTGCTCTGGATGAAAATGCACCGGATCTTTTACGCGCTCGCGAAAAGGGGATCCCCGTACTGACGCGCGGCGAGCTGCTTGGTGCACTGATGGAGGAGTATACGGTTTCGCTCGCCGTCAGCGGCACGCACGGCAAGAGCACCGTGACCGCCGCGCTTGCCGGGATCTTTTCGGCCGCAGGGAAGGCCCCCACCGTTCTTGCGGGTGAGCGGCTCCCCAAGTCGCAGGAGAGCTTTCTCCTTGGAAAAAAGGAATATTTGATCGCAGAGGCCTGCGAATACGGCGATAGCTTTCTCTCTCTTCGCCCCTCGGTTTCGCTTTTTTTGAATCTGGAATGGGATCACCCGGATTATTTTTCCTCCGAGGAGAAGCTCGTTCGTTCCTTTGCACGAGCCGCGATGGGGAGCGGCTCGGTGCTCTATGGCTCCGGATCGCCTTTGCTTGCAGAGATGGTGGAGCAGTACGGGATCAAAAATGCGATCTCGGTCGGTTGCAGAGCAGAGGACGATTATCGCTATGAGCTGCTCTCCTATGAAAACGCTTGCGCGCGGCTTCGATTTTATCCGATGGGAGGGGAGCCTGTCACCGTTTCTCTTTCCGTGCCCGGACGCTTTCAGATGCATAATGCCGCAATGGCGCTGGCCGCCGCAAGCTATGTGGGGATTCCCAATGAGACAGCCGCCGCCGCGCTTTCCTCCTTTTGTGGCATTCATCGCCGCCTTTCATGCATCGATGCACACGGTGCGTATCCGATATACTACGATTACGCGCACCATCCCACGGAGATCCGCGCCGGCATTGAGACTCTGCGGGATCTGCATTCCGCACCGATCACCGTGCTCTTCAGACCGCATACCTATTCACGCACGGTGGCTCTTTTTGAGAGCCTTGCCGCCGCACTTTCCACGGCTGACCGCCTTTTCGTTACGGATATAGACGGTGCGCGCGAAAAAGAGGGGAGCATCAGCGCACAGGCGCTTGCAGAGGCGGCGGGCGGCACCTATCTGCCTCTCTCTCAGGCGGCCTCTTACCTGAAGATAAGCGACGGACCGCTGGTGCTGATGGGGGCAGGGGATCTTTCCGCGGTGCTGTCCGTGCTTTCCGACGATAGAAAAGAAGGGGGTTGACAAAGAGCTTTCATCTGGTGTAAAATAAAAAGGTGGTGAAGTATGCCGCCACACGTGGCGGATACACTAATGACATATATTACGCGCCGGCAGAAAGGAGTGGTTCTTGCATGAGTAGTAGTGAAAGTACGGATCGAAGTCGAAAAACAGAATATGCAGAGCCGTTTCTGCAGGAAAGAAGGATTATATGTCGGTTTTTAAAGAAATGGATCGCGATGCGTTGGCAGCGGTCGCCAAGGAATGGGAGACGGCGATCGCCGAGCGGCGCTATGCGGATTTTCGCGTAGAGGTCTCCCGCTATCATGAATCGGAGATCGCGGAGATCTTCGAATGTATTTCCGAGGAATACGAGAGCCGTGCCTTTCGGCTTTTAACGAAGGAGCAGGCCGCAGAGGTTTTCCTCACCTTTGACCCCGATCGTATGGAGCGGATCATCTCCATCGTTTCGGATGCCGAGCTTGCCAATATGCTCGAAGAGATGTACCTCGACGATACGGTGGATATCATCGAGGAAATGCCTGCCTACGTTGTAAAGCGTATCATGCGTAACAGCACCAAGGAGGACAGAGCCTCCTTGGCGCGCCTTTTGCGCTATCCGAAGGACAGCGCGGGCGCGATCATGACCACCGAGTACGTGCGGTTTCGCCCGGAGCAGACGGTGGAGGATGCGCTTACACATATCCGCCGCGTTGCCATCGATAAGGAAACGATCTACACCGCCTACGTCACGGATAAGGAGAGGCATCTTCTCGGCATCGTCACGGCAAAGCAGCTTCTGATCTCTCCCACGGATACCCTGCTTGCGGATATTATGGAGGAGCACGTGATCTCGGTCACCACGGCGGAGGATAAGGAAGCGGTGGCGATGAAGTTTGATAAATACGGCTTTCTCGCCTTGCCCGTTGTCGATGCGGAAAATCGCCTCGTCGGTATCGTCACGGTGGACGATGCGATGGACGTCCTTCGTGAAGAGGTTGAGGAGGATATCGCGAAGATGGCAGGTATGTCTCCTGCCGAAGTGCCGTATCTGAAGGCCTCCGTGCGCTCGCTTTTTTTGTCACGCGTGCCGTGGCTGCTTCTTTTGATGATCTCAGCTACCTTTTCAAGCACGATCTTAAACTTTTTTGAAGCTGCACTCCCTGCCGTGCTCGTCCTTTTCGTTCCCATGCTGATGGATACGGGAGGCAACAGCGGCGGCCAGGCCTCGGTCACGTTGATCCGCGGACTATCGCTTGGTGAGGTTTCGGGAAGAGATACCCTCCGCATCCTTTATAAAGAAGTGTGTGTGGGGCTTCTTTGCGGCCTTGCCGTTGGCGCGGCGGCTTTCCTTAAAGTCATGTTGATCGATCATTTTCTGATGGCAAACCCCGCCGTGACGGTGAGCGTTGCCTTGGCGGTGGCTCTTGCCATGCTCGTCACGGTGCTGATCGCAAAGCTGATCGGCTGCCTTTTGCCGTTGCTTGCCGTCCGTCTGCACCTGGATCCCGCCGTGATGGCATCTCCCTTCATCACAACGATCGTGGATGCTCTGGCTTTGTTAATGTACTTCTTTATCGCTTCCACTCTTTTATAAGACGGAATTTGTGAACTAATATTTGCATTTTATCAAAAAATACAGCACCGTGTAGGAAAACAGAGGAAAATGACATGTCAAAATACGATCTGATACTTTTTGATTTGGATGGAACACTCACCAACCCCGAAAGCGGACTGATCAAGAGCTTTTCTTATGCGCTGACCCGTATGGGCATCGATTGCTCGGACAAGGAGGCTCTGAAGTGCTTTATCGGGCCGCCGCTCTATGACGAGTGGCAGAAAGTGTACGGCTTCTCGCCCGAGGAGGCCGGGCTTGCGCTGGATTATTTCCATGAGTATTTTGAGGTGGAGGGCTGGTGCGACAACGTCATGTACGAAGGCATCCCCGCGCTTCTCTCCGGGCTTCGCGCCGCAGGTAAACGCATCGCGCTTGCTACCTCCAAGCCCGAGACGTTTGCAAAAAAGATCCTGCGCCTTTTTGATATCAGCAAATATTTTGATTTTGAGGCGGGGGCGTATTCGGATCGCATTCGGGATAAAAAATGGGAGGTTCTCGCCTATGCCATGGAGCAGTTTCCCGATATTCCGAAGGAAAAATGCGTTCTCGTGGGGGATCGGAAATACGATGCCGAGGGGGCAAAGCGTTGCGGTATCGATGCCGTTGCCGTTGGTTGGGGGCACGGAACGGCTAAGGAGCTTTCAAAGAGCGGCTTCGTTGCCGTGTTGCAAACACCCGAGGCGCTCCTTTCCTATTTGCTATAATTTGAAGAGTGCTTTTGTTAATTCTTAACAAAAGCACTCTTTTCTTTTTGTTATAATAACGGGCGTACTCGAAAAAAATTTGTTTTTCTTGGAATTTGAACTTTCGTTTTTTATCTTTTTATGTTATTATTAAAGAAAAATGAGTTATATCGGAGGCATGAAAATGAAACGAATACTCCTCTTTTCGCTTTGTCTTTTTTCTTTGCTTGCACTCGTTGCCTGCGGCGGTCAGACTACGCCCGGCGGTGAGCAGAATCCTACCTCGGATGAATACACGGTGACCTTTATCTCGGAAAATGCCTGCGCCTCGGTTACCTCTGCAAATCCCGTCACAGTCAAGGCGGGAGAAACGGCAACCTTCCGTGTCAAGCTTTCCGATACGGCCGTGTTCCGCAGCACGGATGCAGGGCACTATGATTATAAAACGCGTCTGTTGACCGTTCCGAACGTTACGAAGGACACGCGCGTGCGCTTTTTCGCTGAGGATGTAGGCTATGATACCACGGGTGCGTATCACCTTCGCTTCGTTGGCGGCACGAAGGATACGGTCTCGCACGCCGATCCCGAGGCCGATATTCAGCCGGGAACGCGCATTGCCGTTACGGCGGGAGATACGAACGCTTCCTTCATCGGCTGGACGGCTCACGCCCCCCGCGCCAACGGCGGCACGCTTCTTTCCGAGGCGCGTACATATGAATTTGATCTGTCGCCCGATCTCGTTCGCAATGGGCTCTTGATCCTCTACGCCAATTATTCGGAGGAGAACGTATATTATTACGATCCGAACGGCGGCACGATCCATACCGACTCTCGCAATCTGACGGTTGCCTCCACCTATACGGCGTCGCGCGAGGCAGGCCGCCTGCGTGTGGCACTCTCCGAAAAGGAGATGGAGACACTTGGATGTGCCTCGCTCTTTTACGATGACGGTACCTTCAGCCGTGACGGCCACGTGCTTCTTGAATACAACACCAAGGCGGACGGCAGCGGTGAGGGCTATAGCCTTGGCTCCAAATTCCCGATGAATACGGGCTCGAACGTCCTCTATTGCATTTGGGGCGCGGTGGAGTCCGAGGAGAAATTCTCCTATGTGGATTTCTCGTACGCTCGTCCGAGCGGTATCTCGGTGGCAAATACGCCCGGATGGAATACGAGCGGCGTGCAGATCCGTTCCTATTTCGGCAACGCGGAAACGGTGATCATTCCCGAAACGCTGGGTGGCAAGCCCGTTATTTCCGTGGCGAGCGGCGCGTTTGATCACTGCACGAATATGAAAACGCTCGTGCTTTCGAAAAATCTTCTTTACGTAGAGGATGGCGCGTTCACCAATCTTCAAAATCTTACCACGTTGTATTATTCGGATAGCATTTATGATATTGGCAATGCGGTGATGGATGCCTCGGGCTATGCAACGCTCAAGACCTTTATCGTGAATGCAACCACGCCGCCCCGTTTCTCCACGGGAGATGCTGTGTTTGCAAAAAAGCTTTGCCGCCTGCTTGCCAATGCGGATCAGCCGCGCATCATTATGATCGCAGGATCGTCTGCCCGTCAGGGCTTCTCAACGCCTTATCTTGAGGGGCTGCTTGAGAGCGAATATACCGTGATCAACCTCGGCACCACCCGTACCACCCAAGGATTTATGTATCTTGAGGCGATGCAGCATTACGCAACCGAGAAGGACGTTATTCTCTATGCACCCGAAAACAGCTCCTATATGATGGGAGAGGGAACGCTGTATTGGAAGACCCTTCGCGATATGGAGGGAATGTATAATATCTTCCGCTATATCGATATCAGGGGCTATTCCAACGTGTTTGGTGCGTTTGCCGAGTTCAATAGCGGCATCGCAGAGGTGCCCGGAGTGGATGCCTGCTACGCACCGCGCTATGGCAGAGCGCCCGAGACCTACGAGGATATTCTGAAGTCTACGGCAGACGACGAATACGGCGATTATCAGAATGTCGCCCGTAACGGATATCGCTCGGAGCTTTCCCGCCCCTTCCAGGATGCCTACGTGATCACGTTAAACGAGCGATTTAAGTCACGGCAGGATTTCGGCTGGGACAACAACGTCGCGGATTATTGGAAGAGTGACGATTGGAAGGACGAAAGCAACGCCGCATGGTGTAATATCGACGATCCGTACTACGTAAGCAATATGAACCGCGCTATCCGTGCGGCAAAGGGCACGGGGGCAAAGGTGTATTTCTCCTTTTCGCCTGCCGATGCCTCGCGTCTTTGCTCCGAGGCTTTGGCGGATATCGACGCATGGTGCGCAGACTACGAGGCGTTTATCGCAAGCACCTATGAATTTGATGGGCTTCTCGGCAATGCCAAGGACTATATCATGCACCACGAGTATTTCTACGACAACGCCTTCCATCCGAACGATTACGGCCGTACCTTCCGCACCTATCAGGTCTATAAGGATCTGTGCGCTGTACTTGGTGAGACAACGGTGAATCCGATCTTCTTCGTCGGCTTTGACGGAGATATCGACGGCTGCCGCATGGAAACGGATTATGACGGTGTGCCGAATTATCCCGCATTTGAATGAAAAATCTTTTAGGAGCTTTTTATGCAGATCTTTTCGCATCCCGTTCCGCTGATCCTCGCGATTCTTCTCACGGTGCTGCACTTTGTTGCTCCCGCCCTGCCTGCGCTTTTTGAAAAAATATTGAAATATGCAAATATATGTTTGCATATAGTGCTGTATTTTGCGTTAATTCTCTTTAAAACACCGCTGGATGAGGTCGTGCTTGTTTATCTGGTTTCGCTTCTGCTATATATCCTTTCTGCGCTTCTTTGGCAGAGAATAGACGCTCGGAGTGAACAAAGCTCCGCGAAAGAGAAAGGAGAGTCGAAAAAATGACCTTCAATTCTCTTGCCTTCGTGCTCTTTTATCCGTGTGTGCTCCTGCTTTATTTTCTCCTGCCAAGGCGCGCACGCCTGCCGCTTCTCTTGGCGGCAAGCTACTTCTTCTATATGTACTATCAGCCCTCGCTGATCTTCCTCATTTTCGGTACAACGGTGATCTCGTGGCTTGCCGCGTGGGGGATTTCGCGCAGCCACTCGCTTGCAATACGCCGCCTGCTTCTTTCTCTGACGCTGATCGTGTGTCTCGGAACGCTCTTTTTCTATAAGTATTTTGACTTTTTGATGGGTAGCATCACAGGGCTGATCCGTTTCTTTGGCGGCACAGCCTCGCCGATCGTTCTCTCGCTCGTGCTTCCTGTCGGTATCTCGTTTTATACCTTTCAGACGCTTTCCTACGTGATCGACGTGTATCGCGGCAGCATTCCGCATGAGAAAAATTTTTTCTATTATGCGCTTTTCGTTTCCTTCTTTCCGCAGCTGGTTGCCGGCCCGATCGAGCGGCCCGAAAATCTTCTGCCGCAGCTGAAGGAAAAGTACGTTTTCAATAAGGCGGATGCTGTCAAGGGTGCAAAGCATATGCTTGTCGGCTATTTCAAAAAGATCTGCGTGGCGGATCTTCTGGCCGAAACGGTCAATCTCGTGTATAATGTGCCCGAGGAGGCAACGCCGCTCGGCATCCTGATCGCCACGGCACTCTTTGCCGTGCAGATCTATTGCGATTTTTCGGGCTATACGGATATTGCCATCGGTATCTCGCGCGTGATGGGTATTCGTCTGATGCAGAACTTTGATCATCCTTACCGAGCACGCACCGTGCGTGAGTTTTGGTCGCGCTGGCATATCTCGCTTTCCTCCTGGTTCAAGGATTATCTCTATATCCCGCTTGGTGGCAGCCGATGCGCAAGGTGGCGGCATATGCTGAATCTGATGATCGTGTTTGCGGTCTCGGGCCTTTGGCACGGTGCAAGCTTCACCTTCATCGTCTGGGGGCTTCTGCACGGTGTGTATCAGGTGGTCGGACAGCTGACGAAGCGGCCGCGTGTCGCCCTTCGCGCCCGCCTGGGAATATCGGAGGATAGCCGCATTTTGCACGCTTGGCAGACGGCTTGCACCTCTCTGCTCGTTGGCTTTGCATGGCTCTTCTTCCGTGCAAATTCCATGCAGGATGCCATCACGCTTCTCGGACGATTTTTTAACGGTGCGGCGTGGCTTTTGCCCTTTTCCCTCAAAGAGAATCTCGGCCTGTCGTCTGTCGCCGTTCTGACGGTGATCGTTTCGCTTGCCTTGCTTTGGCTTATGGATCGCCTCGTTGCCTACGGAGACGGAGAGGATGGCTCTGCCGTTCTCGTAAGGGACGGAGCCTTCGTTTATATCGTATGGACGCTTTTGCTCGTTTATATGCTGCTGCTTGCCTCCGATAAGGTGAGCACCTTTATCTATTTCCAATTCTGATGGGAGGCTGTGATGAAAAAAACGAAAACGATTCTCGTAGCAGTGCTTCTCATTCTTGCGATCCTCTCGGTGCTCCTTCTGCCTGCCGCGGCGGCGATCTTGACGCCATCCGTATATTCCTCCACCTTCGTCGGTGTTCTGGATGAGAAGGTAGAGCGCCTTGCCTCCATCAAGGGGAAGAAGGTCGTCGTGGTTGGCGGCTCCTCGGTCGCCTTTGGGTTAGATAGCGCGTTGATGGAGGAGCATCTCGGAATGCCTGTGGTCAATTTCGGGCTCTACGCCGCCATCGGTACGAAGGCCATGCTGGATCTCTCGCTTCCGCATATCGGAGAGGGAGATATCGTTATCCTCGCGCCGGAAACCGATGCGCAAACGCTCTCGCTTTATTTCAGCGGTGAGAATATGTGGAAGGCGATCGACGATGCCCCCTCGCTCTTTTTCAATCTCCGTGGGGATAGCAAAAAGGAAATGCTCGGCAGTCTTTATGCACACGCGGCGGATAAGCTCTCGGTGCTTTTGTCCGATCCGCTCGATCCCCCGGGCGTATACAACAGCAAGAGCTTTAACGCCTACGGCGACGTCTCCTATCCGAGAGAGCAAAACGTAATGACGCTGTATTACGATCCAAATACTCCGATCGAGCCGACACCCTCCATCGTTTCCGAGGATTTTATCGAATACGTCAACGAATATATTGCCCTCTGCGAAAGAAAGGGAGCGACGGTGTATTATTCTTTTGCACCGATGAATGCGGCGGCCATGGCGCCCTCGGTCACGGAGGAGAGCCTGCTGGGCTTTGCCGATCATCTGGAGAAAAACATTCTTTGCGAGCATATCAGTATGATCAATTCCTACGTTCTGGATCCCGCGTATTTTTACGATACGAATTATCATTTAAATGACGTAGGCGTACGGCTTCGAACGAAAATGCTGATCGAGGATATCCGCTTTGCTAAGGGCGATTATCAGGCCGTAAATATCGAAATTCCCGAAAAGCCCGCACTCCCGAATGCGGATATTAAGTTTTTTGAAACGGATGAAAATTCGCAGTATTTTGTATATGAAACTTTACAAACAGGTGCAAAAAAAGGCTCACTTGCGATTGTTGGACTCACCGAGCTTGGGAAAAAGCAAAAGGAGCTGACAATTCCGCTCGGCGCAGATCATCTTAAGATCACTTATCTTGGCGCGAATGCCTTTGCGGGCGGTGTCGCCGAAACGGTCACCATCCCTGAAAATTCAAATCTCAGGGACATTGCGACGGGTGCCTTTGAAGGATCCTCCGTGCGCCGCCTTTATATCCGTTATGAATTTGAAAACGATGCGGATGAGCTCTCGCCTCCCGCAAGCTTCGGTCATACGGAGGTGTTCGTTCCGAAAAACTCGGTCTACCTCACGCATTACGATTGGCTTCCGTATCCCATGAATATCCTGCCCGATTGATGCGAAGCAAAATAAAAAATCCCCACCCTTGAAGGTTGCCGTGAAGGCTCCCAAGGGATGGGGATCTTTTTATATCATAAAAAATTATTTTTGGCTGGGCGTTTCGAATGTTTAAAACAGCTTGTTGATCTCGGCGAGCGTCTTTCTCACAAGCATCTCGCCGCCCACGTGGCCGGCCGTACCGCTGCCGACGAATGCGGAATAGTGGCTGCCCTGTTCTGCCTTTTCCGTGGGAAGGTAGCCGTAAGAGCCGCAACAGAGCTGGCAGAGGAAGGTCTGCTTAGCAAGCGAGCGTGCGCGGATCTGGTTGCCGTAGTTTAAGAAGAGCTCGTAGGGGTTAGAGGCAAAGGCGATGTCGCCAAGACGGGCAATATGCACCTCGATGGGATAGATATCCATCGTCTGCTGGAGCTGGTATCTTGCAACGATGCCGCTATAGATCTGCATATGCGCGTTGTCCTCGTAGGAAACGTCACCCTCAAGGTTATCGAAGAACTCCTTGATGGTGCGAAGCGCGCTGTGATATTCCGCAACGGTCACGCGGCGCAGGGGCATTTCCACGGTGAGATTCTTATGCACAAGCTCGGTCTCGGTGACGTATTCGGTCACGTCGTCAAGCGCCCAGAAGATCTCGTTTGCGATTCTCTTGGCGGCAAGAGTACAGCCCTTGATGTCAAACATAGAGGGATCGGCGCGTCTTTCGATCACCTTTTCGCGATGGATGTTAGGGTCGTTCTTGCAAACGGGGGAGTCCACCCAGCGGATCAGATCGCGGGGACACTGGTCGCCTGCGGGGGCGATCATGCAAAGGAAGTTGACGTCGTTGCCGTACTTTTCGCGCAGGAAGCCCTTCACTTTTCCGACGTAGTCGGAGGAGATGTAGTTCTGATGCTCCAGCACCTGCGCAGGGCAGGCAATGTTTGCAACAACACCGGTCAGCTTCTTATTCAGGTCGTAAGTGAAGAGCATTTCGATACCGCCGTCATTGCCGCTTTCAAGCTCGGTAAAGTTTGCGGTGTTCGCATTGCCCCACATCTTTGCGGAGCCATCGTCATAGCAAACTCTGCGGCACATACCAACCGCCGCGCGGCCAAAGCCCGCAGCGTATGCGCCCTCGGCGCGGTTGTTCCAGGCCTCGATGGCGGCCTTTGCGATCCTCTCAATGAGAAACTGCTTTGCCTCCTCGCCGCGAATGATATCGGCGCTGTCGTCCGAAACGCGAGGCGCGTATTTCACGCCTTCGGGCATCAATGCGGTCAGAGCCTTCAATGCACTCGAAAAACTGTCGCTTCTATCGGCGTAGGAGAAGGAAGCGTGGGTGTGGATGGCGCTGATCAAAAGCTTTTTCTTATCAAAGCCGCAGTCGTCGGGAAGGTAGTCTCTGACGGCGGTGAGAAGCTTTTCACTGGTGGCTGCAAGGTCGCAGCCAACAAAAACCATGTGATCGCCGCCACATTCAAGGGCCAGCGCGGTCACGGAGATGGGGGTCTCCACCTCACCGGAAATTCTCTCGTAGAGCTGTCCTGCAAGATCCACGCGTCTTCCCTCGGGAAGAATGCTGACCTCGCTCCAGCCGATCTTGATCTTGTTCATAATCGTTCTCCTTTATGAAAAGTGTAAAGAAATCAAACAGATGCCTCTGCGACCTCGGCCGCCTTGGCTTTTTCAACCGCAATGCGCACCTTGTGCGCTTTGGTTATAACGAATTGCATTACGAGCGTCACGCAGATCATAATGCCTGCGCAAACGAAAAGGATGGGCTTATACGTGCCGACAAGGTCAAAGCAAAGGTTAACGGTGGGAGAGCCGAGCGCATAGCCGCACACGTTCACCGAAACGAAGAGGCCAAGCACCTTTTCGTAGGAATGCTCGCCGAAAAGATCGGCGGCGTAGATGGGAAGCATGATCGTCTCAAGCGGCAGGGCAAGTGCGGAGAAAATGCTGTAGATCATCGCAATGGCCATGCCTATCTCGGAATTTGTGATGATCGCGAGCAGAAACATAACAGCTGCCGCCGTGATCGAGCACATGCTCGTTGTAAAGCGCAGACCTAACTTATCGTAGATGATGCCCGTCAGAAATTTGAAGCCTGCCAGCGCCAGCGAATGAAAGCTCATCGCATACGCCACATATTCCGCCGTCAAGCCAACATCTCGCATATGAGCCTTTGCAATACCGGTGATGCCCTGCAGGCAGAATCCGGTAAAGAAAATACAAATGAGGGCAACGTAGAAGTAAGGCGTTGCTTTGGCTTTGGCAAAGGGAATGCCGGGCCAGGGCTCGGAGCGCCCCTTTTTCTTTTTGTGAACGGTACGGCTTTCCGTGTAGTATTTTGGGGATTCCTTCATAAAGATAAGGATCAAAATGCCAACGAGCAACACAGCAAGTCCTGAGATAAAGTATGCGTTGCGGTAGCTTTCGCCGCCTGCCTCGATGATGGGGGAGAGCAGCTGGATGGCGACCGCGCCGCCAAGACCGTTTGCCGCAAGCACCGCGCCCATGATCGTGCCGCGGTTTTCCTTGCACCATTTGTTGATCACGCAGCCGATCATCGTTGTTCCCGTCCAGGAAAAGCCAATACCGAGCAAAACGCCGCCGAGATAAAACATAAAGAGGTTGTTGGCAAGCGCGTAGCAGAGCATCGAGCCGGTCAGGCACACCGTGCCCGCAACCATCAGCCTCTTGGTTCCGAACTTGAATACCAGCGTACCGAAAAACAGATTCACGATCGCGTTGGCAATAAAGCGAAAGGTATCGTTTAAGGAGAAAAGACTGCGGTCGATGCCGAGCTTTTTCGTCACTACGTCGAGATAGAGGCTCTTTGTTGAACTGCAGAATCCGAGCGTGATCATCACCGTCAGAAAGCAAACGCCGATCACCACCCATTTGTAGTCAAGGCGTTTTGTTTTTGTTTCCGCCAAGGGCAGAGTATCTTTATTTTCTTCCAAGGAAGAGCACCTCCAAAATTTAAGAAGCCGTTTTGTTTCCGGATTCCCCTCGGGAGAGGGAAATCCGGACGAAAACAATTGTTATAAATATCAGAAATCCCGGATGGTTTTGTCGCCGTAAACGCGCTTCCAGTCCTTTTTGAAGCCCTGGATCGCAGAATCGGTCATCGGATGGGTGAGCAGCGTTTTCAGAATATCCGCCGAAACAGTCACGCTGTGGCAGCCTGCCATCTCGCACTTATGCACCTGCTCTGCGTTCTTGAAGCTTGCCGCAAGCACCTTGCAGTCCGAGCCGTAGGTCTTGAAAAGCTCCACGGTCTCCGCAACGACGGCGCAGCCGTCACCGAGGATGTTGTCAAGACGGTTTGCGTAAGGGGCCACGAAGGATGCGCCCGCCATAGCGGCAAGCAATGCCTGCGCAGGGGTGAAGATTGCCGTCACCGTCACGGGAATGCCGATCTTTTTCAGCATCATCGTTGCCTTAAGTCCCTCTTCTCCGACCGGGATCTTAGCATAGAAATTGCCGCCGAGGCGCTCCTTGAGGAGCTTTGCTTCGGCAACGATGTCCTCTGCCTTCTCCGCGGTGGTTTGCACGTGGAGCATCTTTTCGGGGCCGATGATCTTGCGGATGTTTTCGAGCAGCGGCCAGAAGTCGGTTTTTTCCTTTGAGATAATGGTGGGGTTTGTGGTTACGCCCGCGAGGGGGTAAAATTCATTGCAATGCGCAATGTCCGAAAGGTTTGCTGTATCAAGAATATAGATCATTTTGTTTCCCTCAAAAATTAAAGCGAAGGTTTTTATTCAACTACGTAGTCAACGGCGATGCCGAGGATCGAGCAGAGGTCTGCGATCTTCTTTCTGTTATCGCCGTAGGTGATGATATAGTGCTGGCAGGCCACGTTGTCTGCAAATTTTTCAACGTCTCCGATCTTGATCTCTAAGGCGGAGAGCTGCGGTGCGGGTGCATCCCAGCCGCATTCCTCCCACTTCGGGGGCTCCTTGCCCTCGCCGAGAATGACCTGCATGGTATATTTGCCATCCTTGTAAACGAGGCGGCTCATGGTGAGCACTCCGGTCTTTACCTTGGAAACGTTCAGAATACCCTGCGAGAGCAGGCCGAAGGCCGCGGGGAGAACGGTGTAGGTCTCGCCGTCTACCATATCGGCGGCAACAAAGTCGGGAACGCCGGCAAGCACGCTCTCCTCAAAGAACTCGTAGAACTCAAGGTAGCCCGCAAGCTGCCCGGTCAGGCGGTTCATCATCAGCTGGGTAACCGCGCCGAGAGAATCGTTCTCGGGAACGGTGGTATAGCCGTCCTCGGAGAGAAGCATAAAGATGGGGGCGGGCGGGAAGCCGCAGAGCTTCTTCATTCCGTCAACGTCCTTCAAGGAGATGGACTTATAGCCTCTCTCGTCCGCGATCGCCTTCACGGCAAGGTAATAGCCTGCCGCCTTCAGCATAGCCTCGTCGTTGGCGGGCTTCAAGAAGTTCCATTTGAGAATGCGGTTGTTCACGACCTCGCGTTTTGCCGCTTCGTTCAGAGCCTCGTATCTCTGCTGGATCTCAAGCATCTCAAAGGTCTCGATCTCAATGCCGGTCGCCTTTTTCAGCGAAAGTCCGTCGTAAAGCGTGCCGTAAAGGTTCATATCGCGGTAGCCCGCCATACCCACCTTGTCGGTAAGCAGCTGCTTTGCGGCGATTGCGGCGCGGCAGTAGTCTGCAACGGCGGCGCTTCTCGTTTTCTTTCCGATGATATCGTATACGTATTTGAATTTGTAGCCAAGTCCCTCAAAGGTACCGCGCAGACCCGTTGTGCCCGCCTGGTCGGCGGTGGTCACAAGTCTGTCGCCCTCGTACCAGCCGCAAAGTCCCCAAAGAACCATGGGCAGGTGGCGGAAATGCTCGGTCACCTTCACAACTGCATGCGTGGGGATCCAGCCCGCAACGCAAACCACGAGAGCATCAAAGCTCTCCTTTTTCAGCGCCTCCACGGCGCTCTTTACCTGCGTTTCCTCGTAGTCGTCCGCCACAGGGTAAACGGTCACGAGATCCAGGCCCTCTGCCTTCAGAGCCTCAGCGGCGGCAGAGCACTTTCTGATAATAACGTCAACGGGAGTGTTCACCTCTCCGAAGCCGACAAATCCGATCTTTGCCATATGTAATTCCTTTCTGAAATAAGGGAAGTGTCAGTTGTTTAAAAGCGTATCGTACTTTAAGTATCTTTCGTAGCATTCGCTGTAATCCACGCCGCGGCTTTCGTAAGCCTTGTCGAGCGCGATCATTTTCGCCGCATCCTCAACGCTTGCGAATTTGCCAACGCCAACGGCGGCTAAGATCGCCGAGCCAAGACAGGCAGTCTCCTTGTTCTTTAAGGTAACGAGCCGTTTGCCCGTCATATCTGCCTTCATCTGGCACCAGAGCGGGCTGTTTGCGCCGCCGCCCATCGCGCGGATCTCGTCAACAGAGAGGCCGAGATAGTCGAGGTTTGACTTTAGCATACAAGCCACCGATTCCATCACCGCGCGAACGAAGTGTGCACGCGTGTGCTCCGTGGTCAGTCCCGTGAAGCTGCCTCTGGCATCGGGGTTGTATTTCGGCATCGTTGAGCCGCAGAGATAGGGAAGAAAGGTCAGTCCGTCACTGCCGGGAGCAACCTTCTCGGCCATCTCATCAAGCTCCGAAAAGGAGAAGCTTTCGCACAGTGCGTTTCTGAACCATTTCAGCGCCATGCCTGCTGTAGGTGTCCAGGAAAGTAAACAATACTTGTCATTATAGTTATAATGGCAGGGAACAATGCTCTTTTCATCGTATACGGGAACGGTGTCGGACGGTAAGAAAATAACCATCGTCGTTCCCGTCATTACGCTGACGGTGCCCTGCTTTACAACGCCTGCGCCGATCGCACCCGCGATCTGATCGATCGCACCGGTAACGACCTGTATTCCCTCATATGCACCAACCTTCACCGCGCTGGAGTGGAGTGTGGGGAGCATATCCTTCGAAACGCCGATGAAGTCCAGCATCTCGTCCCACCAAGTGCCCTTGTGAATGTCAAAATAGATGGTAGAGGATTGCAGCGTTTTTTCCGAGATGAATTGCCCGGTCATTTTGTAGAGGATCCAATCCTCAAGCAAAAAGACCTTTTTTGTTTTTGCGAAGATCTCGGGCTCGTGCCGCTTGACCCAGAGCAGCTTGCAGGCGGGCCAGGTTGCCGTGATCTCGGGCTGACCCGTGATCTCGTATACGCGCTTGTGGCCAAAGTGCTTTGCAATGATCTCTGCCTCCTCTGTCGCGCGGTTATCGAGCCAAACGATCGCAGGGCGCACGGGCGTGCCGTGCTCGTCGGTGAGGATCAGGGTCTCGCATTGGGTATCCACCGCGAGCGCGTCGATCGAAAGCTCCTTTTTAAGCTTTTCGATCTCGCCCTTCACGATTTCCCAATATTTTTCGCCGTCAAACTCCACGGTATCACCGTGCGCATCGAGGGTGTAGTCTGCGGTGAGAGAAATTTTTTGGTTCAGCAATTCATCGAAAACCGCGGTCTTCACCGAGGTTGTGCCGATGTCGATTCCTAAAAAATTCATAGAAATTATCTCTTCAGCTGAAGATCGTAGTGAACGTCGTAAGCCTTCTCCTCGTCGGTGAACTTGTGAAGGGTGTTCACAACCTCGCCGCCGTTCCATTCGCGGCTCTCAACGTCCTCGGTCGTACCCATAACGGTAACGTTTACCTGGCGCTTGCGTGCGCGTACGTGATCCCAGTCAACGAAGTAGATGTGAGCAAATTCACCGCCGTCAAGAATACCGTCCTTGATGGTCATAGCTTCGCTTCTGCCGAAGAAAACGGAGCGAAGGTGTCCGTCGGTGTTCATGGAGGTGTAGTCACCGGGCTCGTTTACGTATCTGCCGAACTTGGAGTGGATGGGGCCGGGATGGCGGTAATCACCCTCGTTCACGTAGTCGGGGATCATCTTTCTCATGATGTCGAGAAGGTCGTGCTGCAAAAACTCGAGATCGAAGGAATCGATGTCGTGGGAGCACTCCTGGATCATAACCGAGCAGGTGGTGTGGTGAGAAGCGATCGTAACGGTACCGTTCTTCACGCCGGATGCCTTAACGATCTCGATGATCTCCTTCGAAATGTCGTGGAAGGTGGGGATCCAGCCTCTGCTCTGAAGTGCGATCTCCTTCTGAAAAACCTTAAATTCCATGGTAAAATTCTCCTTTATTATAAATAATATTTATTTCTTTTCGTTGAGGCGTGCGCCAACGGCACCGCCGGGATGGATGAGAGCAAATTGCTCGTTTTGGTAGTCGGTCTCCTCGATCAAGGCTGTCTGCAATGCGTGGAAGATCATGCAAAGCGCGGTGGAGGAGGTCGTTCCCTGAGAGTTGTATTTATCGGTCTCGCGGTTGACGTACTGCTTCAGCACAACGTCAGCTCCGAGGGCTAAGGGCGAGGTGAGGTTTTCGGTGACGGTGATCACGTGCACGCCCTTTTTCTTGCAGATCTCCAGAATGGGGAGCAGCTCGCCCGTCTTTCCGCCGCGCGAGGCAAACACGCATACGTCGCCTGCCTGCAAAAAGCCCATGCCGCCGTGCACCGCCTCTGCAGGCGAAATGAACTTGGCGGGTTGCTCAATGCAGCACATAAGATGCGCAAAGTGCTGACAGATAATACCGGAATGGCCGCAGCCGGACACACCGATGCGGGGCGCATCCCTCAAGAGATCGACTGCCTTGGAAAATGCCGCATCGTCAAAGTGCTCCTGCATCGCCTTGATGCATTCGTATTCGATTTCGTACGCCGCCTTTGCGGCGATCAATGCTTCCTTCTTCATATGCGCCACCGTAGATCAAGGATGCAGCTCGTCCCATGCCTTGCGCAGGTTGAAGAGCATCTCCTCCACCATTGCGTAAGGATCGGCCGCCTTCAGAATACCGCTCGTGGAGCCGGTTGCCTGTGCGCCGAGCTTGATCGTGTTGTAAACGTCCTGTCCGTTCGAAATGCCTGCGCCCTGCAAAACCATGATGTCGGGATTGATCTCGCGCACGGTCTTGATGGTCTCGATCACATAGTTTGAGTCACTCGTCGTGCCCGTGCCGATCAGCTCGGTCGGTTCAGCAACGATGAGGTTGGGGCCCATCTTTGCAATGCGCTTCACGTCCTCCACGGTATCGGCGCAAACGATGGTTGCAAGACCGACCTCGTCCGCACGGCGGATGGTTTTTTCCAGCGTTTCCATATCGATGGGCTTTTCTGCGTGGTTAAGCATAACGCCCTTCGCACCTGCCGCCTTCACCGCCTCGGGAAGAACGCTGCCAAGACCTCTTCCGGGAACGAGAGCATCCATGTGCTGTGCAAAAACGAGGATGCGCTCGGTATTGTCGGCCAGAAGCTGAATGTCGGTGTACTGCGGAGTAACGATCACGTCCACGTCGTACTTCATCGCGGTCTTGTCGATGACCTTTGCAAGCTTCAGCATTGCCTCGCCCCAGATGATCGCCTTCGGACCTACCTCGAAGAACGGGGGCTTGATGTTAAAATTTTTAACCATAGGGACTCTCCTTAAGATTATTAAATATCTAATAATGATTATACAACCCCTATACAAGAATGTCAAGAAAAAATTATCATATACTTTCGTTTTTTTTAATTGCACAATAAAATCGAAGGTTTTGTTGACAAAAACGAAAGTTGATGATATAATATAAAAAAGCGAAAAAGAAAAGAGACGGAAACTATGACAGCAGAGCAGAGAAAACAGAAAATACTTGATCTTCTGAAGGAGAATGACACGGTGCGTGTATCGAACCTCAGCCGCCTTTTCGGTGTGAGTGAGGTGACCGTGCGCGCATATCTTGAGGATATGGAGGGGAAGGGCCTTCTCTCGCGTATTCACGGCGGCGCGGTCAGCTCCTATAAGCCCTATTACAGCATGAATCTCAATCAGCGCCTGGAGGCAAACCAGAAGGCAAAGGTCGCGATCGCAGAGCGGGTGGCCGATCTCATTCAGCCAAATGACACGGTGATGCTCAACGCCGGTACCACGACGCTTCTGGTTTTTCGCCGTTTTCCTGTGAGCTATAATCTGAATATCGTCACAAATTCGATCTCCATTGCCCTGGAGGCTTCCGGAAATCCGAATTACAACGTGATCCTGGTCGGGGGTGCGGTGAATACGAAATATCAGTTCACCCACGGAAACGATGCGGTAACGCAGCTGAAGAAATACCACGCGGATAAGCTGATCCTCTCGGTGGATGGGATCTCGCCGACCCAGGGCTACACCACGTACTATAACGCCGAGGTTTCGGTGGATGCCGCTATGATCGAGCAGTCGGATCGCTGTATCGTTGCCGCAGACCATTCGAAGTTCGGGCACAGTGCACTTGCCAAAATTTCAGATCTCTCTGTCGCGGATTATATCGTAACGAACGATCGTCTTTCAACGGAGCTTTTGGAGGAGCTGACCGCCGCGGGCGTGACTGTTTTGGTGTGATTTGCAAAGTATTGTTTTCAAAAACACGTTTTTAAGGAAAACGTCAGAGAAATAGACTTCCGAATTAGTGGATTTAAGATTTATAAAGAGCGGACGTGCAAGCTTATTATCTGCCTTGCACGTCCGCTTCTGCTTTTGCTTTGTTTTTTTTGCTTGTTTTTTGAAAGCGTTGGTCCCAAAACGGTTTTTTTGGTTTTCTTCATCCTTTTATTGACAATTATAACAGATAGTGGTATAATGAATGCATCCCAATTAAATATATTTAAAAAATTTAGGAGAAAAGGTATGAAAGCGTTTAAGAAAATTGCGTTCGTTGCTCTTTGTGCGTTAACGCTTGCCTGCAGTATGCTTCTGCTTTCCTCTTGCAGTCTGCTCGGCGGCAGCTTTGACGTCACCTTCATTGCGGACGGAAAGACCTATCAGACGGTGGAGGGGAAGGGCTCGGAGCCGATCGCGCTTCCGGATGCTCCCGAAAAGAACGGATACGTCTTTGACGGATGGTATCTGGATAACGGTACTTGGCAGAAGCCGTTTGCCGCTGATGCGGTGAAGGCAGATACCTCCGTTTATGCAAAATTCTCCGCCGTTTCATATACGATCAAGTATGAAGCGATCGGCGGAACGCATAAAAATCCCACGGCTTACACGGTGGAGGATGCGATCACGCTGTCTGCGGCCAAGCACGAGGGCTATGCGTTTCTCGGCTGGTATGCGGATGCGCATTACACCACGGAGGTAAAGTCCATTGCCAAGGGCTCGACCGGTGATATTACCCTGTATGCAAAATACGATATTGACGATTATATCGTAAGCTACAATAAGGTGCTTTCGGTGAGAGACAATTCGGACAACGGCATCGCCGATCTCGGCATCGTTGCAAAGGATAAGCTCGGCAATTCTCTGAAGGCAACGGCCAAGGTGAAATCCGGTACGTATAAGGGCGGAAACACCATTGTATACGAGATCACTCTGACGGACGATGCAGGTGTGTACGCAACCTTTGATACGGTTGCAATTCCCGTATATGACGTAAACGATATTGTATTCTCCTATTTTGCTAAAAATTCCACCTTTATCAAGCTTTCGAGCAAGGGCGAGGAGTTTGATGCGAATGCAACCGACGCGTTCGGCAAGCCCTGCGAGATCACGGTGGAGCTTCTGGAGGGCTATACGCTTGCCGGCGGCGAGGTCGTTTCTCTTCAGATCGTGGCAACGGACGCTGCCGGCAACCGCAAGGTCAGCGAGCCGATCCACAGCATACAGGTTTACGATCTTCCCGTGATCACCTATGACGAGGAATTGCTTCCCGTTCTGGACAATACGGATCTTTCGACGCTTTTCACCGCCGTGGATAGCTTCGGCGCTGTCTTGCCGTTTGAGATCACGCCCTCAGCGGAGGCGCTTGTCATTGGAGAAAAGGTGATCGTTACCGTATCCGCAACGGATATCATGGGACAGACGACGGTGGAGGAATTTGAATTTTCCGTATACGATTCCACGAAGCTGTTCGTTAAGCTTTACGTAAATGATGAGCTTTGGGAGATCGTTTCCATTGACGATGCCGCAAATTACACGCTGCCTCTCTTTGAACTGGATGAGGCGTGGGATACCGCGGGATGGTTTGATGCAAGCGGAACCCGTTATACCGATGCCGAGGGTCTTGGCCTCGTGAACGTAACCGAAAACAAAAAGCTCTATTACAGCATCATCAAGAGCGGCTATATTCCGATCTTCACCGTGGAGGAGCTGAAGGCCATCACGCCCGACGGAAGCTACTATTTGTTTGCGGATCTCGATCTTAACAACGAGGAATGGACACCCGTGGGAACTGCGGAGACTCCGTACTCGGGAGAATTTATCGGTCAGGGACACGCGATCTCCAATCTCAGGATCACGGAGAACGCGCAATTCATCGGCTTCTTCGGCTACGTCACCGGCGCGATCGAGGGACTTGAGATCAAGAACGTAAATATTGCAACGACCTTTGATGCGTATTGCTACGTGGGCGCATTGATCGGCTATAACGATCAGGGCACCGTGAAGAGCTGCTCTGCATCGGGCCAGATCATCAATGCCGCAGGCTACGGCAAGGTGGGCGGCCTGATCGGCTATAATTATCAGGGAAGCGTCGAGGGCTCTGACTCTGTTTGTAAGGTCTCGGCATCTGCCGTATACTATTGCTATATCGGCGGCCTGATCGGTGATAGCTATCAAGGCACGGTTACCGATTGCTTTGCAACCGGCGAGATCAAGATCACCCCTACCTGCGATACGGGCTATGCCGGCGGTCTGATCGGTTATAACAACGAGGGCACAGTCACGAGGTGCCATACGAGCGGTAACGTAAGCGTATCGGCTACGCGCATTGGCTACGTTGGCGGCTTTGTTGGAAGTAACAGCGGCACGCTGGAAAAATGCTATGCAACCGGAAACGTGACTGCAAGCATCAACTCCTCCACCAACGTAATCATCGGCTATACGGGCGGTCTGGTCGGCAGAAACCTCTACGGAAGCGTAACGGATTGCTATGCAACCGGAAATGCAAGCGCGAGCGCAAATGCGAGATATTGCTCCAGTTATTCGGGCGGTCTGATCGGCTTTGATTTTATGGGCAAGATCACGAATTGCTTTGCCGTTGGTAACGTATCGGCACTCTCCTCGTATGAGTCTACCTATGGCGGCGGTATTGTAGGCTACAATGACGGCAGCACGATCGAAAACTGCTATTGCAACGCGGCGCAGACGTTTACGATCACGAGAGGCGCCGAGACCACATATGAGCCAACAAATGACGACGGCATCCTTGCGCAGATAGAAAATCTGCAGTCCGAGGAATGGATCAAGGAAAACCTCTGGACGGACGGTGCCGAGGATTGGGACTTTACGGGTGCTTATCCTGCGCTTTGCGTGGCTGAATAATAAAAAATTCTCCCTGCCGAAATCGGCTGGGAGAATTTTTTTATAATATAATGAAGAAATCCCCCTATGCAAACGCACGCTTGCACAGGGGGAATCTTTGTTTTGGGGGTAAAGCCTGAAGCTTACCCCCTGTGAAGAATTGCTATCGCTTAGGGAGATCACATCGTGATCTCGTCGTAGTAATCGATGATGATCGCTCTGAGCTCATCGATGGTCATCAAGCCCTTTCCGATCGCAACGCTGAAGTAAGGACCGTTCAGAGCAAGGAACTGCTCGTAGGTGATCAGATCGGCCGCCGCTTCGTAAGGAAGAAGTCCGTACTTCTCAATATCCTTCTGCAGTGCTTCCATGTTGTACTGAAGTCCGTCAAACTCAAACAGGTTCAGCACGTGAACGAAGGGAAGTGCGCAGAGCAGATTTTCTGCGAAGTGGTTGAAGCCGCCTGCCGTGGCGATCGTGTATGCGGTGCGCGTATCTGCCACGATCTCGTAATCCACGAGCATTACCGTGCTCATCTCGCCGTCAACCAGAGCGGCAAAGTGCGTGCCGAGGAATTCGTGCACGTTCACAGCACCGATGTTCACGTATTTCTCGTGATCCAGCGAGTAGAACGCGTGCAGATCCGCAATGCCGATCACCGTTCCGTCGGAGAATTTCAGATAAACGATCTCGTCAAAGGTCGCGGTGTGGATCGCGGTAACGGGAGATGCGCGCAGGCTGCCGGTCTCAAAGCTCCAAACGAGAAGCATATCACCGATCTTCACGTCCTCGGCTCTCTTGTACGTTCCGTCTGCCATCAGCACGGGCGTTTCGTCAATGATACAACCGCCGCCGTCACTGCTGCTGTTATTTGTATCCGCAAGGTCAGCGATGAACTGATCGGATTCGGCAAATGCTTCAACGTATCCGCCGCCTCTCTGGTTGTTGTAGGTGTAGTAAACTCTGTAGGAGAATACCGCGCCGTCCGTCAGGAGAGAGCGGCTGATGCTGATTGTAAATGCATTGTTGCTACCGCCGAGATACGAGTTGTAATCCGCTGCGGAAACGATGCTGCCGTCCGATGCGAGGATCTCGTAGCGGAGGATGCGGACCTCGTTCTCCAGGTATACGTCCGAGGGCGTCAGTCTGATGTTGTAGGTGTAATAATAGTAGCTGCTGTCGCTTCCTGCGCCGGCTCTCTCGGAGGTCACGTTCAGTGTGGGAGTGGGAACGGAGAAGAGCGTGCTGTCGGTTCGGATGCCGCAATGCATCTTTGCCTGATAGGTGCCCGCGTAATCGCTCAGCGTGTAGGTATAATCGATATATACCGTGTAATATGCGTTGGCGATCAGGCCGGTGAGATATACCCATCCGTCCTCGGTGTTCAGCGCGGAGCTTGCCGCAGAGGCAGGATAGTAAACGTAGGCGTTGTACGTCTCACCAAGCGCATCCAGCACCGTTACACCGGTGATGCTGTAGCTTGCAAATGCATCGCGCTTCACGAGAATTTCCGCAACCGTCTGTCCCGTCACGATCTCGGCTGCCACGTTGGAGGCACTCTTCACCTTGAAGGATCTCGTGGTCGTCGTAGTGCCGCTCGTGTTTTCGAGCTCGTATTCAAAGGTAACGATCACCTCGTATTCCACCTCATCGTCAATGCCGGTGAAGGCGTAGGTTCCCGTGCCGGTGATGCTTTCGATGCTATCCACCTTCGTTCTGTATTTCAGAAGGTCGATGGACTTGATCGTTACACCCGTGGAGAGATTCTGATTGATGTTGAAGGAGAGCGTGCCTGCCGATACGTTCACGTTCGTCAGCGTCAGAAGGTCGATCACGTGGGGGTAGAGGTTAACGATCGAAACGTCACTCCAGTTCCTTAACGAATTGCCGTTTGCATCGGTATACTGCGTGCCGGTGCCGTTTTGGCCGGAATACCAGCCGAGGAAGGCGTATCCACCGCTTCCGAGAGAAAGGATGGGAAGCTTGTAGGACGTATCGTAGGTGATGCTCACGCGGTCGTTGTTGACGGGCGTGGAGTAGGGGTATTCAACGCCGTTCACAGCGTTTTCAAGGATCACGCCGTACGTACCAACCTCCCATTTTGCATACAGCGTTATGCCATCGGGACGGTTTGCAGGGATCACGGTCATGATGTTGACAAACTCGGGCTCGGAATACCAGCCAAGGAAGGCGTATCCGCGCTTCGTGGGTGTCTTGAGCTTCACGCCGCCGTCAATGGTATACTGCGTGGGTGCATCGGATGGGTTCGTACCGCCGTCCAGCACATACGTGATATTGAACTTCACGATGTCGTAAACAGCCGTGAGCGTTCGGTTGGAAAGAATGTTGGTGTATGCGCCGTCCCAGCCCTTGAAGGTGTGGTATTCGTCAATATACATCTCCTCGTCTGTGGGAGGCGTTGCATCCTCGAAGGCCGTTACGGTCTCGGTCTTCAGAATGGCACCGCCTGCATCCTTGAAGATCACCTTGTAGGTCGCGATCTCCCACTGGGCGTAAACGTTCACGTCCTCGTGCGGCATCGTACCCACGGTGAAGCGGATCGCGTTCTCTGCATCGGCCGTCCAGCGGATGAAGTTGTAGCCGGTCTTTGCGGGCGTGGAGAATGCGGGGATCTTGTCAAGATACTTCACCGAGAGGGTGCTGATCGTAGAACCGTCGGAAATCAGGTTGATCTTATAGGTCTTCGGCTCAAAGCGCGGGAAAATGCTCATATCCGAGGTCACGGGCTGGCTGAAATCAACGAGCGTGCCACCGTTCTTTTCGGTAAAGAAGCCTAAGAAGTTGTAGTATTCGTGCGTCGGAGCCTCAGGCGCGGTAATCAGATCTCCGTAATACAGATTCTGCGGCGGGATGACGATATCGGGCTCGATCGTTCCGTCCGGATACACGTAGAAGGGCTCGTAAACGAAGGTTACGGTGCAGGGTCTCTTCGGTCCGTTAGCAATACGGATGAAGAAGTCCAGCGTGCGCTCCGTCGTCGTAGTGATACGGAAACGGTAATCGTAATCCGAGTAAATGTCGCTGCGCTTGAAGAAGTCCTTGTGGATGGTAAGCGTATCAAAGTCCTCGTCGTTTGCGGTCAGCGTAAAGAGCTCTGCGGGGATCTTCTCAAGATCGCTGCCGAGGAAGGTCACGTAGGAAAGACTGCTGAGCGGCTCGCCAAACAGCTCAAGAGAGATCGGCAGATCCGCATCGGAAAGATAATCGTATACGATCGGGCTTTCCTGGTTGAGCTTCGGCTCGTGCGAGTCCTTCACGGTGATCGTGAAGGGCAGAGACCCGTCGGTCGTTCTTATGCTGTAGTGATATTCGCCCACGGGAAGTCTGTAAAGGTAGAGATAGCTGATATAATAGGTATCAACCGTTCTCTCGTAATCCTCGTAGGTAATGTCACCGCCGGTGATGGTCTGATTCAGCATCACGTCGGCGCCGTCAAGCGATTCATCGTAGAGATTTACGTGTACCTGCAGATCGTATTTCGCAGTAACGGAGGGATCGAGACTGTATTCGTAAGCCGCCTTGTCAAAGGTAAATTCGGTTTTGTCAAGATACGGCTTTCTGGAGTCGTAAACCTCAATGTACTTTGTAAAGCTATGTCCGTTTGCGGAGATCCTCACCGTATAGGTTCCGTAAGAAATGCTCTTGAAGCCGGAAAGCATCATACCGTCTCTCGTGAAGAAGCCGATCGAAAGATCGTCGCACAGCACGGACTCGATGCGTCCCTCATAAAGCGTCCAGGGAACGAATACCTCTGTGATGTCGTCGGCAAACAGACTCTTATCCACGCGCGTCACGCTCTCAAAATACAGACCCGTATCGTGCACAACAACGGTAACGGTGATCGTATCGTCGCAATCGTCAAAGCCGATCGTAAGAACGTGCTCGCCGATGGAGAGCGTTGAAAGCAGGGAATCAAAGATCGTGATCGTCTTTGCGCCGGAGGAGAAGCCGCTGCCGCGGCGGATTCCGTCGCAGGTAATGGATTTCACAGCCGAATCGTAAAGGATCGCATCGAACTGCTTGCTTCCGCCCGTAAATCTGTCATAGCGGATCACAACGTCCTCTTCGAGATAGGGGGATCTTGAATCGTATACGCTCACGGTGAAGGTATCGCTCTTTCCGAGATAGCCGTGAAGAGTGAAGCTGTGATCTCCGTAGCCGAAGTCGGCAAGATACTCTGCCTTGAGGATAAATCCGGTGTCCGTAAGCTCGTAGTGTCTGCCCTCAACCAGCGTGCTGTAGCCTCTGGTGATAGCGCCGAAGGCATTGTTTTCACCGTAGCTTACGGTGAATGCAAGATCTGTGGGATTTGCATAGTCGGAGTATGCCTTATCGGGCGTTACCGAGGGAGTAGATGCCGAAACGGGCGTTTCCTCGGGAACGTAGCTGGGTGCGTATTCGGTTTCGGGCGGGATAACTACCTTGGGCTTTTCGTAGCAGAGAACCTTGATCACAAACTCGTTTGCATCGGTAGTGACCGTGAATTCGAGCGTATCGCCCGCCTTAGGTGCAAGGCTCTGCAGGAAGGCTGCGGAAATGCTGATTACCTTCACGTTTGCATCGCCCGCATAGGGCCTGGGAAGATAATCGCCTACGCCGATGCCGTTACCGCCAAGAGAAACGAACTCGTGGTTGTAAAGTGCAATGGCAAACTGTGCGGACATGGGGAAGTCGATATTGAACTTCACCTGCGTATCCAAGGGCTCGGGAAGTCTTTGGTCGGAAATGTTGAGTCCGATCTCAAAGGTCTCGGTGCCGATCGTAAGCACGATCGTATGCACGCCGACGGAAAGCTTTTTCGCAATGGTATCCGCAGTGATCACGATATAGCCGCCGCGATAATCCACCGTCATATCATCTCTGAACTGCGTGAGATAATAGGGAATATTCACACCGTCCACGGTGAGCCCGAGGATCGGATTGTCGTAAAGCTCTGCGCGGATCGCAATATCGGATGCGTTTGCCTGCATATGATACGAGATGAAATCGGTGTTTGCCGCAGGAGTTCTCGTGTCGGATACCCGTATGGTGAGGCTATCGGTTTCAAGATGGTACGTATCACCGGAGAGAACGTAGGAATCCACGGTGATGTTCACGTTGCCGTAAGGAACGAAGTATTCAACGAAATCGTCAAAAACGGTGATCGTAGAGGTGCTGAAATCGTAAGCATATTCCCACTCCTTGAGAAGAATGCCGTTGATCCTTATGTTGAAGTACTTTGCATCGTTCATCACGTACTTCACGGTGAAGTCCGTGCCGCTGCCAAAGAGATATTCTCTGTCGCAGGAAACCTCAGGTGCGAGCGTTTCGATCACGGTGACCTTCAAGGGAACGTCGCCCTCAAGGGTTGTCATGCTGAATTCCCATACGCCGGGATCAAGATTCAGAAGGAAGGACTCCGAAATGATGATCTTCTTCTGATCCACGGTGTAATCGTGCTGGCCGATGCCGTTACCGCTGACTGCGGTTACGTAGCCCTCGTCATAAAGCTCGAAATAGAATACAACGTTCTGCGGATAGGATTTGTCAAAGGTCTTGCTGAAGACGTCGTCCTGCGGCGTGCGGCTGTCCATCACGGTAACGGGGAAGATCAGCTTTTCGTCCTCGTTGATGTCGTGCGTGATATTGGCCGTTCCGTAGGGAAGCGTGATCAGATAAGAGGGATAGAACGTAACGGTGGTAATGCCATCGCCCTTATTCGTCAGCTCGTAGTGCTTGCCCTTCGTGAGTCCCTTGATGGAAAGCGTATCGTCATAGAGCTTCACGTCAAAGGAGATCTGCGTGGGATTGTTTTTGTCAAATACGGGCGTTTCGGTGGTTACGAGCTCGGGAGATCTCGAATCCACGATGCGGATGCTGATCGGAATGTATCCCGCATCGGTAATAACGTAGCCCGTATGCGTTCCGTAGCTGAACTCGCTCAGCCGATCGGCAGGGATGGTCACGCTTGCGGCCTTCGAATCGATGAGGCAGGAGAAGATGCCGGGATGCTCCTCAAATACCTTGTTCATCTTTTCTGCCGCATCCTCGATCTTGGCAAAATAGTCGGTCTCGTCCTTGAGAAGCTTTCGGATGAGATCGTACTGTGCGCGGATATCGGAGATCTCCTTGGAAACGGCTTCGATCTCTGCATCGCTGAGCACGGAGAGATAGATGGCGGTCATGTTATGATCCGAGCCCATCGTGTAAGTGATATCCTCGGGCGCGCCCTTGTCAAATACGTTGTTCTGCTTGCCCTCAAGATACGGCGATTCGATCAGCGTTTTTACGTCGATCGTATAAAGAACCTTGGAATAGCCAACGCTGTGCTCGTAGAAGAAGAGCTTATCCTTGAGGATCGCGGATGCAAGGGTGTCGAGATCCTTGGTCGTTACGTCGATCATGGGAGAAACAACGGGATACGCCGCCTTACCGTCGGTCTTAACGATGCTTAACTTTTCGTCCGCAACGTCGATGAAGTAGGACATTCCGTCCTCGTGGGTCACGCGGTTCGCCGTGTATTTGTCGGCAACGTCGCAAAGCTTGTAATACTTGCCGTGTCCGTCAACGATGGTGTAAAGTCCCATTACGTAAGGATTCTTTGCGTTCTTATCGGGATTGTCCTTCGTAACGAAGATGCCGAGAGGCGTAACGCCGATGGAGTATACGTTATCATCCTGCGTGATGCCGCCGTCGGGGTAGCAGATGAATGCATCTCTGATATCACCGTCGTCGTCCTTGGTGTAGTATGCAACGATCTCGTCGGTGTAAGAGATCTTGTACCAGTATGCGTGCAGATCTGCGCTGTATCTCGTGTATCCAACGCCATCGTAAACGAAGTACGCCGCTTCACCGCTTTCCTTTTCTGCGTAAATAACGTCCGCACCAAGGCTGTAGTCATATCGCATGGTGATGGCATTCCAGCCGTTCGGCAGCGTGAGATACGTGCGTGCCTTGCCTTCAAAGTCAATACGAAGATAGCTCTTGATAACGTTTTCGCTGCCCTCTTCGGTGTAGAAGATGTGCGTTCTGTCCGAGCCGACAACACGGCTGATACCGGGGATCACGGTCCTCTCGGTTCCCGCCGTCAGACCCACTCTGCGCAGGTTCTTGCCGCTCTGAACGTAAATGTAGTAGTTGTCAATATCCACGATCTCGGCATCGCCGATATCGCTCAGGGGAGAGGAAACGGAATAGAGGCTGTCGAGCTTCGTCTTTCTCAGGATGCCGTCAAGATCCTTATAGTAGAAGAACTCTCCGTCGGCTGCGGAAACGGGCGTTACAAAATGGATCGCCTCGTCACGGAAGGCCTGCTTCGGCGTTCCGCCCTTGAAATACTCCCAATCCGCAAGGATCAGGCTTCCGTCCATCACCTTGATCGCGAAGCCGTCCAGGGGCAGGAAGGAGAAGTTCAGCTTGATATCCAGATGGTATTCAAAGGTCACCTGGCCGAAGAATCTGTAGGCGCCGGCAACGTCTGCCGAAAATTCCGCCTGATCGTCGGTATGATCCTTTTTCACGCTCACCTTACCCGAAAGATCGGACTCAAGGTTGAAAAGATCCAGATTCAGTCTTGTGACCGAGATCTCCTCCTTGCTGTTTCTGATAACGAGGGATGCGGAGGTTCTTAAGAAGTTGATCTCAACATCGGTCTCTCCCTCGATGGTGAACTCACGGTGCGATTCGTTGACCGTTCGTTCAAACTGTCCCTGGAACACGGGCTTTCCGTCCTCCACGAGCTGAATGCCCACGAAGTAGTCTGCATCCTCGGTGGTGGCGAAGTTCGCTGCCGCCGCAATTGCGCCCACGGCATCAAAGGCCACGGAAAGCTCCACGGCGAGAAGTCCGAAGGTGCCGGGGATCGGGATCTGGATAAGATCCCACTTGTAGATCGGCTCGTCAAGTCCGGTGAGCTCAAGGAAGAGAAGGTTCAGCGTGGAGCGTCTGAGCTGAGGATCCACGAATTCTCCGTCAAGAAGAATGTTAACCGCCGTTGCGGTCGCCGTTTCAAATTCCAGGCCGAACGCAACGTCCTCCATCGCGAGAGGGAACGCCGTGTCGATCTCCGCATAGAATACGGGATTGTGGAGGATCACCTCGCATTCGATCTCGATTTTCGTATCGCCGTCTATGTTCTTGTTATTGATCTTAAGCACCTCAAGCTTCGTATTCTTGCTGAGGTACTTGGCAATGTCGATCTTAACGTAGAACTTGATATAGTCCTTATCAATGTAGATCATTTTGCCGCTGCTCTCGGAGGCAACGCCCTCAGCACCGGGATCGAGAACGAAGCTTCCCGCATACTTGATCAGCGCGCCGTTCTCGTAAATCGGCTTTTTATCGGCAAAATCGATCTCAGTCTTGGTCGGTGCACTTGTGACGTATCGGATCACCTTGCTGTAAAGGGAGTCCTTCACCTGCGCCTCATCACCGTCTGCCTTCACGGAAACGAGATACTCTCCGATATCCGTCGGCAGAGTATAGGTGTTGGTGGCGGAATCAACGGATATAACAGTATCGTTGATGTTGATGCTGTAGCCCTTCGCCTTGTCAACGCTGGTCCAGGAGAGCACGCCGCCGGAAATGGAGATGGAGGGTGCGGGCAGAACCTCGGTCTTCAGCGGAACGGTAAGCATGAAATGCACGGGATCCAAAAGCTCCTGCACCGGATCGAAAACTACCATGTATTCGTATCCGGGGATCATGATCTGATCGGGATTCCTCCAAGCAAAGGAGCCGAGCACCTCGGCCTGGCCGCCGATGAGAGCGATCTGAGAAAGCGGCGTATTATAATCTGCGGGCGCGGCAACGGGGTAGGATAGGATCTTAACGGTTTCGGAATAGTATTCCGCATAGATCACCGCATCCCCCTTGACCACGTATGCAAAGTTGTTCTGATTGCTCACCAGAATACCGTCTGCATACCAACCGGCAAAGGTGTATCCCTTGATCTCGTTTGCAACAAGCGTCACCGTGGAAAGGTATTTGTAGTCGCCGGAATTTTTGTCCGTATAGGCCGCATTCATGGATCTCACCTGAATGGTAAAGACGTCCTCGGTGAAATGCGCCGTAACGGTGGTGTCCTCGTCGGGCATGATATATGTAATTTTTTCCTCGGTGCCAACGAGCATGGAGCCGCTGTACCAGCCAACGAAAACGTAGCCGAAATTCGGCTCGGCTTCGAGTGTGATCGCATCACCCTCAACGCCTGCCTTCGCGCTCGCCGTGGCCGTACCCATTTTCTCATCGTTTACGGAAACCGTGAGAGAGTGCGACTCGCCCTTTCCTAAAATGCCATTGATCCCATCCTCGATGGCACCGGGCCAGAAATGGTTGACGAGCAATACGCCGCCCACCGTCAGCACCAGCAGAACGGAAATAATGATGACCGCTTTTTTCATATTTTGTGTTCTCCTATATAAAATAGAGCTTTTAAATACTTAAAATAATATCTATGCTCTTCATTATAACACCGCCCACACCTTCTGTCAATAGAAAAACGCACTAAAAAATGGAAAAAATTCATAAAATAATTTCAACTTTGAAATAAAATTAAAAAAAACGGATATACGCGCCGCTTTTTATGCCTTAACAAAAAACGAAAATAAAGAAAAACAACGGAACGGATCTTTTAATGTTTCCAATGGAAAAATCAAAGTTTTCTTCTTTATAACAGAGAAAATGATAACTATTATTTACAAAAATAGCATTATTCGACGAAAAAACAAAAGCCCGCGCTGAAAATCAGCGCAGACTTTTGTCTATTTTATGATCGGAGATCGGAATGCTTTTTGTATTCTGCGGGGTGTGGGACCGTTGTTCCTTAGGCCTGTTTTCCAAACTTTTTAATAAGAAGGAGAATGCCCAGGATCAGAACGGCAGGGAATACAGAGGCGAAAAGCAATCCCGTTTTCAAGTTTCCGCCCACGGCATCCGCAACGGCTCCAACCACCGTTGGGCCGACCGCCGCGCCAAGGTCTCCTGCCAATGCAAGAAACGCAAACATCGCCGTGCCACCCTTGGGGCATTTCTTGGCAGAAAGGCTGATCGTACCCGGCCACATAATACCAACCGCCAGACCGCACAGTGCGCAACCGATCAAGCCTAAGATCGAGATAGGAGAAAGCGCCGCCAGCAGATAGCAAGCCACCGCCATCGCACCGCAGACCAGCAACACCTTGGTAAGATCGATCCTTTCGCCCTTCTTTCCGTAAAACACACGTGCCACGCCCATAAGGGTAGCGAACATACACGGGCCGGCCAAGTCGCCGATGGTTTTGGAAACGCCGAGCGCCGATTCCGTAAAGGCAGAGGCCCATTGCGTCATCGTTGCCTCGGATGCACCCACGCAGATCATCAAAAGGATCATCAGCATAAACAAGGGAAGCCTCAGCAGCTGACCGATGCGCATACCCTCGCCTTCCTCCACCAGCCGCTCGATGGGACAGGTAAAGAAATTGAAGGTATTGATCAGCGGAACGGCCGCCCATATCAGCGTAAGGATCTGCCAATGCTCCGTGCCGAATATTGCGAAGAAGAGCGTTGAGCCAAGGATCGTGCCCACCGCGCCCCAGCAGTAAAACGAATGCAAAAGGCTCATAACGCCCGCTTTATTTTCAAACGGGCAGGCCTCCACGATCGGGCTAAGCAAAACCTCAATGAGTCCGCTTCCGATGGCGTAAAGGATAACGGATATGAGAATGCCTACGAAGGGATTCGGGAGCAGCTCCGGTAAAAATGCCATCAGGATCAGTCCCACCGCAGAAACCACCTGCGAGACGATCACGCAGGTGCGGTATCCGATCCTATCGGCAAATTTCACCGCCACCAGATCAACGAGCAATTGCGTTAGATAGAACACCATCGGAATGATCGCGATCATTTCAAGCGAGATTCCGTAGGTGCTCTTGAAGGTCAGAAATAAAAGCGGCGTGAAGTTTGCGGATATTGCTTGCGTGATAAAGCCAAGATAGCAAGCGATCAGCGTTTTTTTGTAGTTTTTTGCTTTTGTCATACTGTCTCTCCGTTGCAATGGATTCAAATAGCATTATATCATCAAAAGCAAAGAAAAGACACATAAACACCAAAGATACGCACTATTTACCCAAAATGCGATGGTTTCGGGGCGCATAGCCATGTTTTTTTCTGAATTGACGGCTAAAATAGTTCGCGGAATTAAAGCCGCACTCGGCAGAGATCTGCTGCAGCGTGAGGCTCGTTTCGCTTAGCATTTTTTCTGCCGCCTGCAGCCGATGGTCGATCAGCATCTCGATCGGAGAGCATCCCATATATGCGTGGAAGCACCGCCCGGCCTCGCTTCGGCTGATATTTGCGGCGTTTGCAATATCCTCCAGCGTGATCGCCTCCGAGTAATGCTCATAAATATAGGAAAGCATTTTTTGCATTCGCACCTGTGCGGTGATTTGTATGCGCGAGGTCTGTGATTTTGGCAAAGAATCGAAATTCCGGAAGATGTATTCGAAGATGAAGCACAGATTGCGTTGCACGGTCATCTCATAGCAGACGCTTTGATCTTCCATGGCCCGATATATTTCCCCGATCCACCGATGCACCTCGCGAAGGCTATCGTTTTCGTGCCTGAAAACGATATAGGGCAGGGAATCGCAGGCGGCGATCGGCTTAACGTATTTTTGATGCACCGCGCCGATCTCCGGCGCGATCACGCCGCCGGAAAAAACAACGTTCGGCATCGGATCGGGCACGTCGCCGCACAACTGGCTGATCGCGTGAAGAATATTTCCGTTCACAAAAATACTGTCGCCCGCCTCCAGAACGATATGCTCCTGCCCCACCCTGAAATCAAGCGCCGAATGTACCGCCGTGGCGATCTCAAATTCCGGATGCCAGTGCAGCGGTCCCGCTCGGTTCGGGAGCGCGGCAAGCTCATCGTGAAAATATGTAATGGGAAATTCGTTGTTGTCGCGCGGTATTTGCTCCCTGAGCTGCCGATCGAGTATAATAGCCATTGCCGCCCTCCTCGCGTTTTCCGGTTTGCGCCTTGCGCCCGGCTAATGCTTTGATTATATCATAATATCTGTTGATTTTCAACCCCGTGGCTTATGACCTAACGGTTTTCAAGACAGTAGAACCTGTCGGATTATGGAAGAAATTAGCGGAAGATAGTGTCGCACAAACACACACCGACGAATGAAAAAATATTTGGAAGCATACAAGAAATTTCTCAAAACCTATTGCGTTTTTCGGAAAAATATGTTATAATTGGATAAATCCAAAATAAAGTTAACGAACCATACAGGAGGACAGCGCTTTGGCAAGAACGAAACAACCGTCGCTACTCAGAGCGAAAATCGTAAAATCAGCATCGGAATTGTTTTTTGAGAAGGGATTTTCAAAGACGACCTCGTCCGAGCTTTGCGCAAAGGTTGGAATGGGAACGGGTAACCTGACCTTCTATTTCCCGACCAAGGAGCATATTTTAGCGGTGCTTGTACAGATGATGATCGATTACCAATGGAAGGAGATGGAGAATGCCGCAGACGAGGGAAAAAGCTCTCTGCTTGCGTACTGTCTTGAGCTTTCCACTTTGGCCGCCATCGCCGATGAATTTCCCGAAATGAACGACTTCCTTGCGGCGGCGTATTCTCACCCGATGACGCTGGAGCTGATCAGAGCCAACGACGTGGAAAAGGTGAAGCAGGTATTCGCTGAATACACGCAGGGTTGGGATGATGAAACGTACACCGAGAGCGAAGCCATCACATCGGGCATCGAGTATGCAACAATTATGAAAACCGAGCATTCCGCATCCGTGGAGCATAGAATAGAGGGGGCGTTAAATGCGATCATGCTTCTGTTCGATGTTCCCGAAGAAACCCGTAAGATGAAGGTCGCAAAGGTGCTTGCCATGGACTACCGAGCAATCGGAAGAAAGGTCTATGAGGATTTCAAAAGGTACGTGACCGAAACCAACGAACACAATCTCGAAGAAATATCGAAAAGCACGAAGGCAAAGCCGAAAAAATAAAATGTGCTGAGGGATATCCCTTTGGTATTGGTGCTTTGCATCAATACCAAACAAACTCTAATAACCCCAAAAGGAAGGTAACCTATATGAAAAAATTAACACTCATTCTACTCTCGGTCTTGATGATCGTAACCCTCGCGGCTTGCGGTAGCAAAAAATGTGAGCAGCATGTTTACGATGACTGTGCAGATATAGAGTGCAACGAATGTGGTGAAAAAAGAGATTCGATGCATTCTTGGAAGGAAGCAGATTGTATAACAGCAAAAACCTGCTCCGTTTGCGGTAAAACCGAGGGCGAATCTCTCGGACACGAATGGACAACGCCCGACGTTGATCTGTGCGAGGTTCAATCCACCTGTTCAAGATGCGGTGCAACCGACGGAGAAAACAAGGAACATACTCCCGAAAATGATGATAACGACTGCTCAACCGCCCTTAATTGCGGTGTTTGCGGAAAAGAAATTCTGGCGGCAGGCGAGCATTCCCCCGAAAAGGATGACGGCAATTGCACAACTGCTATCACTTGTAGCTTATGCGGAACGATAACCACACCTGCAAAGGATAGTCATACTGGCGGTACTGCTACCTGCACCGAAAAAGCGGTTTGCGCAGTATGTAGCACAGCATACGGCACAGTTGATGCAAACAATCACATAGACGAAAACATCGACCATATTTGTGACCGTGAGTGTGGAAAGACGGATATCGGCACACACGCTGACTCCGCAGAGGATAATGACCACGTTTGCGACTACGGTTGCGGAGTAACTCTTGAAGAGCATAAGGGCGGCACCGCAACCTGTGCGGCACAGAAAGTATGTACGATCTGCGGAAACGGCTATGGCAATCTTGCTCCCGAAAACCATGACTTTGGTAGCGGCAACACCTGCATCTGCGGTTCTAAAATCGAGTTCACAGGATTTATTTATATCAGTGATGAAATCTATACCTATGATGAAAGCGCCAATACTTATACGGTTATCATTCCTCCCAATTACTATGGTGCAGATGCAAAGTTTCATATTACCGGCAAGAATTTGGAGTATCTTGAATCAGATAATGCGCTTCTGAAGGTAAAGGAAAATCACTCCCTTGTGGGAGAGTATGATTTTTCGCTTGAAGACTTCCTAAGCGCTGGTTTTGAAGTTGGTTGGGGCAGCATGCAAGATGGAAGTTGGCTTGAATACCAATACTCCAACGATGGCGGTATCACATGGAGTAAAGCAGTCAGAGCCGAAGTGAAACAGTCTTATTATGTCACTGTCAATGCTTCTGAAAACGGCTCCGTTACTGCTAAGGAATACGCTGTCGCAGGCGAAACCGTTACTCTGAATGTATCCGCTGACAAGGGCTATATGCTGGATACCCTGTCCGTCACCGATGCAAGCGGCAACACCATAGTTGTCGAGAATAATCAGTTCACTATGCCTGCATCCGCTGTCACCGTCAACGCAACTTTTGCTGTTTGCGACCACAAGGATAGCCGACATGAAACTGCTACCGACAACGACGACGGCACCCATAGCTTTACCTGCACCGTCTGCGGCGTCACCGGAACCGAAAATCACACCATCGAAAACCACCTTTGTACCGCTTGCGGTGCGATGGAGATCATAGTCAGCTTTGATGCAGGCGACTTTGAATGGAAAACCGGCGACACGCTCTACTTCTGTCGTGTTTCTCGTGACAATCAATGGGAGGAATATTGCTTCATCGCAACAGTTGCCGAGGATGGCACGGTCACTTGGACTCCCGACAAGCCGCTCTACTGGGATGGTACAGGCGAGCATCGGTTGTTCGTTAGCTATCCGTGTACCGCTGTAGGTTGGGATGACTTTATGATTCCCACCGACCAAAGCGATGTCGATAAACTCAAGGAAGCAGACTGCATCAACGCACGGTGGGTAGGCACACCTACAACCAATGTTATCGAGTTCGAACTGAAGCACCGCATGGCAAAGATTACGGTTAATTATTCGATTGCATCTCAGTTTGATTCGGATGCACCTGTTATCGCAGAAATATATAGCAATGCAAAGTATTGCACATTCAGTGATGCCGACGGGTTGCCTATTATCACCTCTGTGGGACAGTACGATGCTTGGATAATTCCTTATCATAACGACAATCAGTTCACCGCTTACGTTGCGCCCGGCGAGTACAATACTGACGGAATGTTTAAGTTCTATATTGGTGACTCAGAAGTGCAAATTGAAATAAACAATCCCGGAGCTGTAACACTTGAAGAAGGCGGCGAGTATACCTTTGATGTTAAGGTAGGACAGGATGTGATTACAATCGCGGAAGTATCAATGGGTGACATCGATAGTCCTTTCGGTGACGGTTGGAACAGTGAAACAGATCTAAAAGCAATCGGTACACAAGCTGAGGGCAAGACCTATTGGGAGGATGGTGATCAGATCATAGTAACCTTTACCTCTCCGTGGTTCGGCACACAGTATGGAACGCTTACCTATGACGGCAACGTTGGTTCGTGGTCAACGGACGTGCTTTTCTCGTACCTCGAAGGTGAAATACCTACCGTTAGCGCAATATATGCTCCGTGCTATGAGGTAGTGGACGGTAATATGCAGTTGAAGGACGGCATGCAGCTTGGAATGACGGAGTATATCTCGGCAGCTTGCAGTATCACGGATGGAACACTCAATATCAGCTTTAAGGGCGCAACCCGTAATTACAGCCGCCTGCGTATCGTTGGTCTGGCAAATCAAACGCTGACCGTTATCACGACAGGTTTCACTCCTGCAGGTGCAACGGAAGAAGCGACCAAGTCGTACACTCTCACCACCGACGGGGATGGTAATGCCGATCTCTACGGTATGTTTGCCGAGGGAGCAACGATATTAGTGCAATTAGATGAAACTGAGCTTGCACAGTATAGCTTTTACGAATCAACTGCAAACGGCATGAGCTATGCGTTGGATGCTTTGGATGCGCAATTATAAAGCATTGTTATCTCGGGTGAGTGATTTAAACCAAATAAAAGAACCTGCGTAGCACAATGTGCGCACAGACTCAATCCATAAGCGGTGAGCAGAAATGCTTGCCGCTTTTACTATCCCTACATATCAAAAACTGATACGCAGTACCAAAGAAAAACCGACATAAAAAGTTATCAATTTAAAGTCGTATAATCCCGAATAATCTCTGGACTTATGGAATCTTTTGTGGTATGTTGTAGTTGCTCAGGCGACAGCATTAAAACGATGTCCTAAACTTAAAAAAGAAAAAAGCCTTGGAACATAATGCTCCAAGGCTCTGGCGGAGGCAGAGGGATTCGAACCCCCGTGGGCTTTCAGACCCAAACTGTTTTCAAGACTTTTGAACAACTTCCCAAATCGTCCCGAATAATCCCTAAACCTCCCCGAATTTCCGCTTAAAACAGCCCTTTCCTCGCAACTTCCCGGAAATTTGCGAGAAAATTGCGAGAATGGTGCGAGAAATCGGTA
>JAGBCA010000066.1 GCA_017938205.1 Clostridia bacterium
AAAGCTGATCGGCCGCGCCGTGACGGCAACCTATTGCCCCTTCCGTCCCGATCTTGATGCCTACACGAAGGATAAGGGACGAGAGGAAGGCAGAACGGGCACCTACAACCAATGGGTGATCGACAACTTAATGGAATATGATGTACCCGTCATTGATATGTACGATAAAATTTATAAAGGCACCTTCCTCGGCGGCAACCTTACCACCGCTCTGAAGAATAAAACGAAGAACGAAAACGGCGGCGCGGTGATCTGGGGCGGCGTCAGAGATACCGAGCAGATGCACAAGGTGGAAAACACGCAGGTCTACTTCCGCGGCATCGATCCCACCCCCATCCGCGACTTTATTATGACGGGCTACAACACCGTCACGCGCATCGGAAACGCGGTCTGCCTGCCGGGTGACGTGGTATTCGGCGCAGGCGGCGGCGTGCTTTTCATTCCCTCTCACCTCGTTGAAGAGGTGGTCGGCGGTGCAGCGAAAACGCAGGTGAAGGATCTCTTCGGCTTCGAAATGATCAGTCAAAACAAATTCACCACCGCGCAGATCGATAAAAACACCTGGACCAAGGAAATGCTCGATCTTCTGATGGACTTTATCGAAAAGGACGATCGCGCAGAGGCCTACCGCGGCCTTGACTGGTCGCAGGAATACGAATATGCGATAAACGGCGATCCAAACGATACGCAGAGCGCACTTTAAAGGAGGAACCATCATGGAAGCAATGAAAAGAGAGATCGTTTTAAAGAGTTTTCTTGAAAACAAGGAGCGCATCGACGCTTACGTAAATGAAGGTATCGAAAAATACAGAAAGGGAGACTTCACCCTGAAATTTTCGAAGGACGGAAAAAAGAAGGTAAAGATCACGCACAAAAAGCATTCCTTCCTTTTTGGCTCAACGGCGTTTATGCTGGATTCCTTTGAAAAGGAAGGCAAGGAAGAGGAATACAAACGCCTGTTTGCAAAACTCTTCAATCAAGCAGTCGTTCCGCTCTATTGGTCGGATCTTGAGCCTGAAGAGGGAAAGATGCGCTTTGCGCGTGACAGCGTGAATATCTACCGCCGTCCGCCCGTGGATACGGTGCTGGATTTTTGTAAGGAATACGATCTTCAGCCCAAGGGCCACTGCATGGTGTGGAATGGGTTCGTACCAAAGTGGCTTGCAGAGAAGGACGAGGCAGGCAAAAAGGCGGCGATCGAGCGCCGCTTTGCTGAAATCTCCTCGCGCTATGCGGACAAGATCCCCTCGTTTGACATCGTGAACGAGTCAGCCGCCAACTACTACCGCGGCGAAAAGGCACTCTTCCCCGATTACGACCGCTACGGAATGAAGCTCGGCGCGAAGTATTTTCCGAACAACATCAAGATCCTGAACGAAACCAACGGCGCGATCTGGACGAATTTCCACTGTCAGGGCAAGTACGTCCCCTTCAATATGCAGCTGCGCGACTTTATCCGCGAGGGCATTCCCTTTGACGAGATCGGTTTGCAGTATCATATCTTCATTCCGAGAGCGGAGATCGAGGGGTGGAAGGCGGGTATGTCCTTCTTGAACGCAGAGGTGATGCTCGACGTGATGAAGCTTTTCAACTCCTACGGCTATCCGATGCATCTCTCCGAGATCACGATCCCCTCTTATGCGGGCAAGCTTCCCGAAAACGAGGAGATCCAGGCATATCTTGTGGAAACGCTCTACAAGATCTGGTTTGCCACCGAGCATATGAAGTCCATCGTTTGGTGGAACCTTTGCGACGGCTACGCCGCCTACGCACCGCTCGGCAGCGAGGAGGGCGAAAACCAGTACGGCGGCGGTCTTTGCCACTTTGATATGACACCGAAGCCTGCCTATCATGCGCTCGATCGGCTGATCAATCACGAATGGCGCACCAACCTTTCGCTTGAATGCGAGGACGAGCTTTCCTTCCGCGGCTTCTTCGGTGACTACGAGATCGAGGTAAGCGACGGAAAAACAACCGAAACCCACACCGTTTCGCTGACCGAAAGCGGCATGAGCCTTGCGCTCTGATACGATTCTTTTTTCGCGGCTGATCTTTTCAGCCGCGAAAAGTTTTCTCTGCGTTGACAAACGAAGAAAACCGTGCTAAAATAATACAAATGATTGAAACACGGGGAGCGTAAAATGAAAATCGGCAATTGCCTTTGGGAATACAGGTGCCACTATCCCGAGGATCTGAAGGAAGCGGCAAAGCATATGCGCGAGGATGGCTTTGAGGCCATCGATTATTCCGAGCTCTGTAACGTAGAGGGGCCGCTATACACCGAGGATGAGAGCAAGGCCAAGGCTTTTCTCGAGGAAGAAGCGCGCATACTTGCCGATGCGGGTCTTGCGATCTCGCAGATCCACGGCCCATGGCGCTATCCGCCCGAGGACGGAACGGCAAAGGCGCGCGCAGAATGGCTCTCCCTGATGGAGCGCGGCGCGCGGATGGCAATCTATCTCGGCACGCCTTATATGGTCGTGCACCCCTTGATGCCCTTCGGCGCGAACAGCCCCGAAAACCCTGCCGAGGTGCTCCGCATCAACGCAGAGCATTACACGCGCCTTTGCGATTACGCAAAGGAGATCGGCGTGACGGTCTGTCTTGAAAATATGCCCTTCCCCGAGCTGCCCTTGGCGCACGTTTTTCAAATCATCGACTTTGTGGACTTGATCGGCAAGCCAAACCTCAAGGTCTGCCTTGACACGGGGCACGCGAACGTCTGCGGCACGGATATCGGCGAGGCCATCCGTATGCTGGGTGACCGCCTGGCCGTGTTCCATATTCACGATAACGACGGAAAAGACGATCAGCACAGATTGCCGGGCACGGGCACGGCAAACTTTGGCAGCATGGGCAAAGCCCTTGCCGAGATCGGATTTTCGGGCGTTCTCTCTTCAGAGGCGCGCATAGGTCCGAAAACGCCGCACAAAGTTTTCCATGCACAGGCAAGATCCATGGCAGATACGCTCACAAAAATCAAAGAGAATCTTTATAATTGACTATAATACTTTATATTTTGGAGAGATTTATGAAAAACATTCTCATTCTCGGAGATAGTTATTCCACTTATAAGGATCTGATCCCCGAAGGCTATGCAACCTGGTATCCCGGAAATGACGTTAAAAACGCCGAGGAGACCTGGTGGAAGATCGCATTGAAGGGTGCGGGCGCAGACCTCGTGCTCAACACCTCCTACAGCGGCACAACCATCTGCCACACGGGCTACAGCGGCGACTGCAGTCACATTTCCTTCCTCGCGAGGCTGGAAAAGCTCGCCGCCGAGGGATTTTTTGAGAAAAATACGATCGACGAGCTTTGGATCTTCGGCGGCACGAACGATTCCTGGGCAAATTCTCCCATTGGCGAGATCATGTACGGCGAGATCTCGCGCGAGGAAAAATTCAAGGTGCTTCCGGGCTTTTCTGCGCTCCTTGCGCTCGTAAGATCCCTGCCCATCGCAAAGCCCCTCATTCTGATCAATACCGAGCTGAAGCCCGAGATCGAAAGCGGCTACAAAAAGATCGCGGCGCATTACGGCATCCCCGCCCTGTCCCTTTCGGCCATCGATAAAGAGGGCGGCCACCCCACCGCGGCGGGCATGGCGCAGATCGCAGAGCAGTTCCTCGCGTTCAGAGAAAACGTATAAACCACATTTTTAAAGGAGTTGCACCATGAAAACACGACATTTTGGAGATATGAATTTCATCTTTCCCGATGACGGCGTGATGCTTACCCCTGCGGCCGGCGAGCGTACCGAAAACGGCATCCGCATTATCGCGCGCGTGGATACCGCCAGCGGCAAAAGCATGACGCTGAACGGCGTTCCGATGAAAGACGAGGGCTACGGCGTTTATACCTGCCCATTGGAGCTTACCTCTTACAAAACGCACCTCGTTGCCAAAGACGAGATGAGCGGAAAAGCCTTTGAAATTGACGTATATTATCTGAAAAACGCTTGCAAAAAATATCGTTTTTCTTTAGACGATAACATCTGGTTTTTGCAGGATCTCACAGCCAATAAGGACAAATATACGTCTATGTTTGAGGATCCGTACCTTGCGCTCTTGAAAAGGATCCACGATGAGTACGGCAGCAAATTTCACGCAAACATCTACTTTGAAACGCCAAGAAACGGCGGCTTCAACTTAACGCAGATGACCGACAAATTCAAGGAAGAATGGAAGGCCAATTCCGATTGGCTTCGCCTCTCCTTCCACGCAAACGCCGATGCGCCCGCCCGTCCCTACGCGCACACGACCTATCAGCAGGCATACTTTGAGTGTGAGCGCGTGCACCGTGAAATTCTGCGCTTTGCGGGCAAGGAAGCCTTTGCCGGCACGGTGACCACCGTGCATTGCGGAGACTGCACCTTGGAGAGTGCCAAGGCTTTCCGCGATCTCGGCTACCGCGCCTTCGTTTCTTCCTATAAAAAGAGCGATGACGGCGTTGACATCCGTATGTATCTGGATTCCGAAAAGTGCGAGATCCTTCGCAAATTCGGCTTTTGGTACGATAAGGAGACGGACATCATCCATTTTAAATACAATGGCGGCATCCAACACATCCGCCCGGAAGAGATCTGCGCACGGCTGGATCAGCAGGAAAAGGACACCCCCTTATATCTTTTCAAGGACATCTGCCTGCACGAGCAGTATTTCTACGAGGAATTTTTCCTCCATCAGGACAACTACTACGAAAAGCTCTCCACCAGCGCCAAATGGTGCAAGGAGCACGGCTATGAGCCGACGTTTATGGACGATCTTTTTGAGTTTTACACACATTAAGGAAAATTTAGGGCGAAGATGCTTTTTGCACCTTCGCCCTTGTTTTTAGAAAATTTATTAAAGCTCCACCGCCTCGCCCAAAGCGAGCACAAGCTTACCTTCTTCAAAATCAAAGGCATCTGCATTTCCGGGGTGATTTCCGTAGAAAAGCGGGATCGCGTGCGCCGCGCCAAGCTCATAAGCAAAATCCGCGGCGGGCATGGCGCAGATCGCTGAGCAATTTCTCGCCTTCCGCGAAACGCTCGTCTGAAGGCGGCGTTCTCATTTTCTTCCATATAATTATATCAGAGCAGATATGCAGAGCCATCGTCTTGTGTATCTGCTCTTTTTCTATGTAAGCAACGACGGAAAACCACATTTTTAAAAATTTTTATAATACCTCTTGACAGATTGATATTTTTGTGATATCATTTTAATATCAATAAAACCTTGGAGGAGAAAATGGAAGAGAAAATTTTAAAGCAATCGAAAAACGGTATGCTCGTTTTGATCCTTGACCTTCTCGCGGTCGTTTTGTCCATCGCCGCCACCGTGGGCGGCGCGTATTTGGCACTTGAAAACGGCATGGGCTTTGGCTGGGTGCTGTTCGTCATTGGTCTTTTCGGCATCTGCTTTGGCTGGATCCCCTTGATCGGTCTGCGCGTTCTCAAGCCCCAGGAGGCGTTGGTGCTGACGCTTTTCGGCAAATACGTTGGCACGCTGAAGGGCGAGGGCTTCTACGCCGTGAATCCCTTCTGCGGCGCGGTGAATCCCGCGGCAAACACCAAGCTTAACCAAAGCGGCGACGTTTCGACGAAGGCGGGCATCGCCGTCACGAAGGAGGGCGCGGTGGATATGAGCCTCGCGATGCCCTCGAAAAAGCTTTCGCTGAAGATCATGACGCTGAACAACAACAAGCAGAAGATCAACGATTGCCTCGGCAACCCCATCGAGATCGGCATCGCCGTTACCTGGCGCATCGTGGACACCGCGAAGGCGGTTTTCAACGTGGACAACTACAAGGAATTTCTTTCGCTCCAATGCGACAGCGCCCTGCGTAACGTGGTGCGCATCTATCCTTACGATGTAGCCCCCGGCGTTGACACCACGGGAGACGGCATTGCAGACGAGGGCAGCCTGCGCGGCTCGAGCGACGTGGTGGCAGACCGCATCCGCGCCGAGATCCAGCAGCGCGTGCAGATCGCGGGCATCGAGATCGTGGAGGCGCGGATCACCTACCTTGCCTATGCGCCCGAGATCGCCGCGGTGATGCTGCAGCGCCAGCAGGCATCCGCGATCATCGACGCAAGAAAGATGATCGTTGACGGCGCCGTCGGTATGGTGGAGATGGCACTTGCAAGGCTTTCCGAGAACAAAACCGTTTCGCTCGACGAGGAGCGCAAGGCGGCTATGGTCTCCAATCTTCTGGTGGTTCTCTGCGGCAACCGCGACGCTCAGCCCGTCGTCAATTCGGGCAGCCTGTATTAAGGCGGTAAAATATGAACGATTCGCAGAAAAAGCAGATCCCCCTACGCCTTTCCCCCAAGCTCTACGCGGCGATCGCCGCCTGGGCAGAGGACGACTTCCGCTCCGTGAACGGGCAGATTGAATATCTGCTCTCGGAGTGCGTGAGGCAGAGGAAAAAGAACGGAAAATATGTTGGCGAGGAAATCGATCTTCCTCCCGAGCTTGATATTCAATAAATGAAGAAACCCACCCATTGGCAAGCCAATGGGTGGGTTTTGTTTTAAAAAAATGTTTGTTCACAAAAATCGCGTTTTGTGAAATTACAGCTCTGCGGGGGTATTCGGCAAAAGGACGATCTTCCCTTCCTCAAAATCAAATTCATCGGGATTGCCGGGCCTTGCGCCATAGTAAAGCGGAACGGCGTTTTCCGCACCAAGTTCGTAAGCAAAGTCCGCGGCGTCCTTGGCATTCATACTGCCACCTCTGCCATTGATGGGAAGAAACGCATAGTCCACGCCGTCCTCCACAAGCTCGAGTACGTCGTCCAGCACCTCATAGTTATAGAGAGTATCGCCGCTGACGTAATAGGTCTTTTTTCCATCGTCAAGAATAAAGCCCGAGGCCTTTTCATCCGCACACTCCGAGCGCACGGCGTAGAAGGTGATCCCCTTCTCGCTGAAAACCGAGTGGGGAGAAAGTGGGGTGATATTATAATCATCCGCAAGATCGGAAAGCGCGGCGTATGCACTGCGAGAAGCCAGCACCACGGCATCGGGATTCTTTTTCAGCACGGCTGCCACGCGCTCGGGGCAAAGATAGCGCGCACTCGTGAAAAGCAAAACGTCTGCCGCACCTTCCTCCACGCAGTTTACGAGAATACGGGCGTTTTCGCCCTCAAACAAGAGGCCTGCGCCTCCAAGCCAAGTAACCTTCATACATTCGTCTCCTTTCGCCGCCACGCGGCACAAATACTCAAAGTAATATCCAAAGTCCCAGAATGGACGAAGCCACGCCGATCAGCGCCCCTGCCACAAGGTCTCTCGGAAAATGAATGCCGAGAAGATAGCGGCAAAAGCAAAGCACCACGGCAAGCAACAACAGTGCATAAGCAAACGTCGCGTGGAAGGCGAGCATTGCAACTGCGATCGCAAAGGCCGAAAACGCGTGGCGGGAGGGAAAGCCCTTGCCCACCGTGCGGTGCGGCTTTTTTTCATAGAAGTCGTACAGCTCATACGGCCTCGGTGCCTTCACGAGCGCGCGCACCACCGAAACAAGCACGAACGGCACCGCAAGCATCAAAGCAAGCCTCAGCGCACGCTCCCATGAGACGAGAAAGCTCTCCACCAGCATATACCCGACGGCATACACCGAAATGAGCGAGGCAAAGATCGAAAGGATCCGAAGCCCCTCGGACAGCGTTTCGTTTTCATACACGGCACGCAGCCGCGCCTCTCTTTTATCCATCCGTTTCGCCCCCCCTTTACCTTTATTATAATTATTATAATAAATTTTTGTGCGCTTTGCAATAGGAAATTATTATTTTTTTGTTTTCATTAAAAAACGGCGGAACCGCTTTTTGTGTTCCCGCCATTTTCTTTTTTATTCTTTTTCTTTCTTTTTTGCGAAAGCCAAGTTTGCCACCGTGATACCGCCACCGATCAGAAGAAAGGCGAAAAGATAGCGCAGATCGAAGATATTCTCCCCAAGGATCACAGCGCCCAAGATGCAGGAGAAGAGCGGCTCGGCAAATTTTATCACAAAGAGTGAGGACAAAGATCCCGTCTTTACGATCGTGTACCAAAGACAATAAGACACGATGGAAGCTGCTAAAATGTAAATAAATATAGGGATTGCGACAGATTTTGCAAGTTTTACGCCGCCACCCATAGCGACGCCGACAATGAGAAGCACCGCACCACCGAAGAACTGTGAGCACCCCGTAGCGGTGATGGGATCGACCTTCTCAAAAAGACGCTTTGAGATCACGTTGGAGGCAACGGTGCAGACCGAGGCAAGAAGGATCAGCACTTCGCCAAGGCCAAAATGAATGCTTCCCTCCGACCAGTTCATCGCGATCACACCGAGGAAGCCGAGCAGTGCGCCGATCACCTTTCCCGCGGTGATCTTATCCTCGCGGAAAAAGAGCGGCGAGGCAAGCACGTAGAGAAGCGCCGCCACCTGCTTTAGGATCGCGGTCTTTCCGCTCTCGGTAAGGCTTAAGCCAAGATAGGTGCAAGCGTAATGCAAAACGATCGCAAACAGCCCCGAAAGAAGAAGGGGAAAAAGCGAATGCCTTACGGGCACAAAGCTTTTCTTATCCTTGACAAATGCAAAGACGGTGATCACCGCGCCGCAGATCACGAATCTAAGTCCCGCAAAGAAGAGAATATCTCCCGTGCTTACCACCGAAAAGGCGGAAAATCCAAGCTTCACCATCGGGAAGAGCGAGCCCCAGAGCAGCATAACAAGCAGGGCAAGCAGAAGCGTTTTATTCTTTTTCAAAAAGCTCATATGTGACTTGGACCAAGGGTGCGACCGCCGTCCACCACGAGGTTTTCTCCCGTAATATAGTCCTGCTCGGCAAGGAAGAGCACCGCATCCGCAATATCCTTCGGCTGACCGCCGTGGCCGTTCTTGCCCATATAGGTCATATGCTCAAACGGTGCGCAGCCCTCGCGCCATATCGCGCCGGGGGAGATGCAGTTGACACAAATATTATACTGCCCCACCTCCATAGCAAGCGCCTTTGCCATGCCGATCATCGCCGCCTTGGCGGCGGCATAGTCCACGCGGTCAAAAAGCCCGACGAGCGCCGCGATCGAGGAGATATTGATGATCTTGCCGTACTCGTTTTTGATCATCGAGGGGAGCACCGCCTGTGCGCAGTGCATTGCACCCTTCAGGTTGGTGTCGATCACGAAGTCCAGGGTTTCGGGCTCGGCATCCACAAAGCGCGTAAGCTTTCCAAGCAACCCCGCACTGCCGCCTGCATTGTTGACAAGCACATCAATGCGACCGAAGCGGCCGATGGCCTCTTCTACGTAAGCAAAGATCTTCTCTCTGTCTCTTACGTCACAAACGGCAAGCATCGCCTCGCCGCCCATGGCCTCGATCTCGGCCTTCACGGCACGCGCGTTCTCTTCCTTATAATCGCAAAGAATGACTGCGGCACCCGTTCTTGCAAAGGCAAGCGCGATCTCGCGGCCGATATTTGCGCCCGCGCCCGTCACCATCACGACCTTGTTTTTTATATCCTTCATAATCTCTTTAACCCCTCTATCAGTTGCTTTGCACCCGAAAGCTCCAACTGCTCTAAGGTGCTGCTCTCGGAAAAGCGATCCACGCAAAAGGCGATCTGACCGCCGAGCACCGGACAAAGCACGCGCGAGAGCGCACCGAATTTTCCGCCCGCATGGTAGCTGACGGGGGTTTTCACCTCTCGCTTCAAGGCGCGCATCGTGTGCAGAGCCTCCAGCATATCCTCCTCGGTGTTTGCGATCGATACGATCTTGATGATATCGGGTCCTCTCTTTTCAAGAAAGAGCGCAAGCTCCACGATCTGATCGCGGTTCATCGCAATGCCCGGATGGCAGGAAAGAAGCACCTCCGCACCCATACCGTGCACCCTTTCGATAAGATCACACTGCTTTGCGATCACGGCAGGATCGGTGACGATCTCCTTGGGATCTCCCTTCGTGAAGGAGTATTTGTCCTCTCCGCAAAACGCGGTCTTGGAGGGCAGATCAAAGGTATAGCCCTGCATATCCACGCCTGCGGCACCTGCACGCACCGCAGAAAGGAACAGCGCCTCCCTCTCCTCCTCCGTAAAGGGGACAGCCGACCAATCGTACGCGCCGGCATAGTTCAGTGCCAGCACGGGCAAGGGCGAGCCTGCGATAATTGAGCGAAGATTATCCTCGCTCCGATCCGCAAGGCACGAAAGATGCAGATCGATCATCTGCGCGCCGTGCAGATAGCAATTCTTTATTTCCGCGATCGCCGCGCGCGCCGTCTTTTCACGCACCACGCCTGCAAGGGCGGGTGCTTCTATTGTTGAAAGCCGCTTCATTTGACCTGCATAACCACCTTTCCCGTATTTTCAAAGCGTTCGAGAATGCCCTGCGCCTCGTTGACCTCCGAAAAGGGAAGTACCTTGTAGATCGAGGGCTTGATCTTGCCGCTTTCAAGATGCGGCCACATATCCTTAACGAGCGCGCACAGAATGTCGCGCTTTTCTTTGTTGGTACGGTTTCGGAGCATACTGCCGACGAGGTGGAGTCCCTTCGTCAGAAGCGGACGGAGCTTGACCTGCGTTTCGATGCCTGCCAGAGTGGAGATCACGATCCAATAGCCGCCGCGCGCCATATAGGGCATCGCCGCGCCGAGATTCTCGCCCGAAAGGCAGTCCATGCAAACGCTCACAGGACGCCCCTCCTTTTCAAGACGGGCAAACGCCGCAGGGATGCTCTCCCTCTCCTGCACGATAATAGAATCTGCGCCGAGATTTTTGATCTTCTCGGCCTGCGCCTCGGTCTGCACGCTCGTCACAACGTAAGCCCCCGCCGCCTTACCCATCGGGATTGCTGCACTCGCAAGTCCGCTCGCGCCTGCGGCAATATAAAGCACCTGCCCCGCCTTCAGATGTCCCTCGTAAAAGAGGTTTAAATAACTCGTGGCGTACGCCTCGGGCAGTGCCGCCGCCTCGGCAAGCGTAAGGCCCTTCGGCACGGGCATCAGAAGCTCGTAGGGCACGGCGATCCTTTCGGCATACGCGCCGCCGCCAACCAGGGCGCAAACCTTATCGCCGATCTGAAAACCGCTCTTTTCCTTCGCCTCACAACCCATATCCAGCACCACGCCCGCAAGCTCAAGGCCGGGCCACTCGGGCCATCCGGCAGGCGAAGGGTAGGTTCCCTGCTTTTGCAAAAGATCCGCACGGTTCAGTGCCGCTGCGTGAATTTCCACCAGAACGTCCCCCGCGCCCATCACGGGCTCGGAGACCTCACAGATCACCATTTTCTTATCCTGAACGATTGCTGCTTTCATATTGTTCTCCAATCAAATACCGTTCCCATCGGGAACTCTTTATTTTCGCAAAGCTCTCTGTAAACCGTCGGCGCATCCTCGGGCTTGACAACGCGCGAAACCATCGGCAGAATTTCGATCTTCTTTGCCGAAAGAAGTCCGAGAATCGCACGGCAATCATCGTGATGCGTCCAGTGGTGCGGATAGCTCTCCACCTTCGGGCGCACGAAATTATGCGCACCGATGAGCTTTACGCCGGGGCGATGCACCTTCTGATAATAATCCACCGCGCAGTCCGAAACGCGGGTACAGCCGAGAAGAGAGATTCTGCCCATATAGGAAGCGCATTCTAGGGCCTGCGACATGGCGGCAGAAACCCCCGTGACCTCCACGCAGGCATTCACGCCCTTGCCGTGTGTCAATCGCATGACCTCTTCCTTGAAGCCCTCGGCAGAGGGATCTAAAGCATAATCCGCACCGAGGCGAAGTGCCAAAGCGCGCCGCGCGGGATTTAAGTCTGCGGCGATCACGGGATCTGCGCCGCTTCTTGCCAGAAACTGCACCGCAAACATTCCGAGAAGCCCAAGCCCCATCACCATCGCGCTCTCTCCAAGCTCCACCTCCAGCTTACGAACGCCGCCAAGCCCCATCGTGCCGATCACGACGAAGGCCGCCTCCAAGGAGTCGATTTTCTCATCCTCCACGAGCGTGAGCTTGCTTTGATCCACGATATTATAATCGGCGTGCGTGCCGTGGTACACAAGCACGCGGTCGCCCGTCTTAAAGCCCAAAACGCCATCACCAATGGCCAAAATACGTCCAACGCCGCAGTAGCCAAGGCGCGCAGGAAAGGATGCGGGTGAATTTTCGGACGCCATCAGAACTGCGCGCTCCGTGCCGCCGCTTACCACCGTATATTCTGTTTTTACAAGCACCTGCCCCGCGGATAAGTCCTCGGAAAGCTCCTCCACGACAAGCTCCGCGGTTTTCTCAGCGGTGAAAACGATCGCTCTTCGTTTCATATCAGTCGCTCGCTTTCATGGCAAGTCCGCGCCCGCCGTCGATCACGTAGGTCTGGCCCGTGATGAAGCGCGCCTTATCCGAGGAAAGAAATTCCACGAGATTTGCAACGTCCTCGGCAAGGCACTTCTTGCCAAGGAAATTCGACTTGAAGGTATATTCGGTTTCGGGCACGTCGGGGCGCTCGACAACGCCAGGAGCCACGGCATTCACCGTGATGCCGTATTCGCCAAGCTCCTTTGCCAGCGCCTTCGTCATCGAGATCACGCCGCCCTTGGAGGCCGCATAGTCCGTACAGCAGCGCAGGCCGTTATAGGCAACGAGAGAGGAGAAGTTGAGAATCCTGCCGCCCTCCCCCTGCTTCACCATCACGCGTGCCGCCGCGCGGCTCACCCAGAACGCGCCGTAGAGATTGATCTTGAGCACCTTGTCGATCACGTAGTCCTCCTGCTCAATAAGGGGGAGATATCGTGCATTCGGCCCTGCCACGCGCGCGCTTCCGCCCGCCACGTGGATCGAAATATCGAGGCGGCCAAAGTCCTTCACGATCTTTTCTACGACCGCGTCCACGCTCTTTGAGTCCGTGACGTCCATCACGTAGCCCTTGGCTGTACCGCCGTTTTCCTCGATGCGGCAAACGGTTTTCGTCACCGTTGCCTCGTTTATATCACAAACGGCAACCGCACATCCCTCCTTCGCAAGCGTTACGGCGCACTCGCCGCCAATGTATCCGCCCGCGCCTGTGATCAGCGCAACTTTTTTCTTGTTTTCCATTGTTTATCTCCTTTATGTAAATAACTATTTACTTAAATTCCGTTTCTGTAAAGAATCTGTCCGTTTTTCACAGTCAGTCGGCAAGTGTAGCCCTCCGAGATCTGTAAGCGGTTTTTCGCGCGATCGGAAATATCGATCGCCGCATCTCCATAAGAAAGCACCGCAAGATCCGCCGCACCTCCAACCGAAAGACTTCCCCACTGCCCCTCTCTTTTCACAGCCCTTGCCGCTTTAGAGGTCACTGCGCGGAGAATTTTCTCTTCGGGCATTCCCAAAGCGCGATAAATACTCATGCACATCGTGAGTCCGTAAATACCGCCGCGCATATACGCGCTGTATTGCGTGATGTCCGTGCTGATCACATCAGGCACATAGCCCTCCGAAAGTGCCCGCTTCAGCACTTCGAGATCCGTGTGCACGCCGCCCGCCATGCCCGCATCGATCCAAACGCCGCGATCCTTTGCCAAGCGATACGCCGCGTAAGCCTCATCCGCGACCGTGTGTGGCGCACCGTGGTAGGTGTGCGTAAGAATATCCCCCTCGGAAAGTGCCTTGGCGATCTCCTTCATCGGCACGGGAGAATTGGTGCAATGCACCATCGTGAGAAGCCCTTTTTCCTTTGTAAACGCAGAGATTTTTTTGATCTGCTCCACCGTTGGCAAGGCATCCTGCCCCACGTCGAAATAGATCTTCACACCGAGGGCGCGGTCACCGTACCTTGCAAGGCGATCCTCCATTTCCTGAAAACCGATCTCGCCCTCCTTCATACAAAGCGGCACAAGCATCGCCGTTCCGATCGGCAGATCTGCCGAGGCATTGGGAGGCAGATTTGCGCTCGCATCCACCGCCGCCGTGACACCGAACGGCACCGTTGCAAGCAAAGCAGGAAAGCCGAAGGGCGCGCCCGAGATTTCCGAAAGATGCGTGTGAATATCCACAAGTCCGGGGGTGATCATGCCCCCCTGCACATCGATCACAAGCGCATCCGCAGGCACATCAAACTCGCCGATGGCAGCAATTTTTTCATCCTCCGCCAGCACCGAACCGAAAAAGAAACGCTCTCCGTCAAAGATCTTACCATTTTTCAATAGGATTTTTGCCATTGAATCTGATACCTCCCACGATTTCCGAAAGCACCTCCTGCACGGCATAGTCGTGCGCATAGGTGAAGGGATTTTGCTTCTCTCCCATGATGTAGGAATAGAAATCCTTCATCATATCGTCGTATCTTGCATTCACGGCATCCTCGACGATCGGAATATCCACCTTGCGCTCCGCATAGGTGCGATCCGCAATCTCGGTATCCGAGATCCACATACGGCAAGGATTTTCGATCGGCTGGATCTGCACCGTTCCCTTGCTGCCCGAAACCACGAACTGCCGCCGCCCGTAGCCGTTGACCTCCACGGAGGAAATATAGATGCGCGCCAAGGCCTTTTCGTATTCCAGAACGGCAAGGTTGTTGTCCTCAAGATCCACGCCGTCAAGCCCCGTGTGCTTCAAGAAGGAATGCACACGATCGGGCTTTCCGAGCATATACACGATCAGATCCACCATATGACTGCCGAGGATATACATAATGCCGCCGCCGAAGTTTGCAAGCCATTTCTTATAATTTGCGGGGTGATAGGTGCTCATCTCCGCGTTGATCGAATAGATCTCGCCAAGGCGTCCCTCGCGCACCGCCTCCAAGGCCTTCAGAATGGCGGGATTGTAGCGGTACATATAGCCGAGCTGCACCACAAGGCCCTTCTCTTCTGCGATGTCCAGAACGCGCTTATAATCCGCGAGCGTACCGCTCGCAGGCTTATCCAAATGGATATGCTTTCCCGCACGCACGCACTTTTCTGCCACCTCGGTCAGATCCCATACGTCGGTCTCCACCAAAATCGCATCGCATTTTTCGAGAAGCGCATCCACCGTGTAACGCGTAAGCCCCTTGTAGCCCTCGTTTTCGCCGCGCTCCTTGATCCAATATTCGCTCTCCTCGGCGTAGCCGACCACCTCAAAGAGGTCGGGAAACTTTCTGACGGCAAGCATTTTCGCCTCGCCGTGGTTGTGGCCGATGCCGATCTGTCCGATTTTGATTTTCTTCATAGAAAAGCCCTCGTATCACCGTTTTGAACACAGTATAGCATCCCCCACGAAAAAGAGCAATGGCAAAAAAGATACGTTTGTCAGATTTGATACTATTTTTTTTGAAAAAACTTGACGAACGGGCAAAAAAATGCTACAATGAATAAAAATGGAAGGGAGCGATACCCGATGATTGATATACTTTCTTCTCTCGCAGTCACACGCGTGCAATCGGTTTTTAATATTTACACCGCGCCGGGACGGCCGATGGAGCGAAAAAACCGCCCCTCCTTTGCGATCATCTATAAGCACGAGGGCGAAACCGTGTATCACAACTGCGGCCGCACCCTGATCTCCAATGCGGAGAACGCGGTCATTCTGCCCGCAGGCTCGTCCTACACCTGGCAATGCATCAAGGGCGGCCACTATTACGTGATCGAATTTGAGGCAAACGCGACCTCGGAGCAGATCCTTTCCTTCCCCATCGGCGGCGAGGGGGAACGGCTTTTGCGCCTGTTTCGGGATGCCGAGCAAAAGCACAACCTGCGCGCCCCCGGCTATCGCTTGGAGCAGATGCGCGCCGTATACACCATGCTCCTTTTGCTGCTCGGCACGCAGAAAAAAACCTATGCCGATGCAGAAAAACGGCAAAAAATTGCCCCCGCGCTCGCGTATATCTCCGAAAATTCCGCCGCGCATATAAATAACGATGCCCTTGCCGCACTCTGCGGCATCTCCACGGTGTATTTTCGCAAGCTCTTCTTCCGCGTGACCGGAAGATCCCCCATCACCTACGTCCAAGAGCTTCGCATTGCCAAGGCCAAGCGTATGCTCCGAAGCGACTACGATAGCCTCGCCGAGATCGCCGTTTCCCTCGGCTATGCGGACATCTATACCTTCTCCAAGGCCTTCAAAAAGCACGAAGGGATCTCCCCCACGCAGTACGCCAAAGCCCACACCGAAAGATAGCAAAGTTCTCTTTCCAAGCTTTCCCCTTGGGTAGCGTAGCGGCGTGACCAAAAGATGCAAAGCATCTTACACCGTAGCGAGACGGTGGCACGAGCATCGCGAGTGACGGAGAGGGCGCCGCCCATAGGTAGCCATCATAAAAACCGCCCTTGGTGATCACCAAAGGCGGTTTTTGCTATATTTGCAAAGATTTGTTTGCATTTATGAGAAATATTTCTCCAAAACGTACTGCATCACGTGCTCGTTGTTAGAGCAGACCGTACCGTCCGAGGCAGAAAGAAGTGCGCTTTGCGCATTGGCGGTGGCAAGACCGAGGCCTGCCGCTCTCGTCATAGCAAGATCGTTTTCGCTGTCTCCGAGCGTCATGGTCTCCTCGATCGGAACGCCAAGATGCGAGGCAAGGCGCAAGAGGGCGTTGTCCTTACCCGCACCACGGTCGAAGATCTCAAAATTTGTCGCGCTGGTGCCGGTGATGTAAATACCGTCGATCTCCTTCAGCCGCTCGCCGCATTCTTTCTGTTCGGTATCGTCACGAAAATACAGGCTGAAGACCTCGATCTCCTCCATTCCGCGCACGAAGGCATCAAAATTTGCGATCGGCGTACCAAATTCTCCCACGCAGCTGACGTGCGCAGGATCGATGCGAAAATACTCCTGCCACTCGCGGATGGGGTATCTGCCGTCATAATAGCACATTCCATTATTGCGCGCGGTCATATGCACCGCATAGTCCTTAAAAATATCCATCATGCGGCAAGCCACCGCATTCGGAATGCAGGCAGATATTCTCTCACCGCTCTCGCGATCCAGCACGACTGCGCCGTTGGCATGGATCATATAACGAAAATCCTTGCAGCCACGGATCTCTTCCGGGATCTCGGAATAGGTTCTTCCCGTTGCAACCACGCAATGAATGCCTTTTTTTGTCAGAGCGCGTATAGCATTAAAATTTTCCTCACTCACAGTGTGCGCATCGTTCAGAAGCGTTCCGTCCAGATCCGTTGCAACGATCTTATAGCTTGGCATAAGTATTCTCCGTTCTCTCTATTCATACGGATTGATTATACCAAATTCAAGAGAAAAAATCAAGCCCTGCAAAAAATTATTGACTTACCAAGCGAAATAAGATACAATATCTTTAGAATATCAACATAACTTGGAGGATTCTTTATGACGTACGATATTCGTGATTTCGGCGCTGTGACAAACGGCTTGCTTTGCACGGAAGCCATACAATCGGCCATAAACGAGGCGTTTGTTGCAGGTGGCGGCGAGGTCATCGTTCCTGAAGGGCAGTTTCTGACCGGTGGGCTTCGCCTGCGTACGGGCGTTACTCTCCATCTTCTGAAAAACGCCGTTTTGCTCGGTAGCACCGATCCCGAAAACTACTGCACCTTCCTTAAGGATACGGTAGAGCCGATTTCCGAGGAAGAGAAGGGTGCGATCGCTCCAAACGTTGCGGATCCCGAGCGCAGCGGCCGCTCTGCATATCCCTTTTCGCGCTGGAACAATGCCCTGATCCGCGCCTATAAGGCCGAGAATATCGCCATCATCGGCGAGGAGGGCTCGGAGATCAACGGCCAAAACTGCTACGATCCCACGGGCGAGGAGAATTACCGCGGTCCGCACGCGATCAATATGTGGTACTGCAAGAACGTACACCTCGAGGGCTACACCGTGCGCGACAGCGCAAACTGGGCGCACGCCATCCAAAACAGCGAAAATATCACCGCTCGCCGTCTCACCGTTCTTGGCGGACATGACGGCTTCGACGTGCGCACCTGTGATCACGTTTTCATCGAGGATTCCCGTTTTCTCACGGGGGATGACGGACTTGCGGGCTTTGACAACCTCGACGTTCTCGTGCGCAATTGCTATTACGAGAGTGCCTGCTCCGTATTTCGCTTCGGCGGCACGCACGTGCGGATCGAAAACTGCGAGAGCCGCCCTGCAAGCATCTACGCCTTCCGCGGCTCGCTCTCAGACGAGGAAAAGAAGGCAAGAGTGCGCGCCGAGATCGGTAAGCACCGCGATCTTTGCAAATCCATCTTCCTCTACTACTGCGATATGCGTGCCGTGATCCGCGAAACTCCCGGTGACATTCTTATCAAGAATTGCCGCTTCGGTAAATCGGGCAAGCTTTTCCACCTTCCCTTTGGCCACAAATGGACCTGCAACCGCTCCCTTGATAACATCACCTATGAAAATTGCGTTTTTGAGGACGTTCTCGACCCGATCGTTGCGGATTGCCCCGATAGCGAAACACTTGCCATCACGCTGAAAAACTGCACCGTGAAAGCACGAGAGGGGGCGGAGGATCATCCCTTCCTTTCGGGCAAAAACGTGCGTTCCATGACATTAGAAAACGTTACGGTTGAAGGATTCGATATAGAAAAAATCGAATGTGCTCCTCCGTCTTTCATCACCGTGAAGGCATAAAGCATTAAAAAAACGATCATTTACATTTTTTGGAGAAAAGAATATGAAGCTTGCAACCACAACAGGAGATTTTTCTCGTTATACCGAAGATCAGGCCGAGGCGGTAAAATACATCCGTGAAGCAGGCTTTCGGTATATCGACTATAGTTTTAATCTCGATTACAAAAGACAAAACGGCTTTTTCGGAGAGGATCCTGCTGCCCATCTTGCAAAAATGAAAGAGGCCGCCAAGGCAAACGGCGTTTGTTTCGTGCAGGCGCACGCGCCGATGGGCGATCCAATTAAGGAAGGAAATATTGGCTTTTCAGAAGCAACGGCGCGATGCATTGAGGCCGCCGCCGCGCTCGGCATCCCGAACATCGCGATCCATACGGGCTATGAAAAAGGGCTCTCACGCGAGGAAACCTTTGAGAGAAACGCGGCATTTTTCCGACCGCTTCTTTCACTTGCCGATCGGCTGAACATCACACTGCTAGCAGAAAACTTTAATAAAATGTGCGTAGACGGACTGTATTGGATCGACAATGCAAGCGACCTTCTTTCCTTTATCGAGTTCGTCAACCATCCGCGCCTGCAAGCAGTTCTTGACGCAGGGCACGACAATATGCAGAAAACTACGCGTGGGGAGGCCGTTCGCCTGCTTGGCACACACCTGCGCGCCCTGCACGTGCAGGACAATCCCGGAGGCGATGACTCGCATATGATGCCATTTTACGGCACTTTGGATATTGATTCTCTGATGGAAGGGCTTCTTGAGGTCGGCTATAAGGGTTACTTCACCTTTGAATCAAGTTCCATGATGAAACGGTATGCGCCGAAGGATTTGCCTGCCGATGCGCCGCCGCTCGCAAGGCCGCCACTCTCGCTCCGTATCGCAGAGGAAAAGCTGCTCTATGAGATCGGCAAAACGATCCTCTCGACCTACGGTTGCTTTGAGGAATAAATCTGTACTGTGCCATCAGTTATCTCACCTGCAGTCGGTAACCACGCAACATCTCACTGCGTTTTTATTATACAAAAAGCCGAAGCCGTGCAATGCACGGCTTCGGCTTTTTCACTTTATTTTAGTCTAAAATGCAAATAATTCTTTTCTTTTAGAGTGAAATCAACGGCGTCTTACCGTTACTTCAACGAATCGGTTGCAAAGAGTGCAAATGTATCCGCCTTCATCGGACGTATCAGCAATGATATAGATGCCCTTGACGGTAGAATTGAAGCTTCCGTCGCTGTTCTGATACTCCGTATAGCTCTTGCCGTTCAGCTGATGCGCATCCTCATCAATGCCCACGATCACAACGGTAACGAACTCCTCGCCATCCTTCGTGCAGGTGTATTGAAGTCTGCCCTCGCCAACGCAGGTGGGGGGATCGATACCCTCGATCTCGGCAACCTCGACCTTCTCAAAGCCTGTATATATCGCGGTGGCCTCACACTTGCGGCAAACACCGAAAAGCTCCACCGTGGCAGGATCGTTGTTCACGGGCTCGGTTTTCAAATAAACCTCCATATCGTGCTCAACGAACAGAGTTGCACTGCGGCCAAATCCGCAGGTATCGCAGAAGATCGCGCCCGCGTAATTCTTCATGCACTCGGCAAGAGGATCCTCGCCAAAGACACGTGTGATCACCGTGGGATTCTTCGTGCAGTTCACAAAACCGTTTGCATCTACAAGCTCGTCATAGGTTTTTCCGCCAAAGAGATGCTCGGTCATGGCAACGGTATCCACCGTGCAAGAATACTCTTTATTTTCATAAGTATAAACGTACTCGGTTTTACCCATGGTAGTGCAGGTGGGCTTTTGCACAACCGCACCTTCGACGGCCGCAACGTCCGTCTCGGTAGTAACAACACGATCGCAAAGCGTGCAAGTGCCGATCAGATCAAAGGCATCACGCGCCGCGTCATATTTTAATTCGTATTCATCCTCGTGAGAAAGTGCATCGATGGGCTGGGTTATAACATCACCGCAATATTCGCAGGTCTTCTTTTCCTCGCCTGCCTGCTCACACTTTGCTTCCGTCACAGTCTCCCAGGCAGACCACTTATGCGATCTATATACGTCCGTGCTCCAAGAAATACCGCAATCGGAGCATACAAAGTAGCCGGGATAGGTCTCGCCGCAAACAATATCGTCACCTTCAACGTAGTTATCAAAATAGTTTACGTTATCAAGCTCTATGGAAATTCTGCCCGCTTCATCACGGCAAAGGCTGACATTTTTGCCATTGATCCTATGCTCAAGCAAAGGAAGCGCACGCTCGATCGTGTACTCCACATCCTCGCAGGTGAAGGAATATACCATCGTACCCGCCTTGATGCAGGTGCTCTTCGATTGAACCTTGCCCTGAAGGGCCATATTTTCAAGAAGAACGGTTTCATCACAAACGTCAGAGGAGCATACGCCCGTAAGGGTGAAAATTCCAAACGCTTCATCTGCCGTCCAGGTCCACTCATAGGTATGTGCTGTTTTTGCTATATCTCTTTGAACGGTTTGCTTGCAATCTGCGCAGTCGATCTCCTCTGTACCAACTGTAGTACAGGTGGGAGGCGTGATCTCATTCCAGATACCGTTATGACTCTTGATCGCATTGACAAAGATCATCTGATTGCATCCGGAGCAGGTGAAATACGCATTGCATATCTCTTCGCAGGCCGGCAATCCCTCAGAAGCGGCGATATATACGCCCTCCATATCGGTGGTGAAGGTCTCGATCTCACCAACAAGCGTATTTCCAAGCTTATGTGAGATCATAGGAACTTCTACCTTGCAGCGAACCGTAATATTTTCAATCTTATCTTCGTGATTTGTATAAGAATATACGTATGTATACGTGTACGTGCCCTTTTTCTGGCAGGTGGGCTCAACCTTTGTTTCATTGACCTTCACGTTTCTAAGCGTTTCAACGTGATCGCATCCGTTGTTCTGACACTTCAACGTGCAGGTAAACTGCTTTCTTCCGCCTATCTCCGTGAAGGAAAGCGTATTGGCGCTCGAAGCTTCGTACTTATGCCCAAGTGCCGGAATCGTCATTTTCTCGGTATGTGCTATGCCGCAACCGTAGCAAGCGGTCAGAAGATCGTAGCTTCCTTCCTCCGTGCAGGTGGGCTCTACGCGATTGCTTTCTTCGATCGTATAATCATGAACGTGCCACCTTGCATAAAGCTTCACCGTGGCATCCATTTTCTTATCTTTAAACGTAGTCTGCGTATATGGATCCTGCCATACACCTTCATCGAAAAACCATCCGTCAAAAACGTGGCCTTGCTTGATCGGAGCATCCGGAAGGGTGACAGAGCCTGCGTATCTGCTAACGCGCGCGCTATGATATTCTTCGCCATCAACGTAGAAGCTAACCTCGCTCGTCATTTCGGTATACGCGTAATATCCCGCACCACCGACCAAAAGAATGGCGATAAATAACAATATAGCTATAATCGTATTCTTCATCAGATCCTCCTAAATAAAAAGGTAAAAATAGATAGAGAGCTATGCGCCCAAGGACGCATAGCTCGAAAAAAACTATGAATAGCTTTTTTAGGGGAGGAGAGACGGGGTCTCTCCTCCGTTTCATCCAAGGATGATTAAGCGTTTAAATTATTCCTCTTCGGAACCAGCGGGAGCGATGGGAGCGATAACAGCAGCGTGAACATCAGCATTAACAACGATGTACTTACCGCAGATCTCGCACTGATATACAGTGTAGGTTACATCCCACTTAGCGCCTGCGATCGTCTCCTCAACGGTGTAAACGATCAGCTTATCAGCGGAAGGCTGAGCGCTGTGCTCGGTAGCAGCGGTGATAACGGTGAACTCAACGTCAAACTCCTTAGCTGCGAAGAAGCCGTTAGCAGGAACAGCAACCTTGCCGGTGTACTTCATAGTACCCTGGTTGTAGCAGTCAGGATCATCCTCGTCAACCTCGAACTCTGCATAGAACTCAGGGTGCGTAAGAGCGGGAAGATCATAGTTGTAGGAATCGCCGCAGGAGCAGGTGATCTTCAGAACACCACCGGCAGTAGCGGAAGGAACAACGGTTACAACAGCGGTAAGGTTCTTGTGACCGGTAGGATCGATTACAACCTCATCCTTTGCACCGCACTTGCACTCTGCAACCTTCAGACCGGGCTCGGTGCAGGTAGCCTCATCCTCTACCTTGTATTCACCCCACAGGTGATCAGCTGCAAGTCTAACCTTAACAGACATACCGCAACCGTCAGCCTTGCACTGGAAGTAACCCTCAAATTCGCCGGTCTCGCCGCAGATAAAGCCGGAGAGATCCAGAGCGGTGAAGTACTTGGTGTTGTACTTGTATACGCCCTCGGAAGCGAGCTCGCAATCGGTAAGAAGCTTACCGGCCTCAACGCTGTGAGGAGCAAGATCAAGCTTGGTTACCAGCGGAGGTACGGTTATACCAGCGATCTGCTTCTTGAGCGTGATGGTGTAGGTACCCTGCGTGGTACAAGTAGACTTAACGGTAGCCTCCTCGAAGTCATCCTCGGTAAGTCCGTCATACTCAACGGTATCATTGCAAACACAAGTACCAACAACCTTCCACAGGTCGCCGTCCTCTACGAGCTCGTAAGTATAAGAGTGAGCAAGCATAGCGATAGGCTCAACCTCGGTGTAAGGAGTTGCCTGGCAGCATTCCTTGTTGCACTTCCATACCTTGTAACCAATGCTAGTGCAGGTAGCAGGCTCGTTTCTTTCATCCTCGGGATCAAGAACCAGGTTGTGAGGATTGATGATCGTTACGCTCTGGTTCATACCGCAAACGCAAACGAAGAAGCCGTCGTAGGTGTTACCGCAGGTAACAACATCGGGATACTCCTCGCCCTCGTCAACGAGAACGGTGATGCCCTTGCCGATGTATGCGGAGCTGTAGTAGCCGTTTGTATCGGGAGCAACAACTGCGCCATTTACAACGAGAGTGTGAACGTTGGTTGCGGGAACAGTTACCTGGCAGGAAACGGTCTTGTCTACTGCATACTCGTATACGAACTTATTAAAGCCAGCCTCGTTGCACTTAGCAGCCTTAGAGCCAGCCTCGTCAAGATCAACAAGGTCGGTTACATCTCTGGAGGAATCCATCGTAGTGCAGTTTGCGCACTTGGTGGTGAACTTAAACTCGCCCTCAAGGTAGATAAGGCCATATACAAGGCTATGATCAAGCTTGTCGTCAGCTACCTTCTCGTCCTTGACGCCGCAGCCCTCAACAGTGCACTCCTTAACGGTCTTGGTACCGGAGGTGCAGGTTGCGGGAACTACAGTAGGATCGCCCCAAACGTGATCGCCGTAAACCTTGATGGATACGCTCATGCCGCAGTCGCCACATACGTAGTAACCGTCTGCAAGAGTACCGCACTTAGGATCAACAACGTTCAGTGCAACGATGCCTTCCTGGCCGTAAATGTATGCAAATGCATTATCGGCATACTCATACTTTTCAAGAGTGTCAACAGCCTTGCCGCCAACGCTATGGCCCTTAGCGGAAAGAGCAACCTCATATTCGAAGGTCTGCTCATTGAAGCTGTAGGTCCAGGTCTCCTTACCGCCTACCAGGCAGGAAGCAGCCTCAACAGCCTTAACATAGTCGGTCTCGTTGAATGCAGGGATTTCCTTCTCGCATGCAGCGCCGCATACGGTACAAGTGCCTGCAAGACTACCCTTCTGCGTTGCAGTGGGAGCAACGTTCTTGTTCCAGGTCTCAACAGTGTGACCGGGAGCGGGAACGTAAACGGGCTTGGTTGCGCCGCAATCATCTCTGTCGCAAACGCCAAGCTGCCAGCTACCCTCGGTGCAGATGTTTCTGCCGTCCTCAATAACGTCGTTCTTCACGGTGAAGCTGTGATCAAGTGCAGCCTTCTCAGTGCCTGCAATTGCCTCATAGTAATCGCAGTCAAGGCAGTACTTGCCATCAAAGCCGATCGTGGTACAGGTGGGGGCTACAGTGCCCTCCTTGAAGTTGTGGATCACGCCAACAACGATCTCGGATGCACCGCAAACGTTGCAGACCTTAAGGAACTTACCGTCCTCAAACTCCCACTTCTCTTCTGCCTTGTTGTACGTAGCCGAATGCTCGAAGTCCTTGAACTCGTGAACGGTTACGTCCTTGCAGCCGCCTGCGCACTTGGTGGAAGGAATGGCAACCTCTGCCGTCTTTCCATCCGTGTAAGTAATTACGAACTTGGTTCCGTCTGCATTAAGAACGACGGAAGCAATGCCCGTACCGGTTGCACCGGTTTCGCCCTTTTCACCGGCATTGCCCTTTGCCCCTTCGCCACAAGCCACCAGAGCGCCGATAACCATAAAGCACATTGCCAAAACTGCGATAAGTTTCAGAATTTTGCTTCTCATAGTTAGAAATTCTCCTTTGTTTTGTTTTTTTATTTTTCTTTTTCAGAAAAACACGGTCGAATCATCCATCGGCAAAGAACAATTGGGAATGTTACGGACGCGGCGGCGAAAACCGATCCGGAAAATCCACGTTCTACGTGCGCAACTACGCAGAATAATTTATTCCGTGTACTTTCTCTTATGGTATTGTACCACTTTATGCAAAAAAAGTCAATAGCTTTTTTGATTTTTTTTTGAAATTCGCGTATAATTTTTTATAAATATAATATTTATTAAATTATACCGTCATTATACCCAAACGTGTGCTTCCAAGCTTCGACTTTTTTGGTAAAGATAACGATTTTTGTTTTTATTTCAAGCGGTGCAAACATGCGCGACCGCACCCAAGAAAAAAGCCTCACGCACCCGCTCAAAAAATGAATTGCGCAAGCAGATCCATTCACTCGCAACCGTTTTCCGAAAGCTCCGTTGCGCGCCTTTATCGGCAGAAATTCTTTCTCTGTTTTTTTCGTTTTCCTACAATCTATTATATTTCAATGCCACCCGAAGTGCCACCGAGCGCGAGCACACGTTGTGCTTGAAAAGGACTCTGAACGGCGCCTTGCTTTAAGGTAAAATTCAACAATGAAGCAAAGCAAAAATAAACGAACAGATACAAGAAGCGCGCACGCTTTATATTTAAAGATTGAAATGAAGCTTTTTCATTCTTCATGCCCCGCCCTTTTATTTTTTTATTATACATATTAAGGCTTACACTGTTAATATTAAAACTATAGTAATATATAAAATATGGATCTTTTTCTCAATGCATCGAAGCCGCCATTTTTTTCGGTTTGTTGAAAACATGATATTTAAATATCGACACCACGTTTGCGCTCAATTCAAATACGTACGTCAGCGTTGCAAACAGAACCGCGTTTGTTAATACGTTAAACAAAATCGATAAAACTGTCGGAATCAGCATCGCAAATCGAACGATTTTCAAATTTCTTATTCTAAAAATAAACGCGTACATTATAAGCGCTATCAAGCACAGTGCGTCTAACGGCTGTGCCGTTTGAAGTATCCCGTAATTCACAGCAAAATAAGAAGCAAGTGTAAGCGCCGAAAAAACAAACGGCCAAAGGATCGGCGCCATTTTTCCCTTGTTTTCATAAACAAAAAACGTAACCGTCCGAAAAAGTCCTACCGCAAGCCCGATCATTGCAAAAAACTGCAGTGTGAAAAAATACGAAACGATCAAAAAGGCGATGCAAAGCAGCTGAAACAAAAGATAATACGCCTTCTTTTTTACAAAATACGAAGCAATCACAAACGCCATAGCAATAAAGCCCGCGATCAAGGCGAGTACTCGGTTTTCCATAATCCTTTATCTCTTTTCGACTATAATTTTATGACTTTCGTTATTATAGCATAGTTATCTACATTTTTCAATATTCAATATAAAAAGCCATTTTCGCAAAGTGAAACCGCGTTCTTCCCGTCAGTCTGACTTCGTCGGAGCCGGCTGTTGCTCTTATTTGTCGCCGGTCCGATCCGCAGGGGGAAAAGAAAAAACCATATAACCTTTTTGGTGCACCTCCGGGATAAACGAGAAAAAACAGTTGATAACTGTTTTTGCGAAGTGCCCGAGCAAGGCAAGGAGCCAAAGGCGCGAGCTTGCGAGCCGTACTCTTATGCGAGCCGCTTGTGAAAGCGGTGCTTCGCACTATGTTTTGCTTATGCAAAACGCTCGCAGAGCAATTCGCATTCGCTCTCTTGCAAGCGAGCTTGCAGATACGCTTCATTTAATTATCGGAGAACCCGGATTGAACTAAAAAAGAGTGTTAGGATGTTGCTTCGCAACGTTTTGTTAGGGACTCGATTCGCGGCGCGAATCTACGCAAGAGATGCAGAGCATCTCTGATGAGTTCGCTTCGCGAACGTCACGCTCGGTCATTCGCGGCTCTGACAGCCCACCGGAAGTCCGCTCTGTGCCGCAGCTCCTTCGAGTCCCTGTTCGGCGCAGCCGAAAAACAAAAAAACCACCCAATCGGGTGGTTTTTTGTTTTTGGTGCACCTCCAGGGACTCGAACCCTGGACCCACTGATTAAGAGTCAGTTGCTCTACCAGCTGAGCTAGAGGTGCAGATGGCTCCCCCTGCTGGGCTCGAACCAGCGACAACCTGATTAACAGTCAGGTGCTCTGCCAACTGAGCTAAGGAGGAATATCGCGTTCTGTGCAGAGGTTTGCTAACTTTTGTTTGCATTTTTCATTGGCGTTTAATAACCAAAGTCCTTTATTTTCATTGTCTCGCAATGAAAATATGTGCGTGACAAGTTGAAGTCACTGCACCGCTATGCTTTGGTCACGCATGCTCACAGAAAACCGAACAAAGGGAGAAACGAGACGTTTGCGAAGCGAAGCTTGCTGCGTTTTGTTTAGCAAAACAACAGTTCAAGCCCTCGGTCTATTAGTATCGTTCAACTGAACACATTACTG
>JAGBCA010000067.1 GCA_017938205.1 Clostridia bacterium
ACGGGCTTTGATTCCGTGAAATATGCAACGACGGATCAAGAGCTCGCTTATGATGAAACGGTGGTCCACGCAGACGGAACGGAAGGTATTTTTCTTGATATTCCGTTGATTGTATCAAACAGAGCTTGGAGTGAAAATCCAATTCAAAACGGTTGTATCGTCACCATTCACTATGAAGCCGAAGAAGGAAAACAAGTCGGATTTGTCGGAACTCCTATTATCGGTATTGATGAAGATGTACGCGCTATTCTTGACGGCGGCAGCGATTTCAAATTGATTACAGGTCTTTTGGCTCTCATTACTTTCTTTATTTTCGTATTCGTTTGCATTTTGAAGCGCGCAACCGCTTTTGTTCCTCAACTTGTTTTTGCCGTAGGTATTATGACCTTTGTGTATGCCTCAATGTCGCTTGTCGGAGCAACCACCTCTCCGTATTTATGGTTAGCCGTTCGCTCTGCGGCTGTCGGTATATTCCTGCTTGGCGCAAGTTTTACCTTGCCTAAATTCTTTGCAAAAATTCCCGTGAAATATACCGCTATCGTTTTGTCGCTTGTTTATACGGGACTTGCTTTCTCCGTTCCGCTTGTGAATATTGCAAACGCAGAAGCCATTACGCTTGCATATCAAATTATCGGCGTAATCACAAGTCTTGTCATTCTTGGCTTTTCCATTATTGAAATTCTACGCGGAAACCGCTTTGATTTGTGTATCAACAACGCCTTATCCGTTGTCCTTGCCGGTTATGCAATGTTCTCTTTTTACGAAAGCACGAACGTACTTTACAGTCCTTTTATGTGGCTGTCCTTAATGATGCTCGGTGTTATTCTTGTAATCGGTTTCCGAGAATTTATATTATCCGAACGCCGCAACCGTCAGCTTACCGCAAATCTTGCGGCAGAGGTTGAATTGCAAACAAGAAATATGCGCTCCATTATTGACGAACGCGAAAGAATTTTACAGTTTGTTTCTCACGATATGAAAAAGCCGCTTTCCTCCGCTCGTACTTATCTTGCCATATTAAGACAGAGAGAAGAAAGCGAGGAACAACTCAAAACCATTGATATTATCGAAGCAAAGGTTACGGATTTACACGAAAATCTTTCAACCGTTGCCGATTATGCAAAGCGGAAATACATAGCTGAAACACCTGCAACCATAGTGGTGGACGAAATTCTGAATACTGTTTTCACAGAGCTTTCGCCCGATGCGGAGGCAAACGGTATCGTAATGGAAATTTCAGCAAAACATTCCGTTGCTTTTGCCAAGCACGATGCTTTGAAATCCGTTCTTCAAAATCTCGTTCTGAATGCTATCGAGCACGCAGATTGCAGTAAAATTTGGCTTCGTGCATACCGCAAATTCGATAAATGTGTTATTACCGTTTCGGACGATGGCAAGGGCTTTGGCAACAAAGACGTATTTCGCCCGTACTATTCCGGTAATGAGGGTGAAGAAAATATAGGACTTGGTTTGTATATCTGCAAGAGCCACATTGAAGCTATGAACGGCTCGCTTACTTACGAATATTCAGACCACAAATTGATATTTACTATTATTTTACCGATTGCCTAATGTTTTAGCGGAAGTGTTCTAAACGCTTCCGCTTTTTATGAGTATATTCATTGTTTATTGCGGCGCAAATTTCGGGGATCGGAAGCATAAAGAAAAATGCAACACAGACTTTCGTCCATGTTGCATTTTTCTTACTTAGCCACTCTCAATCGGCATTTTCTCTTGGATTTACTTAATATCCTTATGAGAACCTGCCTTTGCGATCGTTTTTTTTGTTTATACACGCCTTTCGGCATGATCCTTACCCCAACATAACGTCCAGCAGCATCATAACGGCAAAGCCGAGGACGATCCCCGCAGTCGCAAAATAAGGATGTGCCTCTTGGTTTTTCTGGCACTCGGGAATCAACTCGTGTACCGCAACCAAGATCATTGCTCCCGCGGCAAACGCGAGTGCATACGGAAGGATCGCTTCCACGTAAACGACCAACAATGCGCCTATCACGCCGGCAAGCGGCTCAACCATGCCGGAGGCCTGGCCGCAAAAAAAGCTCCGCCTTCTGGAAAAGCCCTCTCTGCGCAAAGGAATGGAAACCGCCGCCCCCTCGGGGAAATTTTGCAGACCGATTCCGATGGCGATGGTAATCGCCCCCATCAGCTTTTCCACATCATAAGCACCGTTTTGCAATGCACCAAAGGCAACGCCGACCGCTAACCCCTCGGGTATATTATGAAGCGTAATAGACAAAATCAGCATGATAATTCTGCCCAAACGCAGATCTTTTCTTTCTTGCGCATTTGTCAGCTTTCGCCTGGCAAACGATATGATCTTATCGCTTACCCATATGAATATTGCCCCAAACAAAAATCCAACCGTCGCTACAAAGTAAGCCGGCATGGCAGAGGTTGCCTCGGCACGCTCTATGGCAGGCTGCAGAAGCGACCAAAAGCTCGCCGCGATCATGACACCGGAGGCGAATCCAAGCATAAGGTTCAGCACCTTTGGATTCGGGGACTTAAAAAAGACTACCGTTGCAGCACCAAGCGCGGTTACGAACCACGTGCCAAGTGTTGCAATCAGCGCCATCAATACAACAGAGATCATATTGCACCTCCTCTATTATTATATTTCCGGAAGATATAAGCTGTGTATAACTTCTTATAGAAAGAGGAGACAGGATCCCAGGATGTGCAAGGATCATTTATCCATGGAAATTTCCCCACCGTTTTCTCCGCAAAACGCCTCCTTATATTCCCCGGGGGACATTCCGATCTTCTTTTTGAAGATATAACAAAAATAGGTGGGAGTGCAAAAGCTTAACAGCGCAGCGATCTCTTCAACCGTTTTGTTCGGCTCCTCACGGAGAATACGCTTGGCATGAAAAAGCTTGGTTTTCAAAATATAGGCCTTAGGGGAGCAGCCGTACACCTTGGAGAAAAGGCGGCGCAGCTGCGCCTCGGAATAGCCTGCTACGGTACAAAGCGTTTCCATTGTGATGCTTTTATAATAATACGTATTGATGTACTCCCCTACCCTTCGGATCTCGGCATATTGCATATACTCCTTGTTCTCGCAGAGCTTTCCCGCAGCAACGAGATAGAGGATCTGATAAAGAGAGGCTGCGATTTTAAGCCCGTGAAGCGGTGCTTTTGAGTTGTAATCATCCACCAAGGTCTTGAAATAACCGACCGCATCCGGGCAATACGTAATCTCTCCGAAGTGTGAAAGAAGATCCTCGTCTGCACGGAAAGCGATATAATACAGCTCTGCAGGAGCGGCGGCGTTATTTTCAAGGAGCGCGATCTCGTCCGCGCTGAGAAAAACAATGTCGTTTTTTCTTGCAGTGAACGCGCGATCAGATAGCACAAAGTGCAGGCTTCCTTCCGCGATGAGATAAAATGAGCAATGCCTGCAATCCCGCGCCCAGGCATAGTTTTTACGATACCGATGGTATCCTGCATCCACGAATGCGCGGATCTGCGCGCCGGAAAATATATCCGAATCTAAAAGCATCACGAATTCCTCCTTGGTTCATTCCTTGAAATTATAATAGCACAAGGCTTTGCGTTTGTCAACAAAATGACCGAAAAACGACATAGCATGAGTGAATTGTTTATTCCTTTTCAAGATCAAATATGCTACAATAAAGGAATAAAGAACGCATAGAAAGGTGTTTACAATGTGGACTGAAGAAAAGCTGGAGGCAATGCTGACCGAGCCATCGGATGCGCTGATCGAGGATATGAAAAAGATCAAGGGCGACATCATGGTGCTTGGCGCAGGCGGAAAAATGGGGCCAACACTCTGCATTCTTGCCAAGAATGCCATCAAGCGCGCAGGGCTCGAAAAGAGGGTGATCGCCGTTTCAAGATTTGGCGATGCCACCGTGCGCGAAAGGCTTCAGCGCAGCGGCGTTGAGGTCATCTCAGCCGATCTGCTCGACAACGACAGCCTGAACGCGCTTCCCGAGGTGGAAAATATCATTTATATGGCAGGGCGAAAGTTCGGCACGGACGGAAACGAATATCTGACCTGGGCAATGAATGCTACGCTCCCCGCCTTCGTAGCATATAAATTCAGGCGATCAAGCATCGTTGTTTTTTCCTCAGGCAATATTTATCCGATCGTTCCGCTCGCATCGGGCGGCTCCTGCGAGGAGGATCCCGTGGGACCGATCGGCGAATACCCGATGAGCACCCTGGCAAGAGAGCGGGCTTTTGAATACGCTACAAAGCAATACGGCACGAAGGTATTTATTTACAGGCTCAATTTCTCGGTGGATCTGCGATACGGTGTTCTTTTCGACTGTGCAAAAAAGATCCTTGATGGTACGCCCATTTCGCTTGCCACTCCCTGCTTCAACTTTATCTGGCAGGGCTCGGCCAATGAGATCGCGATCCGCGGACTTCTGCACGCAGAATCGCCGATGCGCGTAATGAACGTGACGGGGCCCGAAACCGTTTCAATCAAAAAAGCTGCGCTCCGCCTCGGAAAGTATCTTGGGAAAGAGCCGATCTTCTGCGAAGAGGAGGGCGACTCCGCTTATCTGAACGATGCTTCGCTTGCGATGGAGACCTTCGGCTATCCCGCCGTAAGCGCTCACACCCTGATACGCTGGCAGGCGGAATACATCCTGGACGGCGCACCTACGCTCGACAAGCCGACACATTTTGAAGAACGAAAAGGAAGCTACTGATATGACAAGACACGAAAAGGCTTTAAAAAGACTGCACGAGGGTACGGTGATCCCCGCAAATCCCTTGGCGCTGGACGAAAACCGCGAATTTGACGAAAAAAGGCAGAGGGCTGTTACAAGATATTATCTGGAAGCCGGTGCGGGTGGCGTTGCGGTTGGCGTGCATACCACGCAATTTGAGATCCGCGATCCGAAATACAACCTCCTTTCACGCGTGTTGAGTGTTGCCAAGGAAGAGGCGGACAAATTTGAAAAGAGAACCGGCGAGACGGTTGTGACCGTGGCGGGCGTTTGCGGCGGCACGGCGCAAGCTGTTTTGGAGGCGGAACTTGCAAAGCAGCTTGGCTACGATGCCGTGCTTCTCTCCCCCGGCGGGCTCGGTGCTCTCACGGAGGATGAGATGATAGAACGCACCGAGGCGGTGGCAAGGGTGATGCCCGTGATCGGCTTTTATCTGCAGCCTGCCGTTGGCGGCCGCGTGTTTACTTATCGATATTGGGAGCGGATCTGCGAAATTCCAAACGTTGTTGCGATCAAGGCCGCGCCCTTCAACCGTTATCTGACGCTGGATGTGGTTCGCGCGGCGGCTCTCTCCAAGCGAAGCAATGAAATCGCGCTTTACACGGGCAACGACGACAATATCGTTCTCGATCTCGTGGCAAAATATAAATTCGAACAAAATGGCGTGAGCTACGAAAAATCCTTCGTTGGCGGTCTGCTCGGTCATTGGTCGGTCTGGACAAAGCGTGCCGTGGAGATCTTCGAGCGTTGCAGAGAGGTAAAATCGCTTGACCACATTCCCCATGATATTCTCGTGCTTGCAAATGAGGTGACCGACACAAATGCTGCCTTCTTTGATACCGCTAACGGATTCAAGGGTTGTATTGCAGGCTTGCATGAGGTGCTTCGCCGTCAAGGTCTTTTTAAAGGAACCTGGTGTCTCGATCCCGATGAGGCAATGTCCGAAGGACAGCTCGAAGAGATCGACCGCGTATACAAAGCCTATCCGCATCTGAACGACGACGATTTTATCCAAAAAAATCTTTTGCGCTGGATTGAAGAATAAAAAGAAGAGAATGCATTTTTTTGTGCATTCTCTCTTTTTTGCAAAGAATTATTTGCTTATTTCGCGTTTTCAGCAAAGGTTTGGATCTTTAAGGTCTGCTCCGTAGCATCCAAGGCCTCGGCGGTGGTGAGGACGGTTTCTTTCTTTCCGCGGATGCAATCCACAAAGTCCTCAAGCATGGTTTTTTGGGGTTTTTCGGGCGTGATGCTTTCGGGCGCGGAAGCGTTTTTCTTATAGAGCGTGACGGTCGGAAGATTTCTGCCGAAGCTTAACATACCGTCAAGGCCAAAGATGCGGAACTCCCAATAGATGGGCATCGCATATCGCATACCGTTCGGGGAGGAATAGGAAACGTCCGCCGTTACGGTTGCGCCGCCCTCCATTTCACACATAAAGACACCGCTGTCAAGAAAATGCGGCGCCTGCTCGGCATAGGCGTTCCAAGTCCTTGCCGCAAGGATCTTTTCCGGCACGAGGCCGCACATATAACGGATGACATCGATGCCATGGATGGCAATGTCATTGATGACGCCGCCGTGCTTTCCCTCCTCAAAATACCAGCGCGGACGCTCATGATAGAGAAGAGGATGCTGACCGCCGAAACAGATCTGTGTGACCTTGCCGATCGCGCCGTTTTCAATAAGTTTTTTTGCCGTGAAAAAGGCGGGCTCAAAGCGAAGATCCAACATCAAATACACAGCAAGCCCCTTTTCCTCTGCGAGGCGGCGGATCTCTTTTGCCTCCTCCTCGGCGGTACAAAGCGGCTTATCCGATATGACGTGCTTTCCCGCCTTCAAGGCCGCGATCACACGGCTGCCGCGAATGGAATAATAGTCTCCGATCGCAACGGCATCAACAGATGGATCGGCAAGCAGCTGCTCATAAGTATCATAGGTGAATTTTACACCGTTTCCCTTCTCCATTGCCGCTCTCGTTTCGGCATCTGCCTCGAATGCGCCGACAACGCGCACGAAAGGGCTCCCGATGGCCGTTTCGTAGAGTGCAAGAATATGCGCGTGGCGAAAGCCCGCGAATGCAAGATTTAACATACCGTTTCTCCTTATGCTTTGTATTTATACGGCGTTATACCGTAAGCTTTCTTGAATTGGCGTATAAAGTACGAGCAATCCCCGAATCCGCACTGATCCGAAACCGTTTGTACGGAAAAATTCTCGGATAGCATGATCTTCGCCTTTTTCAGCCGGATATCCAATATATACGCAGTTGGCGAGAGATCGAGCTCCTTTTGAAAAAGTCGCCAAAGCGTTGCATGACTTAGGCTGAAATGTGTTTCGATCTCACTGACAGTGACGCTATCATACGAGGTTTCGATGAAGGAAAGAATGTTCAGGAGCAGACGGTTTTTCGGCGCGATCCCCCGTTCCTTTCCTTGCGAAAGCTCGCAAAGCAGGACAAGGAGCTTGATAATATCCGCCAAAGCGGATATATTTTTCGTTTCGGGATCGCCGAGCTTGATGCTATTATCTATATTGGAAAGATAGTGATACACAAGCTTCTGCGAATCCTCGCTCAGCGCGATACGGTTGCCAACGTATTTGATGCGGTCAAACAAGGCCATCAGGCCGTTTTTATTGGGAAACAGATCAAATGCGCCCGGCCATATATGAAGTCTATAACGGTCCAAGGCTTCATGCGAGAGTGCGCCGCCGTGTGCCGCATTGGGAGCGACAAGAAAGATCTCTCCCGCCTTGAAATCATAGATTTTCTCGCCAACCTTGATCCTGCGTTTGCCCGAGATAAAGAAGCTGAGCTCGTAATACGCCTGCGTGTGCATTTTTCCGAAGCCATCGCCTCCCGCAGTTTCCGCTCTTGGGCTGACGATCTCATGATAAAACTGAATCTTCGGTGCACTTTCCTCGCCAAGCACCGTATATGCGTTTTTAAGTACCATAACAAGATCGCCTCCTTTTTCACTTTTATTCTACCATAATACACCAAATATTTCAATACAAATACAAAAAATGAAATAAAAATTCTGTTTTTAGAAATTATTGATATATATTTTTACATTCGCATGCGGTATAATGAATGCATAAAACCACGGGAGGTAACAAAGATGATCGATATGGAACGATCCGTTTTGCGAAAGATCAAACGCGCAAACACCGATTGGTGGATCAACGAAAAGGCCATCGTTGGTGCAAACGGAAAAACCTACATTGCTTATTATACGGATATGGGCGAGATCCACGTTAAGGAGCTGGATGCGAAATGCTCCCGCGCTCTATCCCGTGACGTGCGGCTTTGCACGCTCAACCAAAACTATGCCGACGAGCACAACGCGCCCTCCATTTGCATTCTGGAAAGTGGAAAGATACTCGTTATGTATACGGGACACGGGGACAATGGATACATAAAATACCGCATCACCGAACGCCCCTACGACATTGATTCCTTTGGTGAAGAGATCACGCTTCCCTATGAGGGCAAGGTTACGTATGCACAGGTGTTTGAAAATACGCACCTGCACCAAATCTGGCTTTTCACGCGCGTAAACGGCTCGACCTGGGAGTTCCGCTATTCCGAGGACGAGGGAAAAACCTTCAGCGCACCGAGAACCTACATCAGCTCGCAAAACGGCAGACTTTTCTATATGAATATTCGCAAGATGGATGTCATTCAGCGGCCACACGCACCGACGGAGCGGTGGTTCTTCGCCTTTTACGGACATCCGATCTCCTCGGAGGATCACACGATCCGCAGCGGCTTTTTTGACTGCGAGGGATACCTTCTGACAACGAACGGTGAGCGCACCGCTTTCAACCTTTTCAAGGGGACGGACGTGATCGATCCCGAAAGCCTTGACACCGTTTACGTATCCCCCGAGGGAACGACCGTTCGCCTGCTTGAGGTTTCTGCAACGATGCCGCCGCGCATCGGCTTTACTCCCTTTATAATGGACGATATGCTCTGCCCCTCCCCCGATACGATCGTTTACCACTGCGCGACCTTCACGGACGGAAAATGGGAGATCTCCGATCCGATCTGCAAGGGCGGCGAATTTTTAGGAAGAAACATTCCCGACGGATCGCAGACCTACGTTGGCGGTATGGCCTTCTATTACGGATCGGCCGAGGCAGGACTTGGCTGGAAGGAATGCATCACGACCGACACACACCGCGTGTATATCACACGCTTTGACGGCAAGGATCGCGTGGTGGAAAGCTATCAATCCTTCGATTTTGGAAAAACCTACAACCTCAAGCAGGTGATCCGCAGGATCCCCGGGGAGCTTAATATAAAGGCTTGGCGCCCCACCGTTCCCATCCACGCGCAGGACAATATGCCCGTGTATTGGCACGAGGGACGGTACGTTGGTCACACGGGCGGCTGGCATTCCGATATTGTGACCTATATTGAATATGATGACTAAGGAGAATGTTATGATCCGAATAGGAATGGTTGGCGCGGGTGGCATTGCGCAATCCCACGCCGATGCGATCAAGCAAAATACAGACTGTATATTGACGGCTGTGGCGGACATCAACGCAGAGCGCGCAAGAGAGATGGCCGAGGTGGCAGGTGCTTCGTGGTTCACCGATTATAAGGATATGGACTGCACGGCCTTTGATGCCGTGATCCTCAATCTGCCGCATCATCTGCATTGCGAGGTGAGCGTGTATTTTCTCGAGCGGGGCGTGCACGTGCTTTGCGAAAAACCAATGGCGAATACCCTTGCGGAATGCGACCGAATGATCGAGGCGGCGAAAAGCGCAGGAAAGCATCTTGCGATCGGCCACGTGCAAAGATATTACACGGCGGCAAAAGAGATCAAAGCGATCATCGAAAGCAAAAAATACGGCGATCTTACGATGATCACGGAGAGCCGCTGCAAGGATTATCTCAAAAACCGACCGAAATGGTTTCTTGACAAGCGTACGGCAGGCGGCGGTATTGCGATGAATCTCGGCGCGCACAGCCTGGATCGGATCCTCTATACAACGAGGCTTGCCGTAGAGGAGGTACACGCGCTGACGGCAAATCCCATTACGGACGATAACGTAGAGCTGAATGCGCAGATCCTTCTGCGGCTTTCGGGCGGCGTTTCCGCTACGGTCAGCCTTTGCGGCACGCACGTACCGCAGGAGGAGCACGAAACGGTGTATTATTTCACGGACGGCATTGTAAAAATGCAGGGCGATCAGCTGCTCGTGTTCGAGGACGGCGCATTCGTGAGCCGTGGGGGTGAGCATCCGCTGATTGAAAGTCAGCTTACGGAATTTTTGAAGCTGCTTCGAGGCGAAAAGAGTGAGATCTGCACTCCCGAATACGGAAGAGAAATCATACGAATTTTAGAAAGAATCGTTTAAAGGAGATCATAAAAAATGAAAAAAATCAGGATGGCCGTGATCGGACTTAAAACCTTTGGAAAGAATGCACACGTAAAAGCCATCGTTGCCAATGAAAACGCCGAGCTTGTTGCCGTTTGCGACATCGTAGAAGAGATCGCAAAGAAGGTGGCGGACGAATACGGCGTTGACTACTATCTCGACTATAAGGAGCTTTTAAAGCGGGAGGATCTTGACGCCATCACCATTGCAACCCCCGATCAGGTGCACAGAGAGATCGCCGTTGCCGCCATGGAGGCAGGTAAGGACGTACTTTGCGAGAAGCCTCTGGCGCTTTCGGTTGCGGACTGCAAGGCGATCATTGAGGCCTCTAAAACATACGGAAGAAAGCTTATGGTTGGACAGATCTGCCGCTTAGCCCCCAGCTTCATTCTTGCCAAGGAGCTGATCGACCGCGGAGAGATCGGCGAGATCTTCTTTATCGAATCCGAATACGCGCACGACTATGCCAAGAAGGTGGGCCCGAACTGGCGCTTTGACCCCACAAGCCCCCGCCATCCCGTAACGGGCGGCGCTTGCCACGCAATGGATCTGATGCGCTGGATCGCGGGCGATCCGATCGAGGCCTTTGCTTACGGCAACAAAAAGATGCTTGCCGCCTGCCCCACGGATGACTGCGTGATCGCAGTGATGAAATTCCCGAATGACGTGATCGGAAAGATGTTTACCTCCATCGGCTGCAAGCGCAGATACACGATGCGCACCTGCATCTACGGCTCCAAGGGCACCATCATCGTGGACAATACCTCTGCCGATCTTTCTCTCTTCAAGTCCGAGGTGGCAGGCTCGGAAATGTTCGCCCCCTCGATCGAGCATCAAGCCCTGGAGATCAAGATACCCGTGCGCGCGGTGAAGCATAACATTCATGACGAGATGCGCGATTTCATCAACTGCATCCTGAACGATACCGATCCTCTGACGGACGGCATCGAGGGAGCAAAGACCGTGGCGGCCTGTTGTGCGATCGTTGAATCCACTGAGACCGGAGAAAAAGCCAAGCCGGATTACAGCTTTGCGGACTAAAGGATATTTTTCCAAAGCAGAAAACGACTACCCACACGCAGGGTAGCCGTTTTCTTTATTTGATTTCTTGCGCATTCAAGAGCACGATATTGATTTCTTTCTTTTTCTTTTCTGCATAATGAATCGTACTCTGCGTTCCTTTGGATTTTCCATCCCAAATGACCAAAACGCGATCGGCGAGATCCAACATTTCATCATTACGCTTCAATGGTGCAGCTTTTCCATATTTTTCATATCTTGGGCGCATAACTGTTTTTGAAAGCCTATGTAAATCAGCATAACGCTCCGCCAACGTATCAATTCCCTTCGCGCCACCCGTGATAATCCAATCCACATCCTCGTTTATATATGGAGATAAATCAAATTTCTCAATGGTTCTCGATCCCACAACAAGAAGCTTCATTTTATATTTCCTCCTATATTTTCTATATTTAATTCCTAAAATCATAGAATACACCTAAGGTTTCATATATTATATCATATAATAATCTTTTTGTAAATAGTTTATAATATCAAAAAGAGGTGATATAGAATGATAGAAAGCCAATATAAAATGAATCTGATCAAGATCGGCTTGAAGATCGCTTATTATAGAAAGCTTGCAGGCATGACGCAAGAAGAACTTGCAGAGGTATGCGACCTCTCAGCAGGATACATTTCGCAGCTTGAAGGACCGAACAGTTATTTTTGTCCTTCTTTAAAAACGCTGTTTCTGATTGGAGAGGCATTGCACGTTCCGATCTCTAAGCTTGTGGACGTAGAAGATGCATAATAACACGCTATATTAAAACAAGGAAGCGAGATAGCCGACAGACTCTCGCTTCCTTGTTTTTTGACATAATAAATTTAAAAATATACTGCTGCGAAAACGATTGACAAATTCAGGAGACGGTGTTATACTGATAATCGAAGATGAAACAGGCAAAGAGATTGCCGCGAGAGGAACAAAAATGGCTGAATTGATAAAGAAAGACGATCTCAAAAAAAGCGATATTTTTTATTCGGTTGCGATCACGTTTATTTCCGCGATCCTTTCCACCGTTGGACTTTATATGCTGATCTATCCCGCAAACTTTGCACCCACGGGTGTGGACGGTATCATCACGATGCTCCACTACGTGACCGGCTTTAATGCAGGTATCTTTTCTTTGATCTTAAAGGTGCCGCTTCTTTTGTGGGCATGGTTTGTGCTGAACAAAAAATACGTCTGCTATACGCTGATCTACACGATCCTCTCCTCCCTGATGCTGATGGCGATCGAGATGATCGATGTGGCGATGCCTGCCGTTTCGCTCCAATACCAGACCGAGACGGATCTATTGATCCCTGCGATCTTCGGCGGCATTCTGCTGGGACTGAGCACGGGACTGATGATCAAGATCGGCGCTTCTACGGGCGGCATTGATATTATTGCCTGCATTCTTCAAAAATGGTATCCGCACGCCAACGTTGAAAATCTGATGGCGTATATGGGCTACGTGATCGTGGGCGCTTCGTACTTCGTTTACGAGGATATGAACAGTATTCTGCTCTCGATCGTGCTTGTTTTTGTTTTCGAGAAGTCCAACACCGTGATCCTGCGCGACCACCGCGCGGCCTACGAGGTCAAGATCATTACGGAGCATCCCGAGCAGCTCAAGGCGGATATTCTTTACACCCTGCGCCACGGCGCAACCGTGGTGAAGAGCCACGGTATGTTTACCGAAAAGGACAACTTCATGGTAATCACGATCATCAATTACCGCCAGCTCCCCGAGCTGATGAAGGTGATCCAGAAATACCCCAACACCTTCGTTTACTATAGCGAAGTCGTTGGTGTGCGCGGCAATTTCCGCCGAAAGAAAAACGAACCGGTTCTTTAAAAGAACGGCGTGAAATTTCAGAAAATCGGAAGCCCTTTGGCAAACGGATTTGGGATGATAATTTCCGATCACGACCTGACGGCGTATTTGCATACGCCGAACGGGAGCGAGCGGGAATTAGCGCCCAAAGGCGGAAGCCAAAAAAAGAAAAACACACGGCTACAGCAGGTAACCGTGTGTTTTCTTTTAGGAGATGAAATTACTTCACTTCTACTTCTGCGCCTGCAGCCTTGAGCTGCTCTGCGATCTTCTCGGCCTCTTCCTTGGAAACGCCTTCCTTGATTGCCTTGGGAGCAGCCTCTACGAGGTCCTTTGCATCCTTCAGACCAAGGCCGGTGATCTCACGAGCAACCTTGATTACGTTCAGCTTGCTTGCACCAGCAGCCTTAAGGATTACGTCGAACTCGGTCTTCTCCTCAGCAGCGGGAGCGGCAGCAGCGCCTGCTACGGGAGCAGCAGCTACGGGAGCTGCGGATACACCGAACTCCTCCTCAAGTGCCTTTACGAGATCAGCAAGTTCAAGAATGGTAAGACCCTTTACAAGGTCAAGAATCTGAGTGGTCTTTTCGTTCATTTTTTTATCCTCCAAATATTTTTTAAATTGTTAGGCAGATAGCAATCTTATGCTTCTGCGGGAGCAGCAGCCTCTTCGCCGCCGTTCTCTTTGTCGATCTTCGCCTGAAGTACGTATGCAAGGCCGTAAAGCGGGGACATAAGGCTGCCCATCATCTTTGCAACCAGCACTTCCTTCGAAGGAATCTCAGCCAGCGCCTCAACGCCTGCCTTATCAAGAATACCACCGTCAACAAAGCCTGCCTTGATCTCAAAGCGATCAAGCTTGTCTGCGAAGGTCTTCATGATCTTAGCGGGAGCGATCGGGTCCTCCATGCCGATGGCAATGGCGGTCATACCCGAGAGGTACTGCTTCATATCACCGTAGCCTGCGATCTCGCAAGCCTTACCGGTCAGAGTATTCTTCATAACGGTATACTCTACGCCGGCCTTACGGAGTGCTGCACGAAGTGCAGTGTCATCCGCTACGGTAATGCCCTCGTATTTCACCAGCACGCCGGACTTCGCATCACGAATCTTGGCGGCAAGCGATTCTACGATCTGCTGTTTCTGTTCCAGAATGTTCTTGCTTGGCATTTTTCCACCTCCATAAAAATTTCAATAAAAAAATCCTTTCCGGTGACACGCACAGCTCACCCGAGGAAAGGAAAAACGAAAAAATATTCATCTCTCTGCTCACCTCGGCAGGAAAGCTTTCGCTTTTACCGGAACCTGCTGTCTTAGGATAACAAAGGTATTATACACTACTTTTCGCAGTTTGTCAACCCCTTTTTCAAAAAAATTTGTTTTTTCTTTTTTCTTCCTCCTATGCTTCTCTGCTTGACTTTTTTTTCATCCTGTATTATAATAATAAAAGAAATTTCGCGCGTGCGATTACTTAGACTATCATAGAAAGTTATTGGAAAGGACATTGATTATGAGCACTTTTCATCTTGTTGACCATCCCCTGATCCAGCACAAGCTGACCATTATGAGGGACAAGCACACCTCTACCAAGGCTTTTCGTGAGCTGCTGAACGAGATCTCCATGCTGATGGGCTATGAGATCACGAGAGATCTGCCGCTCGAGGACGTGGAGATCGAAACTCCCATTCAGAAGGCGACCTTCAAGCGTCTTGCGGGCAAGAAGCTTGCCATCGTTCCCATCCTGCGTGCAGGCCTCGGTATGGTGGACGGACTGACGCAGCTGATGCCCTCCGCACGTATCGGACACATTGGTCTATACCGTGATCCCGACACGCATCTGCCCGTGGAATATTACTGCAAGATGCCGCCCGACATTGACGAGCGTCTTGTTGTTATCGTTGACCCCATGCTTGCCACCGGCGGCTCGTCCTCCGATGCGATCACTATGGTAAAGCAGAGAGGCGCGAAGAATATCGTTTTGATGTGTCTGGTTTCTGCACCTGAGGGCGTTGCCAAGGTGCAGGCGGATCATCCGGACGTGGATATTTATTCTGCGGCGCTCGATGAAAAGCTCAATGAGCATGCGTATATCGTACCCGGACTCGGAGATGCCGGGGACCGTATATTCGGTACCAAATAATTTGGACGGTGTATTTCGGTGAGAACGAAAAGGATTGAAGGGTTTATTGATAGTGCCTCCACAAATCAAATTGCTTATTTGAAAAGGTATTAAGGTTGGAAAACTTCGTTTTCCTCCAACTTATTGAAAATCCTTTTCTTTTGCCGTTTTCGGGACTCGGTGTACCCTCGTACACCTCTCGCCCCGAAAGCGACAAATCTCCCACAAAATCCCCTCGTCCAAATGCTATGTGCGCTGACGGTGCTTTAGTGCGAACATAGACGAAATTTTAGAAATCGGAAAAGGAAGGAGTGATACGCTTGCACGAGCTGAAAATTTTAAAAAACGATGCAGGGCAAAGGCTCGACAAGTTTATCACGAAGACCTTGCATTTGCCGACCTCCCTGCTCCATAAGTCCATTCGCTTGAAGAAGATCAAGGTCAACCGCAAGCGCGCCGAGGCATCGCAGATGCTCCTTGAGGGCGACACGATCCAATGCTTTCTTGCGGATGAATTTTTCGGTGCGCCGAAGAGCGAGCATAGCCTTGCTTCGATCCATCCGAGCCTTACCGTGCTTTATGAGGACGAAAACATTCTCCTGGCGGACAAGCGCCCCGGTGTTTCCGTGCACGAGGATGAGCACGAGAGCGCGAACACGCTGATCACGCAGATCCAGGCTTACCTTTATCAGAAGGGCGAATACGATCCCGACGAGGAGCAAAGCTTTGCGCCTGCGCTCTGCAACCGCATTGACCGCAACACCGGTGGCATCGTGATCGCCGCGAAGAACGCAGAGGCCTTGCGCGTGATGAACGAAAAGATCAAAAACCGCGAGATCGATAAGTTTTATCTTTGCGCGGTGCACGGCGTTCCCAAAAAGGAGAGCGATACCCTGCACGGCTATCTATTAAAGGATGAAAAGAAAAAGCAGGTCACCGTTTTTGACAAAAATCCGCCACGCGGTGCAAAGGAGATCGTCACACGCTATCGGGTGATCGCAAAACGCGAGGACAGCGCCCTTCTCGAGGTGGAGCTTTTGACCGGGCGTACGCACCAGATCCGCGCGCATATGGCGCATATCGGACATCCCTTGCTCGGAGACGGAAAGTACGGCATCAACCGAGAGGACAGACGCCAAGGATACCGCTATCAGGCGCTGTATTCTTATAAGCTGCGTTTCTCCTTCTCGGACGAAGTGACCGTTTTGGATTCTCTTCGCGGGAAAGAATTTTCCATTAAAAAAAGCGATATTTATTTTACAAAAGAGTTTTTTAAGTCTTGATTTGCAAATAACTGTTTGCATTTTGCTTCGTTTTCAGGAGATATTTAAAATGAGCGAAACGAAAATATTTGCGAGCTGCCATAACCATTCCACCTATTCCGACGGTGTTTATACGCCCGAGGAGATGATGGACATTGCGAAGGACCTCGGTCACGGTGGCTTTATTCTGACCGACCACGATACCGTTCGCGGCACGTATTTTGCCGTGCGTGCAGCGCGTGAGCGCGGTATGAAGTCCATGCTCGGATGCGAATTCTCGACCTATCACGAGGGCGAAGGTGTGCATCTGCTCGGCTTTGACTTCAACCCCGATAACAAAAAGATGCAGGAGCTTTTGGCCTTTGCATCCGGTTGCCAGACGAATCGCACGCGCCTGATGTTCAAGTGGGGACAGGAGCGCGGCACGCTTTCGAAGGAGATCTCCTGGCAGGACGTGCTGGACGATCACCCCTACCACGATTATTTCTGCAACAACCAGGTGTTTGAATCCTTCCTCTCGCGCGGCATCTATAAGCGCGAGGACTATCAGCACGTATTTCTTCTGCCGAACTTTTCCTATAAGCTTGGACTTGAGGACCGCGTAAAGGAGGAGCTTGGCTACGCTTACTCGGATATTCAGACCTTGGACGTGATCAAGACCATCCTTGCCGCTGAGGGCGTTCCAATCGTGGCGCATCCCGTGAATCAGGCAAAATTCGCCGATGCCTTCGTGGAGGCAGGTGCGATGGGCTTTGAATGCGTGCATCCCAGCCTTGGCAGAGCGGGACAGATGGAATACTTCAAGGAATACTGCGAAAAACGCGGCCTTTACAAGATGGGCGGCGCGGATCACTCCTCCGTGATCGGCGGATATATCCAGGACGATCCCAAATACGATTGCCCGCCCGACGTGATCGGCATTTCCGAAGAGGACTTCATGACGATCTATGAAAGACGGCTTGGGTAATAAAGAAATTGGGGCTGGCGCATTTGGGCGCAAACGAAAATGACCGAAATATAATGAAAAAACTCCAAAAACAATAAATGAGCTAAGAAATATGGTATATAAGGTGGAAATTCTACGAATTTCTCCATTAAAATATAGGTCATTTTCTATTTCCGTTTTCGAGGCTCG
>JAGBCA010000068.1 GCA_017938205.1 Clostridia bacterium
TCCGATGAGATCTCCGATCAGGAAATGATAGCCGAAAAGATTGGTTTTATCCTTCAGATGCTCGTAAAGCGCGCGATAAAAGCTTTGCGCTACGAGGTTTGAGGTTTCGTCATCGTTTCCGAAGAATTTTCCGCGCTTTTCAATCAGCGTGTGCATATCCTCGTAGCCCTGCCAATTGGCCTTCAGCGCCGAGATCAGCTCTTCCATCGTGAAAAGCTTTTCATCGAAAACGAATTGCTTTACAACGCAAAGCGAGTCGATCACGTTGGCGATACCGATGCACATCGGAGAAGCAACAACGGTATTGCCGCCGCCCTGCGTTAAAGAGGTGGCGTTTTCGATGCAATCGTTGAAGATAAGGCTGGAAACGTAATCCACGTCCTCGGCACGGATGGAATTGTAGTGATTGTCGTACTCATATGCAAGATCCAGGTCGGAAAGAAGCTCTTGCTTGAAGACTTCAAAGAACGCATCGTAGCTTTTTGCATTTCTGATCCGCTCGCCTTTTTCGTGGAAGAGCTTTTCGGTGGAGCGGAGCATATTGATCTTCGAACTGCCGCCCGTGATCGAGCCGGGAAAGGCGGGCTCGTTGCATCCGATCGTCGTGTATTTGACCGCCTTTTCGTAGGGAATGCCGCAGATCTCGGTATAGGCCTTGATTCGTATCTCGTCGTTTTGGAATGCGATTCGCTTGTAAGGATCCTTTCTCTCGCAGTCCATCATAAAGCGGAAAACCTCACGCGGCGTTTTTTTCGTTCGGCGCAGAGTGATCTGCGGAATGTAGGTCGGCAGATCCATAAGGCTTTCCGTGATCAGCCGCGAAAGCTCGGTAAAGCCGTCCTCGCCGTTTGGCAGATAGCCGCCGATGCAGAAATGGCTCTCGCCGCCGCGCGTAAAATTGGTGCTCACGATTTTCGTTGCCGCCTGTAGCATAAGGAAAAGCTCCTGCAGGTATTCCGTTGCCTCCTCCTTGGTCAGCCTTCCGCTCTCGATATCCTTTTTGTAGAAGGGATAGAGGTATCTGTCCAGCGTTCCCACGCTGTCGGGATCCGCGGAGAAGCAAAGATAAATGGAAAGAACGGCCTCGTAAAAGCTTTCGGGCGCGTATTCGGGAACTCGTGTCAGCGCATCGGAAAGCTTCTCAAGATTTTTTCTGTACTGCGGATTTTCAACCTTTTTCGAAAGCGCGCTCGCGCGCTCGGAGCATTTGTGCGCCCAGAAGATCATGGCGTTTGCCACGCGGCGAAGTGCCTTTAAATATTCGATTTTTTCGGGCGCGGTGTGCTTTTTCATCGAATCCTCAATTTCGCCGATGATGCCGTGAAAGCCTTTGTTTAAAATCTTGGTATAATCCGCCGTTGCGTGTTGCCATTCCATGGTGGAAAGATTATCCGTGATCTTACGGTAAAAAAGCATATTTGCCTTTCGGGTGCCCGCATATCCGTAGCGGCGGAACGCATCGCCGACAACGCTTGCATCGAAATTGAAGAACCCCGTCATAGCGGAGTATTCGGTGAGTACGGGCTCCTGATTGAGAATGTATTCGCAGATGCGCTTGGATTGCATTTCGTGCTTTTGCAAAAGAAGATCCGCCTCGTCGTATTTTGTGGGTATTTGCTCTGCATACATTTTGCCTGCCATTGTCAGCTCACACAGGGCCTTGATTCTATCGTTCATAGTTCGCCTCCAAAAACGGTTTTTCTTAACTATACCTAAAATAACGGCGCTTGTAAACCGCGGTTTCGATACTTTTGCACTTTTTGGTACAGATTTTTTGAAAAACTCTTGCTTTTTTTAAAAATCTGCTGTAAAATACTGTGTGAGGTGAGATCGATGAATTTTGATTTTTTGATTACGGATATTCACCGCGTGATCATGGTGGGCAAGGAGGAATACCCCGAGCAGACCACCGTGTTCAAGGCACGAAGACTCATATATAACGAGCTGATCTTCCATATTTCCGGCAGGGCAAAGGTGGTTTTCAACGGAAAGGAGCTTGCAACGCTTCCCGGCACGGTGCGCTTTCTGCCGAGCGGCGAGTGCTCTGAATATCGCGTGGAGCGCATGGAGCAGGGGGACTGCATTGATGTATTTTTCGGCACGGATAAGCCGATCTCGGACGAGGCCTTCGTCCTTGATATGTCGGGGCGTGAGAGCCTTGCGCCGCTTTTTAAAAAGCTTTTCTGCGCCTTCGTTGCCAAGGACGAGGGCTATCGCTTCGAGTGTCTCTCTCTTTTGTATAAGATTTTTGCCGAGCTGCAAAAAAGCACCTATATCCCCGATAGCAAATTCCGTTTTCTCAAGCCTGCCTTGGATGTGATACAAAGAGATTTCCTCGAAAAGGAGATCCGAACGGCCGTTCTTGCCGCCGCCTCGGGCATCAGCGAATCCTATCTCAAGCGCCTCTTTATCGAGCGCTTCGGCGTGCCGCCGAAGAAATATATCATACAAATGAAGATCAGCCACGCCGCATCTCTTCTGCGCCTTGAGCGTTACACGGTCACACAGATCGCACATCTTTGCAATTTTTCGGACGTGTATTTCTTCAGCCGACAATTCAAGGAATATATGGGTGTCACCCCCACGCAGTTTATCAAAAAATACCGTTCGTCAAAATAAGAAAAAGGCAATATCACTTTTTCGGTGATATTGCCTTTTTTACGCACATTGCAAAATTCATGTCACGCGCGCAATGCGCGCAGCAAATATGCTCGGAGCATGCCGCGCCGACGAAAAACGCCTGTCAGCGCGCGCGTGCGGTCAAGCAGGGACCGCTTTATTTTTGAACCAAGGGGCATTCGATGATGCAGCGGTGAACCGTCGTGGGACGGTAGGAGAGAATTCTGTCGGCTTTGCTTCTGGCTTCCACAAGGTTTTCCTCGGTGATGGTGTCGGGAACCGCAAAGTCGGAATCGGATCCTGTATATTTATGCCCCTCCTCGCCGCAAAGCGCATACTTCTTAGACCAATCGCACGCCTTTCCGTCGGTCGGTATCCAATTGTAGGCTCTGCCGTTCAGCTCTATGCGCGTCATGTTTTTTGCGCGCAGCGCATTTGCGGGGCAAGCTTTTATGCAGAGATCGCAGTTCTCGCAGCACGCGGTGTCGGTCACGCTCTTTGCAGAAACGATCTCGTCAAGCGGAGCATCGGTGACGATGGCGATAAAATCCTGGCTGAAGCCGTGTGCCTCGGTGTAGCACATACCGTTGAGCGTCAACTGACCGAGTCCCGCTTCCACCGCCTCCAGCTGATTGCAGAATGCATCGGGAAGCTCTCCTCGCGGCGTTCCCATATCGCCGCCTATGCCGGTGAGATTGTATGTAGCGACAGCCTTGTAGCCCTTCCCCTGCAAATATTTTATCACCTTAAAGGAAGCGTAGGCAAGCTCAAAGGTCGTTTCGTATTTGGAATACATATACGGTCCGACGGCGTATGCGGGCGGCTTTATGGTCATTTGCTGAACGATCTTGGGGTAGTGTATTCCCATCAAAATTACATTTTTGGCATTTTCAAGGTGATCCGAGGTTTTGTATATCCTTCTCTTGCAGCTCTTGACGCTTGGCTCAAAGATATGGAATCGGGGCGTTTTGGATGCCAGATCGATGATATCCTCTCCGCCCTTTATGGGGATCAGCCTTTGCGCCAGCCGATCCATGCGCTCGGCAGGCACGATCGCGTAGGTATCGCTGCCCTCGCTTTCCATAATGCTGCAAAGGTTTTCGGTCATCGAAAGCCTGAGGTTGTCAACGGGCTCGTTGAGATCGTAGTATTCATATCTTGCGAGCGGTGCATTCGTGAGCAGCACCTCGGTCACCGTAACCTCATCGTCACGCAGCGTAATACCGGCCGCCTTCAGATAGGCATCAACATCCACCTCGGGGCTGTTGAGCGTTTTATATCCGTAGTCATCGATAATTCTGGCCGCATCAAGACGCGCAAATCCCGAAAAATGAGCGAGTGCGGTCTGCTCGGCGCTGATCGTTCCAAAGCTCTCGTTTCCGTAGCCGTTGCGCGCGTTGATCTTGTCTCCCTGCGCCTGCGCGGACTTCTTGCACGAGATCGTCATTACGACAGCGCCTTGGGCATATTCGTATGCTTTCTTTGCACCGAGTGCTTCGGTTGCTTTGCTATCGAGAAATACGACGTTATCGATGCTGTACTTCCCAACATAATCCACCACATCGTCATAGAGCTTTCTGTGTACGGGGAGATCCAAATTTGCCACGCTGTGTTTCTTTCTCACGGGCGCAGAGGTATGCTCGCCGCCGTCGCTTCTGAGATGCTTGGGAAGGCAGAATTTTACACAGCATCCCATCTCTCCGCCACGCATACCGTATTTGTCAATGTGTTCAAGAATCACCTTTTCATCAACGACGTCCGGGATCTTGAGGTCGAGATCGAGATCAAAATGCTCGGCCCATGCGCAGCGCCAAAGATTTTTGTTTGCGAATTTAAACACCTTGCCCTCGACCTCAATGCATTTCGTGCCGTTGCACTCTTTGCGATAAGCATCGGTGGGGCAGTGCCGGATGCATTCGCCACACATATCGCAGAGCTTGGTTTCATCATACATCGGCGTCGGGCACAGCGGAGCGTTTGTGATGATCGATATAAATCTGTTTCGGGGACCGTATTCGGGAGACATCGTGAGCCCATGCCAGCCGAGCTGACCGATGCCCGCGCAGGTCGCGGCGTAAATGTGCGACATATCCGGGGCAAACGTTGCCGTCATATCACCGAACGGGCGGTATCTCCATATATTCGAAGCGGCGATCGGCACGGCTTCGTAGCCAAGGCTGTCCAGATGTCGCGCCACGCGGAAGGCAATATAATCGAGCTTAAGATTCATAACGTACTGAATCGAGTAAGGTCCTATGATCTGCGGATGCTCCTCGCCTCCAAGCTCAATCGCCTCGTCAAGATGATGGATCGCACAAACCACGACGTTTGTTGCGGTGGGCAAAATTCCTTGCGGGCTCATCATGATCGGAGCGCCCTTGAATCTGGAAATGGGAGAAATGCCGACCAGATCCGCACCGAATCCGTATGCACATTCCTTGACCCTTGCAGTTAAATTCCTGTTCATTTCTTTCTCCTTAAACGAAAATTGAATGATGATGCAAGTATATCATATAAATAATCGTTTGAAAACCGAATTTTTTATCAAAAAGGTGGACTTTTGTTTCGCGATATGATATACTACTCTTAATGAAGGAGGGATACGGATTATGTTGGATAATTATGACGATCTTTTGTTCCAGATCCTTACGGTCGACCGTTTTTACCATAAAAAGGGGACGTTTCAGGTTGCTGCGCGTCCGTATGCGGCACTTTCCTTCCGCGATAGTGGAATAGGAACGTTTAAGATCGGAAATAAGATCCTCCACACAAAGCCGGGAGACGTTTTGTTCATTCCAAGCGGCGTTCCATACGAGGTGGAGTATTCGACCAGCGAAAGCATCGTTGTCAATATGGCGTATTGCAATTATTCGGAGGCGGAGGTGTTCGAGCTTCAACCGAAATCGGATGTCGCGATTTTGTTCTCCCGTCTCCTTGCGGAGTGGCAGGAGCATCATTCGTTCCACCGTGCAAAAGCTACCATTTTCACCATTCTGGAAAGAATAAGGGAATACAATAAAACGAAAAATGAAAATACCGCACTTGCCGAATGCGTGCAATACATAGAGCTTCATTTTTGTGATGCCGCGCTGGATATTAAAAGCATTTGTAATGCCGGATTTCTCAGCCGGTCCGGTTTATACCGCCTTTTTGTCAATTATTTCAGTATGTCGCCAAAGGAGTATATCACCAAGCTCCGTATGAACAAAGCGGTAACGCTGCTGGTTGAAAGTGATCTTTCGATCAAGGAAATATCCTCAATGTGTGGCTTTTTCGACGACAAATATTTTTCGCGTGTATTCAAGAGCACGTATGGGTATTCGCCCTCGCAGCTGCGAAAGCATTCGCATATGTAAAAAGCAAAAAAAGAGGGCACGCCCTCTTTTTTTGCTTTGGATAGTTTTCGGTAAAATCGAACGGCATCATCCAAGGAAGAGTCGTGTGTTATAATAGGGACAACACTTTTTAACGAAAAATTCACAAAATATGTTGGCAAATATTGAAAATTCACTTCACTTATGATATAATGATGTTGCCACACAACTAAATATTGCATACAAGGGTGTACTATGCCATTTTAGTACTTCCGTCTTTTTTCGTACCTTGTATGCAAAAAGTTGTGTGGCAGCAAAGTGAAGTACATTATGGGGGTGCGCTCGCTTTGCGGGCGCACTTTTTGTTTTTAGGAGGACTAACTATGAAAAAACTGTTTGCTTTATTGGTTTGTGTTTTGCTTTTATTTGCTCTTGCATCGTGCGGCGATGATCCCTGCTCGCACAGAGATGCGGACGATAACTCGCTATGCGATAACTGCGGGGAGAGTTATACCGACGAGAAAAATCTACTAGATACTCATACACACGATTACACCGTAAAGAGCACCAACAGCAAATATCTTCACAAAGCGGCGGACTGTGAAAATGCGGCTACCTACTTCTACTCCTGCTCCTGCGGTGCAAAGGGTACGACTACCTTTACAAACGGTAGTGCAAACGGACATAGCTTCACTGTAAAGAGCACCAACAGCAAATATCTTCACAAAGCGGCGGACTGTGAAAATGCGGCTACCTATTTCTATTCCTGCTCCTGCGGTGCAAAGGGTACGACTACCTTTACAAACGGTAGTGCAAACGGACATAGCTTCACTGTAAAGAGCACCAACAGCAAATATCTTCACAAAGCGGCGGACTGTGAAAA
>JAGBCA010000069.1 GCA_017938205.1 Clostridia bacterium
AACCCATTGAAAACTCAAAACAAATCACAAACATTTTAAGGAGAAAACAAAAATGAGAAAAACCAACAAAAAGGGTTTCACAATTGTTGAGCTTGTGGTTGTTATCGCCGTGATCGCAATCCTCGCCGCAGTTCTGATCCCCACCTTTAGCGGTATTATTAAGAAGGCGAATGAAGCCAGCGATACCGTTGTTGCAAAAGAAATAAACACCGCTCTTGCAGAGTATTCTGCTTTGAATGGCGATCCTGAAGACTTTGAAGAAGTACTTAAGGCTATCGAGGGAGCGGGTTACGTTCTTGCTAATCTGAACGCAAAGGCTGGTGGCAACCTTTACGCTTGGGATCTTGACAACAATCAGATCGTTTACATTAACGCAAAGGGCGAGACTCTTTACAAAAACGTTGATTTCAAGCAGGAAAGCCTTAAATTTATCATTGCGAACGAGGGCGTTGCTGTTCCTGATTGGGCTGATGCAACCGCAGTTGTTGATATGACGAAGCCTACTGGCGCAATCTTCCTCAAGAACGCGCTTGTAGCTGGTGGTGCTGTTGAACTTGGCGGCGACATCAAGGTAACGGATGGCTCTGCGGCAGGTGGCAACTACATTACCACTGACACAACAGTTGATTTTGGTAATAACGTAATTACCCTTGATATCCAGGGAAGCCCTGCAAGCTATAACGGTTTGAGAATCAATGGTGGTAACGTTGTTTTGGATGCAGGTGAAAATGGCGGTATCGTAACGATCGACAATCCCGAACTTTATGCTTTGACCGTTGGTCAGGGCTTAGGCGCACAATACAAGGATGTACATGTTACCATTAACGGTGGTAAGTATGTTGGTGGTACTACTGCAGTCAATGTTGTAAACGGAACGGTTACCATCAATGGTGGATTTTTTGAGAGCTTGAGCTCTGGAGGATTTGTAATCAACGTTAATGACCGTTCGAGAGCAACCGCTTTGGTTACCGTAAAGGGCGGTACGTTTGTAAACTTTAACCCTGCTGAATCTCCTTGTGGCGAGGGCGAGGTTATCGTTGCTGAAGGATACAAGGTTGAATCTGAAGAAAAGGCAAACGGCGATATCTGGTACTCCGTTGTTGCAAAATAATTGATTTTCTAAAAAATTTACCCCCGAGGCAATTGCCTCGGGGGTAGTTTTTTCAAAATAAAAGCTTTTTATTCGGATTTGTTTTTTAAAAGATATAATTCTATGAAAAATGCAAAAACCAAATAAAATGCAAACCTATATTTATATTATGTATGAAAAAGCACCTGCTACCGATTGGAAGCAAGTGCTTTTCGTCTTTATTATACAACATCACAAGGAAAGAAATCGCGAAGCTCCTTGAAATACGTTTCCATATCCACGGGAAAGCAAAGTCCGTGCCCCGCACCGCGAATGATCACGAGCCGCTTTTTCTCTGCGGCGCAGGCCGCATAGTTTTCCTCGCTCATATAGCAGGGAACGAAGTCGTCCGTATCGCCGTGGAAAAAGATCACGGGAAGCGCGCATTTTTTCATGGATTCAATCGGAGAAAAAGCATCGGGATCAAAGCCGCCGAAGAGCCTTGCGCCAAGCCGCACGAGAGGGTAGAGAAGCTTCGCAGGGAGTTTCATATCGCGGATCACCTTTTGAATGATCGCCTTGGTGGAGGTGTAGCCGCAATCGGCCAGCACGCCGATCACGTTTTTCGGCAGATCCATGGAGGCCGCCATCATCACCGTTGCCGCCCCCATTGATATGCCCGTGAGGATGATTTTTGCATCCTTATCAATGCTTTCAAGCACGAAATCCACCCAAGCGAGGCAGTCGCGGCTCTCCTTTGCACCAAAGGTGATCACGTGGCCCTCACTCTCGCCTGCGGCTCTTTGGTCAACGATCAGTGCGTTATGTCCGATGGCAAAGCAACGGTGCACACCGCCGCAAAGATCGCGCTCGGCCGTGCCTCGGTAGCCGTGAAAAAGTATCTCCGTCGGCGCGCCTTTTTTATATTCGTAATATTTTCCGCACAAGGTCAGTCCGTCATACGAGGTAACCGAAACGTCCCTTCGATCCATCGCGCGGATCTCTTTGATCCATGAGATCATCTGCTCGTGATGCGGCACATAAACCGCCCCCTCCGGCAAAGAAAATTTCTCCGCGTGCCTCGGCTTCCTTTGCACAGAATAAAAAATTTTAAAAAAGATCCCCGCCGTAACGATCAGAAGCAATAGCACGATCGAAGCGAGCACCGTTAATAAAATTTGCAAGCCTTGCAATTTTAGCATCACCTTTCTGTCCGCTTTTTATCATAAATATTTTATCACGGACAATCGCCGAATGCAATGATTTTTGTAAAAAATGATATTTATTGCTATAGAAAAATACAATGGACGGGGGCAACCCTTTAACTCCCGTTGCATCCCCCTCATAGCCCTCGGGGTTATGGGGGGGATGTTATTCCGCACCGAGCATCTAAAGTTTTAATAGACGGGAGGTTGACCAAGAGTGCGCCAAAGTGCGAACAAGTAGTGGCGCACTCGCAAAGTTTGCCATTTTGCGTGCAAGCACGCAAAACGAGCCGCAGAGCGGCGGCAAACTTATCCTCGCCCCTTGCATAGCAAAAGTTTTATACTTCAGCTTGGCTTCGGAAGTGGGTTCTGCCTCATCCGTCATCCGCACGAAAAAAACAAAAAAGAGCAAACCCGAAGGTTGCTCTTTTTCGTGGTGCGGATGACGGGTGAGCAAGCTAAAAACAGTTGATAACTGTTTTTGCGAAGCGAAGTCAACAAAGCAAGGAGAGGCGGAGAAAACTATGTTTATGAACGCATCGACTATGCGACTTGACTGGGGAACCTTCAACTCCCGTTGCATCCCCCTCATAGCCCTTGGGGTTATGGGGGGGATGTTATTCCGCACCGAGCATCTAAAGTTTTAATAGACGGGAGTTGATTCTCGGGCGAATCTACGCAAAAGATGCAGAGCATCTTTGATGAGTTTGCTCTGCAAACGTCACGCGCGGTCATTCGCGGCTCTGACAGTCCACCGGACTGTCATTCACTACCGCTCCTACTTCAACTCCCGTCGCCCATACCACGCAAAAATACCCCCGAAAATCGGGGGTATTTTCACATGGTGCGGATGACGGGAGTTGAACCCACATGAAATTGCTTTCACTAGAACCTGAATCTAGCGCGTCTGCCAATTCCGCCACATCCGCAAATTTATAAAAACGCATTTCTGCGAATTTATCAATAAGTATGAAGTTGTTTGCCGCGCTACGCGCAGTCTGCAAGCGACGCTCCGCTTACGCTACAAAAACGCGAGACGTTTTTGCGTCGCCGTCTTTGACGGCTCGTTCCGCCACATTCGCAAATATATCGCAAATCGGTTGCTCTCAACCAATCGCCAATATATCATATCACAAAATTTGCGTTTTGTCAATAGATTTTTCCAAGCTTCTTGGAGTTTTTTTGAAAAAATCCAAGGAAATTAGAGATCGCGCCGTTTTTTATACTCGGCGGCCGCCGCAAAGCGCTTCTCTTGCATAATCATAGACGAGATGGCGGTTGGGATTGCGCGGATCGGCACGCAGTTGCTGCACGAAGAACACCGTGATCTCGTTTTCGAGGTCGAAGGCCATAAAGGCACATGCTGTGTAGCCTCGCCGGAAATCACCGTAGCCCTCCACGACCTTCGCGCCGCTCTCCATGCGCACATTTTTTTAAAACATGGGATATAACCCTTGTTGTGAATATAAAAGTATTTTTGAAGAAAAAATGCGAAAACTTGCGCGCCGGTCTTGCTTGACAAGAGGAACTGCGTATGTTATAATGAACTGAAGAAAAAAGCAAGGCCGTAGCGTTCGGCCGGGAGGAACTTATGACAGTATTTATCATGGCAGATCTCGAGGGCATCAGCGGTATTTATACCAGGGAGCAGGTGCTCCCCTCGCTCAATCGCTTTAGTGAGGGAAGAAAGTATCTGACTCGCGAGATCAACGTATGTGCCGAGGCTTTGAAGGCCGCAGGCGTGGATAAGGTCTATGCGCGCGATTGCCACGGCGGTAGCTACGCTCTTCTTTGGGATGAGCTTGGTGAATATGTTGATGAGGCTATTTGCGGTGCAATTGGAGACGAACGTTTTCCTTATATCGACGAGTGCGATGCGGTGATCCTTCTCGGTTACCATGGTATGGCAGGAACGCACAAAGCTCTTCTCGAACACACCTTCAGTAGCGTGTCTGTGCAAAATTATCACCTGAACGGCGAAAAGGTAGGCGAGATCGCTATTGATGCAGCCATCCTCGGTGAGCACGGCAAGCCTGTTATTATGGTCAGCGGTGATACAAATACGTGCCTTGAAGCAAAGCGCTTTCTTCCTTGGGTTGCCACTGCAGAGGTCAAGCGCAGTCTGAATTGCTTCGGCGCATCCTTGCTTCCGCCCCACAAGGCGAAGGAATGCATCTTTGCCGCTGTAAAGGAAGCCGTAGAGAACTTTAGAAGCGGAAAATGCGAGCTTTATAACGTAGCCGCTCCCATCACCCTTCGTGTAGAGCTTACGGAACGCAATCAGCTCCCCTATGCAAGCCAGCGCCCGTATATGAAGATCATTGACGGCCGTACCTTTGAGGTGGAAGCAGACAGCGTTGAGCAGGCAATCTTCAGAGTTTGATAACAAAAAGTAAATGATTATTTGCATTTTGCATAGTTTTTTGGTGAAATTCCGGTTGCTTTCTTGAAGGAATCACTGAAATAAGCGGGCGAAGAAAAGCCGAGCTTTTCTCCGATCTCCATTACGGAAAGCTCACCGCCTTCCAGCATCTCCTTCGCATTTTCAATGCGGATGCGCGTACGGTATTCCAAGGGAGTCACTCCCGTCACCTGCTTGAAGGTGCGCAGAAAATGATATTTGCTCATGCAGCACATCGCGGCGTAATCCTCAAGCGTAAGATTTTTCTCACAGTATCTTCCTATATGTTGGATCGCGCGTGCAATACGCCGATGTCCTATGGCCGCGCGCGCCTCGGTGTGCGCGGCTTCTTTTTGTACCGTTGCAAGCAAAGTCAGCAGTCTTGCGAGGCAAAGCGGCTCGTAATGCGGCGGCTTTTCAAGCGTATCTTCTATAATCGCTTCGAAGATTTCCGCGGTAGCGCTCTGCGGCGGCAGGGAATAGACCTGTGAGGTCTTGAGATCCAGCCCATCGGGGAGCCTTTCGCACCGAAAATGCACGTAATAAAATTCTCCCGTGCCTGTGCCGTGATAGGCGTGGTGCTGCTTTTCTCCGGGAGCAAAGAGAACAAAGCTCCCCGCAGGCGCGACCACTGCACGATCCAAATAAAAGGTTTCCTCATCCTTTGCAACGTAGAAGAAAAGCCAGTCCTCCCGCCCCTTTTCGCGGCGGATCTCGCGCCCCTCCTTGGCAAAAATATGACCGCAGCTGACAAGCTGCATCCCCGCGAGCGATTCCTTTTGTTGTGCATAACTGTTGAAGATCATATCGGCCTCCGCAATATTTCGAAAGTTTTTGGCAATTTATCGAATTTACTTTTCTCCATTATAGCATTAAAATAGAAGTGTGTCAAGCCGAAGTGCAAAATGGGGAGAAAAGACAATGCCTGTGAAAATCGACTCCTTTCGCGTTGGGTGCGGACGGTATCTGCAAAGAAAAAATATATTGTACGAATGCGCCGCACAGTTAAAAAAATACGGTAGCCGCCCTCTGATACTTGCAGGAAAAACTGCGTGGGAAATCGCGGGTGATGCCATCGATGCGAGCCTTCGCGCCGTACAAATGCCGTATAGCCTCCGTATCCATAAGGGCCCCTGCAACTGCGAGGATGCAGAGATGGCCGCATCCCTTGCCAAAGATGAGGATCGTGACTTGATCGTTGGCGTTGGCGGTGGCGTGATCATGGATTTTGCAAAGCTTGCCGCCGAAGCGGCAGAGCTTCCCATCGTTAATATTCCTACCTCCTCGGCCACTTGCGCCGCCTATACGCCGCTCAGCGTTTGCTATACCGCCGAGGGCAGAACGGTAGGCACGGCGCATCACGACCGAGAAGTGGATGCCGTTCTCGTAGATCCCGCGCTTTTGCTTCGCCAGCCTCCAAGGCTTCTCCTTGCGGGTGTATTCGATGCGCAGGCGAAATTTCTTGAGATCAAGCACCGCTACCGTCCAGAAGACGAAAACTACCCCCTGGGGTTGGATTATGCCTATGTTATGGCCGTTCGCTCCTATGAGGAGCTATCGAATAAAACGGCCGCCGCCCTGAAAGCAATGGAGTGCGGCGAATGCACCGAGGCCTTCGAGCAGGTGATCTTCACCGCGATTGCGGCAACAGGTGTGATCAGTGGCATTGCACGCGGCTCAAATCAAACCGCCCTCGGTCATAAGTTTTACGAGATCACCCGTGCCCTTTATCCCATAGAGTCGAAGCCGTATCTGCACGGTGAGTTGGTCGGCGTTGGCCTGCTTTTACAGAACGAATATAACGGCGAGCGAGAAAAGAATGCCGAGATCCTTGCGTTTATGAAGCAATACGGTATGCCGCATTCTCCTGTCACCGCAGGTGTTCCCACAGATAGGGAAACGATTTCTATCTATTATGAAAAAATCATGGCAAGCAGTGCTATGGCCGAGGCAACACCCGAGGACGGAGAAAAACTGCGCGCCGCACTTGAATATTTCTGGAGGATATTAGAATGAAAAAGAATTTCTGGGAGGGCTATATTGCTCCCGACCGTGTGTTCGGCAATCTGTATTTTGTAGGTACCTACCCCGCATCCACGCACGTGATCGAAACCGAGGAGGGCCTGATCGTGATCGATCCGGGCTATCCCGAGGCTCTGGATACCGTGCTTGAAAATATGCGCGCGATCGGTCTTGATCCGATGAAAACGCGCATCATCCTCTGCTCCCACGGGCATTACGACCATGCAGGCGCAGTGAAAGCACTCCGCGATATGACGGGCGCAAAAACTTATATCGGCAGAAGCGATCTCGATATGGTAGAGAAGGGCATCCGCACCTGGGCGGAGGAGCTTGGCACGGAATATAACGAGGCCTTTACCCCGGACGTTCTTTTGGATGACGGCGATCACGTGCAGCTTGGAAGAACCGATATTCTTTGCCTTTCCACCCCAGGCCACACCGAGGGAACGCTCTCCTTCTTCTTTGACGTGACGGACGGCGAGAAAACCTATCGCGCGGGTATGCACGGCGGCGTCGGCTGCAATACGCTGTACGGCAGTTATATTAAAGCAAACGGCCTTGAAGGAATGCGCGAAAAGTTCCTTGCAGGCCTTGAGCGCCTAAAGAACGAGCGCGTGGAGATCTTCCTTGGCAATCACGTGCATAACAATGATACCGCAGGCAAGCTTGCAAGGGTAGCCGCAGGTGATAAAAACGCATTCGTTACCCCGAACGAATGGGTCCCCTTCCTTGAAGGTCGCAAGGCGCACCTGCTTTCGATTATTGCAAGCGAGGAGAGGGAGGCCGAAACAGTTCGTACCATCACGGAGGAAAAGCTCGTGATGATCGTGCGCGGCGTTCCTGCCGATCAGATGATCCCCCTCGCCGAAGCAATGTATCGCGGCGGCGTGCGCGTGATGGAATGCACCTACGATGCAAGCGGCAAAACCCCCGATGAGGAAACCGCCGCTATCATCGGCCGCCTCGCCAAGCATTTTGAGGGCAGAATGATGATCGGTGCGGGTACGGTCATCAAAGAAAGTCAGGTGGAGCTCACCGCGAAGCACGGCGGCCGCTTCATCGTTTCTCCCGATACGAACGTAGCAGTCATCCGCAGAACCAAGCAGCTCGGCCTCGCCTCGCTTCCGGGTGCACTCACGCCGAGTGAAGCAACCACCGCGCATAACGCGGGGGCGGATTTCGTCAAGCTCTTTCCGATCACCACGATGGGAGCCGCCTATCTGAAGGCGGTTCGCGCACCCCTTTCGCACATCAAATTTCTCGCCGTTGGCGGCGTTTGCCTGGAGAATATACCGCAGTTTTTGGCTGCTGGGGCGGCAGGCTTTGGCATGGGCGTGAACGATGCCGATAAAAAGGCCATCGCCGAAGGTCGCTTTGACCTTATTGAGGAAAAATGCCGCGCGCTTGTCAAGGCCGCAAAGGCATAAAGAAGAAGGTTGCGAAATAAATCGCAACCTTCTTTTTTTACGCGGAGATCCCGCATCTTTTTCGTATCTCGGCCATCATAGCATCGCCATCCTTTACGCTCACGCTCGTTATATCAAAGCTGCCGTGCTTGATGTTCACGTGCTCCATGGCGTTTTTGAGCGCCACCATTGAATCCGCGATCGCCGTGCGCTTTTTCTCCACGCCGCGGATCGTTTCGTAGGGAATCACGCGCTTCATGAAAAATCCGAACTTCACGAAAACGCAGGTCTCTCGCAGCTCCACGTAGCCGAACATCGGTGAAATAACAAAATATGCCACGACGACCGTTGTCGCCAGCGTAACGATCCAACCGAATGTGCTCGGAAGGAACGCGTTCATAACAAGCAAGAAAAGCATAATGATCGCCGTGGGGATCCATATGAAGTGGAAAAGCTTGTCGTATTTTGGCGAGAATCTCATTGTCCGTCTCACTTTACGTCTTAATCGTTTTTCACGTGCACGTCGATCTGATCAAAGGGGATCTCAATATGATTCTTATCAAACTCTGCCTTAACCTTTTCAAGCACATCGAAATTCACCGTCCAATAATCACCGGATCTGACCCAAGCACGTGCGACTATGTCGATAGACGAAGCGGCGTGCTTGCTCATTCTGACGAAGGGGGCAGGATCGTCAAGCACAAGCTCGTGAGAATTCAGAATATCCAAAACGACGGATCTTGCCTGGTCGAAATCAGCATTGTATGAAATTGAAAAGTTGAAATCAACGCGTCGGATCTCTTTTTCGGAATAATTGATTATATTCCCATTTGAGAGCGATCCGTTGGGGATGTAAATGACCTTATTGTCTCCCGTGACTATTTTAGTGTTTATCAAATGAATATCCGCAACCGTTCCCGAAATGCCTTGCGCTTCAATAAAATCATCCACCTTGAAGGGCCTTGTAATAAGTATGAGCACACCGCCTGCAATGTTTGAAACCGCGCCGTTTACTGCAAGTCCGATACAAACGCCAAAAGAAGCGATCAGTGCCGTAATAGCACTCGTATCAATACCAACGTAACCGACAAGACAAACCGTGACGATCACCTTTCCGCCGATACTGACGAGATGCGAGATCGTTTTCAAGATAGTTTTGTCGAGATGCTTTTTCTCTCCGTTTTTGATGATCTTTTTTGCAACCCAGTTGATCAGCTTGAACGAAACAAACATAAGAACAAGCGCAATAAGCAACTTCAGTCCCGTGCTTGTTGCCCAAGCGACTATACTGTCCAAAGTGTTTTTAAGCCATTCCATTTTTTAATACCTCCTTGAGTTTTGTTACAAAATAATTATATCACTTTCCATAAAATCAGTCAAGTGCAATATCTGCCATCTTTGATTTACTTATTGCTTTGTGTAAGTGCCAAATGCCCAGAGCGCATCCTCGATCTGCGTGGGACTTTCCGTGTGATGGTACAGGCCGTTTATAACGAGCGCGTTGGAATTGGTGTCAAAATCGCCTCTGAGATAAAAGTCGGGCGGATAGTTGAGGCTGAAGGTGGTATCGTAGTTATCTTTGTCCGCGTTGCGCACCTTCTCGTATATGTCGTGCTCAATATAAAGATAGATGGTCTTTTTGTCCTGCGCGATATTGAATATACCCTCCACGGCGGTGTCGCCGTTTGTGTATCTGAAAAGCTGAAAGCTCTCGTTCATTATGGGGATCACGGAAAGGCTCTGCCCGCCGTCTGACGTATATCTTCCCTCGGGAATGCGGTATTTGCCGTCGTTAAAGGCGGAAAAAGACTTGTATTCCTTGTTTTCCAGCACGTAAGTGCCAAGCTTGTAGGGCATTTCACTGATGCGGTAAATGTGGGTATAAACCGTGCCGTCAGTCACGCCGAGGTCCTCCTCCGCATAGGCAATGCTAAATTGAGAGAAAGCCTCAGAAGCGTTTTCGGCGTAGCAGCTGATCCAATCCTCACGCGCCTTATCGCTGCGTGTGAGAATAAAGGAGAGGGGGGTGCCTTCGTTCGCCGCACGCGTAACGGCTCTGAATGTGCCTCCGTATTTCTTCGCGCCATCCTCGTGATAGCTGAAGCTCATCACACCTTCTGCGCCGTTGAAAACGAAGTAGGTGTCCTCGTCGCCGTAAAGCAACCATTTTCCCGTAGCAGACTCCATCTTATCGTCGTGTTCTGTGAGATCGGAATTGGGATCGTTACCGAAAAATGCGTTGCAGCCCGTCAAAAAAGATGCAACCAATATCAAAACCAAGATAAAACCAATGCTTCTGCTCGTTGTATTTTTCATCGTGTTGTGCCTCCTTTTTCGTTCTGTATCTTTATTATAGCACGTTTTTTGCACAGATGCAAGAAAAAAATACGGCGCAGCCGTGTATGCAATCCGTTACAAACGGTATAATCGATCGCGGGGCAATTGTACGAAATAAGACCAAAGAAAAGAGGAAAAATGCCGGGGGTGATTTTTTGCAAGATTTTTCAAAAATTTCACGGTTTTCACAAAAAGCCTTGACAATTCGGTATAGAATGTGATAAAATAAACCGTAAATAATTTTCGGGGCATTAGCGCAGCTGGGAGCGCACGACACTGGCAGTGTCGGGGTCAGGGGTTCGAATCCCCTATGCTCCACCAAATAAGAACGCAGAATAGGATACAATTATTTGTGCCAATTCTGCGTTTTTTATTGCCTTTTAGGGGTATTTTTGCCCTTTCGAGGCATAAAAAGCATATTTTTGATAGAAGAAGCCCGTCTTCCGAGAGTTTTTGCACTTTCGGTGGATGGGCTTTTTTGTTTGCGTTAAATTTATGGGTAATCGTTAAAATTATGGTAATCGTTAAAATTATAGTCTGCGGACGATAATGATATAGTTGGTAAACGAGAAAAAATTAGCGAAAGCTCATAAATCTATTGTTTTTTTCGTTCTTTTATGTTATAATATATTCATTAATCAATTATGGAGGCAAACGTATGGCTATAAGTTATAAAAAGCTATGGAAAATCCTTATTGACCGAGATATGAAAAAAGGTGATTTGGCAAGGGCTGCCGATTTAAGTGGGTATACCTTAAACAAACTTAACCACGGGGAAAATGTCAATGCAGAGACGCTGGCTAAAATATGCGTGGCGCTAAATTGCAATTTTGATGACATTATGGAAATAGTCCCCGATGAAAACTAAAAGGAAGGATAATAACTATGGCATATCAAAGTGAAGCTCAACTTGAAGAGCAGTTGATAGAACAATTAAAAAATCAAAACTATAGCGTTGTTAGCCTTCCCGACTACGATGCTTTACTCGCAAATTTCAAAGAACAATTTGAGGCTTTTAACGCCATAAATCTTAACGGCAAGCCTCTCTCTCCGAAAGAGTGGGAGCGTGTCCTTAACTACCTTAACGGAAAAAGCATTTTTGAGAGTGCAAAAATTTTGCGTGATAAATTTGTGCTTGAGCGTGATGACGGCACAAGACCGTACTTACAGCTTTTGAGTGAAGACCACTCTAAAAACCGTTTTCAGGTTACCCATCAAACCACAGTTGTGGGTAAGTACACCAACCGCTATGATGTAACCATCCTTATTAATGGTCTCCCTCTCGTGCAAATCGAGCTTAAGCGTAGAGGCGTTGATATAAAAGAAGCCGTTAATCAGATTATGCGTTATAGAAAGCACTCATACCAAGGCTTATACCACTTCATTCAGTTGTTCGTGGTATCCAATGGTGTGGACACAAAATATTTCGCTAATAGCGACCGCGATATTATGTATTCGCACACCTTCTTCTGGACTGACGATAATAATATCCGTGTTACTAACCTCAAAGACTTCTCGGTAGTGTTCCTTGCGCGTGACTTGCTTGTAAAGATGATTACAAAGTTCACCGTGCTGAACGACACCGATAAGGTTATGATGGTTATGCGTCCTTATCAGGTATACGCTACAGAGGCACTTATTCGTCAGGCCACTCTTACAAATCGTAATGCCTACATTTGGCATACCACTGGTGCGGGTAAAACACTGACCGCTTTCAAAACAGCGCAAATTTTGTCGACCATTCCAAGCATAAAGAAGGTTATTTTCTTGGTTGACCGAAAAGACCTTGATACCCAAACCACCGAAGAGTTTAATAAATTCGAGGCTGGCTCGGTTGATACTACGGATAGAACGGATGTCCTTGTAAGGCAGATGAAGGACAAGAATCGCCAACTTATTATTACTACGATTCAGAAAATGTCCACGGCGGTTAAAAAGCCTCAATACGCAAAAACGATGGAGCTTTACCGCAACGAAAAGGTAGTATTCATCATTGACGAGTGCCACCGTTCGCAGTTCGGTGATATGCATAGAGATATCGTGCGCCACTTCACCAAGGCGCAGTTCTTCGGCTTTACAGGAACACCTCGTTTTGAGGTCAACGGTAAAGTTGAAGGCAAGGTTACCCAAACTACGGAAATGCTGTTCGGGGAGTGTCTTCATTCTTACCTCATTAAAGATGCGATTTTTGACAACAACGTTCTCGGCTTCCATATCGAGTACATAAAAACCATTCGTGGTGACTACGATGAAAACGACTCCACGATGACCGAGGCTATCGACGTTGGTGAACTTTATATGGCAGAT
>JAGBCA010000070.1 GCA_017938205.1 Clostridia bacterium
AAAGAGGGTAGCTCAAGCTTTAAAAACTTGAGCTACCCTCGAATGCGTTAAGGGGATAGGGGGATCCCACGCGAAAATTTTCGTTCTTCGAGGCGTGAGGCGTACAAAAGTACGTCGAGCCTCGAAAACGGAAATAGAAAATGACTAAAATTCGATGGAGAAATTCGCAGAATTTCAACCTTAGATCATATTTTTTAGCTCATTTATCAAAAAAAGTGAGTTTTCATTTGATTTTCGTCATTTTCGCTTGCGCGGGGAGGCGCCATCCCCTTTTGCAAATATCAATTTACATATAGCTTAAATTTCAATGCTACGACCGCCGCCAAGATACGAAAGGCGCGGCATATATTGCTTCATAAAGCGGTACTGCTCCTCGCCCGTGCAATGGCAGGTATAAAAGTCCGTATCCATCGCGGCAAGCGTTTTTGCCGCATCCGCGAGCGCGCCGTCCAAGGCGAGCTTTGAAAAATGAAAGCCGCCGATCAGCACGTCGGGGCGCAGATCACGCGCAATGTTCATCACGCCGATATGCGAGCATCCGCTGATCAGAACGCGCTTGCCCGCCTCTTCAATGAGAAGATACTGCTCATGGCGAAAATCGTCCTCCACAAAGCTCTCCCCCACCTTTTCGGTCAGCCCGTGGGGGATCTTTTTATATCGACGCACAATGTCAGTCGCGGGGATCAGCGTCAGCCCTTCGGCGATCGTTTGCCGCTTTTCCGTAAAAACGATGCGCGGCGAGGCGGCAAGCGCCGTATCCAGCCCGATGTATTTCTCCGTGCCGTTGTAGTGCGGCAAAAAGGCATCCTTATGCATATAAACGGGCGCGGCTTCGTTCAGCGCAAGAAAGCGCGCAAGGCCGCCGCCGTGATCGTAATGTCCGTGCGAAAGCACCGCAAGCGTGACCTCGGAGAGCGAAACGCCGAGAGCTTTTGCGTTTTCTTCAAACAACGCACTCTGCCCCATATCGCAGAGGATCTTCTGCCCTGCGGCCTCAATATAGAGCGAAAGCCCGTGCTCGCAGCCGATCCCCTCGCAGGCCGCCGTATTTTCTGCCAAAACAACGATCTTCATATTTATTCTCCAAACGGTTTTTCATTTTTCTTCTTTTTCCCGAGCGTGGGCGCAAGCTCGTTATAGAGCGTAAAGCCAAGGATCAGAACGCCGCCGAGGATCTGCCAAAGCCCCATCGGCTCGCGCAGGATCAGCACCGAGCAAAGCACGGCCACCAAGGGATCGATATAGGAAAGAAGCGCCACCTCCCGGCCGGGTAGCTCCTTCATTGAGGAGAAATACATACAGTAGGTAATGCCCGTATGAACGATACCCACCGCCAAAAGGCAAGCAAAGCCGCCAAGCTGTAGACCGCCGAGCGTGATGCCGCTCGTGAACGCAACGTAAGGGATCAGCACCGCGATCGCGGCAAGAAACTGAAAGAAGGTGCGCTGAATGCCCTCCACACCCTTGATGCTTTTATTAAGAAGCATGACCGTAGCGTACAGCACAGCCGCGCCGAGGGCATGGGCAATGCCAAGCAGATGGTTGCTCCCTGCAGAAAGATCGCCAAGTCCCGTGATCAGAACGATACCGAGCGTTGACATGGCAAAGCAGATCCACTGTCTCGCTCCTATTTTTTCCTTAAAGATCAAGGGAGAAGCCACCGTGACGATCACGGGCGCAAAATAATAACTGAGCGTTGCCACCGAAACCGTGGTATACTTATAGGCCTCGAAAAGCAAGATCCAATTAAGGCCCATAGCCGCGCCCGAAAGATAAAGCATCGGCAACTGCTTTTTGATCTCTTTCCAAACGATGCGCCGCCGCGTGACAAGCATAAATCCGCCGACGAGCAGAGCCGCCATCACCGCACGGTAGAGCGCAAGCTCGCCCGAGGAGACCGAAATATTTTTTACGAAAAGGCCGATCGTACCGAACACGGCCATGGAGATCATAAAGATCAGCTTGTAGCCCAAAGAGCGCTTCATAGAAAGCCTCCTGCGTTTTAAATATAAGGGTAGTATAGCACTTTTTCTCTTTTCCGTCAAGCCTTCTTTGACACAAGCGCGCAGATTTTGATTTTTCTCTTCCGATTGGTATTTTTTTATTCTCACGCACAAAGGGATTGCATTTTTTTCGCTTTGATGGTATAATGAAAGAAAAAATCCTTGGAGAGAAAAGATGACACAGTCCTGCTTTTTCGGTGATGCAAAATGGGTTGGCGCAAAGGAATGCTCTATCGGCTTTGCAAAGCCGATCCGCCGCGGCGAATATTACGGCATCGGCGGCAATCCGACCGACATCAATAAGTTCTACATCCTGCGCGGCCGCTTCACGGCATCCAAGGGAGCGAAGGCTTGGCTTTCGGTTTTGGGACTCGGCTTTTTCAAGTGCTATATCAACGGCGCGCTGATCAATCCCGACACCTTTTTGCCGCTCTCCTCGGACTATGAAGCAACGAACGATCCCACCAACGAAACGCTGACGGGACACCGCGTATACGTGCCGCAGTTTGATATAACGCCCTACCTCTGCGAGGGTGAGAATGTGATCGCTCTGCACTACGGCGGCGGCTGGTACACGCATCTTTGCCGCCCCTTCGGCATGGCAAAGGCGATCTATCGGATCGAGGTGGAGGAAAACGGAAGAAAGGCGGCCTTCATATCGGACGAGAATTGCCGCATCGGCAAAAGCTATATCACCGCCTATTCCTTCACGGAATGCGAGAGCCACGACTACACCGCGTGGGAGGATGCCTTCGCGAAGGATTTTGACGACAGTGCCTGGGAGGCGGCTTGCCTCTGTGCACCGCTTGAAACCGAATATATGACCACGGACTGTCCCCCCGATGCGCTGATCGAAACGCTCCCCGTTACCAAAACCCACGAGGCAAACGGTATTGCCACCTATGACTGCGGCAAGAATACCACGGGCTACCCCGTTCTTGAGATCACCGCGAAAAAGGGCGAAACGGTGGAAGTGTATTTCGCCGAGGAGCTTCTCCCCGACGGGCAGATCGACCGCGCCCACGCACACGGCCAGCGCTTTATCATCACCTCGGACGGAACGGCGCGCACCGTGCAGCCCGACTTTATCTGGTACGGCTTCCGCGGACTTGCGGTTAAGGGTGGCGCGCGCCCGATCGCGGTCAAAACCGTGCACGCCGATGTGAAGATCCATTCGACCTTTGACTCCGATAACGAAACGCTGAACTGGATCTATAAGACCTTTTTGCACACAATGCTTTGCAATATGCACACAGGACACCCCTCGGACTGCCCACATCTTGAGCGCCGCGGCTACACGGGCGACGGCCAGCTGACGACGAATGCCGTGCTGACGACCATGGATGCGCGTGCCTTCTACGAAAAATGGATGGCGGACATCGGGGACTGCCAGGATACCCTCTCGGGGCATATTCAGTACACTGCGCCTTACCTTCGATCGGGCGGCGGCCCCGGCGGCTGGGGATGTGCGATCGTAGAGGTTCCTTATCAGCTCTACCGCCACTTCGGCGACACGAAGATTCTTGAAAAATACTATCCGCAGATGCTTCGCTACATCGATTATTTAGAGGCGCACTCCGAGTTTTCGCTCGTGACAAGCGACAAGGCGGGCGAATGGTGCCTTGGCGACTGGTGCGGCCCGAATATCCTCTATCCCGAATGCGACATCACCTCGCACAATCAGCAGGTGATCCTCCCCGCCCCCTACGTAAACACCTATTTCATGGTAAAATCTCTTCTGCAGATGAAGGAGATCGCCGCTCTGATCGGCAAGGAGGCGGACATTCCCATGCTGAAAAAGAAGATCGACGAGAGAAAGCGCGCCATTCAGGCGGCATATTACAACGCCTTTGACAACAACTTCGTTATGAGCGTGCAGGGGGCAAACGCCTTTGCCGTAGATCTCGGCCTCGGCGATGCTTACGCCCGGGCACAGGGCTCCAACCATTGCTCCAAGGAGACCTGCGTTGCCAAGGGCGGCACGTACAAAAACCTTGTCACATACTACGAAAAGCTCGGCCACTTCGACACGGGCATCTTCGCGACCGACGTTCTGACACGCGTTCTCTTTGAGAATGGGCAGGCGGAGCTTGCCGCGCGGCTTCTGATCCAAAACGGCGACCAGGGCTACGCGCATTGGCGCGAAAACGGCGCGACCACCTTCCACGAATATTGGGATTCGAGCCGTAGCCGCTCGCACAACCACCCGATGTTCGGCGCACCCGTGGCGTATATCTTCGAGCATCTGCTCGGCATTCGCCAAAAGGACGGCACGGCAGGCTATGTGAGCCTCGTGATCGAGCCAAAGGCAACCGCGCTCTTCGGGCGCATGGCGGGCAGCATTGAAACCGTACGCGGCAAAATTGCCGTTGCCTACGAAAAGAAGGGCGATAAAACCGCCTTCACCGTTGAAATCCCCGCAGGCGTTCAAGCCGTCTTCCGCTTTGACGGCAAGGATACGCCGCTTGCGGCAGGTGAAAACCGTCTCGCATTTTAAATTTGATTTCATCCGCCATCTGAATAGAAAAAAAGGCAGAACACTCTCTGCCTTTTTTTAATTACAATGTGCGAGCGCCGGCTTGTCAAGCACCGCTTGACAAAAGCAAGTGAAAAATCCTTTGCATCCTGCTTATTTTTATGCTACAATAGAAATAGAACCAACCACACCGCGAAGAGAGGTTTGTTATGAAGCGTATTTTTTCATTGATTCTTTTTCTATGCCTTTTTGCTATGCTGCTACTTCCCACTCTTGCATCATCAGAGGCCGAAGGGCTGTATTTTGATTCCTACAAGCAGGGAAAAACCTATAGCATGGACACCTATCAAAGCGCAAAAAACCTCCAAGAGGTTCCCCATACGTTTGAGGCTATGCTATACGCAGAGCGCTCGGGGTGGCAGGGCGGAACGATCCTCGGAAACGACAACGCAAAATCGGGTGGAAGATTTACCTTCACGCTGAATAAGAATTTCTATCCCCAGCTGACCTTTAAGGACAAAAACGGTGCAACACATTCCGCCGTATTTAAAAACGCCTCCTTTCCTTCCGCAGCATGGACGCATCTTGCGATCGCTTTTGACGAAGAAAAAAAGGAGTTTCGCTGTTATGTAAACGGCGTTTTGCAGGAAAGCATCGCATTTTCGGACACCTGCCCGGAAAAATGCAAGGACGGATGCCTCGGCATCTTCTCTCTTGCATCCGCATCACAGTATCCCTTTCTTCTCGGCGGTGATCTTCATTATCTGAATCCGAATTTCTTCCGAGGGGGCATCCGTGACGTTGCGCTTTACAGCAGCGTTCTTTCGGGATCCGAAATTTTTGATAGCTTTCAAAACGGCGTGGATGCAAGCAACGAGCATCTTATTCTTTATTATGATATTGATTCCTCAGACAAGGGAAAGGACATCAAAGACCAAAGCGGCGGCTACGATCTGATCTACAGCAGATCCTGGCTGACCGAGGAGGAAATGAACGCCGAAAGGGAGAAAAAGGGCTTTTCGGGTAAATACGAATATTCGATCGCGGTGATCGGCGATCCCCAATATGCAACACACAGCTATCCCGAAGCGATCCGAGCCGCTTACACCTGGCTTGCCGAGAATAAGGATGAAAAAAACATTCAGTACGTGATCGGGCTTGGTGATCTGACCGATCAGTGCCAACGAGATGAATGGATCGAGGCGGCTTCCGCGCTGCAGATCCTGCAGGATGCAGGGCTTTATTACTCGGTCGTGCGCGGCAATCACGACACCGCCCTGAGCGGCATTGAAGACTACAGCCAAGCAACCGCAAGGCCTGAGCTCTTCGATAAGCTTTTTGCCGAGGAGATCACCTTTTACTACGATCAATTTCTTACAAACGGCGGACTTTACGAAGAAGGCTCGGTCAAAAATACGTACAGAACCCTCGATTGTGAGGGGGACGAATGGCTCATCCTCAACCTCGATTGGCGCGTGGAGGACGCAGTTCTCGATTGGGCGAAGGGCGTGATCGAAGCACACCCCGAGCATAGGGTGATCATCGTAACGCACGATTACCTGAGTGCAAGCGGCGTACAGAGCGCCAACGGAAAAAGGATCTGGGATACGCTTGCAGGGCAGTATGAAAACGTTGTGATGGCGCTTGGCGGCCACTATTCGTGGGATAACATCCTCGTAAATCAAGCGGAGGGCATACACGGCAATACCGTAACGCAGATGCTCATCGATCCGCAGAGGGCGGACGATCTTCTTGAGGGTGTCGGCCTTGTAACGATGTTTTATTTTAGTGAAGACGGCAGCGTGGTGGACGTGGAATACTATTCTCCCGAATGGGACAGATATTATAAAAATGCAAATCAAATGCGCATCAATCTCAAAACCGAGCGCTTTGAAAGCCATTTTGCCCCGATTCTTTGGGTGTCCATCGGTGTAGGCGCTTGCGGCGGCGCCGTTGGTGTCTTTTTCCTTCTGAAGGCAAGAAGGAAGCGTGCCGCAAAAAAAGAACAAGAATAAAATAACAAACAGCCGTTGCCAAAAAATCGGGCAACGGCTGTTTTTGCATAAAAAATAATAACTTTTGTTTACTTTTATCGCGTTTCCACTTCGTTTTCACTAAGTTCCGAAAGATGCTCCGTTTCGGAAAGCCGAAGCACGCGCATCACATCCCCCTCAACCACGATCTCGCTGATCGAGGCGTTTGCAACGTGAGGGAGCTCGGAATATCTCTCGGCGGGCAGGCGCAGAGCATAGCGCAGCATCTGGCGGATCGCGCCGCCGTGCGATGCGATCACAACGGTTTTTCCTTCGTTTCCCTTTATGATCTCGTCAAGGCATTCGCTCACGCGGCGATACACGTCGCTTACACTCTCACCTCCATCATACCGCACGCGCCACGGCTCGGTTTTTAAGGTGTGATGCGTCTTGGGAAAGAGCGTCTGCACCTCGGAAAAGGCCTTGCCCTCCCATTCTCCCATAAAGTATTCGCGCAGGCGCGCATCCTTGTGGATCGGCATAGAAAGGTGTTCGGAAAGCGGGCGCACCGTTTCCACCGCGCGGCAAAGATCGCTCGAATAAATGGCATCCACCGCATAATGCGCGGCAAGATAGCGGCTCACCGCCTCGCCCTGCAAAAGGCCGACCGCATCCAGCGGCACGTCCATATGCCCCGTATATCTTTTATCCTTGTTCGTCATGCTATAGCCGTGGCGAACGATCAGAAGCTTTACCATATTTTCCCCTGCCTTTTTAAAAACGAAAGGGGAGCCCCGCATGAGACTCCGCCCTTCATTTCGGAAGCTAACCGAAAATCACTTCAATATCTTCATGTAATTCAGGATCGCAAGCACGATGCCAACAACGAAGTAGAGATCCACGAGACCACCGAGAATACCGATGATAAGGCCTACAACGGGCACCTTAGCCAGAATACCGATCAGAATGCCCACAAGAGCAGCAACCAGAACCTGAATCAGAATGTTAATGATCAGATCGCCGATCTTCTGAAGGGGCTTGAAGGAAAGCGGGAAAATTTTCTTAAGCGTATCCATAACCAAATACTCCTTTGCATATTTAAGGATATCAATTCCTTACGCTATAATTATACTCTTCTTTCTCCCACTTGTCAACCTTTTTCTTTCATTTCAATGAAAATGCCTTGCTTTTGTAACAAAGCTATTCGCCGCGCCGCGAAAAATCACTTGGGCGCTTGCCCGTGATGCGAAAGAACATCTTATAAAAATTAGAAGCTCCCGAAAAGCCGCACCGCTCTGCGATCTCGAGCTTGGTCATATCCGTTGTTTTCAGCATCTCGATCGCACGCTCCACGCGCTTGATCGTGATATATTCCCAAGGGGAAATGCCGTTGAGCCGCTTAAAAACGGCGGAAAAGTAGGTCGGACTCATGTACGCAACGTCCGCAAGGGCGGCAAGCGTGAGCGGCTGGTCCAGGTTCTCTCCGATATAATCGATCGCGCGCCGAAGATTTTTTGCCTGCGCGGAGGATGCGGTCGGCGTTTGCAGCGGGCGCACGCAATCGTAGCGGCGGATGATCTCGGCAAGGCACGCAAAAAGGCGGTACTTTGCGGTCACGGTATAGCACGCGCGGCGCTCGCTGATCTCCCTCTCCAAGGAAAGGATCTCCGCTCCAAGGTCGCCCTGTGCATCCAAAAAGCGATTTTCAAAATTCTTTTTTCTTGAGGTGAACAGCGAAAGCAGCTCCGCCGTATCCGCGTGCTCCCAGAGGATGCGCGGCTCAAAATGCACGTTCAGCACCTCCATATCCGCAGCGATCTCTGTGATGGAGTGCGTTTCATTGCTTCCGAAGAGAAAAATATCTCCTGCCGCGAAGGGATAGGTCTTCTCTCCCACGGTATAAGTGCCGCTGCCGCGCAAAAAGAGCGAAAGCTCGCACTCCGTGTGATGATGCGCACGATATGCGCGCGTGCAGGGGGTAAGAGAGGAATGATAGGTTTTGATCACAAAACGGCCGCAGTCGTCCGTCAGCTTATATTCACAGGTGCGCACGGTGGTTCTCCCCAAAAAATCATAATATAGTGGACATTTTTCAAAAGATTTGCCTTTTTCCGCTTTGCGGAGTATGCTATAGTTATAGTAACACATTTTCAAAAAAAACGCAAGGGGAAAACAAAAATGCATAATCTGAACGAAAAAATCGAAGAGAACGTAAACGTCCTCTCCTCTCCGTCGGAGCTTAAAATAACGGACATTCGCGTCGCCAATATCACGGGTGCGCCCAAGCATTGCCCGCTGATCAAGGTATACACAAACCAAGGCCTTGTTGGCTACGGCGAGGTGCGCGATGCCTCCAGCGCGACCTACGCGCTGATGCTGAAATCCCGCCTCATCGGTGAAAATCCCTGCAACGTGGATAAGCTCTTCCGCCGTATCAAGCAGTTTGGCGGACCTTCGCGCCAGGGCGGCGGCGTTTCGGGACTTGAGATCGCGCTCTGGGATCTTGCGGGCAAGGCGTGGGGTGTTCCGCTCTGGCAGATGCTGGGCGGCAAATTCCGCGATAAGGTACGCGTGTACGGCGATACGGACGTAGACGGAAAGCACACCGGCACCGATATGGGAAGGGCCATTCAAAAGCGCATCGATATGGGCTTTTCCATCGTGAAGATGGACCTCGGCATTGAGCTTCTCTATGACGAGCCGGGCACGCTGAACGCGCCGCTCGGAATGCTGGAGGATATGCAGAAATATTCGATGAAGGCCATCTCGCATCAATCGGGCTCGATCGATATGGATATGATGCTCGGCAAAAACTACGAGGTATTCACGATCCCGCATTACGCAACGGGCATCCGCATCACCGAAAAGGGACTCGATATGCTGGAGGATTACGTAAAGCAGGTGCGCGCCGTCGTCGGCTACGAGGTACCCCTCGCGATCGACCACTTCGGCCACGTTGCGATCGAGGATTGCATCAAGTTTGCAAAACGGCTTGAAAAATATAACATCGCCTGGCTTGAGGACATTCAGCCCTGGCATCTGACCGACCATTACGTGCGCATTGCAGAAAGCTGCAACGTGCCGCTTGCCACGGGCGAGGACATCTATCTTGCCAAAAACTTCCGTCCCCTGATGGAAAAGCACGGCGTTTCCTTGGTGCATCCCGATCTTCTGACGATCGGCGGTGCTTTGGAGACCAAGAAGCTCGGCGATATGTGCGAGGAATACGGCGTGGCGATGGCGATCCACATGGCAGAAAGCCCGATCGCCTGCATGGCGGCGATCCACACGGCGGCGGCCATTCAGAACGTGATGGCGGTGGAATTTCACTCGGTGGACGTTCCCTGGTGGAACGATCTTGCCAACGGCATTGCAAATCCCCTCTTCAAAAAAGGCTTCGTTGAGGTACCGAACACCCCCGGCCTCGGCATTGAGAGTCTCAACGAGGAGCTGATTTTACAGCACATGCACCCGAAATACCCCGAGGCCTGGGCACCCACGGATGCATGGGATAAGGAATGGGCCAACGACAGAGAATGGAGCTAAGGAAATGAAAGGTGATCTGAACATCCGCTGGATCGGGCAGGGCGGCTATTTGCTCTCCGATGGAAAAACCGAGATCTGCATCGATCCTTATCTTTCCGACGTTGTAGGCCGCGTGGCAGGGCGTGCAAGAATGGTAGAGCCGCCGTTTGCACCAAAGGATCTAAAGAGCGATCTCGTGATCTGCACGCACGATCATCTCGACCACGTGGATATTGACGCGATCCCCGAAATGAATAAAGCCATTCCCTTCTATGCCCCCACGCATGCTGAAAAAACGCTCCGCGCCTGCGGTGTGACAAATTACAAGCCCTTTGACGAGGGGCAGATCTACACGGTAAAAGATTTTGAGATCGAAGCGGTATATGCCGCGCACAGCGTGCCCGCGATCGGTGTTCTCGTGCGCCACGGTGGTCTGACACTTTATATCTCGGGGGACACCGAATACGATGCACGGCTGGAAGGCTTAAAAGACAAAAAGATCGACCTTATGATCATCTGCATCAACGGCCGCCTTGGTAATATGAACGCAGCGGAAGCCGCCCGTCTTACGAAGATCCTCTCTCCCCGCGTAGGGATCCCCACGCATTACGGCATGTTTGAAAGCAACACCGAGGATCCCGCCGCCTATACCTCGAAGATCGACTGCGGCTACGTTCTCGATTACAACCGCGAATACAGCGTAAAGGAGATCCTCGGAAATGTTTGATCTAAAAGGAAAAACCGCCCTCGTTACAGGCTCAACGCAGGGCATCGGCTTTGAGATCGCGCGTACCCTCGCCGCCCATGGCGCAAGGGTTTTCGTTCACGGCGCAAGGGACGCAGAAAAATGTAAAGCCGCAAGCGAAAGAATTGCGGGCAGCATTCCCGTGACGACCGATCTCTGTGCGGCTGACTGCGCCGAGGTGCTTTTTGCAAAAACGGGGGATGTGGATATCCTCGTTCTGAACGCCTCCATTCAGTATAAAAGAGCGTGGGATGCCTTCACCGAGGAGGAATTTGATAATCAGTTGAACTGTAATCTGAAGGCCTCCTATTTTCTGATGAAAAAATATGCCGAGGGAATGAAGGCACGCGGCTTTGGCCGCATCGTTACGCTCGGCAGCTGCAACCAATACAACCAGCATCCCGAGCTATCTCTGTATGCGGCAACCAAGGCGGCGCAGTATAAGATGGTGAAAAACATCGCGCCCTCCCTTGCTCCCTTCGGCGTGACGGTGAACAATATTGCTCCCGGCGCGATCGCAACGCCGCGCAATGCCGAGATCGTTGAGGACGAGAAAAAGCGCGCCGCCGTGGAGGAAAAGATCCCCTGCGGCCGATTTGGAACACCCGCCGACATTGCCCCTGCCGTTTTGCTTCTTTGCTCGGAGGAGGGCGCATATATCACGGGCAGCGAGATCGTGATCGATGGCGGTCTTTCGCTGAAATAAAAACAATTCTTTACGTTTTTTATAAAAGAGGATAAAAAAATGCATTTTAACGATAGAGATGAGATCATAGCCCTCACCCCTCTGTGGAAGGGCGAAAGACTGCCCGACGGCCGCCCGAAGGTGGATGAAAAATACCTGAAGGCGCTGCGCACGCTGACCTTGGAGGAGGTTTGGAAGCCCATTTTCGTCAAGGGCTACGAGAGCCAGTTTGAAGGAAGGCTGCAGACCCTACATACCGACGGCAGAAAGCTGATCGGCCGCGCCGTGACGGCAACCTATTGCCCCTTCCGTCCCGATCTTGATGCCTACACGAAGGATAAGGGACGAGAGGAAGGCAGA
>JAGBCA010000071.1 GCA_017938205.1 Clostridia bacterium
ATAAAAAACGAATTCAAACGAAGAAAACCGTAGGTTTTCAACCTCGATACCATTTAAATACCTATATAACAAAAGTGGAGGCACTATTTCAATGTCTCCACTCGTTTTTTATTCGGTTATCCCTAAATGCGACAGCCCCTTTTAAATAGACGATCAAAGATCATATTTTTCGTAGGGCGCAATGGTAACGCGCTCCCCGTCTGCCAGCAGAAAGATCTTTGTATCCGCTTTATTTTCGATCGTTTTATCACCGATGATAAGGGCTTTCGTTGCCTCGTAGTAATCAAAGATCTCGCCGACGGGCGCATAGTAATAAATATGGGGACGGTCCCCCATACGCTCTGCAAAGAGGCGAAGGTCCTCCCAGCGACCGTTTGTTTCGTAGTCCACCGAATGTACGCCGAGGGAAAAGAATTTCAGCGCACCGTCATCGGGATAGTCCTCATAAAGTGCGGCGGCGCGCAACAAATTGTCGTGCACGGCATTATACGTCCAGGCATGCAGATCCTCGGGCAAAGAAAATCCCGTGGAATCAAGGAGAGATCCCGTTTTTCGAATTGAGCGGTACCGCTTTTTCAGCATATCGTGGAGAACGGGATCGGCCTGCTGACCGTGCGGCCATACAAAGTCCTTGATCGCAGATGGGCCGAAGGCCTCCAGAAGCTCTGTGCGGGACTGCTCCGAAAGTGCGTAATACGTATCTCTATCCGTATAGGTTCGCCATTTATAGGGATAACAATGAAAGATACGCGGATCCGCCGTTGGATACAAGAGCGATTCATCCGCATTCATATCCGTCAGCGCTTCATCCGAAAAGCGATATTCCCTTCCCGGGGCAAAAACCATCGGGTGTCCCTTGCAATGGTTGGCAACACCGTTCTTCTCATAAAAGGCACGGTATGTGGGATCCGAAAGCTTATTCCCGGAGCAGGTGAGATTGAAGGTACCGCGAATGCCGTGGGGGGCAAGAATTTCCATGAATTTTTGATCCATGGCAAGATTTCCGTCATCGATCGAAAAGGTGATCGCTTTGGAAACGAAGCCGGGATAACAAAGCTGAATTTTCGGCATTTTTATTCTCCAAAATTATTTCTCATTATAGGCGATCGTTTTTCCCGCCTCGACCGAATGCGTCAGCCAGACGTTTGCACCGATCACGCAACGGTCGCCGATAAAGGTACGGCCGCCGAGAATGGTTGCGTTTGCATAAATGATAACCCCGTTGCCGATATTCGGATGGCGCTTGATGCCCTTGACGGGATTGCCGTTTTCATCCAGCTCAAAGCTCTTTGCACCCAGCGTTACACCCTGATAAAGCTTCACATGCTCACCGATCACCGTGGTTTCGCCTATGACGATACCCGTGCCGTGGTCAATAAAGAAATAATCTCCGATCGTTGCGCCTGCATGAATGTCGATACCCGTTTTTTCGTGGGCAAACTCCGTCATCATTCTCGGCAGATACGGGATATTCAAAAGATAAAGCTCATGTGCGATGCGGAAGATGGAAATTGCGTAAAAGCCGGGATAGGAGAGAATGACCTCCTCACGGCTTCTTGCCGCCGGATCTCCTTCATACAAGGCTTCAATATCCTTATATAACGTATTCTGAATGGAAGGAAGCTTTTCAAGGAGAGCAAGCGCGAGCGCCTCAGTATCCACGACGCTGTTTTTATCCTCTAACGAAAACGAAGCGCTGATCTGACGCTTTAAGGCGTGAAAAACGGCGTACAAAATCTCGTCACGGCTTTTGATACGATTCTCTTCCCTTTGATAATATGCGGGGAACATAAGGCTTTGCAGATCCTTGATGATCGCAATGACCTCCTTGCGACCCGGAACGGTGACTACACCGTTATGATGATGGTTATACTCCGAGGCAGCACGATCTGCGAGCTGCTTTCCAACCGAGGCAAGAGTTTCCTGATAGGATTTCATAGCTTTCTCCTTTGTGTCTTAAAAGGGCTGCCGCAAATATATACTCGCGGCAGCCCTCAATCAAATTTGCAAGAAATTATAATTCGTAGATCTTCTTAATGATGAACACAACCTTATCGGGTACGCCTACCTTGAGGTTTGCAAAAGCGATCTGCACGAGCTTCTCGCCCTGCTCCTTTGCAGAAGCATTCATTGCCTTGGCATCCGCAAGATAGCTTTCCTTCTCAGCTGCAAAAAGAACCTTAGCCTCGGCAACGCCGGTCGCATCATTCTCAAGCTTTGCAAATACGGCCTGTGCCGCACGCAGATAAGCAAGACGCGTTGCAAGATCCTCAGCCTTTGCCGCCTCGTTTACGTTGGAGACGAAGATCGCAGCATTGCCCTCTGCCTCAACAACGATCATCTTGTGAGCATCGAAGAGCTTATTGATCTCCTGAACGGAGGCCGTCTCATTCGCGTAGCCATCTACGTTACCGATCACGCTATAGGGCGTTGCCTCATCCACGATCGCCTTGATCTCGGCATAGGATTTCGCACCGTTCAAGCGAGAAACGATCTCGATGTATTTATCGGCATTTACCTTATCTTCCTCGATCTTCTCACAGAAGGCATCAAACGAAGCAAGTGCCGAAGCAAGTCCTGCATAGCCGTAGTATTTTCCGCCCTCTTCATACCAGAAGCGCTGGTCGCTGTGCTTTGCAATAACCTCATCTCGCTTAGCGATACGAATGTCATAGCCGTTTGCAAGCAGAGCGGTGCTGATGTCCGAGATAAGTGCCTTGCAGGCATCGGCGCCCTCAACAATTGCGATCTCACGATTCAAATAGAGGCTATATGCCTCGGAAACCTTCTGCTCAGCCGTCCAAGCACCCGTGAAGGAAACACCGGAATTGTTTGTGGGCTTAAATACGACCTCGATTCCCTCGCCTTCGAGAATCAGATTATAGTTAGAAATCGTCAGAGTGTACGGAAGATTGTTGATATACGCCGTTGCGCTCTTGCCGTTTTCGGAAACAGATGCAAGCGTGTACGTTCTACCGTCGTATAAAAAGGTTTTCGCATCCACGAAGATAAGCTCTGCAACGTAAGAATCACGGATCGATGCAAACACAGCATCCGAAACGATTTCCTTTGCGATCATATACGCGTCATACTTCGCGCCGAAATCCGTTGCATAGGTCGGATTCATGGCATCAACAGCCTCGATAAACTGGAGAGAAAGCTTTTTCAGAGAAACAAATCTCTCAACAGCGCTCTCGTATATTTCAACAGCAACGCTTACACCGTAATACGTATAGTCATACGAGCCGTCAAGTCTCAGAAGCGGCTCTCTCGCTGCCTCAAAATCAAGGATCCAGGTGAGAAGCGCATCGTACGCCATCTCATCCACTGCGGCGGTAGCAACATTCAAAAGCACCTTGGAATACTCGCCGATGGTCTCAAGAGCGGCGGCCTCCTCTTCATAAGCCTCGATCGTTGCCTGATAAAGAGCCTCGGTAACACCGGCAGGTCTTTCGGGGAAGGACTCATCCTCGGGCTTAGCGGCCAACAAATTCTCCATACGGGCGTTGAACTTGAGGGTCTTATCAAATGCATTTACCTTCGTGGCAAACTGCTCCCAACGGTATTCTACCATGGCAGTGTCAAAATAAGTATCAAAAAATACTGCCGTCTCGGATCCGTCGGTGGGAACGTAGCCAACCGCGAAAAGCGCATCCACGGTGGCAATGATCGCATCCTTCACGCCCTGCGAGGTGCTCTTATCAAGATACTCCTGCATATAAGAAAGAACTGCAGCATCCAGATACGCCTGTCTTTCGCCGGGCATATTCGAACGGATGAACGAGCCCTCGTAGATCTCAAGATGATCCCAAGAGGTGGTCACACCTGCGTTGCCAAGGTTGCGGCTACGGAAGGCAATGGTGGAAAGCGAAGCCATACCGTCCAGACGGTAAGAGAAGGGGTACGCACTATCCCCCGAAACGATGCGGCCGGCAAAGGAATTTGCTTTCTTATTGTATACGAGCTCAAGCGTGTACCATACACCGTTTGCAGGAACAAAGCCCTCAATAACAACGGAGGAAAGCACCGTATTTGCATCCATTGCGGCAAAGTACGCTTTTCCTTCCTTATAATCAAATACAAGAACAGATTGAGCATCCGCGTTTGCAACGGTGGTGGAGGCTCCGGAAAACTCCAAAGCGTGATAGCCCTTATCCGCGTTGCTCTCCGCTGCGCTTACGCAGAAGGAATACACGATCGCAATCTTAGCAGAGTCTGCAGGAAACGCAACGTCCGGAGAGTAAAGAACGTTTTTCCCATCCTGCGTGGCACTCCATACGGTCTTGCCATCAACAACAGTATACGCTCCTACACTGTCCGCATCCATGGGCAGATTTTTGGAACCTGCGCCATCGAAGGAATCACATATGTAAATTCCCTCTTCGTCGTAATACTCTATGAGAGACTCGATGGCCGCGATCTTTGCAGCCTCCGTATCCTCCTCGGCAAGCGAAAGCACTGCCAAGCAAGAAAACGCCATCACGAGCGTGAGCAGGAGGATGGATAATTTTTTAAAATTCTTCATTCGGATTCTCCTTCAATCTGACGGACTTATAATTTATACGTATATATTATATCATTTATTTTAGCAAAAATCAATCCGTCAATATGGCAAATTTTGTAGTGAAATTTTGTGTTTTTTGCACAATAGATAGTGAAAAAGCTTTTGCTTGCTGCAAGGAGGGCAGAAAAAAGAAAAGTTTTCGCGCGTTTTTTAAAAAATCGGTTGATTTTTTTTGGGCATTGTGATATAATTAAGAGGATATATGTAACCTTTTGTTGGAATGTATTGCGTAAAACGCAGAGGAAGGAGCGCTCATGGCAAAAAGTATTTATACCTACTACAAGGAGCGGCTGATTGAGATCAGCGGCAGCAACAAGTGCTTGTATTTGAAGAGCATCGTTCGCAAGGGCGCTTACGACATGGGGCGTATTTTCGAGGGTCGCGAGGATAAGCTTGCTGAGTTCAATGAGTTTATCTTCACGCAAAACCGCTTCCCTCTTACCCTGATCTCGCAAAGAGAGAAAAAGGATCTGCTTGAAAATCTCGGCGTGGATGCCGCGATCCGCAAAAAATCCGTTAGTCTTGAAGGGCTCTCCGAGGAGGAGGCAAAAAAGGCGCGCATTAAAAACGAGCGCACCGTGCGTGATGAGACCGCACACGCATTGGAATCCGAGATCGGCAAGCTCAAGGAGCTGAAAAGAGAGATCGAGGAGATCGAAAAGGAGACCGGACGCTACGAGCTTTATATCGGTTATCCCTTCGTTTTCGGAACGCTTTCTTACGGCGGCTCAAAGACCGTGATCAAGGCGCCGCTTCTGCTCGTTCCCGTGCGCATCGATATGCCGGACGAGGGCACGGTGCAGGTGATGGTCAATGAGGCGGAGCGCATACGCATCAATCCCGCGCTTGTGCTCGCATATGCGCAGGCAAAGAAGCTGAATATCGACCAGCTCGATCTGGAGTTCGAATCCATCAGTCATTTCGGATCGATCAAGGCGATCATTTCATATCTTGAGACGGCACGCATCAAGTTTGAATGTGCCAACTCCAAAAACATCTACAGTTATCAACGCTTTAAGGAGCCGGATAACCGCAGTGATCTTTCCGTTCGCTACGGTGCCGTTCTCGGCCGTTTCCCGCTCTCAAACTCCATTTATAACGATTATTCCCTGCTCGAAAAGAAAAAGCTCACCACTCCTGCCATTGATGAGCTTCTTTCTCCCAAGAAAAAGCGCAAAAAGAAGCGCACACCGACAAAGCGCAAGGATGATCACTGCTACAACGTGCGGATGCTGGACTATGCGCAGGCAGAGGTGGTCCGCAAGGTGGATCAGACGGGCAACATGGTGATCTACGGCCCGCCCGGCACGGGAAAATCCCAGACCATCGTTAATATCATCACGGACGCGATATGCAAAAACAAGAGCGTTCTCGTTGTATCGCAGAAGAAGGCCGCGCTCGACGTTGTTTTCAACCGTCTCGGCAATCTCAACGAGAAGGCCATGTATATCACGGATGAATCCAAGCAGAAGGCCGCTTTTTACAGCCGTTGCTTGGAAGCGCATCAGAAGGATATGATCGAGAGCCTTGTTGACGTGCAGGATCTCGAAAGGCAATATGACAAGCTGCAAGAAGAAATCGACCAAAACACCGCTGAATTGCAAACAATATTTGACATTTTGAACACAAAGCGGGCGTTTGGGCTTTCTCTTTCGGAAATGTATAGCGCCTCTTATATCCCTGCAAAAAACTCTGCCGAATTTGCAAACTACAAAAAGCTTCTGGAGCACCCCGAGCTTCTCTCCATGTCTTACCGGGATATGAGGGATGCGCTTGATGCCATCAGCGATCAGGGCATCGGAACGCTGTATTATAACTTCCTTCAGGACAAGGAGCAAAACCCTATCATCGACCATATGCGCTCGGACATTGACATCAATACGATGAGCGAGGTCAAGGGACGTCTGGAGGAGATCCAGCGATCTAAAAAGGGACTTTTCAATACTGCAAAATACCCCTATTACCGTCAAGTACTTGCATATTACTACGAGATCCGTAGCGACGAAAAGCTTACGGACGTTGTGAATCTTTGCGCCAAGTTCCGCGGCGTGAACCGCATTTTCGGCGGCAAGGCGCGCGAGGAGATCCGCAGGGAGATCCTTTCCACCGTTTCTGCCATCGAGGGCTTTGTTGCCGAATACGATTGCTTGCACCGCATCCTCACGCCCGACGGCTATCTTGCGGTTATCGACAACATTCTGCGCGGCAACACGGCTTATATCCGTCACGTGCGCGATGCGCTTGATAACTATCTGACCTACCGCGATATCAACACACTTCTCGCCGCGCTGAACGAAAATATGCAGAAGATCCTCAACTTTGCATATGTCAACTCACGCAGCCTTGCAAATTACAAGGATATTTTAGATTCTCTGATTCTCGTGCGTATTTACCACGAGGTCACGCTCTGCGAGGAGGAATACAAGGATAAGCTTGCAAAGCTCCTTGATTTCACAAACATCACCTCCACGATCTATAGCCTCAAGGAGCGGCAGCTCTCCGTGGCGAACCGTCTTTGCGCAGGCAAGAACAGCAAGGAATACGAGACCCTTTATAACAATGCGCAGAACAACAAGGATTATCTTTACCAAATCTCAAAAAAGCAGAAGTTCTGGCCGATCCGCAAGTGCATGGAGCTATACAGCGATTTCATTCTTGCGCTCTTCCCCTGCTGGCTGCTTTCTCCCGAGAACGTTTCTTCCCTGCTCCCGCTAAAAAAGGATCTTTTCGATCTTGTGATCTTCGATGAGGCCTCCCAGGTCTTTATCGAGAGCACGATCCCTACGATCTTCCGCGGCTCGAACATCGTGGTTGCGGGTGACGCAAAGCAGCTGCGCCCCTCCCAGACCTTTATGAAGCGTTATATGGGCGCAGACCCCGAGATGCAGGACGATCTCTCCGTGCAGGCCGCATTGGAGGTAGACAGCTTGCTTGACCTCGCCGTTTCCCGCTACGAGAGCGCAAATCTGACCTATCACTACCGCAGCCGTCAAAGAGAGCTGATCGACTTCTCAAACGAGGCATTCTACAACTCCGGGCTGCAGATCGCACCGAATATTTCGGAAAACGTGCAATCCCGCCCGATCGAGCGCCATAAGGTGAACGGCCAATGGATCAGCCGCCACAACGAGCAGGAGGCAAAGCACGTCGTTACGGTTCTTAAGGACATTGCAAAAAACAGAAAGAACGACGAGACCATTGGTATCATAACCTTCAACTCCGACCAACAGACCTGCATTGCGGACATGATCGATAAGGAGGCGGCAAAGGACCCAGAATTCCGCTCCTTTATCATCAAGGAAAGCAATCGCAAGGAAAACGGTGAGGATATCAGCCTCTTCATCAAAAACCTTGAAAACGTGCAGGGGGATGAAAGAGATATTATCATCTTCTCGATCGGATACGCCCCCAACGAAACAGGAAAGCTTTATACCAATTTTGGATCGCTTTCCGCAGAAGGGGGAGAAAACCGCCTGAACGTTGCGATCACACGTGCAAAATCCAAGATCATCGTTGTCACGAGCATTGAGCCCGAGGAGCTGAAGATCGAAAACTCCAAGCACCTTGGCCCGAAGCTTCTGAAGGAATATCTGATGTACGTGCGCGCCGTATCTAAAGGTGATGCAGAAGAGGTCGCCGCCGTGCTTGCGCGCCTGCATCAGGGCGACTCCAAGACTCCTTCCCTGACCGGCATCAGCTCGATCGAGGAGCAGATGAAGGAAAGACTCGAAAAGCTCGGCTACAAGGTAAGGACCCGTCTTGGCAATAAAAACAGCCGTATTTCTCTTGCGATATACGACGAGGAGAGCGACAAGTATCTCGTTGGCGTTGAGCTGGATACGGATGCCTTTGACAGCGGAGCACCGCTGCTTGAGCGTGACGTTTACAAGCCGAGATTTATGCAATCCCGCGGCTGGACGATCCTTCGTGTTTGGAGCCGTGACTGGTGGATCTCTCCCTCCAAGGTGATCAAGACCATCACCTCCGTGGCAGAAAAGAACCGCACAAAGAAAAAAGAAGGATGATTTGATTTTTTAGCATCATCCGAGAAAGCGAAGCGCCGGATGCTCACTTGAGCATCCGGCGCTTTTTATTTGTTTTTTAACGAAGATTTGCAAACAATCGTTTGCTTATTTGAGTGTTTTACTCTTCAACCGATGCGTTCTCTTCCTCTTTTGCAGGAGTTTCCTTCTTATCGTTCAGGAAGGCATTTGCGATCATACCGAGGATCAGTGCGCAAGCGATAGAGGTGATCTCAACAGAGCCGAACTTAAGAACCATACCGCCGATGCCCGCGATCAGAATTACCGACACAACGAAGAGATTGCGGTTGTCTTCAAGATCCACCTTCTGCACCATCTTCAAGCCGCTGACTGCGATAAAACCGTACAGAGCCATGCAAACGCCGCCCATCACGCAGGGAGGAATGGTTGCAAGGAAGGTTACGAAGGGACCGAAGAAGGATGCGACGATGGCCATCAGCGCAGTTACGAAGATCGTTACAACGGAGGCATTGCCGGAGATCGCTACGCAACCAACGGACTCACCGTACGTTGTGTTGGGGCAACCGCCGAAGATCGCACCGACCATCGATCCGACACCGTCTCCGAGAAGGGTCTTATCAAGACCGGGATCCTCAAGAAGATCAGACTCGATAATGGAGCTGATATTTTTGTGGTCAGCAATATGCTCTGCGAATACGACGAAGGCAACAGGGACATAGGCAACGGCAACCGTCAGAAGATATGCGAAGAAGCCGCCCTCACCAAACTTCAGATCGCCGTTGAAGATCTGAAGGAAGGAGAAATCGGGGATCCATTCCATGTTAGCGAACTTACCGAAGTCGATCACCTTGAAGGCGTCGATGCTTGCGATATAACCGATGGCGGTAAAGAGCGCAGCTGCTACGTAGCCGCCGAGGATACCGATAATGAAGGGGATCATCTTGATCATCTTCTTGCCGTATACGGAGCAAGCGATGGTTACGGCCAGTGTGGTGAGGCCGCAGAAGAGCGAAATAAACTGATTTGCATAAGGAATGTATTGCGTGGTGGAATCAACGATCCATTGACCCGTAGCCGACTCTACCCAAATGGGAACGTTCTTCGCGTATTGCAAGCCGCCCTTGAAGAGATCGCCAACGGCGTTGCTCGCAAGAGAAAGACCGATGATCGCAACCGTGGGACCGATAACAACGGCGGGCATACACTTCCCTATCCACTTCACACCGAAGCGCTTTACGATCAGAGCGATAATAACGTACACGAGGCCTGCCATAACCGCACCCATGATAAGGCCGAGATAGCCGGCAGCCGCAGAGGCGGCACCGCCGAATGCGGCGAACATGGAGCCGATGAAGGCAAACGAGGAGCCAAGGAATACGGGGCTCTTGAACTTCGTGAACAGAAGATACACAAGCGTACCTGTGCCGGCACCGAAGAGTGCGGCGGATTGGGACATTCCGTTGCCGATGATGGACGGAACGGCGATGGTGGCTGCCAGAATGGCAAGCAGCTGCTGGAGTGCAAAGAGAAGGGTTTGCGGGAGAGAGGGTCTGTCTTTTACATTGTAGACAAGTTTCATTGCTGGGGTCCTCCTTATATTTATTTTTTGATCAACCGTAGATAGGAGCCGTGATACGCTTATAGATCACGAAGCCCGACATAGAGTGGAGGTGGCGCGCTTCGGCGAGCTCGTCCATCGTCTCGGTCTTGCCCGAAAGATAGGACTCCAGCTCCTCGATCGCGGTCGCAATACGCGCCTTCATTGCACCGTAGCGATCATCCAGGATGCGCCATCCCTTATCCATATAGTAGGTACGCCATACCTGCCTGTGGCTTTCGTGCACGGCAACCGTTTTTTCAAGAAGCAGAGGCAAAAGAGTATCCTTGATTTCGGCGAGCACCGCCCGATCCCCACGGTCATACGCGGGCTTGAGCTGCTCCGCGATCAAGGTCTTGATCGCAAGATAATCAAAGAGCTTTGCGGTATGCTCATAAAGCGGCTTCCATTTTCCGCCATATTCCGTCATCTTCTTAGCATATGCGGCATAATGCCCTGCCATCGGACGGTCGAAGAGGTTCTGATCGTAAATTCCCTGCAGGATATCCTGCCAGAACAAGGGCTTACCGAAGAAGCGATCGTGGAAATTCTCATAAGGGTCGCCGTTATCGAAATTATTATGATACGAGGACATATCCCAGAAGGCATCGTAGTCTCCGCCTGTGATCGCCTCAAAACGGCTGCGGAGCACGTCCTCCGAAACGTCCGCTCCCTTATACGCCATCTCGGCGGTAAAGGAAAGCGCAAGAAGAAGCATATTGGGCTGAGTTTCAGATCCGTCGTTCGTCCAATAGGTCGTCATCATCTGGCGAACGCCGTTTTTCACGCAGGCCTTGATACCCGCCTTGGTGGTTTCATAGGTATAATGGTTTTCGGGCGCATGACCGATCCAGGACCAGAGGCCTGCGGCATAGATCACGGGGTGGCCGAGCGCCTTATGCTTTGCAAGCATATAGTCGTCACAGCCCTTGGGCCCCTCGCCGTAATGCCAATAGACCATCTCCACGCCCTCGGGGATCTTCTCCTTCACGCTGTCCGGAACAACGATGCTCTCATCGTAATACGCTGTACCGCCCGATGCGATACGGAAATACATATCGCTCCACATCATAGGCTTTAAGCCGTATTTATCCGTAATGGCGATCAGGCGCTCCATGTGACGGTTGAAGATGTCAAAGAGCGGCACCTGCCCGTGGCGATCGAGATACTTGCCTCGTCCCATATCCCAAGCCTCATCCATACCGATATGGATACGCTTGGAGCGGAAGGGCTTCGAAAGTGCGACGATCATTTCCTCAAGCAGCTTATAGGTTTCCTCCTCCTCGGCAAGCAGCACCGAGGCCGTATCCTTTACCTTCGCGGCCTCGCCCCATGCGAGATACTGTGCCATATGGCCGTACGCCTCAAAGCACGGGATCATCTCAATGCCGTAAGCATAGGCATAATCATCCAGCTCGCGCAGCTGCGCCTCCGTATAGCGCGGACGCATATAGCCAAAATGCGGACGCGTGGGAAGGTCGAAGCTATCCTCCGTATAAAGCATATAGAGGTTATAGCCCATCAGGGCGAGATAATCGAGCTGCTCCTTTATGGCGGAAAGCTTCAGACCGCCAAAGCGCGAGGTATCGAACATCATACCCACAGTATCGAAGGAGAGCGTCTCGCTCACTTCAAAATCCTTACCGAACCTTGCCTTCTCCACGAAAAGGCCGAGTGCGCGGAAGAAATGGATTTTTTCCTTATAATATATTACGCCGTTCTTGCCCGAAAGCGATGCGCCGATCCGATCCGCCTTCTCTGCGCGAAGGCTGTATCCGCCATCACCGATCTCAACACCGAGGATCGGACAAAGGCGGCCGAGTCCTTCCGCAAACGCCTCACAGCCGAAAAAAGAAATAACCATAAAACGTACGTCCTTTTCAGTTCATTCTTCTATATCTTATCACAGCCGACACAAGTTGTCAAGGAAAACCGTTTTTTTATTTTTTTCATTTTTTCCCGACCTTTTCATCGAGCGCTTACGCGCGCGTATATAGTGCGTATAAAGATAATTTATTTTAAAAATCCCTTGACTTTTTTTCTCGGGTATGGTATAATTTTTTTGTCGTTAAAAAACGATTTTTTACATCCTTTGCGACTGACGGAACAAGTGGATTACCACGGGGAAACAAAGGAGATGCTTACGCCGACCGTCTGGGCACGCTTATGGGGATGCTATAAGTGTGTCCTTTTTTAATTTCTTATACTACACAGGAGATACTCAGGTATGAAAAAAATCGCGATCGTTATGGGAAGTGACAGCGATCTTCCCGTGGTTCAGAAGGCTATCGACACGCTGGATAGCTTCGGTGTTCCCTACGAGGTGCACGTTTTCTCTGCGCACAGAACCCCCGTTGAGGCGGCGGAATTTACGAAGGCTGCAAGGAAAAACGGCTTTGGCGCCATCATTGCAGCGGCAGGCATGGCGGCGCATCTTGCGGGTGCGATTGCGGCAAATACGACCTTGCCGGTAGTTGGCATTCCCGTTTGCGGCACGAGCTTTCTCGGCATGGATGCTCTGCTCTCCACCGTGCAAATGCCATCGGGCATTCCCGTTGCGACCGTTGCGGTAAACGGTGCAGCCAACGCCGCACTGCTCTGCATTGAGATGCTTGCCATCGAGGACGAGGCACTTGCAGCTGCGCTGGATGAAAAAAGAGCGAAGGACACGGCGACCGTGCTTGAAAAGAACAGAGGCGTTGAGGAACGCTTCAACAAGGCTTGATTTTAATTTTATAAAATATAGAGGTAGGAAGAAAATGGAAAAGAAACTTGTTTACACCGGAAAGACTAAGGACGTTTTTGCACTCGACAACGGAAACTATCTGCTTAAATTCAAGGACGACTGCACCGGCAAGGACGGCGTTTTTGATCCCGGCGAGAACTCCGTTGGCCTCAAGATCGACGGCGTTGGTGACGTAAACCTTCGTATGTCTGTTTATTTCTTCGAAAAGCTCAATGCCGCCGGCATCAAGACGCACTACATCAGTGCGGATCTTACCGACACCACGATGGAGGTCATTCCCGCAAAGCCCTTCGGAAAGGGACTTGAGGTGATCTGCCGCCACAAGGCCGTTGGCAGCTTCTACCGCCGCTACAGCGACTATATTGAGGAGGGCGCGGATCTTGACGCTTACGTGGAGATGACCTTCAAGAACGACGAGAAGGGCGATCCGCTCGTTACCAAGGACGGCCTGATCGTGCTCGGCGTTATGACCGATGCGCAGTACGATGCAACCAAGGAGATGACCCAGAAGATCACCGCGATCGTTGCTGACGATCTTAAGGCAAAGGGCCTCATCCTTTACGACATTAAGTTTGAGTTTGGCTACAATGCCGACGGCGAGGTGATCCTGATCGACGAGATCGCCTCCGGTAACATGAGAGTTTACAAGGACGGAAAGTATATCGATCCCATGACGCTCTCTAAGCTCTTCTTTGCTTGATCCAAAGCTTTTCCATTAAAAAAGTGAGGTAAGCAATGGGCGGATTTTTCGGTATTACCGCAAATTACGACTGCGTGCAGGACGTGTTTTTCGGGGTGGATTACCATTCCCACCTTGGAAAGGCCCGTGCCGGCATGGCGGCACTCAACGAGCAGGAAGGCTTTCAAAGGGAGATCCACAACATCGAGAACTCCCCCTTTCACACGAAATTCGACAACATCGCGGGAAGAATGCAGGGCTATGCGGCGATCGGCTGCATCTGCGACCAGGACCCTCAGCCCCTTCTGATACGCTCCAAATTCGGCACCTACGCCATCAGCATCGTTGGTATGATCGCAAACGCCAAGGCGCTGACAGATGAGCTGCTTTCGCGCGGCGGTGCAATCTTCCAGGGAATGAGCGGCGGCGCCGTAAACTCCACGGAGATCCTCGCCACGCTGATCGAGGAAAAGGAAACGCTTGCCGAGGGCATTCTTCACGCGCAAAAAAGCATCGAGGGTGCGGTTTCGATCCTTCTTCTTCTTGAAAACGGACACATCGTTTGTGCAAGAGATAAGGACGGAAGGCTTCCCGTTTCGGTTGGAAAAAACGAGCATGGCTTCTGCGTTTCCTTTGAATCCTTCGCTTACGAAAAGCTCGGATTTGAGCTTTACCGTGAGCTTGAAAGCGGCGAGATCCTGGAGCTCTCCCCCACCGAAGCAAGGGTTCTTTCGAAGGGCAAGAAGGAAAAGAAGATCTGCGCCTTTCTCTGGACCTACTACGGCTATCCGACGGCGACCTATGAGGGCGTGAACGTGGAGATGATGCGCGTGAAAAACGGCGAGATCATGGCAGAGAGCGAGGAGAAAAACGGCACGCTCCCCGACGTGGACTACGTTTGCGGCGTTCCCGACTCCGGCACTCCGCACGCCATCGGCTATGCGCACCGCACCGGTAAGCCGTTTGCAAGACCTTTCATTAAATATACGCCTGCATGGGCGCGAAGCTTTACTCCCTCCAATCAAAAGGAGCGCAAGAAGATCGCAAAGATGAAGCAGATCCCCGTGCACGGACTTATTCAGGATAAAAACCTTCTCTTCGTGGACGACTCCATCGTGCGCGGAACGCAGCTCTCCGAGACGGTAGACTTTCTCTATCGGAACGGAGCAAAGAGCGTGCATATCCGATCGGCCTGCCCCCCGATCATGTACGGCTGCAAATATCTCAACTTCTCGCCCAGCACCTCCGAGATGGATCTGCTGACCAGGCGCGTGATCGTTGATATTGAGGGCGAGGAGGGATTTTCACATCTGGAGGAATACTCCGATGCTACCTCCGAGAGAGGCAAGCGCCTGCGCGCTGCCATCTGCAAGAAGCTCCATTTCGATTCGCTTGAATTCCAATCCCTTGAGGGGGTTGCGAAGGCGATCGGCATTGAGCCCTGTCAACTTTGTACTTATTGTTGGAACGGAAAGGAATAAAACATGAAAAATTCTATGTCTGAAAGCTACGCCAAGGCAGGCGTGGATATTACTGCGGGCTACAAGGCCGTTGAGCTGATGAAGGCCCACATTGCAAGAACCATGACGAGCGGCGTTTGCTCTGACGTTGGCGGCTTTGGCGGCCTCTTCGAGCTCGACGTGAAGGGCATGGAGCAGCCCGTGCTCGTGAGCGGCACGGACGGCGTTGGCACCAAGCTGAAGCTTGCTTTTCTCCAGGACAAGCACGATACCGTTGGTATCGACTGCGTTGCTATGTGCGTAAACGACGTTATCTGCTGCGGCGCGAAGCCCCTTTTCTTCCTTGACTATATTGCTTGCGGCAAAAACATTCCCGAGAGAATTGCCGCGATCGTTTCCGGCGTTGCCGAGGGCTGCGTACAGAGCGGCGCGGCACTGATCGGCGGCGAGACCGCAGAGATGCCCGGCTTCTACCCCGTGGACGAATATGATCTTGCGGGCTTTGCCGTTGGCGTAGTGGATAAGAAGAAGATCCTCAACCCGAAGAGCATGGAGGTTGGCGACGTTGTGATCGCACTTCCCTCCTCCGGCGTGCATTCCAACGGCTTCTCCCTTGTGAGAAAGGTATTCGGCGTTGGCGAAAACGATCTTTCGAAGCCTATGGCCGAGCTTGGCGGCAAGAGCATTCAGGAAACGCTTCTTACACCCACGAAGATCTACGTGAAGCCCATCCTTGCGCTTCTTGAGAAGGTGACCGTGCGTGCGATCTCGCACATCACGGGCGGCGGCTTTTACGAGAACATCCCGAGAAGCCTGCCTGCAGGTCTCGGTGCGAAGATCTACAGAAAGGACCTGAAGATCCTGCCCATTTTCGATCTGATCGCAAAGGTTGGAAGCATTCCCGAGAGAGATATGTTCAACACCTTCAACATGGGCGTTGGCATGAGCGTGATCGTTAAGAAGGAGGATGCGGTGAAAGCGCTTGAGATCCTGAAGGCAAACGGCGAGGACGCTTATATTTGCGGCGAGATCATCGAATCCGAGGAAGGCGTGGTTCTCGTTTGATGAAAACGAAGATAGCTGTATTCGTTTCGGGCGGCGGCACAAATCTGCAAGCACTGATCGATGCACAGGCCGCCGGAAATATTCCCGACGGAGAGATCGCACTCGTGCTTTCAAGCAAGGCAGACGCTTATGCGCTCAAAAGAGCCGAGGCGGCCTCTATCCCGACGGCCGTGGTAGCAAAAAAGGAATGCCGCGACGGCGTGGAATTTGAGAAAAAAATTCTCTCGGAGCTCTCGGCGCACGGCATTGAGATGATCGTGCTGGCGGGCTTTATGAGTATTCTTTCCGCTGATTTTACTGCGCGCTTTCCCAAGCGCATTCTGAACGTTCATCCTTCCCTGATCCCCTCCTTCTGCGGTGCGGGCTACTACGGTCTGCGCGTGCACGAGGCGGCACTTTCCTACGGCGTGAAGGTGACGGGTGCGACTGTTCATTACGTGAACGAGATTCCCGACGGCGGGCAGATCCTGCTTCAAAGAGCCGTTGAGATCCAAGAGGGCGACACCCCCGAAATTCTTCAAAGGCGCGTTATGGAAGAGGCGGAATGGATCCTGCTTCCCAAGGCAACGGCGATGGTTGCCACGCGTATCAAGAACGAAAAAACGGAGAAATGACAATGAATATTTACGAAATCAAGCCGATCGGCGAACGCATTGCCGGCAATCCTTACGTTGGACGCGGCATCGTTATCGGAAAAACGGAGGACGGAAAATACGCCGCGACCGCATACTTTATTATGGGCCGCAGCGAAAACAGCCGTAACCGCGTTTTCACAAACAAGGACGGTGATATTTATACCGAGCCTTTTGATGCTTCCAAGGTGGAGGATCCGAGCCTTATCATTTACGCGGCTCTGCGCACCTATAAAAATCAACTGATCGTTACCAACGGCGATCAGACCGATACGATCTACAAGGGTCTTCGCGAGGGCAAGGAATTTGAAAAATCCCTGCGCACGCGCGCCTTTGAGCCGGATGCTCCCAACCTCACCCCCCGTATCAGCGGTATTCTGAATTTTGCGGGCGGTGACTTCACCTATAAAATGAGTATTCTGAAAAGTTTGGATGCCGAGGGAAGCGACTGTGCGCGTTACACCTTCGATTATCCCACGAAGGCGGGTCTCGGCCACTTCATTCACACCTACGTGACGGACGGCGATCCCATCCCGACCTTCCAGGGTGAGCCCGAGAGGATCTCTATCCCCTGCGATATTGATGCCCTGACGAAGGATATTTGGGAAAATCTCGATGAAAACAACAAGATCTCTCTTTACGTTCGCTACACAAATCTTGCGGACGGAACGTATACCGAGAGAATGATCAACAAAAATTTGCTGTGAGGAAACGATAATGAATCAACTCGCTTTGAAATACGGCTGCAGCCCCAACCAGAAGCCCTCTCGCATTTTCATGGAGGAGGGCGAGCTTCCCATCAAGATCCTTTGCGGCAATCCCGGTTATATCAACTTTTTGGATGCCTTCAACGGCTGGCAGCTTGTGAAGGAATTAAAGGAGGCCACCGGCCTTGTGGCGGCTACCTCGTTTAAGCACGTGAGCCCCACCTCTGCCGCTCTCGGTCTTCCCTTACCCGCGGCTCTGAAAAAGGCTTGCTTTGTAGACGATATTGAGGGGCTTGACGCTTCCCCTCTCGCTTGCGCTTACGCAAGAGCCAGAGGCACGGACAGAATGTCCTCCTTTGGTGACTTTATCGCGCTTTCCGACGTGTGCGACGTTACTACGGCACGCCTCATTGCGCGCGAGGTTTCGGACGGTATCATTGCCCCCGGCTACACCGAGGAGGCGCTTGCCATTCTGAAGACCAAGAGAAAGGGCAACTATAATATTATTGAGATCGATCCCGCTTACGTTCCCGCACCCGTGGAAAAGAAGCAGGTGTTCGGCATCACCTTTGAGCAGGGACGCAACAATTTTGAAATTAACGAAGCGCTCCTTGAAAACGTTGTGACCGCGAACAAGATGCTTCCCTTGGAGGCAAAGCGCGATCTGATCGTTGCATTGATCACACTTAAATATACCCAGTCCAATTCCGTTTGCTTCGCCTTTGGCGGACAGGCCATCGGCGTTGGTGCAGGGCAGCAATCCCGTATTCACTGCACGCGCCTTGCAGGCACGAAGGCTGATACCTGGTTTTTGCGCCAGCACGAAAAGGTGCTTGCACTTCCCTTCCGCGAGGGCATGGGAAGAGCCGACAGAGACAACGTGATCGACGGCTATATCAACCAGAACGAGGAGGACGTTTGCGCCGAGGGCATCTGGCAGAAGTATTTCACCGAGCAGCCGTCTCCCCTCACCGCAGAGGAAAAGAGAGCGTATCTTGACACCGTTTCGGGCGTTGCGCTCGGCTCAGATGCCTTCTTCCCCTTCGGTGATAACATTGAGAGAGCACACAGAAGCGGCGTTTCCTTCATTGCACAGCCCGGCGGCTCGATCCGCGACGATCTCGTGATCGAGGTTTGCGACAAATACGGCATGGCAATGGCATTTACCGGAATGCGCTTGTTCCACCATTAAAAAAACAAGCCCCGCGGCATTTTCTGCATCGGGGCTCGTACCTTGCTTTTATAACGGTCCACTTTTTAAATTTGATTATTTTTTCGCCGCCAAAGCGGTGACGGAAACGGAGATTTTATGAAGATTTTAGTTGTTGGTTCGGGCGGGCGCGAGCACGCCATTATTAAAAAGCTGAAGGAATCGGAGCGCGTATCCGAGATCTTTGCACTTCCCGGCAACGGGGGCATGGCAAAGGATGCGACGCTTGTGCCCATTGGCGCAAAGGAGATCGACAAGATCGTTTCCTTCGCGAAGGAAAATGCGATCGACTACGCCGTTGTTGCACCCGATGATCCCTTGGTGCTCGGCTGTGTGGATGCGCTGAATGCCATTGGTATTCCCTGCTTCGGCCCGGAGGCCAAGGCAGCCATCATTGAGGGCAGCAAGGTTTTCTCGAAAAACCTGATGAAAAAGTACGGCATTCCTACGGCGACCTACGAGGTTTTTGAAAACCCCGAGGATGCACTTCGTTATCTTGAGACCGCACCGATCCCCACCGTTGTCAAGGCGGACGGACTTGCACTCGGCAAGGGCGTTATCATTGCGACAACGAGAGAAATGGCGATCAACGCCGTTCATGATATTATGGAGGACAAGGTCTTCGGCGCGAGCGGCAACCGCATCGTGATCGAGGAATTTCTTGAGGGCCCGGAGGTTTCGGTGCTTTCCTTCACGGACGGAAAAACGGTCGTTCCCATGGTTTCCTCGATGGACCACAAGAGAGCGTTGGATAACGACCAGGGGCTCAACACCGGCGGTATGGGAACGATCGCTCCCAACCCCTATTATACGAAAGAAATTGCAGAGCTCTGCATGAAAACGATCTTTGTTCCCACCATTCGCGCAATGGAGGCTGAGGGCAGAACCTTCAAGGGCTGTCTTTATTTCGGCCTGATGATCACGAAGGACGGGCCGAAGGTGATCGAATACAACTGCCGCTTCGGCGATCCCGAGACGCAGGTCGTGCTTCCGCTTCTTGAGAGCGATCTGCTCACCGTTATGGAGGCGACCACGAACGGCACGCTGACCGAGGATATGGTTCGCTTCTCTGACGGTGCGGCCTGCTGTGTAGTTATGGCTTCGAAGGGCTATCCCGGAAAGTACGAGACCGGCTATGAGATCACCCTTCCCGAGGAGGGACTCGTTTACGTTGCAGGCGCAAAGCTTGCAGACGGAAAGCTGCTCACAGCGGGCGGCCGCGTTCTCGGTGCGGTCCATGCGGCGGATACGCTGGAGAACGCCATTGCAGGCGCTTATGCGCTGACGAAGAAAATTCATTTTGCGAATGCTTACTGCCGCAGTGATATTGGACAGAGAGCACTTGCCGCAAGGGAGGTAAAATAATGGTTTATCGCATTTACGTGGAGAAAAAGGAGGGCCTTGCGCACGAGGCGGCTTCCCTTCTCTCTGATCTTAAAAATCTTTTGCAGATCGAAAATCTGACTGCGCTTCGCATTCTCAACCGCTACGATGCGGAAGATCTCGATGAAGCACTCTTTAATTACGCAAAAACGACCGTTTTCTCCGAGCCGCAGCTTGACATCGTTACCGATGACTTTGACGGCGAGGGTGCAACCGTATTTGCCGTTGAATATCTGCCCGGTCAGTTTGACCAGAGAGCTGACAGTGCTGCACAGTGCATTCAGATCATTTCCCGCGGTGAGCGTCCCACCATCCGTACTGCCAAGGTTTATCTCCTTTACGGCGCACTTTCCGCAGAGGATATTGCTAAGATCAAGAAGTACGTGATCAACCCCGTGGAGGCAAGAGAGGCATCCCTCGAAAAGAAGGACACCCTTGCAACCGCTTATGAGATCCCCTCATCCGTAAAGACCTTGGAGGGCTTTATCGAGCTTGACAGAGAGGGCCTTGCGGCCTTTATTAAGGATTACGGCCTCGCAATGGATATTGATGACATTGCATTCTGTCAGGAATACTTTATTTCCAAAAAGAGAAATCCCACCATCACCGAGATACGCATGATCGACACCTATTGGTCCGATCACTGCCGTCATACGACCTTCCTCACCACGATCGACAAAGTTTCCTTTGAGGATCCGCTTCTTGAGGAGGCGTACCGGGATTATCTCGCCACCCGAGAGGCGCTTGGAAGAACCAAGCCGCAGAACCTCATGGACATCGGCACGCTTGCCGCAAAGTATCTGAAGAAGATCGGAAAGCTTGATAAGCTTGACGAATCCGAGGAGATCAACGCCTGCACCGTGAAGATCACCGTGGAGGTGGACGGAAAGGCGGAGCCCTGGCTGCTTCTCTTCAAGAACGAGACGCACAACCATCCCACCGAGATCGAGCCCTTCGGCGGTGCGGCTACCTGCATCGGCGGCGCGATCCGCGATCCTCTTTCCGGCCGTTCCTACGTTTACGGCGCAATGCGCGTGACCGGTGCTGCTGATCCCACGAAGCCCGTTTCCGAGACGATGGAGGGCAAGCTTCCGCAGAGAAAGATCGTTACCACGGCGGCAGCCGGCTATTCCTCTTACGGTAACCAGATCGGCCTTGCGACCGGTCTTGTAGATGAAATTTATCACGACGGCTATGCGGCAAAGCGCATGGAGATCGGCGCAGTCATTGCGGCCGCTCCCGAGCGCTGCGTGCGCCGCGAGTGCCCCGCCCCCGGTGACGTTGTGATCCTTCTTGGCGGCCGTACCGGCCGTGACGGCTGCGGCGGTGCGACCGGCTCCTCCAAATCCCATACCGTAGCATCTCTTGAAAGCTGCGGTGCAGAGGTGCAGAAGGGTAACGCCCCCGAGGAAAGAAAGCTGCAAAGACTCTTCCGCAACGAGACGGCGAGCCGCATGATCAAGCGCTGCAACGACTTCGGTGCAGGCGGTGTTTCGGTTGCGATCGGAGAGCTTGCGGACGGTCTTTCCATTCATCTCGACACCGTTCCCAAAAAGTACGACGGTCTGGACGGCACCGAGCTTGCGATCAGCGAATCGCAGGAGAGAATGGCCGTTGTGGTTGCTCCCGAGGATAAGGATGCCTTCATCGCCCTCGCAGACAGCGAAAACCTGGAGGCAACCGTGGTTGCAACCGTCACCGAGGAGAAGAAGCTCGTGATGGATTGGAAGGGTCAGACCATCGTTGATATTGACCGTGACTTCCTCAACTCCAACGGTGCGGAAAAGCACATTACCATCGAAGCTGACAAGTATAGTTTGCATATTCGCGATATTTCGGATGATTTCCTTAAGGAATACAACGCGCTTGCATCGGATCTGAACACCTGCTCCAAGCGCGGTCTTTCCGAGAGATTTGACTCCACGATCGGCGCAGGCACGGTTCTTATGCCCTTCGGCGGAAAATATCAGCAGACGCCCATTCAGGCAATGGTGCATAAGATCTCCGTTGAAAAGGCACACACGGACGACTGCTCACTGATGGCTTACGGCTACAACCCCTTTATTGCCGAAAAGAGCCCCTACCACGGTGCTTACCTCGCCGTTGTTGAATCCGCGGCGAAGCTCATTGCCGCAGGCGCATCCTTCGAGGACACCTACCTTACCTTCCAGGAATATTTTGCACGTCCCGGCAAGGATCCCAAGCGTTGGGGTCAGCCGCTCTCTGCTCTGCTCGGTGCATTCCGCGCGCAGAAGGAGCTTGGCATTGCGGCCATCGGCGGTAAGGACTCCATGAGCGGAAGCTTCGAAAAGCTTGACGTTCCGCCTACGCTCGTTTCCTTCGCGGTTACGACCGACAAGGTGCAGAACATCGTTTCCCCCGAATTCAAGGCGGCAGGCCATAAGGTCTACCTGCTTTCTCCCGAATATGACGGTGACGGACTTCCCGTGACCGCTTCCCTGCTTTCGCTCTTTGACACCGTGACCGATCTTCAAAGATCCGGCAAAGCAGTTGCTACCTATACTCTTGGTATGGGCGGTATTGCGGAGGCTGTGATGAAGATGGCGATCGGCAACGGCCTCGGCTTTAAATATGAGGATGCGCTTGCCGTTCCCTCGCTCTTCGCTTATTCCTACGGCTCCTTCCTTGTTGAGGCGACCGAGGAGATCGACGGACTTCTGATCGGTCAGACCACCGAGGAGCCCGTGATCGCACACGGCAAGATCGTGATCGCGCTTGCCGATCTGCAGGCCGTTTACGAAGGAAAGCTTGAGAGCGTTTATCCCTGCAACATTCAGACCGAAACGAAAAAGATCCCTCATTTTACTTATACGAAGGGTTGCGTAAAGGCGCCTGCCGTAAAGGTAGCGAAGCCCAAGGTTCTGATCCCTGTATTCCCCGGCACAAACTGCGAATTTGATTCTGCCAAGGCGGCAAGAGATGCAGGGCTGGATGCCGAGATCTTCGTGATCAACAACCTGACCTCTGCGGGCATCTCCCGCAGCGTTGAGGCTTTTGCAAAGAAAGCAAACGCATCCCAGATCATCTTCATTCCCGGCGGCTTCTCCGGCGGTGACGAGCCCGACGGCTCGGGTAAGTTTATCACGGCGTTCTTCCGCAACGGCGCGGTCAAGGAGGCTGTGACCGACCTTCTTGAAAAGCGCGATGGCTTGATGCTCGGTATCTGCAACGGCTTCCAGGCACTCATTAAGCTCGGACTTGTTCCCTACGGCAAGATCATCGATACGGACGAGCACTGCCCCACTCTGACCTACAACACCATCGGACGCCACCAGTCCCGCATCGTTCGCACCCGTGTTTGCACGAATAATTCTCCGTGGCTTACGGGCTGTGAGGTTGGTGAGATCTACAACGTTCCGATCTCCCACGGCGAGGGACGCTTCCTTGCAGAGGAGAGCGTTTTGAAGGCGCTTGCGGAAAATGGACAGATCGCTACCCAGTACGTTGACCTTGCGGGCAATGCAACCGACGATATTCATTTCAATCCGAACGACTCCATGGCCGCGATCGAGGGTATTCTTTCTCCCGACGGCCGTGTGCTCGGAAAGATGGGCCACTCCGAGAGAATCGGCGCAGGCCTTTACAAGAACGTTCCCGGCGAATACGACATGAAGCTCTTCGCTTCTGCCAAGAAGTATTTTAAGTAAGGAGAAAAGCAATGGCTTATCTTACGGACATTGAAATTGCAAAAGCCTGCAAAATGCAGCACATCAGCGAGGTTGCAAAAACCGCGCACGTAGACGAGAGCTACCTTGAATATTATGGAAAGTACAAGGCAAAGATCGATCTTTCGCTTCTGAAGGACACGAAGAAGGAGGACGGAAAGCTCATCCTCGTGACCGCCATTACCCCCACGCCTGCAGGCGAGGGTAAGACCACGACCACCATCGGTCTTGCAGACGGACTCCGCCGCATCGGTAAGGATGCCGTTGTGGCTCTGCGCGAGCCCTCCCTCGGTCCCGTTTTCGGTATCAAGGGCGGTGCGGCCGGCGGCGGCTACGCACAGGTCGTTCCCATGGAGGACATCAACCTCCACTTCACGGGTGACTTCCACGCCATCGGCGCGGCAAACAACCTGCTTGCCGCTATGCTCGATAACCACATCCACCAGGGCAATGCTCTTGGCATTGACACCCGCCGCATCGTTTGGAAGCGTTGTGTGGATATGAATGACCGTCAGCTTCGTAACGTTGTGGACGGTCTTGGCGGCAAGGTGAACGGCGTTCCCCGTGAGGACGGCTTTGACATCACGGTTGCCTCCGAGATCATGGCGATCCTCTGCCTTTCCACCTCTCTTTCCGACTTGAAGGAAAGACTTTCGAAGATCATCGTTGCTTACACCTATGACGATCAGCCCGTGACCGCAGGTCAGCTCAAGGCGCAGGGCGCGATGGCCGCACTCCTTAAGGATGCGATCAAGCCCAACCTCGTGCAGACCCTGGAGGGCACGCCCGCATTCGTGCACGGCGGTCCCTTTGCCAATATTGCGCACGGCTGCAACTCCGTGATCGCAACGAAGATGGCTCTGAAGATGGGCGATTATGCCATCACCGAGGCAGGCTTCGGCGCAGATCTCGGTGCTGAGAAATTCTTTGACATCAAATGCCGTATGGCAGGGCTTTCGCCTAAGGCCGTTGTTCTGGTTGCCACGGTACGCGCGCTGAAGATGCACGGCGGTCTTGCAAAGACCGAGCTTGGCAGTGAGAACGTGGAGGCGCTCTGCAAGGGTCTGCCGAACCTTCTTCGCCACATTGACAACGTGAAGAACGTATTCGGTCTTCCCTGCGTGGTTGCCGTGAACCGCTTCCCCACCGATACCGACAAGGAGATCGAGACCATTATCGCGGAGTGCAAGAAGCTCGGCGTAAACGTGGCACTCTCCAACGTATGGGCCGAGGGCGGCAAGGGCGGCGAGGAGCTTGCCCGCGAGGTCGTTCGCCTCTGTGAGGAGGAAAAGGCGAACTTCACCTTCTCCTACGAAAGCGGCCTTTCGCTTGAAGAGAAGATCACCGCCGTTGTGAAAAAGGTGTACCGCGGCTGCGGCGTTACCTTCGTTCCCGCCGTTAAAAAGCAGCTGGCGCGCTTTGCGGAGCTTGGCTTCGGCTCCTTCCCCGTATGTATGGCGAAAACGCAGTACAGCTTCTCCGACGATGCGACCAAGCTTGGCGCGCCCGAGGGCTTTAATATCACCGTGAAGAACGTTCGTGTGAGTGCCGGTGCAGGCTTCGTTGTTGTGCTGACGGGCGATATTATGACGATGCCCGGACTTCCCAAGCTGCCCGCCGCCGAGAAGATCGACATTGACGAAAACGGCGAGATCACCGGACTCTTCTGATTTTTAACGCTTTATATAAAAGAATGCCTTCGGCGCGGCCGAAGGCATTCTTTTATTCTTTTTTAGGCGTGTGACCGTATTGCTTTTTATACAGCCTTATAAAAAAGGAAAGATTGGAAAAGCCCACACTTTCTGCCGCTTCGGAGACGTTGTATTCCCCGCTTTGCAATCTTACGCGCGCGCTTTCGAGGCGCAAGGCATTGCGATAATCGATCGGGCTTTTTCCCGTATATTCACGAAACAAGCGGCGAAACCCAACCTCACTCATGTTGGAAAGCCTTGCATAATAGGAAACGCTCAGATTTTCCTGCGGATGCTCCGCTATATAAGTGAGTGCCCTTTTGATCCTTGCATACTTCGCGGGAAGGCGAGAATACAAAGCATCGAGCCTTCTCAGCAGATCGTATATACATGCAAGATAGTAAAATGCACTCTGCTCAGACGTCGGTGCAGTATCAAAAAAAGCACCCATGCATTCGCCCGCATCCGGAAGCTCGATTTTCGTCGGCTCGGAAAGATAGGGCGGAAGCGTTCCGGAGGCGAGATCGAATTGGATAATTCGTATCTCCGTTCCGTCCTCCAGATAATTTCCGAAATAGGCGCAGCCCTTGGGAATAAACACAAGATCTCCCGCACTCAGTTCAATCTCCTTTTCCCTCTCCCCGATGAAGTCATCCCGCATACGGCCGTGCAAAACATACACGAAGCCATGCTTTCCGCGCCCGTTTTTATACGAATGGCGGTAATCCTTGTTTCTTATTACACTGACGATATCTATATTTTCCACGGTGCATGGCGGCTTTCCGGGATGAAATTCCTTTTTCATCTGCATCACCTCACAACCATAATAGCACGATGCGTGCGGCTTGTCAATAAAAATGATCGAATTGTGTTAAAATTTATCACATCGGGCATTGCCGTGCAAGGGGAGGATATGCTATACTGAATACAATGAGAAGCATAGGGAGATGCATCAATGAAAGAAAACTTTCTTCTGAAAAGCGAGAATGCCGCGGCACTCTACCGCGAGGCGGCAAGAGATCTGCCGATCATTGACTACCACAATCATCTTTCGGTTTCCGACATCAAAAAGGATAAAAAATACGAGGATCTTTGCGAGCTTTGGCTTGCAAGCGATCCCTACAAACATCGGCTGATGCGAATCATGGGGATCGACGAGCATTTTATCACGGGGCAGGCCTCCCCGCGCGAGAAGCTGAGAAAATACTGCGAAGCTTTTCCCTATCTTGCGGGCACACCCGTTTACGATTGGTCGAGAATGGAGCTTTTTCGCATCTTCGGAATCGAACAGACACCCTCTAAGGAAAATGCGGATTACATTTTCGACAAAGCCTTGGAGATGCTTCGATCTCCCGAATTTTCCGCACGGGGCATTCTTTCCCGTTTTTCGATAGAAAAGCAATTCCCTGTTGCCGCCCTGACGGATGAGCTTACGGATTTTGGCGGTGATCTCGCCCCCTCACTGCGCGCCGATGCGCTCCTTTCTCCGACCGAGGAATTAAGGCACACGATTTCCGAACGATCGGGCATTCCGATCACGGATACGGATTCTTATATTGCAGCCATAGCAAAAATACTCGATGCCTTTGACCAAAAGGGCTGCCGCTTCGCCGATCACGCATTGGATGCCGGATTTTTTGACGGGGCATCCGAGGAGCAAATGGAGATCCTGATACGCCTTGGCGGCGAATATGCCAAGCGCGGATGGACACTGCTTTTACATATGGATGCCAAACGCAAGACAAGTCCGAGGCTTGCACGCATCGCAGGGCCTGCGGGCGGCTATGCCGCCGTGGGAGGCGATCTCAATATTTCCGCGCTTGCGGATATGCTCGGCAGAGTGGAGGAGAAAGAAGGCCTGCCCTCCACGGTTCTCTTCCCGCTGAACCAATCGGATTTTGCGCCGATCTCCGTGCTTCAGGGCTCCTTTCCCTGCGTTCAGCTCGGAGCGGCCTGGTGGTGGTGCGATCACGCGATGGGAATCCGCCACGCGCTGGACTGCACGGCAAGCTACGGTGTGCTTTCCCGTTTCATCGGCATGACCACGGATTCGCGCAGTATTCTCTCCTTTGTGCGGCACGATTATTTCCGAAGGATCCTCTGCTCGTATCTGGATGAGAAAAACGAGCGGGACGAATGGGGACTTTCCTATGAAATGCTGGCGGATATCCTACGCGGTATATGCTACGAAAATGCAAAAAAACGAATTCAGTAAAGGCGGTAAACGGATATGAAGAAATTTGAAAACAAAATCGCGGTGGTTACGGGCGCGGGCGGCACGCTCTGCTCGGAGATTTCGGTACGGCTTGCCGAGGAGGGCGCGCACGTCTTCTTGGTTGGCAGAACCGCGGAAAAGCTCCTGAAAGTGGCCGAAAGGATCCGCGCATGCGGCGGCAAGGCCACCGTTTTTCCCTGCGACGTAACGGACAAGGCTGCCGCCAAAGCACTTGCGGTGCTGACCGAAGAGGCGGGCGGCTGTGATTTTCTTATCAACGGTGCAGGCGGAAACGATCGCCGCGCCATGCCCACCATCACAAAGCACGATCCGCGCGAGCTGACGGGTGAGCTCCCCGAGGGACAGATGGGACTTTATAACGTGGATATGGATGCCTTTGAGGCGGTTCTCAAGATCAACACGATGGGCACCGTGATCCCCACGATGGAGCTTGCAAAGCAAATGATAAAGAAGGGCGGCGGAAGCGTGATCAACTTCGCCTCCATGAATTCCTATTGCCCGCTGACAAGATGCTTTGCTTACGCAATGAGCAAGGCCGCCGTTGTCAATCTCACGCAGTCCTTTGCGGCATACTATGCGCCCGCAAAAATTCGCATCAACGCGATCGCGCCCGGCTTCATGGTCAACGAGAGAAGCAAGCATTATCTCGGCACCGTGGAGGAGGGGCTGACTGCGCGCGGCGAGCAGGTGATCTCGCACACGCCGATGGGACGATTCGGCGAGGCGGCAGACCTGATCGGCTGTGTCAAATGGCTTCTTGACAGCGAGGCCTCCGCATTCGTGACCGGAACGACGATTCCCGTGGACGGCGGATTCCTGACACTCGGAGGCGTTTGATATGATACTCACCGATTATTTCAGAAGCGAGCGCGACGCAACCTGGGATTTTGCCTTGCAATGCGGCGTTCGCCACGGCGTGATCCGCTTGCCGGAGAGCGAGGATTTTGATATCACGGATAAGAGCCACTGGGAAAGCGTGCACAAGAGATTTACGGATCTCGGCATCACCCCCTTGGTGATCGAGCCGATGCCCAATGCACTGCACGATCATATCAAGGCGGGAGATGCGCAAAGAGATGCATCGATAGAAAAGGTGATCGGGATGTTCCCGATCATGCAGAGCCTCGGCATTGAAACGATCTGCTTTAACTGGATGGCGCACATCGGCTGGCTTCGCACCCGATCGGATTATCCGGAGCGCGGCGGCGCAAGGGTGACGGGCTTTGACATGGCGGATCTTTCGCCCGTCAATGCGGCGATCTCCGAGGATGCGCTTTGGAAAAACTACGAATATTTCGTTAAGGCTGTCATTCCCTACGCGGAGCGATACGGTATAAGGCTCGCCTTGCACCCCGACGATCCGCCCCTGCCAAGGCTCGGCGACGTTTGCCGCATTATGATCAGCCGCGATGCCATCCGCCGTGCCGTGAACGGCATCATAAAAAGTGACAGCCTCGGCATCACGATGTGCCAGGCAAATTACTATATCATGGGCGAGGATCTTGACGATACCATTCGCGAATTTGCCAAAAAAATATATCTCGTTCATTTTCGCAACACGAAGGGCACAAGGCTTTCCTTCCGCGAGACCTTCCACGACAACGGCGAGCTTGACATGGCGCATCTTTTGCGCGTTTATAAGGAAAACGGCGTGAGCGTGCCGATCCGCGTGGATCACGTGCCGACGATGGCGGGTGAGGCATCTACCCTGCCCGGCTACGATGCCATGGGAAGGCTTTTTGCCATCGGATATTTAAAGGGACTTTTGGAGGCCACGGAAAAGGATCATGATAAGAATTGAAAGCACCGTCATTAAAGAGCGCAAAAACTTTTGGGGACAATGCCTCTTTCATCCCACCGATGCAGTGGAGGACCCCTGGGGCAAGCGGATCTTGGATCGCATTTCGGCAGACAAGGCAATTGACACCGTTCGCGTTTACACGATGTTTGAGGATATCGTGTATCTCGGAGAGGACGGAGAGATCTGCTATGATTTCCGCCTGAGCGATCTGCGGCTGGATTATCTGGTAGAAAAGGGCTTTAACCTGCTTTTGGCATACGGCGGAATGCCCGATTGCATTGCCGCGGGCACGCAAAACAAAACCAGCGTTTCCAAAAACAAAACGCGCTATAAGGGAAAAATGTGGAACAGCGCGCCCCCGAAGGATTTTGCGGTTTGGGAAGAGATCTGCTACGTATACACGAAGCACATCGTGGAGCGTTACGGCATCGATCGCGTGAAAAATTGGCGGATGCAATGCTTCAACGAGGCGGACATTGCACAGTTTTTCCTTTCGCAATACCCGAACAGCGAGGAAAATGCAGAAAAATACCGTCTGCCACTCTATTGCAAGCTGTACGAATCCTTTGAAAGGGGCATTCGCAGAGTGTCGGATGAGATCAAGATCGGCGGCCCCGCCTTGGCGGCTTTTCTGAATTTCCTCGGCGGATTTTTGGACTTCGTTAGGCAAAAGGATCTGAAGCTTGACTTTATCTCCGTGCATAACTACGGCACCGCACCCGCCTGGCTCAATGACGGAAGCGTTCCCTTCACCGTGCAAAACAACCTGAAAAAGCATCAACGCTACGTGGATACCGTTTCGGCGCACGGCTTTGGCCATATTCCCCTGCTTGTGGACGAATGGGGCATGGCAAGCGCGGGATTTTTCAATATTGAGGAATGCCCGCAGCTGATTGCGAGAGAAACCGAAATGTTCTCCGCCTATTTTGCAAAGCTGATCCATCAATTTGCTTTCTCGGATTTCAGGCTCGATATGTTCTGCATCTGCCTTTCGGGCCAGCATGAGATGACCGAGGATTTCACGGGCTTTCGCAATTTCTTCACACTGAATTTCATTGCAAAGCCGATCTATAACTGCTATATTTTAGCCTCCAAGCTCGGAAGAGAGCTTTTGGCCTCTTCCGCGGAGGACGAAAATATTTTCGTTATTCCCTCCAAAAACGAGCAGGGATACGCCGTGCTTCTCTCTTACTCCTCGGAGCATTTTGAGGAAGATCTGACCGATCGCTCGGAGGTGCTCGTGCTTCCCGAGGATGCAATGGGTAAAACGGTGCGCATCTTCTGCATCGATAAAACCCACACGAATCCCTACCGCCTCTATCAAAGGCGCGGTATGCAGGATCCCCTCTCACAGGAGGACATCCGTCTTCTTCGCGAGGAAGGAAAGATCAAGCCCTGCGACACCTTCGTTTATACGAAAGAAAATGCGATCCGGCTGGAGCTGACACCGAACGCAACCTATCTCATCTTGGTTTCGTGAAAAAAGAAAGGAAAATCGATCATGCATTTTAATGACAGAGACGAAATCATTGCGCTCACTCCGATGTGGAAGGGCGAAAGACTTCCCGACGGCCGCCCGAAGGTGGATGAAAAATATTTAAAGGCGCTGCGCACGCTGACCTTGGAGGAGGTTTGGAAGCCCATTTTCGTCAAGGGCTATGAGAGCCAGTTTGAAGGAAGGCTGCAGACCCTACATACCGACGGCAGAAAGCTGATCGGCCGCGCCGTGACGGCAACCTATTGCCCCTTCCGTCCCGATCTTGATGCCTACACGAAGGATAAGGGACGAGAGGAAGGCAGA
>JAGBCA010000072.1 GCA_017938205.1 Clostridia bacterium
CTGCGCCGAATTGGATGTTCGGCGCAGTTGTTTTTTATTCTTCGGTTGCTTCTGCGGTGGTTTGCGGATCGTCGGGCGCGGCATTTTCCTCCGCGGCTTTTTCGGCTTCGGCGCGCTCGGCGGCTTCCTTGGCGGCCTTTTCAGCGGCGGCCTTGCGGAGCGTTTCCTTTGCTTCCTCGATCAGCCGTTCCTTTTCAAGGAGGGCTTCGTAGAAGCAGGTGCGTGCGCTGATATGGTAGGGGATCACCCAAAGAAAACCAACGCCGAGGCAGAGAAGTCCAACGATGTACCAGCCGATAAAGCCGAGATCCAGCGCGAAAAGCTGCGCCTTATAGCCGTTTGTGAGCTGCTTGCTTTGCTTCAGACAAAGCTTCCACTCCCATTCGGGATTGTCTGCCGCGATATGCTCTGCGAAGGCGTAGGCATAGGCGCGCACGATACCGGGAATGATGAAGAGCAGCGACCAGAGCAGGATATACAGTGCCTTTACGAGGCCGAGAAGAAAGAGATTCACGAAGCGCTTGCCAAAGGCGGCGAAGAGATCCGAAAGGCGCACCTCGCCCGTGCGCACGAAGCGCAGCATCAGCGTGGCAATGCCGAAGGCGAGAATGCCGTTAATCAGCGTGCTGAGAAGAAAGGACTCTCCCTCCGTATCACCGAACAGCGCATACACGCCTGCGGAGAGAATGGCCTCCACCAAGAAAACGAGAACCAGCGAGATCCAAGGCTCGCCGAACACCTTCGGCCCGATGCGAAGCCTTGCATCGCGGCGGATGGCGGCGTTTTGCTTCATAAACATAAGAACACTCCTTTTGTGCCTGCAAGCAGGCGTTTTTTGTTTTTACCATACTACATTATACTACGCTTTTTTTCGTTTTTCAAGTATCACGCCGAAAAGCGAATATAAAAAAATTGCGATTATTGTATTATTTTGCTTAGTCTTTTGCAATTTGGAAAAAAACCTTGACGGGCGGGAAAAAAATTGGTATACTCAAAGCATAAAGCATTGCGTGCGCAGGATCTGCCGCGCGATAGGAGGTAGCAATTTTATGAGCATTCGCGATACGATTTTTCCTCTGCCCCTGAAGGTGGAGGCTTTGGGCGGCTCGGTGCGCCTTTCGGGCGTTTTCGCAGAGGCAGAGGCAGAATTTGCTTTGAAAACCTTTCTGCACGCGGCAGAGGGGAGCGGCCTTTCTGCCGATAAGGATGGCAATGTGCGCCTTGTTTTTGATGAAACGGTTGAAAACGAAGAGGGCTATGCCATCGAGGCGGCGGACGGCGCAGTTACCGTGCGTGCAAGGAGCCTTGCGGGCTTTTGCTATGCGGGCGGTAGCCTTTCGCAGATTGCAGCGCAAGGATATATTCCCGCGATCAGGCTGTACGATGCGCCGCTTTGCAAGATCCGCGGTGTGCATATGTATCTGCCGCCAAGCGATGTGATCGAGGATGAGTTTTTCCGTGTTCTGGATCTGCTTGCAAGACTGAAATACAACACCGTATTTTTGGAGATCGGCGGCGGCGTGGAATACGAGAGCCATCCCGAGATCAATAAGACCTGGAAGCGCTTTTGCCGTGAGGCAAGAGATTATTACGGCGGTCCGCAGGGCTTGCAGGCCTCCGAGGCGCATTGGAAGGATTCCACGCACGTGGAGCTTGCGGGCGGCGGCTGTCTGACGAAGGCGGAGCTGAAAAAGATCGTGGACCGTATCCGCTTCCTCGGCATGGAGGTGATCCCCGAGATCCAGGCGCTTTCGCACGCGTATTATCTCACGCTTTCGCACCCCGAGATCGCGGAGCAGACCTTTGAGCCTTATCCGGACACCTGGTGCCCGATGAACGAGGCAAGCTACCGCCTTTACGAGGACATTGCAAGGGAGCTGCACGAGCTTCTCGGTTTCACGAAGGTTTCCATCGGCCACGATGAGATCCGTATTCTCGGAAAATGCCCGCGCTGTAAGGGCAAGAGCGGTGCGGAGCTTGTGGCGCATGACCTGAACCGCTTGCATGACATTTGGGAAAAGATGGGCGTGAAGATGTTTATGTGGGGTGAGAGCCTGCAGAACTATATCAATGCCTACGGCAACCGTGCCGGCGGCAAGATCCTGCGCGGCGGCCGCTTCGGCCGTACCTGGGAGATGCCCGCAACGCACGAGGCTATTGACATGATCCCCACGGACATCACGATGCTCGATTGGCAATGGGGGCAGAGCATTTATTCCACCTCGGAGTTTTCCGAGCGCGGCATTTCCTTCCTTTACGGCAACTTCCACGGCCAAAGCATCACGCATTGGCAGACGCTTGTGAAAAACAAGGGCTTCCTCGGTGCGGAGGTTTCCACCTGGTGCGTGACGGACTTCAACGAGCTTTCGCGCAACGGCTGGTTCTATGTTTTCGTTTTCTCCTCCGCCGTTCTTTGGGAGCAGGATTACGACGATCATAAACGCGCCGCATACGCCTTGAAAACCAACGATCTTATGCCCGAAGTGCGTGCTTTCCTGCACGGCGGCAAGGCGGCCGAGTATCTCGGCAAGGGCTTTTTCTCCTCGCATGGTGATACGTTTGCTTTTGGCGCACTTGAGGGCTCGGCGGCTTCCGAGGCCCTGCGCAGACGCTTTGAGGGCGGCCTGCTTTCGGGCATTGCCAAGGACGTGACCGTTTCCGTTGGAAAGGAAGTGGGGGACATCACGGTGCTCCATGCGGTGGATTTCGGAGAGGGAACACCCCCTGCGCGTGAGCAGACCTGGTATTTCCACGATAAAACGCCGCTTTTGCTCGGCTATTACAGCGTTACCTATGAGGATGGGCTCGTGTACTCCTATCCCGTGGAGTACGGTTATCATATCGGCGATGTCAAATGCGACTTTGCGCCCCTGCCGCAAAAATTCCCCGTGAAGAGCGCGGAGGATGAGAGCGGCAATCAAAAGAAGGGCGAGCTGATCCAGCCTGCGGCGATCTGCGGCTTTAAGGATGCGTGGTTTAAGGGCATTACCGCAACGGCGGATGCCTATCCCGTGGTGACGGAAAACGGCGTGCGCACCGTGTATGCTTGCACACTCAAAAACCGCCGCCAAGACGTTGCCGTAAAGAGTGTGAAATTCTTCACTCCGATCGACAACGAGGGCAAGCCGATGGAGAGGGAAGGCGACGTGCTTTTCTTTGGAATTATGGCATAATGTAAACAATAGATAACAAAAAACCGATGCAAATCTGATTTGCATCGGTTTTTTGTTGGAAACTCAAAGCCATTTTTTGATTGCCGCGAGCGTATCATCGCTGATATGATGCTCGATCTTGCAGGCATCCGATTCCGCGACCTCGGTGCTGACGCCGAGCTTTTCGAGAAAGGCGGTGAGGATGGTGTGCCGCTCATAGATCTTTTCTGCGAGGGAGAAGCCCGCCTCGGTCAGCGTGATCGCGCCGTCCTCTCCAACGGTCACGTAACCGTTTTTCTTGAGGATGCCGAGCGCACGGCTGACGCTGGGCTTGGAGAAGCCCATATATTCGCCTACGTCAATGGCGCGGGGCGGCGCACCCTTCTTCGTGAGCACGTAGATGGTTTCGATATACATTTCGCCGGATTCCAAAAGATGCACAGCACTTCTCCTTTCGCTTTTTATTCTATCATATCATAAAAAAATGAAAAAATCAAGTTGTTTTCTTGACTTCGATTTTTGGGTGTGCTATACTACCTTATACATATAGAACTTTCTGCTTTAAAGGAGAAAAAATATGAAGATTGAACTTTTGCCAAAGGATCTGAACTACTACAAGGCCAATCTCCATTCGCATTCCCGCCATTCGGACGGCGGCAGCTGGCCCGACGAAATGAAGGCGGCTTATAAGAAGCACGGGTATGATATTCTTGCGGTTACGGATCACTCTATTTTTATTCCGCATAATGACCTGACCGACGAGGATTTTCTGATGCTGAACGGCCTTGAATACGAGTGCGTGGATTGGGGAAAATCGGACAGACATTGCCATTTTAACGCGATCGCGCCCTCGCCCGAAACGGTTTTGCAGCCGATGTATCACCGCACGGCGTACGTTTGGGCAGGCGGTGTTGAGGCGAAAAAGCTCGTGAAATTTGACGAAAGCCTCCCTGATTTTGAGCGCGAATACAGCCACGAATGCATCAATAAAATGATGAAGATCTGCAAGGATCTCGGCTTTTTCGTGATCTACAATCATCCGTCCTGGTCGCTCGAGCATTATCCGGACTATATGGGATACAACGAGATGCACGCGATGGAGATCGTGAACTATGGCAGTGTTCGCGGCGGGTATCCCGAATATAACGAGCAGGTGTATGACGATATGCTCACGGGCGGAAAGCGCATCTTTTGCGTTGCCGCGGATGATAACCATAATATGAGCCATGACGATTTCAACGGATATACGCGCATCGGCGCAAAGGAGTTGACCTATAAAAGCGTGATGGAGGCGCTGTTTGCGGGAAGATTTTACGCTTCGACGGGCGCGGAAATTTCCGCGATCTATATTGAGGATGGGAAGATCCATATTGAAACACCTGCTTGCAAGGAGATCCGCGTATTCACGGGCTTCCGCAAGGGCTACCGCGTGATGGGAACGAAAGAAAATCCCATTACGCATGCGGAATTTGCGCTTCCCGACGATCGGTGCAAATACTTCCGTGTAACGGTCACCGATTTTGAGGGCAACAAGGCGTACAGCAACGCATATTTCTTTGACGAGCTCGGAATCATCTTGCCTAAGGCATAAAGGAAAAATTATGAAAATCGAACTTCTTTCGAAAGATCTTAATCAGTACAAGGCAAATCTCCATTCGCATTCCACGCTCTCGGACGGCAGGATCACCCCCGAGGAAATGAAGGATGCCTACAAGGCGCAAGGCTACAGTGTGCTTGCGATCACGGACCATAACGTGTTTCTTCCGCACAACGATCTGACCGAGGATGATTTTTTGGTGCTGAACGGCCTGGAATACAACATCGATCCCGATGACGGAAGCGGGCGCACCTGTCATTTTTGTGCGATCGCGGGGGATAAGAATACCGTTCTTCAGCCGCTCTTTCACAGAACGAAGTACTGTATTCGCGGCGCAGTGGAGTCCAGAAAGCTCGTCAAATACGACGAGAGCCTTCCGGACTATGAGCGCGTTTACACCGGCGAAGGGGTTTCCGAGATGATGAAGACCTGCCGCGATGCCGGATTTTTCGTGACCTACAACCATCCCTGCTGGTCGGTGGAGCGTTATCCCGAATATATGAGCTATGACGGTATGCACGCGATGGAGATCATGAACTATGCCTGCCGGGAGGTGGGTTATCCCGAGGTCAACGAGACAGTGTTTGACGATATGCTGATGGGCGGAAAACGCGTTTTCTGCTCCGCAAACGACGATAATCACACGGTGGAAAAGGATGCCTTCGGCGGCTTCAACTATATTCTTTCGCCCGAGCTGACCTATGAGAGCGTGATGGAGGCGCTTTTTGCGGGCCGCTATTACGCATCGGACGGTCCAAGGATCACTGCGCTCTATGCAGAGGATGGCGCTGTGCATATTGAGGTGCCGGGGGCAAGAGAGATCCGCGTGTTTACGGGCTTCCGCCGCGCAAGCCGCAAGATCGGTACGCCGGATGCACCCGTGACGGAGTTTCAGTACACGCCGGATGAAAAATGCAGATACGTTCGCTTTGCCGTTGTGGATTTTGAGGGCAAAACCGCTTTCACACGCGCATATTTTCCCGATGAGCTTGGACTTGATTCTAAGGAGAAATAATATGAAGGTTTCGGTCATTCAACCGCCTTACAGCCACGATCTTTGCGCGGCTGACGAGCTGTTTGAGTATAAGATGAAGTGCCTTGATGCGCTCGAAAAGCCGATGGATCTCGTGGTGCTTCCCGAATACAGCGACGTTCCCTGCGTGACGAGCACGCGTGAGGATACGCTTGCTTTGCATGAAAAATATATTGCTCCCTTGCTGAAAAAATGCGAGGAGACCGCAAAGCGCCTCGGCGCGATCCTTTTCGTCAACGCGCTCTGCCTTGTGGAGGGCGAATACCGCAACACGACCTATGCCTATAACCGCGAGGGCGTGCTCGTCGGTCAGTATTTTAAGCGGCATATTCCGCCGCTGGAGCGCGCGATCGGCATTGCCTCGGACTATACGGAGCGTTACGAGCCGCCGTATATCTTGGAGCTGGAGGGGCTGCGCTTTGCGTTCCTCACCTGCTACGATTTCTATTTTTACGAGGCTTTTCCCGTTCTGGCAAGGCAAAAGCCCGATATTATCATCGGCTGCTCTTTGCAGAGAAGCGATACGCATGAGGCGACCGAGATCATGTGCCGATTCCTCGCTTATAATACGAACGCCTACGTGGTGCGTGCCTCGGTGAGCTTTGCCGAGGATGCGAAGATCTGCGGCGCATCCATGGTGGTTTCCCCGAAGGGGGAGGTGCTTTGCAATATGCAGGGGCGCTTCGGTCTTTCCACGGTGGACTTTGATCCGAAGGATAAATACTATAAGCCTGCGGGCTTCGGCCGCGCACCTGCCGCGCATCACGAATATATCGAGATCGGCAGAGCACCCTGGCAATACCGCCCTGCGGGCAGTGCCGTTTCGGCAGGCGAGGCGCTGACGCCCTATCCGCGCGTATGCGCGCACCGCGGCTTTAATACCGTTGCCCCCGAAAACAGTATGCCCGCCTTTGGCGCGGCGATCGCTATGGGCGCGGAGGAGATCGAGTTCGATCTTTGGGCAACCAAGGACGGAGAGCTCGTTTCCATTCACGATAGCTCCCTGGAGCGTACATCGGACGGCGTTGGAAACGTATGGGATCATACCTACGAGGAGCTTCTTGCCTTCGATTTCGGTAAAAAGCACGGTGCCGCTTACGAGGGGCTTCGCATTCTGCGCTTTGAGGACATTCTGAAAAAGCTTTCCTCGCTCGTTATTATGAATATCCACGTCAAGATCTGGGATGCAGAGGCCGCCGATCCGATGATCGAAAGGATCGTTTCTCTGATCCGCAAGTACGACTGCGAAAAATGCGTGTACTTTATGACCACGAGTGACCGTATTCTTGCACGGGTGATGGAATATGCGCCGGATATTGCCGTTTGCGTGGGGCATGATTTTAACCGCCCGTACGCCATCGTGGATCGCGCGATCGCGCTCGGCGCAAAGAAGGTACAGCTCTTCAAGCCTTACTTTAATAGGGAGATGATCGACAAGGCGCACGCGCACGGTATCAAATGCAACGTCTTTTACGCGGACGAGGCCGAGGAAACGAGAAAATACCTCGAAATGGGCATTGATACCATTCTCACCAACGATTACGGACGCATTTCTGCCGTCGTGGAGGATTTCAAGGCGGGGAAGTAAAGTACCCCCTCTTTCCGTATTTTGCAAAAAAACACTTGACAAGCACGTAAAAGTGTGCTACAATGATTCCATCAAACCAAAGAGAAAGAGGAGTACCCCTTCTTTGAACCTCAAAGAGAGCCGCAGGCGGTGAAATTGCGGCAGGGAATGGTTGGGCGAATGGGCTTTCGAGGGCAAACCGAAAGATATGCGAGTAGGCTTTGACGGCACACACCGTTATCCGTGACAGCGAATGATGCGTTCGCAACGAGGAGTTTTTGAAACTCGAAATCGGGTGGCACCGTGATTTTTGTTAATCGCCCCGAGCAGATCTTGCTCGGGGATTTTTATTTTTTTGCGAAAGGAGAGAAGCGATGAATAAGCGAGAGGGAAGACGATGGCGCTTCTCGAAAATTGCGTAAAAACGGAAACAAATGTTTACAAAAAATGCGGAATTTATCCGCAGATCAAATAAAAATGCAGAATGCAAGGAGAAAGAAAAATGAATTTCAATAACGTTGATTTTGACACCTATTTTAAGAATTATCCCGACAAGGACGGCTACTTCGGCAAGTACGGCGGCTCGTATGTTTCCCCCGAGCTGCAGGTTGCCATGAACGAGATCTCTGCCGCGTATCAGACGATCTGCAAGTCCTCTAAGTTCATTGCGGAGCTGCGCAAGATCCGCAAGGAGTTCCAGGGCAGACCCACTCCCATTTCGTATCTTGAGCGTCTTTCCAACAGCATCGGCACGGGCGTGCAGCTGTACGTGAAGCGCGAGGATCTTAACCACACGGGCGCACACAAGCTCAATCACTGCATGGGCGAGGCACTTCTTGCAAAGTATATGGGCAAGAAGAAGGTCATTGCCGAGACGGGCGCAGGTCAGCACGGCGTTGCGCTTGCGACTGCGGCGGCGTATTTCGGTCTTGAATGCGATATTTATATGGGATCCGTGGACATCAAGAAGCAGGCGCCCAACGTTGCAAGAATGAAGATCCTCGGCGCAAGAGTGGTGGAGGTCACGGAGGGACTGCAGACCCTGAAGGAGGCGGTGGATGCCGCGTTTGCCGCGTATTGCAGAGAGTATAAGGATGCGATCTACTGTATCGGCTCGGTTCTCGGTCCGCATCCGTTCCCCACGATGGTGAGAGATTTCCAGAGCGTTGTCGGCATTGAGGCGAGAGAGCAGTTTGTTGGCATGACGGGTGAGCTCCCCGATGCTGTTGTTGCCTGCGTTGGCGGCGGCTCGAACGCAATGGGTATGTTTGCAGGCTTCTTAAACGATCCCGTGGATATTTACGGCATTGAGCCTCTTGGCAGAGGCCCGAAGCTTGGCGATCATGCAGCCAGCCTCAAGTACGGCGAGGAGGGCATTATGCACGGCTTCAGCACCATTATGCTCAAGGACGAAAACGGAGAGCCCGCTCCCGTTTACTCGGTGGCAAGCGGCCTTGATTATCCCGCAAGCGGCCCCGAGCATTGCTTCCTTCGCGACCTTGGCCGCGTAAAATACGACGTTGTAAATGATGAGGAGACCATCGATGCATTCTTCACGCTTTCTCGCCTGGAGGGCATCATCCCCGCCATTGAGAGCGCACACGCCGTTGCATACGGCATCAAGCTTGCAAAAACGATGGGCAAGGGATCGGTTCTTATCAACCTTTCCGGCCGTGGCGATAAGGATATGGATTATATCATCGAAAACTACGGCATTCGTTGATTGCGCATATTTTGCAAATAATTGTTGTCAAAAACGAGATAAAAAAGGACTTGAAGCGCGTTTGCACGAAAAGCGAACGCGCTTTTTGTTTTGCTTACGCCCCGATCTGCTCGCATTTTTGAATGCTTTGCTTGTGCGACGAAATGGTGGCAAGTGCATTTGCTGTACGGATAGGCGCCCACGACTGTCCTTTGGCGATTTCTTTGATACAGTGGGTGCCAAGCGTCGTGACATCGAGGTGCCGCCCCCCCTACAATGCTGCGTTTTGTCTTATCCCTGCGCGGAGGGCATTTGTGCACATTGCAAAAAGAAGGGCGCGAGGATATGTCAGTATAGCTAAAAATCCCTTTGTGTAAAAAATAGAAAATTATTGTCAGAATGCACGAATTTGGTGCAAAGCCATTGCAATTATATAAAATAAAGTGGTATAATCGTTACAGTAAAAAACTACTTATGAGGAGAAGAACATGAAGAATTTCAAAAAACTTCTTGTAACCCTGCTTGCCCTGGTGCTGCTGATCTGCGGTGCTACCGTGGTTTCTCTTGCGGCGGATACGCCTGCAGAGATCATCGCAGAGGCACAGATCCTTCTGGACCAGGCGGCGCAGGAGGACGGCTATATTGCAGTTCGCTCGCAGAAAATGCGTGAGCTGGATCAGCTGATCAACAGCAATTATGCCACGATCAAAAACAGTCAGGAATGGCGTGACTTCCAGATCGGCTACAGAGCCGCTCAGGAGCAGCTGAAGGAGGATAGCGTGGCAGAGGCCGCAAAATCCATGGATCGACTGTTTGACAAGGAGACCTCTGCTGCCGAGGCTTCGGCGCTGTATAGCGGTCTTTCGCAGCTGCTTTCTCTTTCCGGAGACGGCCGCGGATATTTTGATACGGACTCGGAAGCGTTTGCCGCACTGAACCTGCGCATGAAGGTCGGCGAGGCGATCGCAAAGCTGCAGGCCGCAGAGGACACCGTGGTTGCCAAGGATAAGGGCGCGGCTCTTCTTTGGATATTCAACTATAAGACCGCGTATCTTGATGAGGATGCGAGCGTAACGGCAGGCGCGGACTACGCGCTGATGAACGAGTGGTTTAACGAGCTCTACGCCGTGACCGCTCCGATGCTTTACAGCGAGATCCGTGCTTTGACGGATGAGGCCTGCCTCTCCAAGACGACCTTTGCGCGCGGCATTGAGATTGCCGACGAGATCGATTCGTATTTCAGCGGATGCTATTTTAAGGATGACGATACCGCCAAGGGCCCCACGAAGATGTACGCGGCCTTTGCGAGAGTATACGTATACCTCAATGAGATCGAGCGCACGAAGGGTCTTCTTGCGCAGGGCGCACATCTTAAAACCCTTGTTGCACTGCGTGAGACTCTCGTTCTGGACAACAATCCGAACGGCGAAAACTTTGCACGCTACGAGGATTTCACCGCGCGCTATAATGCGCTTCTGAACATTGCGGATGAGGATTCTGTGCTTTCCCGCCTGTGCGCACTTGCGGACGGATATAAAAAGGATGTTGCCGACGTATTTACGGAGGGCTACACCGGCGCTCTGAAGGATGCAGCGGCGATCCGTGCGGTTGTGGATGAGCTTGACGGCTTGATCGCAACCTGCTATTTCCCTGCTACCGTCACGTATGCAAATGACCTTGCGGTCGCTTCGGCTTACGCAAAGATCTATGATTTTTACGTTGCTATGAAGACGATGGATACCGCGGAGGATGCGTTTATCACAAGAAACAAGCTGTATAAGGCGGCAATTGATGCGTATGCGCCTCTTAACGCAGGCGTTCTGAATGCGGAACCGGCGTACAGAGATGCCTTCCTTTCGCTTTACAATAGCATGACCTCGCAGGCGAGCATCGAGATCACCACCATTCTGAACAAATGGCTCACGACCGCACAGTACAGCGATGCGAAGGATGAGGCGGGCGAATATAAGATCTCGCTTGACGATGCTGTGGCTGCATATAACAATCTGCAGACCTACTACATCACAAAGGATACCGCACTGTATTTCAGAGCCACCGAGGATAAGACCGTGACCGCGAAGGTCAAGCAGGCTTGCCAGAAGGTGGAGGAGCGGTTGATGCAGACGCTCGCCGATGAGCTTCTGGCGGCAAAGAACCTCATTCAGATTCCCGAGGAGCTTGCTACCGTGGATCCCGTTGGCCTTGCTGAAAGAGAGGCAAAGCTGGATGCGCTTCTTCTGCGCAGTGACGGACTTGCGTTTTCATACGTGGATGCGCAGACTCTTGCACTCTTCCGCCACGAGCTGATCGTTTCCAAGATGCTCACCATTCTCTGCAAGGTTGAGATCGAATATGCAAAGGGTGCGGACGGTGAAGCCGCTTCCGTTGCCTTCTATAATGAATTGAAGACTTTCAGGGACGATCATCTGAAAGAGATCGATACCGCTGCAGAGGATTACGCCGCGTATCTTCTTTATCTTAACAAGGCCGAGGTAAAGATGGGCAACGCCAACGTTCCCGGCGCGCGTCCTTATCTGGATGCTCTCGCCGCGGTTGTGGATGCGGATAACTTTGATAAGGTCTACGAGCTGATGCACCTGCAGGAATACATGCGTCAGAACTCCATTACGCGTCCCGATCCCTCCGATACCACCTCCGCAAGTGCTCTCTTCTATGCAGAGTATGATGTGCTTGCCGGCAAGGTAGCCGCTTGGCGCAAGGCGATCACGGATGCAAGAGAGGCGCTCGTTCCGCTCAGTGATTACAACCTCACCGGTATAAACGCATATGACATGGAGGACAGCGCGCTGACGGCTCAGCTTGCCAGCAACAGATTCATCGACCAGGATAAGAGATACGGCGGTGCGAACGGCTCGGCGACCTGCGCTACCTTTGAATATATTACGGGCGGCGGTGACGGCTATATGAGCGCCTCGCTTCCGAGCTCTACGGCAAACATCATCTTCGAGATGGATCTCACGACCTTCACGAGATGGCCTGCCAGCGGCGTTTCCTTCAACTCCAGTACGAACGGTCTGAATACGGGCTCGAGAATCTATCCCTGGATCGGAGCGATTAACGCTGCCGGACAGCTTCAGGTGCCCAACGGTACGGGCGCGAAATCGGTCGTTACCAACCGCGAGGGCGGCTATATCATTCCCGGCCAGTGGACGCACTTCGTGATCGTTTACAACGCTGCGGAAAAGATGGTCTCCTATTATATCAACGATGAAAGGATCGTTGCTGCCGACGGAACGAACCGTTGGTCCTGCGCACTTTCGGATGACTTTAATTTCAACGAGGCGCTTCGTATCGGCCATAGCCAGGGCGGCGCGGATGCAGGCTCCTTCTCGGTTGATAACCTGCATATCTACGTTGGCGATCAGCCCCGTAACATCAATCTCTTCAGCGAGATGAGCGATGCACAGAGATTCGTTTACTACACCAATTACGCAAAGAAATACATTGATTCCAACGGTGCGACCGGCACGGCAGCAGATGCCAAGCTGAGCTACGACGAGGCAATGGCTCTTCATACCCTGTACTGGGGCATTCCGGAGGGCGCGACCGAGAAGACCTACCTCTTTGATCCCAAGGCTGAAGGCTACGTGGATGGCGGCAGCGTAACGTACGCGGCGCTGAAGCAGGCGGTGGACGATTATCTTGTGGTTGCCGAGCAGGCAGACACCGTGATCGACAACGCGATGATTGCGGAGTGCTTTAAAACGGTCAAGGACATGATCGAAGAGCTCAAGGGCCTGACCGGTATTGACAATCTCACCGCGAGAAAGGGCCTTCTCGATAAGTTTAACGCTTATATTGAGGCCAACGTATCCTACCTCGCCCGTCTGAATGCAACGGATGCGGCGGCTTACGAGCAGTGCCTGAAGGACAGAGATGCGATCGTGAAAGAGATCGATGTTTACAGCAGAGCGAACGAGTATATCGCTATGGTAAATAAGCTTGTCGCGGCAAGAGACCTTTACAGCCGTACCGTTTACAGAGCGCAGGCACAGGATATGATGAAGTCGATGGAGACGGATGCCTCGCTCGGATATTTTGATCTTGAAGCGGTCAAGGCAGACGTTGCCGAGTTCGCGGCAGCGATCGCGCTCTTCGCAGAGCAAAGCAAGCTGCTGGACGATCAGCTGATCCGTGACAACAACGAAATTATCATTGACTGTATGGGCCGCTTCCCCGCAACACCCGAGGAGGCCATGAAGAATTACGCTTACCTGAATAAGTACATCGTTCTTGTTCGCAGCATTCTCCTTGAGGGAGACTACGATGCAAAGGATGCAGGCGTGCAGGAGGCTCTCGCGGTTTACGAGAAGATGAACGATCTCTTCTACGATGCCCTGCAGAAGGACCATGCAGCCAGCCTGCAGGCCCTGATCGATCAGTTCAATACCGAGACCGCATACATCACTCGCCTCGGTATCTACACTGCAACCAAGAGCTATCTTGAGCAGAACGAAGCAACCATTGACCGTACGCACGATGCGATCAAGGGTATCTATTCTCAGTATGAGATCATGGAGGCACAGTTCGGCTCCGAGGCAGGCAGAGAAGAGGAATGGATCAAATACGGCGAAACTCTGCAGGCCAACACGCTGAAGTTTGTAAATATCGTAATGCAGATGCGCTTCTCGGGGAACTATGAGGAGCTTCTCTCCCTCCGTGAGCAGGCGGCTGCCGTGTACTACTACATGGACAGCACCACTGCCGATGCGCAGCTTGCCGTGGAGTATTATCACACCTATGAAAAGCTTCTGACGTATAAGGCACTTTGCGGTGATGCGTTTATTGATGCAGCATACGCGCTGAAGAAGGCAAAGACCATGAAGGATACCTATCTTGCACTGCTGGCGGCCAAGGCGGCATACGAGCTTGCCGATACGACCTATAAGGGTGCCTTGACCTATACCGAAAAGGCAGGCGAGAACACGTATACCGTAACGTTCTCCATGCAGGAGGCCGTTGAGACCTATACGATCGCACTTTCCCAGTACAACTCCTTCGTTACTGTCATAAATGGTGAGGTGAACGTCGTGCTGGATATCGTTTGCGCGGTTCGTGCAAGCTTCTCCGTAAACCAGCCGATCGTTGCACTCTTCAAGAAGTTTTACGATTGATCAAAGTAAGGAGATAAATAAAATATGAAAAACAGATTCAACAGACTGCTCTCTTTCTTGTTGATCGTAGCAACCCTGTGCTCCTTTCTGAGTATATTCGCCTCGGCCGCGTCCGAGGTGGATAGCTCGGTAAAGATGTTCTACAACCGTAAGTATAACGAGGGATGGGACTACACCAACGGAATGACGGGCGGCTCGGGCCTGACCCCCTACATCAACCACGAGTATGATGATGATTACAACTACAACTATTACCTTGAGGTAACCGAGACGGGTGATTCTACGGGCGGCGGAAAGCTGACGATGACGATCCCGAACGGCTATCTGCCCACCACGGGTAAGACCATGCTCTCCTTCTCGCTGAAGCTCCATGGGGACAGCAATCAGGATTACGGCACGGTCGTTTCCGCAAAGACGAAGCCCGGCGCGGAATATAACCTTCTTTCTGTCAACAAAAATCAGATCACCTCGCTCGGCAGCGTGATCGGAACCGTTACCAATGACGAGTGGATCAAGTTTGAGTTCCTGATGGACTGGAGCGAGAGCAGCCGTATCTGCACACTCACCGTTGAGGGCGGCGGCCTTTCCACCTCCAAGGCATTGCCTCTTGAGGAGGGCCAGCGCGGTATCTCCCTGCAGACCGTTCATTTCGGCATGGAGGGCCGTGACGTAGCCGCCCCCGTGCGTGCGTACGGTGTGGACGATCTCGTGTTCTACAACACGGCAAGCAAGACCATTGCGGAGGAGGATCTTTCTCTGTACGGCATGGGCTCGCTCGTGAAGGAAACCCTTGCAAAGACGATCGAGATCTACGGCGAGACCACCCTCGCTCCCACCGACTATATCAAAAAGGGTCTGACCATGAAGGTGGGCGTGAATTATTACATGACCGACAAGCTCGTTGACGATGTGCGCGGCACGTATAATCACACGAAGCTTAACATTTATGAAACCGAAAACGGCGATCCTTACGGCGCTCCCGTGAAGATCGACGGCGTCGTATACGTTCCCCTGGATCTCATTCTTGCACATCTTGGCTATGAATATAAGACGAGAGAAAATTCCGTTGAGATCTCCACGGGCGGCACGACCTCTGTTTGTATCACCGTTGGCTCCACGAGCGCATCCGTAAACGGTCAGCGCGTTGAGCTTGCGGGTGCTCCCGGCTTTGCCACCTCCGAGATCGACGGAGTGGAGTATAAGTATCTCGTGATCCCGATGGATAACGTGGAGACCTTCTTCGCGCAGGAGGGTGCAGAGAATCCTCTGTACGTAACCTACGACGATATGGGTCTGATCTTCCTGTGTGGTAAGGATAATGTATGGAACCGTGTGGAAAACCTTACGGACATGGCCTCTCTCATGGAGAAGTTTATCTTCGATTACGACTATGAGAACAAGGGCGCGGGCTTCGGTGAGCAGCTCGTTAAGGATATGGAGGAGCACACCGGCTTTGAGCACCCCTATATCTATGCAAACCAGGATCGCTGGGATACGCTGCGTGCCGTTTGGCTCTGCAACGATCAGGCGGCCTATGATAAGCTGATGGCTCTCTCCGCTGTAGAGAAGGAGGAGCTTGGCATCAGCGGCGCAGATCCCGAAGGCTATAACGAGACCCTGTGTGAATGGGTGCGTGGCAAGGTTAAGATCAGCAGAAATGACCCTGCATACATTCTTGCCAACGGCGAATGGATCGAGGAAGAGGGCGTAGAGGTCCCCAAGGGCACTACCGGCACTGCGGTCGAAAAGATGTATGCTGCCGGATCGGCTTGGTTCATCCTTGACGAGGAGGGCAATTACCTGGGTATGAACCCCGGTAGTACCGTCATCGGCAAAAAGAGCTACCGCGGCTCCATCGTTAACATGAACTACACTATAAACGGCGGTAATTATGACGACGGATACGATGCGGGCGGACGCTTCTCACTGAACACCACTAACCTTTCGGGCTACGCGTGGGGATACCAGCTCACGCGCGACCTCCGCTATGCACAGATCGTATTTGACCATATCTCCATCATCGGTGATACCGATATCTGGCCGCACTGGGGTCCCACGCACTTCCTGAACCCGGCCGACGGTACGACCAACGTTGCCCTCGCATACGACTGGCTCTGCCCTGCTTGGGATGAGCTCGTTGAGAGGGGCATTGCCCGTCCCACCGAGCGTACCGAGGTATACAGAGTCGTTGAACCCGGTGCTGAATCCACGCCGCTTTACTATATCACCACCGAGCAATACGAGGCACTCGGCCTCCGTGCTCCCACCGAGAACACCATCGTTCACAAGTACGTGAATGAAGAGACCGGAGAGGTTACCTATGAGGCTGTAGATCGTGCACAAACTACAACGCAGATCGAAAACAAAACATACAACCGCCTCGTTCTGGAGCCCCCGTCCTTCCCCGAGGTGACCACCTACGATCGTAAGCACCTGGCCAAGATCATCATGGACCAGGGTGTTCACGAGGGCTGGCTTTCCATGGCCCGCGATATGACCGATCACCCGTCCGTTCGATGCCTGGGCGGCTTTGAGTGGAAGTCCAATACGGATAACTGGAACGCCGTTTGTACCAAGGGTATGGCGTTCGGCGGCATGATGACGCTTGAATACGAGGAGTTCCGTGCCGAGACCATGGAGCTGTTCGACATCATGATGTATTGGTTCTTCGTCAACGGTCTTGACGAGTATGCACCCGACGGCGCGTATTACGAGTCCGCCTCCTACTGGTCCTACGGTACCAACGCCGTATTCGCGCTGGCGATGGCTTATGATAGCGCGGCCGGCACCGATTACGGTATCATGGACGGCTACGGCCTTGACAGAACCTGTTACTTCGCCGCAAACGTTGAGTCCTCCGACGCGATGATCTGGACCTATAACGACGCGGGCGGCGGCGGAAGCGCGCCCGACAAGAGCGGTATGGAAACCGGATACTTTATGTGGGTCGGCAAGTACATCGGCGACCAGGGCATCGTTGACCACCGTATTTATCAGCTTGAAAACGGCTTGAAGAACGTTTCTGATTTCGATATTTTCAATTACGATCCCAAAGATGCGGGCGTTGATTCCATTGATCTTCCTCTTTCCTACTACATGGAGGGTCTGAAGACCTATTGCGGCGCATATAGCGTGCGTTCCTCCTGGGAAAAGGGCGCGATGACCTGCTCCATGATCGGCGGTACGAACGCAGTTGCGCACGCAGACGTTGACGCAGGTGCATTCATGTACTGGAATGACGGTAAGGCATGGATCTGGGACCTTGGTGCAGATAACTACAACCTGACCTCGTTCTTCGGTGCTTCCTACGGCAGCAACGGTTCGCTTCCCAACCGTTTCCGTTACTACCGCCACGGTGCAGAGGGTAATAACTGCGTGGTTCTTGCCTCGCGTCAGGACGTTCTTCCGTTCGGTCAGCGCGTAAAGGGTGTTTCACCGCTGCAAAGACAGTATAGCGACGAGCACGGCGCGTTCGCTATCTACGAGATGCTGGACATCTATTCGTCGGATCCGGAGCTGGATGGCGGCACCAAGAAGCCTCTGGTTGGCTCTGCCGCGCGCGGCATCATGGCCACGGACGATTATCAGACCGTCGTGATCCAGGACGAGATCATCGCCTCCAAGATGGAGACCTTCTATTGGTTTGCGCACTTCTCGGATCAAACTATCCAGACAACCATCACCGCGGACGGCAGAACCTGCTACATGAAGTATAAGACGCCGGACCGCGATCCCGAGACCGGTGAAGCTCACTACAGCATTCTGCGTCTCACCCTCGTCAGCCCCGACAGATCGGACAGATTCTACGTCACGGGTGCAGGCGATGAGGATATGGTATTTGATGCAACCTTCAGATACGGTACGCACCAGAACTATCCCGATCAGCTTGAGCGTCCCCGCGATGCCGTCAGAAGACTTTGCATCAAGAGAGAGCTGAAGACCAACTTCCGCGTTGCCGTTGTCTTTGAGATGCTTCCCGATGCATTCTATAACTCCAAGACCGGTGTGATCGACGTTGAGGGCGGCCAGGACACCTATCCCTGCAGCTACACCTGGACGGATATGTATAACTGGTCCACCAAGGCAGCAACCGACCTTGACTATGGGGTTGAGGAAGAGACGAAGGAAGAGGTTCTCTCCGTTCTTGACCTCTCGGTTTACGGCAATATCGCCAAGGGCTACGTAAATTCCGGCACGGGCTACACCAAGGACTTCTACAATCTGTTCAACGCGATCTCCCGCGTGCAGAGAGTTTGGGATAAGTGGGGCACGAGCGACATGGCGAAGCCCTTTGAGGCAAGCTATCAGACCTGCGAGGAGTATATGCGAAATTATAACCGTATCCAGAAGCAGCTGAACCAGAACGGCGAGATCGCTGTAAAGGTTTCCAAGACGCTTGCAGGTATGCGTTAACCAATCGCAAAGATCCAAAAATGCAAATGAAAATTTGCAAAACTATAGCAAAACAAGCCGTCCGAGCAATCGGACGGCTTGTTGTCGTTATAAAAAAGAAGGGAGTGACCGAACACTCCCTTCTTTATTTTACGCTTCCGTCAAAGGACGAAAGGTTCCGAAATTATCTCTGGATACGGCCGGTGCCATTACCGCCCGCAAGCGCCTTTACCTCATCCACACTTACCATGTTGAAGTCACCCTCGATGGAGTGCTTGAGGCAAGAAGCAGCAACTGCAAACTCAACGGCATCCTGCGTGGAGTATCCGTTCAGGCAAGCGTAGATCAAGCCGCCGCCAAAGCTGTCGCCGCCGCCAACGCGGTCAACGATGTGCATATGATAGGACTTGGAGAAGCAATACTCCTTACCGTCGTAGAGGAGAGCTGCCCAGTCGTTATCGTTGGCACTGATGGAGGAGCGAAGCGTGATCGCAACCTTCTCAAAGCCGAACTTCTCAGCAAGCTGACGGGCAACGGACTTATAGCCCTCGTGGTTCAGCTTACCGCCTGCAATATCGGTGTTTTCAGCATCAATACCGAATACGTCGTGCGCATCCTCCTCGTTGGAGATGCAAACGTCAACGTACTTGCAAAGCTCGCTCATCGTCTTGTTTGCCTCTTCTCTGGACCAAAGCTTCTTTCTGAAGTTGAGGTCGCAGGAGATCTTTGCGCCGTGCGCCTTTGCGCTCTTGCAGGCGTCAAGGCAGATAGCGGCAACGTTCTTGTTCAGAGCGGGCGTAATGCCGGTGAAGTGGAACCAATCCACGCCCTCGAAAATAGCATCCCAATCGAAATCGGAGGGAACTGCCTCTGCGATCGCGGAATGTGCGCGGTCATAGATGACCTTGGAGGGACGCTGAGAAGCACCCTTCTCGTTGAAATAGATGCCCACGCGGTCGCCGCCGCGAACGATCTTCGAGGTGTCAACCCCGAACTTGCGAAGCGCGTTTACTGCGCTCTGGCCGATCTCGTGCTTGGGAAGCTTGGTAACGAATGCGGAATCCAGGCCGTAGTTTGCCAGGGAAACCGATACGTTTGCCTCACCGCCGCCGTAAACAACACCGAACTTCTCTGCCTGCGTGAAGCGCAGATAGCCCTCGGGTGCGAGGCGGAGCATGATCTCACCAAAAGTTACAACTTTCATTTTTTTATTCCTTTCAATATAAAATTATATTTGTTTATTCTATATTTTCTTTCGCCGCATATATTTTAACATATGTACGAGCCAAAATCAAGAGCTTTTGCGTTCTTTGCAAAAAAAGAGCGCAAAACGCAAACGGCACATCCGTCAAAGCGTTTCTGTCAGCTCCTTGCGGCAGGCGCGGCAGACCTTTTTGTCCTTGAAGATCTCAACGTCCTCCGTGCCTTGACAGAAAATGCAGGTGGGCACGTATTTGGCGAGGAGAATGTGATCCCCCTCTACGAAGATCTCCACGGGATCGTTGTTCTGAATATCCATTTTGCGGCGCATCTCCTTCGGGATCACGATGCGGCCAAGCTCGTCTATGTGTCGGATCATTCCGGTTGCTTTCATGTTCTTTCTTCCTTTCTTTTTGTTCGGTACGTACATTGTAGCAAATATTTCGACAATTGTCAAGAGAAAAATTGAAAATTTTACCATTTTTGTGGAAAAACTTACCAGATAATTCGACAAAGGAGAATGTGATGCAGGATACGGCAGGGGAAGCGCGGGCGCGTTTGTTTTCGCTATTGCCCGAGATGCTTGCGGCAGAGCTTGCGGCGCTTTCGGGTGGAAGGCATCTTTTTTTTGAGCGCCTGCAGGAATTGCGCCTGCGTGCCGTGGGGCACTCGTCGATCGTTCTTGGGAATAGGCAACGCCCACTCGCCTCGCGGATGAATGCAGAGGAAATGGAGGAGCTGCTTTTGCGTCTCTGCGGCGGCTCGCGCTATGCTTTTGAAGAGTGTATTGCCGAGGGGTATCTGCCGTTTTCGGGCGGCATTCGTATCGGCGTTTGCGGCCGTGCGCGATACGAAGGAAGCATCTTGCGTGGCGTTTGTGAGATCGGATCGCTCGTGATACGCCTTCCTCACGCGGCCGATCGGGCGATCTCCCCGGTTCTGGAGGCCTTTCGCCGCACACGGCGCGGGCTGCTTATTTATTCGCCACCGGGTGTTGGAAAAACTACCGCTCTGCGTGCGCTTGCGCTTGCACTCGGACAGCAGAAGCCGCCGCTTCGGGTGGTTGTGATCGACGAGCGATTGGAATTTTTTCCCGAGGAATATCGGGATGGCGGCGTGGATATTCTGCGCGGATACCGCCGTGATGCGGCGCTTCGCATTGCGTATCGCTCCATGAATCCTGAGGTGATCCTGATGGATGAGATCGGCGGCCTCGAGGAGGCAGAGGGGCTTTCGGCACTCCTGCGCGGCGGTGCCGTTACGGTGGCAACGGCACACGCAAAAACACGCGAGGACCTTTTTATGCGCGGTGCGCTCCGCCCTTTTTTTGAGAGGGGGATCTTTGATGTTTTTCTTTCTTTAAAAAGGGAAAACGGTGTGGTTGTTTATGATATAGAAGAGGAAACAAAGGAGAAGGATGGAATGTGCGAATGCTCCGTTATATTGGCATAATATGTATATTTATGTTTGCATTTTATGCGATTTTTTGCTTTGAACGGTATCAAAAGGCCCGCCTTTTACAGGGCGAGGCGTTTCTGCTTCTCTTGAAATTTTTGCGCAGTGAGCTGGAGGGATGCGGCCGTCCGCCCTCTGAATGCCTAAGGGATCTTCAATGCGATGCGCTGTGCCGAACGGCCTTTTTTGAGGCTGTGCTGGGAGGCGCTTCGTTAAAAGAGGCGTATAGCGCGCAAAGGGGAAGGCTTTCTCTGCCGCAGGGAATGGATGCGATCCTTGAGAGGGCGTTTTCCGCCTTCGGACGCGGCGGGCGAAAAGAGGAATGCCGCCGCATATCCGAGGCAAGCGAGCAAGCCGAGGCACTGCTTTTATCGGAACGGGGAGAGCATACACGGCGACTGACGCTGTGTCGCACGCTTACCACGGCCGCGGCTATGGGGATCGTGATACTTCTTTTATAGATGAAACAAAGGAAAGGATGGAAGCCAAGGAATGGATCTTGCACTTGTGATGAAGGTGGCCGGCGTTGGTATGATCGTGACGGTCTGCTGTCAGGTTCTTTCCAAGGCGGGCAGGGAGGAGCAGGCAACGCTGGTTTCGCTGGCGGGCATCGTGCTCGTTCTGATGCTCCTGGTTGGCGAGCTCGGCACGCTTTTTGATACGGTGCGCCGTGTATTTGGCATCTGATGGAAGCGCTCAAGATATTCGCGATCGGTCTTTTGATGGCAATTACGGCCGTGCTTCTCAAGGATCTTGGATGGCGCGGGGCGGCGGTGTTTTCCGCCTTCTCGCTCGTTATGCTTTTTTCGCTTTGCACGGAGGGGTTTCTGGAGCTTTCGGGGGTGCTTTCGCAGCTTGCGGCCGGGACGGCACTTACGGAGGCCGCTGAGGGGGTTCTCAAAATTACGGGCATCGGACTTCTGGCAGGCGCGACGGCAGACGTATGCCGCGAGCTGGGAGAGAGCGGGATCGCACGCGGCGTTACGCTTGCGGGAAGACTGGAGATCCTCCTGATCGCGCTTCCTTTTTTGCAGAAAATCATTGCCTTGGGAGTGGAGCTTTTGGAATGAAACGGCAGTTGAAAAAAAGAGGCGGCTTGTTTTTGATATTTATATGCTTTCTTTCGGCGTTTTTCGCCTGTGCCTGCTCTGCGGCCGAGGAAGAGGCGCTGCTTTCGGAGCTTAGGGAGGTTTTACCGCCCGCGCTCCGCGCCGAGGATACCGAAAGCCTGCTCTCCCGTGTGGGCGTGCGCGGCTTGATGGAGGAGATCCTTGCCTCGCTTTCGGGGGAGGGAAGTGCTTTGATGGCGTTTCTGCTTCTATGCCTTGGGAGCACGGTGCTCGTGTCTGCGGCGCACGCCACGGCAGAGGCTTCGCTTTCCTCGCTGCTTGAAGCGATGGCGGCGGCTATGATGGGACTCGTGATCTTCGGGCCATTAAAGGAGTGCGCGCTCGCCGCCGTAGAGATGCTCTCCGAGACGGTGGCCTTTTTCGGTGCGGCCGCGCCGATCCTGCATGGGATCACGCTCGCCGCAGGCGGTGTGCAAAGCGCATCGGCGGGTGCAATGGGGGCAGAGATCACGCTTTATATTGTGAATTTATTCTTTTCCGAGCTGGTGCTCCCGATCGTTTCCGTGATCTTCGCGCTGGGACTGATCTGCACGCTCGGGGAGGAGGGGGCGGCGCTTTCCTCGCTTGCGGGGAGCGTGAAGCGTATTTTTCTGTGGCTGCTCGGTCTTGGCACTACCCTGCTTGGCGCGGCGCTTTCGTTGCAGACCGTGCTTGCCGCAGGGGTGGATAATACCGCCATGCGCACCGCAAAATACGCTGCCGCAGGCCTTTTGCCCTTGGTGGGCGGTGCGGTCTCCGCCTCGCTCTCCACGCTGGCAACGGGGCTTTCCTTCGTAAAAACAACGGCGGGCGTTTCGGTGGTGGCGGCGTTGCTTCTGCTCTGTGTGCCTTTGCTCGTTCGTTTGCTTTTGTATCGGCTTTGCCTGGATATAGCATCGGGGTTTTCGGAATTTCTCGGCATTCGCGGCACGGCGCGGATGTTTGCGACCTTTCGCAGCGCCATGGATGCATTGATCGCGGTCACGGCGCTTTCCTCGGTGCTTTTTCTCTTGCAAAGCATACTGTTTTTGCACGTGGGGGTGGCGATCCTATGAAGGAATATCTGATCGCTGTGGTGCTGATCTCGGCCATGGTGTCGCTCGCCTCGCATTTTCTCTCGGGAACGGATGCGGCGCGTTACGGCAGACTTGCACTTTCCGTGGTGCTGCTTTTTGCGGTGCTCTCGCCGCTGACCGCGCTTCTTGATGCTCTGCCAAAGCTCCCGGATTTTCCCGCACCGCCGACGCAGGAGGGGGATGCGCCGCTTTACGAGGTGCGTGCCGAGGAGGCCTTTTGCGAGGGGATCCGTGCCGCCGTGTGCGAAAAATTTTCGCTCGATGCATCGGCACTCTCGGTGCGCACGGAGGGCTTCGACGTTACGGCCATGCGGGCGGAGCGGATCCGTATTCTGCTGAAGGGGAACGGAATTTTTGCGGATAGCTTTGCGATCGCCGCCTTCGTGGAGGCGGAGGGACTTGGAGAATGTGAGGTGGAGATGGAATTTGGCGATGCTTGATTTTTTTAAGAAAACGCCCGGTCTTGTGCGTATGGGAGCACTGCTTTTGCTCGGCGTTGCGCTTCTTCTTTTTGCCGGCGGTACGAAAAATACGGAGAAGGAAAGCGTTTCGGATGATCTTTCCGCATACGGGGAGGCCATGGAAAAACGGCTCGAGGCACTTTGCTCTCAGGTTGCGGGCGTTGGGCGGGCCGAGGTGATGGTGACCTTCGAGAGAGGCGCGCAGACCGAGTATCGGGGCAGCACGCAGATCGGCACCTCTCCGCCGCAGGTGATGGGGGTGACGGTGCTTTGCACGGGCGGCGGCTCGGTGGAGGTGCGCTCGGCACTCTCGGAAATGCTCGGCGCTCTGCTCGGCGTCGGCGCAAGCCGCATTTGCGTACTTCCCTTAGCGGAATAAAAAACAAAAAAAGCGGAATATATCCGCAGGCTCACACATAGGTATTAGTAACAAAAACATAAGGAGAAGCATACTATGAAACGCGAAAAAATCGGCAAATTCTTTACGTCCAAGGCGGGCAGAAGCACCATCATCGTTGCATCCATGCTCTTGATCGGGCTTGCGGTGTATCTCAACTACCGTTGGTTCTACGATCCCGCCTCCTCTCTCGGCTACGGTGAGAATAATATGGAGGATAACTACGACGATTCCCAGCAGACCGGCTCGAATCAGCAAACCGAAGACGATTATTTCACCGCTGTCAGCCTTTCCCGCAGTCAGTCCCGTGATGAGGCGATCGAGGTTTTGAAGCTCGTTGTGGAAAACAGCGAGGCAACCGAGGAGGCCAAGGCAGAGGCCGCAGAGAAGATCTCGCAGATCGCCCTGGATATTCAGAACGAGGCCAACATTGAAACGCTCGTGAAGGCGAAGGGCTTTGAGGAGTGTGTGGCCGTGATCAGCGAGGACAGCGTCAGCGTGGTGGTTTCCGCACAGAGCCTGCAGGCAACGGAGGTTGCGCAGATCATGTCCATCGTTTTCGAGACCACCGGCATCAGCCCCGAAAAGGTCAGCGTTGTCCAGAAATAAATCAAAAAAATGAAAAAAGCCTTCCGAAAAATGCGTGCGGGAGGCTTTTTTTACTTGACATATGCGTAAAAGTGTGCTACAATAAATGCATTCTACAATATTTTATAATTTTAGGAGATTTTTGTTTTATGGAGAAATTGAAGGTTGGCATTATCGGCGCAACCGGTATGGTTGGCCAGCGCTTTATGCTTCTGCTTGCAGAGCATCCGTATTTTGAGATCACCGCGTTGGTGGCAGGTCCCCGTTCTGCGGGCAAGACCTATAAGGAGGCCGTTGCCGGCCGCTGGAAGATGAAGACCGCTTGCCCGGCATTTCTTGAGGATATGGTAGTAATGTCCTCCGACGATATCGAGGGCGTTGGCGCAAAGGTGGATTTCGTATTCTGCGCCGTCAGCCTCTCGAAGGATGAGACCCGCGCGCTGGAGGAGAGATACGCCAAGGCGGAGATCCCCGTGGTTTCCAATAACTCCGCACATAGATGGACCGAGGACGTTCCCATGGTCATTCCCGAGATCAATGACAGCCATCTGTCCGTGATCGAGGCTCAGAGAAAGCGCCTCGGCACCAAGCGCGGCTTTATCGCCGTGAAGCCCAACTGCTCGATCCAGTCGTACGTTGGCGCGCTCACGCCCCTGCGCAAATACGGCATCCGCGAGGTGGTTGCCACTACCTACCAGGCCATCAGCGGCGCAGGCAAGACCTTTGCCGAGTGGGAGGAAATGGTTGATAACGTGATCCCCTACATCGGCGGCGAGGAGGAGAAGAGCGAGAAGGAGCCCCTTCGCGTTTGGGGTGAGGTCAAGGACGGCAAGATCGTTCCCGCAACCGATCCCGTGATTACCACGCAATGCATCCGCGTTCCCGTAACGGACGGTCATATGGCTGCCGTTTTCGTGAAGTTTGATAAGAAGCCCACCAAGGAGCAGATCCTTGCCGATTGGAAGGCGTTTGCAGGCAAGCCGCAGACTCTCGGTCTGCCCTCTGCACCTGCACAGTTCGTGACCTATTTCGAGGAGGATAACCGTCCTCAGACCCGTCTGGACCGTGATATTTATAACGGCATGGGCGTTACGGTCGGCCGTCTGCGTGAGGACGTTCTGTACGATTATAAGTTCGTCGGCCTCTCGCACAACACCCTGCGCGGTGCGGCGGGCGGTGCGGTTCTGATCGCAGAGCTGCTTTACCGTGAGGGCTATCTGACGAAGAAGAACTGATGCGCCGTGTCGGCGGCGAAAGCATAAGCCCGAGGGGGCGGGAAAGGCGTGAATGCCTCCCGCTCCTTTCTTTTTTTAAAAATGCGAAGACAATGCGCGTTTTTTGCGGATCCGTTTCGCTTTTTGGTGATATTGAATAAAATTGCACCTTTTTTTTCGTCATCCAAAACGGGTGTAACCGCACTTCTCACTCTTGACAATTGATATAAAAAATAGTATAATTAAGTATGAAACTATATACCTAAATCCGTAACGAAAGGATAATTTGGTGAAAGTATGAAAAAAATTCTCAGTTTGATGCTTGTTTTGATCTGCATAGTATCTATGGTTGCTTGCGGACAGGGCGGCACGAGCGGCAATGGTCCCGGCTCAAATCCCGGGCTCTCTAATACAACTTTGGATGTGTTTGCGGCGGCCGCTAAGACGGACGCTCCTACAAAGATCGTTTCCCTTACCACGTATACCGGTAAGGATCTTGTGGGCAAGACCGAAACTCTTTCCGGAGCCTTTACGCAGGTTGCCAACGGAAATAATTCCATCCTGGATTTCAAGTACGAGCGTTATGCCACCATTGAAGAGGAGGCCGACAGTCATAAGGTGACCGTTGAGGGCGCGATCGCAGTGAAGGACGGCAAGACCAAGACGATCATGACCGGTGATTATGCGGCAGGCGCAAGCGATTGGGCGGCTGTGATCCCCTCGCTGCAGCAGCTGGGCGCGTTTAAGCTGAATAAAACCGACCTTCCTGCGGATTATACGCTGAATTCGGATGGCTCGAAGCTGACCGTTTCGCTCAGCAGAGAAGAGGCTTTGAAGGTGATCGGCGTTGTTATCGATGCTACCGGCGAGATCTCGTTGGAGGCTTTGAGCAACGGAAAGAACATTTCTCAGATCACTATCTCCTATACCGCGGCAAGCGGAGCGAGCGTTAAGGTAACGACCTCTTATACATACGGCACGCAGACTCTGGATTTCTCCAGATTCAATTGACGGATAAAGAGCTTTTTTCGGAAAGGAATTACGTATGAAAAAACTGATTGCGATTTTGCTCGTTGTGGCCTGTATGCTCGCTATGGGAGCGTGCGGCGGCACGGGCAACGGCGTGACCGATGAAACACCCATCACGCCCTCTTCCACTACAGAGGCGCAGAAAGTATTGGATGCGCTTGCTGATCTGATCAGAACCTCCACCCCTACGCAGAGTAAGGTAAATACCGTAACCGGTACGGCAGACGTCAACCTCAAGAGCGAGCTGACCATCACGATGGGACAGCTGAGCGGCAAGGAGGCTGCGCTTTACGTGCATGAGTACGAGAGCTTTAATGACCTCGGCGCCAAGGAAGCCAAGACCCTGACGGTCGAAACACAGGAATACGTGGAGGGTATGGGCATCCGCGTTGACGGCGGTAACTGGGAGCCGGATCAGTCCAGCTTCGTCAGAAGATTGCAGCCCTACCGTATGAGCCTGGATGCTACGGTTATCAAGTCTCTTCGCACGAGCGAGGACGAGACGATCGTTTCCTTTACCGTTCCTGCGGAGAATGCAGGTGACGTGTTCACCAACTTTGATGCAAAGACGATCGCTTCCATGATTTCGGACGTTTCCGTTCGTATCGAAACGGACGGCTCCTCCGTAACCGTTATAGAGATCTCGTACAACTCGAAGAGCGTTCCCAACATGGAGAATCCCAAGGTTGAGATCAAGGCAGAGTATTCGTACGATCTTCAGAGCATCACTCTGTTGAAATAAGACGAAGTAAAGGAAGGATAACAATAATGAAAAAAACAATTGCTTTACTTTTGGCTCTTGTCATGGTGTTTGCTCTCGTTTCCTGCGGTGGCGGCAAGGATCCTTGCGATACCTGCGTGGATGCAGACGGCGACAAGATCTGTGACGTTTGTGAAAACGAGATCAAATCCGATCCTGTTGTTCCCCCAAAGACGCTTACGGTAGCTGATTTTGCTGCCGCAATGAAGGATATGAACTCCTCCCGCGTTGAGATCACGATCACGGAAAGCTCTGGGCTCGGCACTCTTAACGCTTCCTATAAGGTAACCTTCGGAAACGGTGATCTTGCAACCATTGCATACACCCGTGAGGTTTGGGACGTGAGTGAGGACGTCTTTTCCGATGATGCGCCCGCAAAGCGTACGGAAGAAGGTGTAATCGAGTATAAAAACGGCTCTTACAGCGGTGATATGAGTGGCGTGGCTGAGAACGTTGCAAAGCTGGTTCTCAACCTTTCCGCCGATAAGCTGGCAAGCGTGCAGATCAACGGTACTGCTGCGCAGGGCGCGCAGCTGATCGCGGCTGTTCCGCGTATCAACTCTGCCGCAGTGCTTGGCGTAGAGCTTCCTGCCGATGCAGCACTCTCCGTAACCATGAACGCCGGTGGCAAAAGCATTTCCGCATTCACTCTCAGCTATGCAGACGGCGCAAACGAGATTTCCTTCGCCGCTTTGTATCAGTGATCGATTCTTGAAGGAAGATCAAAGGCTTCCGCGAGAGGCTGCCTCATCCATGCTGGAGGCAGCCTCTTTCTAAGAAAAAAGTCGAAAACAAAAACAGAAAAATTTCTGTTTTCTTCGTTTTGTTCACGATATATACACATTTATTTGCTACAATATAAAGCGTTGTTGTTTGGAACGCTCTGCATTCGTGATATAGCGTCTGTGGCGCGTGATAGTGGTCAGCCGCCGAAAACAGCGGAGTTCGCACGGAGTATGGTCCACGAAAGGCACCAAATAAAATTCAATAAGGACCATTAGCTCAGTTGGTTAGTCTGGCCGGCTGAAACCATGTCGGTCCAAGGTTCGCATTCCGCAGGCAGAAAGTGTGGGATGAGGAACAGAGTATTTGCGGAATATTGCGTAATGAGGCGTGTACGACCGCCGAATAGCAATGACCTTGATTTGCCTCGCAGAGGCAACCAAGGACAAAATAATTAAATAAGGACCATTAGCTCAGTTGGTTAGAGCAACCGGCTCATAACCGGTCGGTCCAAGGTTCGAGTCCTTGATGGTCCACCAACAAAAGAGAGATAACCCTCGCGGTTATCTCTCTTTTGTTTATGGATCACACGGACGAAGTCCGTGAAAATCAAGCCAAGCCTTGTCTGCAAGCTCGCTTGCAAGCAAGGCTGGCGCAGATTGCTCCGCGAGCGCATCGCATGGCGATGCAAAGATGCATAGCATCTCCGCCGAAACGGCGGAGCTCGCAAGGAGTATGGTCCACCAACAAAAGAGAGATAACCCTCGCGGTTATCTCTCGATTTGCAATGGCGCGAAACGGAGCCGACTTGTAAGGGGACATCCACACGCCACGGTATCAAAGCATATTTTATTTGTTCAAAACACTTGCGAAAAAAATATTTTTATGATAAAATATTAGTGGGCGATTTTTGGTACAATATATTTGATACAATAGTTATAGGAGGACATAAACATGCAACCCAAAAAGCAACTGATACTGCTGGTTTTAAACGAGCTTAATATCAACAGTGATGAAAATCATCCTTTAACACAAACACAAATTGCAAGAAATCTTTCGGGTGAAAAATATACTTGTGATAGAAAAACAGTATGCAGAAATATCAAATTCCTTCAAGAGATGGGCTATCCCATAAAGAAATCAAAAAAAGGTTTTTATTTTGATAAAGTATTTTCTGTAGAGGATATTTCTTTTGTAAAAGCAGCTATTTTTTCAGCGGAAGGGAAGAGCGATTCTGACAAGAGTGAAATTGCGAGAAAGGTTGTAGATGTCCTTACTAAACAGTACAGGAGATAACTAATATGTTTCAAATGGACGAAGAGTCTTTTGCAGAGCTTCAAAAAGATTGTTGTTGGTTTACATTACCAATATTTGAAAATTTGCCAGATATTGATCCGAATGTAGATGTAATACAAGATGAAGAGCTCTGGCAAGATGATGTTTGTGTTCAACGCCATATTTTTGCTATGACATTTGGAGCTTTCGGCTATTCTGTCAATTTAACTAGAGCTAGGTCGATGGCGCTAATAAAACTCAGCCAAATTGAAAACAGCGAACCTAAAGATAAGTCGTTGAACAACCAGGAATACATTAAATGGCTTGAACCGTTTGCGCAGTATAACATATTGTTAGGAACGGTATTTGCTTATCGTCATGAATATCTTCTTGCGGCATCTTTGTTTATGAACGGCTTGAAAACACGCGCTATCAATTTGTTTATGCCGTATTGTGACTTTATTAAATACGTTCTTTCCAAAGTTGCGGAAATGCCGGCATCGCTTGCAGAATATGACGGATGCGGATTTTCTGTGGACGAACCTATGGGAAGCACGGAACTTAATGGCGGAACATTGAATACAAGTGCTGCTGAAATGATAATACCGGCACTCGAAGGAGATAATGGTGAGATTGTTTTGGCTTATCACGGCGGACAACGATATGGCAACTTGAGACGATTAGGTTCTACAAACAGTAAAAATTTTCGTAATTGCATAGACCTTTATGAAGTCTTAATAGTTGGTAAAGGTTTTAATTTGAAAAAGATTAGGTTTTATTTTAATGGGTATTTTACACCGCAGAACCGCTATAAAATAAGATTGCCAAAAGGATTTCATCTTGATCCTTTAAGTAAAGCGGCACAAATCATTCAAACAATATAAAAGAATAAATATATGGTCTTAAACTGCAACAATAATTGTCAGCATTGGAGATATTATGAAGAAGCCTGAACTAAAAGATTATAATTTAACTGAAGAAGAACTAATACTATATGAAGAACAGAAACGCAATTATTATGATAGATTAGATGAATATTGTCTATATATAAAAAGCATAAAAAAAACAATAATATGGATTTCGCTGATTGTTACTTTTTTGATGCTAATTATTAATATTGGTATTGGATTTGGAGAAGATGATGGGGCTAGTATTACTTTGGGCATTTGCGTCTTTTGGGATTGGACTGTAGTATTGTATTGCTTTCAAACATTGGATGTATCTCGTTGGAATGTTAGTGATAATAAGAATAGAGAAATAAAAGCACAAACCATGGACTTAAATCTTGATAATGCCGTTGAAAATTACAACAAAGCGGTGCGAGACTATGAATGGTATTTGAAAAAATGCTCGATAGATTTTTGGAATTCACTTGATGGTTTTGAGTTTGAAAAAGAAATTGCAAAATTATACAGAAAGCAAGGTTATGATGCGACTGTTACTACAGCTACAGCAGATGGTGGCGTTGATATAATCTTGACGAAAAATAATAAGCGAATAGCGGTTCAGTGCAAACATCATGCAAAGCCGATTGGACCGAATGCTGTTAGGGCTTTGCAGGGGGTTGTTGCGTCACAAAATTATTCCAAAGGTATTTTTGTTTCATTGAATGGATATACCTCCACGGTTTATAGCGAGGTAAGGAACAGTAATGTAAAAATCGAACTTCTTGAATTGAAAGACCTACTCAAAATGGCAAAGGACTTTGTTGCCCCTATCAATTCACCCCCGCCCCCAGATTCTCAAAATCTTGCAAACCTGCGTATATATGATTTTGTATTACATAAAACTTTCGGTGAAGGAATCATACTTGCAGTTGAAAACGGATATGTTACTGTTGATTTTTCTAACTTTGTAAAAAAATTTGTTTTCCCAAATGCTTTTTTAGATGGTTACTTAACGCTTAAAACAGAAGACACTAGAGTACTTGGCGAATATTCTTTCAAAAAATACTGGGTGTTTGCTAAACACACATGGAATAATATTAAGTTTAAGAACGATGGTGATGATTATTCATATCTAATTCAAGGATTGTACCGTATAATGGAAATTGAAGGCGTGGATTTCAAGGGTCTTGTAATAAATTTTGAAAGCATACGCCCTGAATATTATAATGGTGGCAAAAGATTTGACATATCAGAAAAGGAGGGACTAATAAGTTCCATTTCTGTTTTTACTTCTTTTTTGGAATTCATAAGAGAAGCACGATTGTCTGTGGATGGTTTTTATGATTTTTTAGTGAAAGAAGCAACTGATAACGAAATATATTTAGTAAATAAGCAGGGTGATAACGAGAGCATTTTTGAGTTTATTATAAATCGGAAAATCCGTCTTGAAAAAGTCGAAGTCGAACACATAAGCTCATATATAATGTTGGTGCAGAATATTATGGCAAAAGAAAAAATCGACATAATTAAGCTGGGAAAATATTCTGTTTGCTCTAATATATACGACCTCATATCAAAATATTCAACGGCTGATGTGCCATCCTCGGAAACAATTCTTAAATGGTTTAAAATGTATTATGAAAAAACAATCGCAACCGTTTAAGTTTATATTAGCAAAGAAGAAGGATACTTTAAGTACATTAAGGGTGGGTGTTTATGATGATTATTAATGTAACTACAACGAAGTAATTACAGTGGTTCAACTTTCGTTAAGCAAGCTCCACCAAGAAAAGTCCGATTTGCCCCCTCGTGGGGCGAGCCGGGCTTTTCTTTATGGGCTTCGCGGACTCGAAGTAGGAGCGGGAGCAGAGCAAACTTCCGGTGGACGTTTGCGACCCGCGAATGACTGAGCGCGCAGTTCGCGCGAGAGTCGAGTCCTTGTTTATGGATCCAAGGACGAAGTATGATCCCCCCGAGCTAACCCTCGCGGTTATCTCTCTTTTGCATTTTTTTGAAAAAAGACGCTCGCTGAGAAGGTTTTGTCCACTTGTGTTTGCTATACTTATTATAGGAAGTATGATTAACTTCGGGTTCGCATTAAAAAACGGGAGGAAAAAATGGAGACTACCTTGAAGAAAACAACCATCGTGCATATTTTGAGGGTTCTGTACAATTACACGTCGTCTGAATATCCTGCAACGCAAACGGCGATCGTGAATTATCTGAACGATTTGGGGATCTCTTGCTCGCGGAAGACTGTGGGAAGAAACCTCGGATATCTGATCGAGAGCGGCGCGCCGATCAAGCGGCACACCTGCAAAAACGGCGGATATTATTACGATCATAAGGGCGATCGTTTTTTGAGAAGAATGAAATCGGTTGAAAGGAGCGGTGGCGAAGCATGAGAGCTTTGGCAAAGATCATGGGGTGGACGGCGCTTCTTGGACTCGGGCTCTTCATCGGCGGCTTGATCGCGGGTGCGCTCATGACTTGGATTTGGGGTATCGTGCTTTTTTTGGGAAGTATCATTTTTGGCCCCATCTTTCAATATGCGGCCGATCGGGAGGATGGGATGTACGACGCCATTTATAATAGATACGGGAAGACAAAAAAGGAGGATCGTATGGAAGAGCAGAAGAAGGATGCGAATGAAGGTTATTTTTCGGAGCAGGAGGCGGAGCTCATCATAAATCTGATGAAGCGGCAGATGCGGCTGGAGTATATAAAGGACGGCGAGGAGGATCCGGGCGTGGATCCAAAGATCACGGAAAGGCTCCTTGCGCTTCATAAAGAAAATTATATGCGCATTCAGGGAAAGGGCGGAGAATTGCGACTGAGCGAGGACAAGAAAGAAACCTACGATGCGAAATATCTTTTGGAGATGGCGTGCTCCTCGATGCTGTATTCGCCGAGCCCGCAACGGGATCTTCGGAATATTCGCTGCATAGCCACGATGACGATCTACGGCGCACAGACCGTCTTCTATCTTATGACTCCAACACACGAGGGGCCGGTAGATTATTTCGCGGTTTTTTTAGTGCGTACGGAGGATGCGATCCGCTTTTTTACCTTGGAGCAGAGCGATATGCTGTTTCTTTGCGAGTTTCCGGATGACCGACACGTCAATCACGGTACGGTGAAAGATGGCGTGGAGGCAGCCGATCGGATCGAAGAGATCTTAAAAAATACATAAAAAACGGCCGCCATGGGGACTTTGCGCCCATGGCGGTAGTTTTTTCTCCGAGAACTTCGCGAAAAACAAAAAAAGCATCCGCTTTTTTATGCAAAAATGTCTTGCAAAACGTGGCGGCATCCTGTATAATAAAAATGAAAAAGGGCGGCAGTTTTTTGAAACCGTGCTGACCTGGAATAAAGGAGAAACAATATGGCTTCTTTACGCGATAAGCTTTGGCTCTGGGGACAGTCACCCGATGCGCATTGGGAGCACGCCAACACCTATAACCTGCCCGGGCATTCCCGCATGACGGCGGTGGAGGGACTCTTGTATTTTGATATTCCGAATATCTGCCGCGTGCGGATGATGGGGCATCCGATGCCGCCGTACGATCAGGAATCCATCGCTATGCGGCCGGCTGACCGTGTGGTCTGGTCGCTTCTCGGTGCGGGCGGAGAGCCTGTGACCGAATGGGGCGACATGGACGAGGTGATCCGCCAGGCAAAGATGTTTCCCAATATCGTAGGCGGTGTGTTTGACGATTTCTTCCTGCCGCACCGCATTGAGCATTATACCCCTGCGCGCCTTCGCGAAATGAAGGAAAAAATGGCGGAGGAGGCAGGGCGCCCTCTGGAGCTTTGGGTGGTTTGCTACGAGGATAAATTGGATACTATCCCGAACATCGGGGAATATCTCAGAGAATTTGACGTGATCAGCTTCTGGACCTGGAAGGGAAGTGCGCTTGCAGATACCGAGCGCAATATCGATCGCATCCGCGCTCTTGCGCCGAATGCGCGTATTATGACGGGTTGTTACCTTTGGAACTATGGCGAGCACTGCGCGCTGACGGATGCGCAGGTGCGCTATCAGATGGATCTGTATCTCAGACTTCTGAAGGAAGGAAAAACGGACGGCATCATCGTTTGCTCCAACTGTGTGGCCGATCTTGAGATCGAGGCCTCGGAATACGTGCGCGCCTTTATTGCCGAGCATAAAAACGACGTTGTTTGATTTTTGTAAAGTATTGTTTGAAATTTGGAGGCAATTATGAAAAATCCGATCGTGCAGGGCTGGTATGCCGATCCCGAGAGCCGCGTGTACGGCGATACGGTTTATATTTACGTGACGCATTCCTTACCCTTTGAGGAGCAGACCAATCTCTCACTTTTTTATTCCAAGGATCTGAAAGCGTTTTCGCACGCGAAGGATATTTTGGATATGGAAACCTACAAGGGTGCAACCAGCGCGATCTGGGCGCCCTCTGTGGTAGAGAAGAACGGACGGTATTATATCGTTTTTGCGGCGAACAATATTTTTCACGACGGCGAGCCCGGCGGGCTTTACGTTGGCGAGAGCGAAACGCCGCTTGGCCCTTTTCGCAACGTGTTTATGGACGGACGCCCCTTGATCAATATTTTCATCGGTGGCGCACAACCGATCGATGCGCATTTTTATAAGGAAGGAAACGACGTGTATCTTTACTACGGCGGTTGGGGACACCTGATCGCTTGCAAAATGGGTGAGGATATGCGCTCCTACGAGGATGCAAGGGAGATCACCCCTGCCGATTACGTGGAGGCACCCTACGTGATGAAGGAGGGCGGTCGGTATCTTCTCATGTATTCAAGCGGCAACTGGATGGACGGCACCTATCGCGTGCTTTGCGCCTCGGCTGATGTGCCGTACGGCCCGTTTCTGAATGCGCGTGAGGTGCTCGGAAATTCCGAGATCGCCTGTGGCGCAGGGCATAACAGCGCGTTCTTCTTTGACGGCAAGCATTATATCGCATATCACCGCCGCTTCTACGAGGATAAGAACCCCCATCACCGCGTTCTCTGTATCGATGAAATGCATGTGGAAAACGGTGAGATCCTGTCGATCACAATGACTTGATCTGCATTGTAACAATAAAATATAAAAAGGGGCTGTCGCATTTAGGCAGAAACAAATAAAAACGGCAAAAGCATTATTTTCATCACAGTGCTTCTGCCGTTTCTTTATGCTAATTTTTAAAAACCAAGGTTGAAAACCTGCGGTTTTCTTCGTTTTTATTGATGTTTTTTATTTTATCCTCGTTTCCTCACTCAGCGTACCTTTGTACGCTTCTCGTTCGTCATCCGAGGATTTCTGCTCTAAATCCGTTCGCCCCGAGGTTCTGTTCTCATTAAGAATCCGCCAAGATTATAGATCTTACTGCATTTTTCTCTTTTTTGCCTTGATTTTATTGGATTCTTAATGAGACAGCCCCGGTTGTTTTTAACTAAGAAGCTTGTTTAACGATCGGTATGCGGTCCGGGAGGCGGGGTGACTACGCTGTAGCTTACACCTTCGCTGGGGGCGGGGAACTGCGCACGGATCTGTGCTACGACGGATTCGGGGTTTTCGATCAGGTTGAAGGTCATCCTCTGCGTGGGGCCCTTGACACCGGCATAATCGATCCAAACGGTACCGATGGTTTTTCTGCCAACCTTTCTGATCCTACCGGCATAGGCGTTATAGATGGCCACGAAGGGATAAGCGGTCGTGCCGCGGCGGGTTTTATAAAGAACGAGATGCGAATGGATCTCTATCTGCTCGTGACCATAGAGCCAGATCGCTATCTGGCGGAACAGCCATTTGAAGAAGGCAACGATCAGATAGAGCAGTACGAATACGAGAACGATGAGCACAACGGGAACTGTGATCATCAAAACGGCCTGGGGCGTGGTGTAGAAGGGCTTGCCGCACCAGTCGCAACGAAGATCCTGAGGCTCCTTGTCCGTGCACTCGCTCATCTTTCTTCCGCAGGCATCGCAGAGGTGATCAAAGTCCAGATCCTCCTCGGGGAGCTCACGCTCCGTGCCGCATACGTCACAGCGGTGATAGTCGTTTCTGAAGGAACAAACGGAGAGCTGCATCTTGCAGATCTCAATATCGCAGTAGTGATCTGCGGGATTTGCATCCACGTGCGCATTCGGCAGGAATTTTTCGCAGGTATCGCAGTAGTGGTCGCGGTTGCCATCTGCACAAGCGCTCTTGTAAGAGCAGCTGGGGTAATCGCACACATGATCGTTGTTTACGTCCGTATGGCCGAGCTTCGAGCCGCAGCAACGGCAACGGTGCTGACTGTCTACGTCCGCGCAGATGATCACGCCACAGGTGTCGCATTTATGGTCCAGATTGTCATCCTTGCAAAGCGGCAGGCGGCAGAGAGCGAGATCGCAGAGGTGATCCTCGTCTGCGGAGTCCGCGCAATCGCTGATGCGGCCGCAGCCGTTATCACAGAAATGATCTTCGTTTTCGTCCTTATGTGCCGCACAGGTGGGAGCTTCGCTCGTAGCGGCGTATCCCGAAAGGGCGCCTGCGTTTGCTTCCGTTGCGTTCTCGGGGGACACTGCATCGGTCGTGGGGGCATCCCCGGAAACAAAGGAGGCATAGGTCTCGGCAAACGTATTGAGCAACCACTGGCGCGGACCGCTGAAGGGCACGAATACCACAAGATAGATCGCGCAGATGATGAAAGCGGCGGTCAGCCACGGCAGGATGCTCATTTTCGTACTGTGGTTTTTTAAGGTAACGAGGGGATGAGATTGCCATTGCTCTGTATGAAATTGGTCACCGTTTTTGAGTTTCATATGGAGTCCTCACATTTCATGGAAGTTGAAGAGAATATAATATATCAGTTATATTATACTATTAAATTTTTAGAAAGTCAATAGTATGGTCATATTTTTTGTATTTTATTCCGCTTCTGCATCTTTTTTCCTATCGTGACGATACATGCCGATGAGGATGGAGCAGAGGCTGATGACCTCGCACACGATCGCGCCGATGGAGGCGTAATAGATGTTATAGATCAGCCATGCGGGGGAGGAGATCAGGCCGAGGCGGCGTGTCATACGCGAGTTTCCGAGCATAAAGGCTACGGAAAGCGCGGTCATGCCGATGATGGGCAGAATTTCGATTACGAAGTGAACGAAAGTCGGCTCTGTGCCAAACACCGTGAAGCTCAGCACGTAGAAGGCGATATAGCACGCGATAAAGCCGCAAAGCCATGCGGGATGCGAGGTGTGTAGCTTTTTCTCAAAGAGGAAGAGAACGGCTCTTACAGTGGCTAAAACGTTCAGCAGACCGCCAACGGTGGCGCCGAGCAAAAAGTAGCTGATCGCGAAGAGCGCACCGCCAAGAAGCTGGCAAACGATCAGATGGCTTTGCTTTTTCTGCTGGTAGGATAAAATGTTGCAGGCCATTGCGACGATGCTGATAGCCTGACCGGCAATTTCAATAGGGGTCATAACGGGTTCCTTTCTTTTGGCGTGATTTTAGAATTTCCTATACAGTATAACACAATTTGCCAAAGCGGTCAATATATCGGAGAATAAAAAAGATTATTTTGAGTATAAAAAAGGCGGTCAGATCCGAAGATCCGATCGCCATTTTGATGTGCGTATTATAACTGTGACATAACCAGAAGTCCGAATACAACGATCACAAGAATGCCTGCGATGATAAGGAGCGTCCCCTTCAGTGTATTCGGGTTTGCCTGCTTCTTTTCTTTCATCGTTGCTGCACCCCTTTCGGCGGAACATCCGCATTTGGGGCAGATCACCGCTTCGTCAAAGAGCTCGTTTCCGCATTTGGAACAATATTTCATATTCAGAATGCCTCCCAAAGTAAAATGATCAGAATGAGGTTAACGACAAATCCGATCAGCGAGAATAGTCCGATCTGATTTGCCTTTTTCGGCGTCTTGCCTATCATTGTGCAATACATGATCAGGCCTGCAAGAGGAATCAGAAATCCAAGCACGTTCAGCCCGCCGTTCGGAATATCCTCCTCTGCGTTTTCTTTGGAAAGTGCTTTGCCTGCCACGGGACATCCGCAAGCGGGACAAATGACCGCTTCATCCATAATTTCTTTTCCGCATTTAGAGCAGAACATTTTTATCCATCCCCCTTATTTTTTTGTGTATGTGACCTCAAGGCCTTCGCTTGGATGGTAGGTCCAAGAAACCGTGTATTTATCGTTCTCTTCGCTCTGCCGTCCCATCAAGGCGTTGGTTTGCATCATATCGGAATACACGGAATCGCTGAATCCCAATTCCTCGTTCGCATATCGGATCGCCGACAATGCTTTTTGTTGAACCAACGAGGTGTTAAGGTAGTCGTTGTTGGTAAAGGGCTTGGTGTCGATCGTAAAGCTGTCGTCGCCGTTGCTGGAAACCATTCCTGCAATGTTGACGCATTCGTCCTTCACTCTTTCAAATTTTGACGGGTAGAAAATGATAAAAGCGAGAGCGATGACAACGGCGGCAATTCCGCCGCAAACAGCCCAGCGCTTTTTATTCATTTTAAAGCCCTTGGATTCTTTTTTCTCTTGGATCTGCGGATCCTGCGCCGCACCGCAGGCGGGACACATAACGGCCTCCTTGTGAATCGAGGCACCGCACGAGGTGCAGAATTTCTTTTCCGCCGCGCTTTCGGCTTCGTTGGTTTCGGTTATCATAGTATTTTCTTCCATTTTTCTTCTCCTTTCATTTTTCGGTGTGTGATAAAAAACGCAAAATGCTCGATCCCCCCTTCAAAATAAAAAGTGCGGCAACCGAAGTTGCCGCACCGAAAAACGCAAACTCCGATTGTCGCCAAACAAATCGAAGCATAGGGATACCTACATACTCTACACTATGGAATTTGCGTTTTTACCAAATCCGTAATAATGTAAAGTATGCCGAAAAAAAGGTATAATATCCCCTATAAAGAAAAAATACCCCTAATGTAAAATATTCGATTTGTTTGGCAATAAAATGATACCATACACAAATCAAAATGTCAAGGGATGAAAAACAAAAAGCCGAAACGGGGAAAGAAAAAAGCAAGGCGTGAGCCTTGTATATCATCCGCAATTTATTGCGGTATATATATCATCAAGTCGCAGAAAGATACACGCTGATGCGTGATGATATACAGCCCAAAGGGCTGATGATATCCACCACACTTCGTGCGGTGATGATATACCAAGTCTGCGACTTGGATAAAAAAAGTCGTATCCTATTGATAC
>JAGBCA010000073.1 GCA_017938205.1 Clostridia bacterium
AAATGGTATCGAGGTTGAAAACCTACGGTTTTCTCCGTTTGAATTCGTTTTTTATTCTATCGCCGTTTCCTCGCTCGGTGTACCCTTGTACACCTCTCGCTCGTCATCCGACGATTTCTCCTCTAAATCCGTTCGCCCCCGGTGTGTTCTCATTAAGAATCCGCCAAGATCATAGATCTTACTGCATTTTTCTCTTTTTTGCCTTGATTTTATTGGATTCTTAATGAGACAGCCCCGTTCCATTTGCTTTTCATCATTATCGCGACCTGAAGGCGTACGAGGGTACGCCGAACGGAAGCGAGCAGGGGTAGGGCCCGAAGGCGGAAGCCAAAGATCACCAATACAGATTCCAGCCGTTCTTGATCCTCTTAAGAGCTTCCATGTAGAAATAGCATCCCCAGATATTCATCTCATCGATACCGACCTTATCGGGCTTGGAATATACGGCATGCAGAAGAAGGCCGTTGGCCTCGGGGGTATCCTTTGTGCTATAGTTATCGTAGAGCGACTGCATGGTGCGATCGATAGCGTTCTTGAAGATCTCCTTATCCTCCCCCTCGGGCAGGTACTTGAGAAGCTCCAGCATACCGCAGATGCAGATCGGAGCGGCAGAGGAATCCGTTTCCTCGCCATCGGCCTCGGTGAACTCAAGATCCCAATAGGGGATGAGATCCTTCGGCAGGCGGTTCAGATAATACTTCGTTGCGCCGCTGCAGATATTGACGGCATCGGGATCGTCTTGCATATACTTCTTCGTGAGCATCATGCCGTAGATGATCCAGCCCGCACCGCGCGACCAGGTGCTGTTGTTGTCTCTTCCCTGCTTGGTCACGCCCTTCAGAGGAAGGCCGGTTTCGGGATCGAAATAGTAGGTATGGAAGTGCGAGGCGTTTTCGCGGATGGCAACATCCACGGTGGTGCGGAAATGGGTGTACGCCACGTTCTTATAGCTTTCATCCCCCGTTTCCTCGGTTGCCCAGTAGAGGATCGGGATATTCAGAAGGCAGTCCACGATCAGACGGTATGCGTTTTTATCCGTCATCTGTCCCCACGCCTGAATGAAATTGCCCTTTTCGTGGAAACGGGAGCGCAAGTGATCTGCGGCCATAAGGGCGGCCTCTCTTGCCTTCTCATTACCCGTCAGCTTATAAGCGGCAACGCAGGAAAGCGAATACAAAAATCCAACGTCATGGCCGAGGATTCCGATCTTACCTCTGATACGCTCGTAATAGGAATCGATCTGCGCGAGAGCGGCATTTTTATATTTCTCGTCTCCCGTCAGCTCATAGGAGAGCCAAAGGATACCGCTCCAGAAGCCGCTCTGCCAGCCACCGTTGTTTTCCACGGCGGGATACACGTTGTTCGTGCTGGAGGCACGGGGGAACATCGCGCCCGGAAAATCGACCATCATCTGATCGACCTTTTTCAGAGCCTCGGCGATCGCAAGATCCAGCGTTTTCTCTCTATAATCACAGGGCGCAAAGCGCTCCTTGTTTTTGATCTCTTCGGGAATGATTTTTTTCATGCTTTTCTTTCCTTTCTTTTTATGCGCACGTGCGCAAAAGAGATATTGAAATAATTATAACGCAAGCGCACATTTTTGTCAATGATGAAACCGAAAAAACAGAAAAAATGGGAAAAGAATGATACAAAAAGATAAGAGAGGCCGACGCATTTGAGATCCATCTCGTCTTTTCATATCATAGATTCCTCTTTTCATTTTTTACACGCAACGCGTGCGAGTCGACCGACAATGCAAAGCTGCAAAATTTATCCCATCGAGGGTCTTAATACAGCATAATAATTTCCAACCGACATCATGCGCATCAGTCTGACGGTTACGGAATAACTGTCGCTTGCCATGGAGGCACTGCCGAGGCTCACGAAGTGATCGCCGCCTACGTAAAGATACATACCGTTCGAGGAGGAGAATCTTACGACCAGAATATCGCCAACGACGAGCGCTTGCTCACGGGGCAGACGGGAGCGATCGGTATTTACCTTCGAGGTAGATGTATAACGCTGCGGCGTGTAATACTTACGGCCACCATAGAGTGTAGGAGCGACCATATCGTAATACTCGCTATCCGGGGTAAGCTGCCAAAGCTCGCTGCCGCTCACGGTTACGTTCTTAAACAGAGAGGCTCTGACGTCCTCTCCCTCGGCAAAGGGCGCGGTGAGCCCTGCGGCGGAATAGATCGCATTCACAAGATCAAAATTCGTAAGACCGTCGGGATCAGAGGTCTTGAACTGCTCTACGGCTGCAAGGATCGCCGCCTGCTGTGCCTCGGTAAGCGTATTTTCGATATAGATGGGACGGCAGGTATGGAGAACGCCGCCAACGGTGGCATTCGTGCCGTGGATCACGGAGCCAAGCGCTCCACTTGCGGTTACGGTGTAGGAGACCTCAACGGTTGCACCTGCTTCCACCGTGACGGTCGCGCTCAAAGCACCGTCTGCAAATACGAAATCACCTGCGGAAAGAAGGGTTGCATTTTCGGGGATATGATCCTTGATCTCAAGCGTTTTGCTAGCGAGGCCGTTGTTCTTGATGCGGAAGGTGAAGGTGACGGTCTCACCGATATTCACCGTTTTGCCCTCGGGATGCGAGGAAAGCTTTTCGGCAAGGATGCCGTCAAGGTTTTGCACGCGGTTCTGCGTGTTTTCGGGGATCTCGCCGTTAAAACGATCGAGAGGTCTTACGATACCGAGAGAATAAATGTAGTTTCGCATAAGACCTGTATCTGCATCCTCGACCGCGCGGAACAAATAGTTCGTGGAATCGGGATCAAAGAGATAGCCGAGCACGTTCATATAGCGAATGGTGGGCTCGTAGGTTTCGCTATCGGCGCTGTAATTAAAGCTTGCGCCACTGCTATGCACCAGAACGCCGTCACCGATATACATCATTACGTGACCGTAGCCACCCTTGCGGATGATAACAACGAGGTCACCCGGCTCAAGCGCATTCATAAACTTTTCCTGCTCGGAAAGGCGCTCCTCCTCGGGAACGTTCAGTCTGTTACTGTAGGTATAAGGATATTCGGGGACACCGGCTTTGCCGCCGTTTGTATAATAGGCAACGAGATTTTTAGTGGTGTAACGGTTGCCGAGATCCATGCCGAGCGCGTTGCGGTAGCACTCATAAGTAAATGCGGCACAGTTCAGATAACCCCACTTTTGCGAGGTGTAATCCTCCGGGGCATACTGACCGAGCTGCCAACGGTACTCACTGTTCGATGACATGTTTGAATCGTCATACTGCGCGCGGTAGCCACGCTGCAGATACGCCTTCGCGGTTTCGATCAGAGCGATCTGCGCATCGGAAAGCTCCTGCGCCTTCTCGGGACCTGCAAAGCGCAACGTTGTAAGTGTAAGAGAGGGGCGAAGAACGGCGTAGCATTCTGCATTTTTAAGCGAAGCGAGAATTGCATCCGTATCTGCTTTTTCGCATCCGTTCATCACGGATATAAGGTCATTTTCGTCAAAAATGTAAATATTTGTTTGATTTTCTCTCTTTTCATAGAGAATATCGCCGATCAAAAGATCAGCTTTCTTTATAAGAGCGCGACCACCGAGGAAGCAAGGATCCATCATGCCATCCACCGCCGATCCGCCGTAAAGCGTGGGTGCGACCATGGCACGGAGTGCCAAAGCCTCCGCGCTTGATCCGGGCTTGAACAGAAGATCCAAAGCGGACGATGGCGCTTCGGGCAACACGGGTGCCTCCGAGAATGCCACGCGATACATATCCGAAAGAAGCTTGATCGGATCGATATTTTCGCTATAGGAAAGCGCGAGGATACCGTCCCTCATGCGATCCTTTTCCGAAGCATCGAAGATGCGACCAACGAAATGCTGAAGGATATTGCTCTTTTTATCGCCTACGGAGGCGGCCGATGCAAGGATCGGCGTGCCAAGCTCCGAGGTATCCGAGATCCGAACGGCGTAACGAAGCGTTTTCGTTTCGCCCGCCTTCAGCGTAAGCGAGAAGGAAAGGCTCGCTCCGCTCACCTCTGCATCTCCTCGGAGATAGGTCGTATTTGCAGGCAATGTGTCCTCGATCCGAAGCCTGCATTTTTTATCGTTTTCGTTTGAAACGGTGATCGCGTATTCCATTTCTCCCCCCGGAGAAACGTTTTGCGACACGGGAAGTGAAGCCGTTTTTTCTATATTCACGTTCTTGATCATTTCGGGGCTATTCTCCTTTGAATAAAAAAATATAAAATACACACACAACCCGATCGCAAGCAAAAGCGCAAATGCGATCACGATCCTTAACCAAGTTTTCATGGACCGCCTCCTTGATCGTTGATAGTTTTATTATAGCAAACAAAAAAGGCAATTGCTTGCCTTTTACGTTTTATTTTATGCCATTTTTTTACCTGTTTTCTTTTTTTTGCGCGAAAAGAAGAGGGAGCGCAAGAAATAGAAGAAGAAAAACCGTCAGGATCGGGCTTCCCTCGGGACCAAACGCACCGCCCGAAAGCCATGAAATGCGGCTCTCCAGGTGCAAAAGCGCGTGCGGTGACGTGATCCCGCTGATCTGCAAGCCGAAAATGCTCTCTGCAAAATTCCAGCCTGCGTGCAGGCCGAACACGGGAAACAAGCTCTGCGATCGCTGTGCTACCGAGGCAAACCAAAGCCCGAAAAGAAATACGTTCAAAAGCGCAAGCGGAGTAACACCCGGATTTTCTATATGCATCAGGGAAAAGAAAACGGCACTGCCAACGGCCGCCGCCCCTCCGCCAAGGTGCAAGGAAAGAGCGGGCATCAAGATGCCTCGGCAAAGAAGCTCCTCGAGACTTCCCTGCAAAAGATAAAAAAGGAAAAGCAGCAGCACAGGCATCACCTTCACGGATGCGAAGCCGCCGTATGCATACGCGCCGAGCAGAATGAGCGCTAACGCAAGAAGCGCGAGCGTGAAAGCGCCAAAAAGCAGGCCGATGAAAAGGCCAAGCAGCGCTTTTCCTTTTTTCGGTGAAAGATAAGCGGCTATCACACCGATCAGCGAAGGGAAAAATCCTTTTTCGCCAACCTGTGCTACGCGCTCTGCGGGAAAGAGGCAAGAAAGCTTCACTTGATGGCCTCCCCGATCTTCTCCGCGATCTCCTCCAGTGTCCTTGCATCGGCGGAAAGCTCACCGCGCAAAATCAAAAACACGCTGCCGTATACGAGCGTGAGAAGCGTGGTACGAAGGGCGGAGGCATAATCCTCGCCTTTACCGCGCGCCGCGGAAAGCGCCGAAAGCACCTCGGAGAGCTTTGCGGCAAAGCCGAGCGCATCCGCGTGGTCCGACAAAAAAAGAACGGCGCGGAAGTTCGGATTTCCGATCCAGAAGCGCATATAAGCAATGCAGAGGGCGCGCACGCGAACAGAGAGATCGGGCACAGCCTCCTCGATCGTCCCGCAAAGAAGGAGCCACTGCTCTTTAATATAGGCAATGATGGCCTCGATCAGATCCTCGCGGCTTTTAAAGTGGCGGTATGGTGCGGCGCAGGATACCTCGGCCGAGAGAGCAACGCGGCGAAGCGAAAAATCCACCGGCCCATGCGCCTCCAGCTCCTTAAGTCCTGCCAGGATCAAGCGTTTTTTCACGCTTTCCTCCATAAAGTGCTCTTCCATATCCAAACTCCTTTTTCGGCATTTTTGTAAACACTGTTCACATTTTCCCTTTTATTGTAGCATATATTTTTGCATTTTACAATAAATATTGAAAAAATATTTATTTTTTGCGAGAATCTATTGACTTTTTCGCCGAGTTTGTTATAATATATACATCAAGTTAACACTGTTAACAATGTTTTGAAGGAGAGATGATATGAACGAAAGAATGCGAGGCCTCGGCGCAAAGAAATCCATCATCCGAGAGCTTTTTGAATACGCCAAGACAGTTCGCGCCGAAAAAGGTGCGGACAGCGTTTTTGATTTTACGATCGGCAACCCCTCCGTTGGTGCCCCCGATGCCGTTTCCGAGGCGTTGATCCATCTGATCAAGACCATGCCGCCCGAGGTGCTGCACGGCTATACCTCCGCGCAGGGCGATCCTGCGGTGCGTGAGGCCATTGCCGCTTACGTGCGTGACACCTTCGGTGCGCCTGCGGCGGCGGACAAGATCTATATGACCGTCGGTGCGGCCGCGGCGCTGACCATCAGCTTTCACGCGATCTTAAATCCCGGTGACGAGGTGATCGTTCCGGCTCCATACTTCCCCGAATACAAGGTGTTTGTTGAGGGAGCGGGCGGTGTGCTTCGCCCCATCCCCTCGCTGAAGGGCAGTCTCGCCCCCGATGTGGACGCCATTGCGGCAGCCATCAACGAGAAGACCGCAATGCTTCTGATCAACTCTCCGAACAATCCGAGCGGCGCGGTGATCGACGAAGCAACCGTTTCCCGCCTTGCCGCCGTGCTGGAGGAGAAGAGCCGCGCGTACGGACGCACGATCTTCCTCGTGGGAGACGAGCCCTACAGAGAACTGGTTTACGACGGTGCGACCGTTCCCTACCTTACAAATTATTATAAGAATACGATCGTTTGCTATTCCTTCAGCAAATCCCTCTCGCTTGCGGGTGAGAGGATCGGATATATCCTTCTGCACCCCGAATGCGAAAACGCAAACGATATTTACGCGGCGATCTGCGGTGCGGGCCGCTCTCTCGGCTACGTTTGCGCGCCGTCTATGCTCCAGTTTATGATCCCCTACTGCCTCGGAAAGACCAGCGACATTGAGATCTATGCAAAAAATCGCACGATGCTTTACGAGGGGCTTTCCTCCTTCGGTTACGAGGCCGTGAAGCCCGAGGGTGCCTTCTATCTCTTCTTGAAATCACCCGAACCCGATGCATACGCTTTCCTTGAAAAGGCAAAGAAGCACGGTCTGCTCTTCGTTCCCGGAGACGATTTCGGCTATCCCGGCTACGTTCGCATTGCATACTGCGTGCAAAACGAGACGATCGAGAAGGCGCTCCCCCGCTTTGAGGCACTTGCAAAGGAATATAATTTATAAACCATATTTAGAGCATGAGAGGATTTCTCAATGAATTTATTAGAAGAAGCCAGACTCGAGATCAACGAGGTGGATAAGGAAATGGCGCAGCTCTTCGTGAGAAGAATGCGCGCCGCAGAAAAGGTTGCCGCCTATAAAAAGGAAATGGGACTTCCGATCCTGGATCCCATCCGTGAGGCGCAGGTGATCGAAAACGGTGCCGCACGCGTGGAGGATGAGACGCTGCGCGGCTATTACGTGCAATTTCTTAAAAACAATATGGCGATCTCCCGCGCCTACCAGGCAAGAAAGCTTGAGGGGATGCGGATCGCATACTCCGGCGTGGAGGGTGCTTTTGCGCACATTGCAACGGCGAAGCTCTTCCCCGATGCGCAGAAGATCCCCTTTGGCAATTTTGAAAAGGCGTATCGCGCGGTGGAAAACGGAGAATGCGACGTTGCCGTGCTCCCCGTGGAAAACAGCAGCAACGGCGAGGTTGGCCAGGTGACCGACCTGCTCTTCTCCGGCTCGCTCTACGTGAACGAAATGATCGAGCTTGCGGTCTCGCACGATCTTCTTGCCTGCCCCGGCGCAAGTCTTTCCGACATCAAGACCGTAATCAGCCATCCGCAGGCACTTGGCCAATGCGCCGATTATATTGCCGCACGCGGCTTTGAGATCAAGGAATTTTCCAATACCGCTCTCGCCGCAAAATGGGTATCCGAGAATGGGGATCCCACCGTGGCCGCCATTGCAAGCGCGGAGGCGGCGGAGATCTTCGGCCTTACGGTGCTTGAAACAAATATCAACCAGAGCCGCAACAATACGACGAAATTCGTGGTGCTCTCCCCTGTTTGCCACAAGCATAAAACGGCAGAGATGGGACTGCACTCTATCCTCATGTTCACCGTTCGCAACGAGGCGGGGGCGCTTGCCCGTGCAGTTGAGATCATCGGTCGCTACGGCTTTAATATGAAGACCCTGAGAAGCCGTCCGATGAAAACGCTTCTTTGGCAATATTACTTTTACGTGGAGGCAGAGGGCGACATCGACTCCGAGGAGGGACGCCAGATGCTTCGCGTGCTTGAAATGTACTGTGATCGGCTCAAGGTGCTCGGCACCTACGTGAAGAGCGAATAATGATAAAGGAAGAAATGGATATGCAATTTTCCGTTCGCCATGCACTCGGAAGCTACAACGTATACTGCGAGAGAGGTGCACTCTCTCACATCGGAGATCATTTTGCGCTCGATCGCCGCGTTCTGATCGTGACGGATACGGGCGTTCCCGCTGAATATGCAAAAGCGGTGGCAAAATGCTGCCAGACCCCCACGATCGTTACCGTTGCACAGGGAGAGGAGAGCAAGAGCCTTGCAGGCCTTGAGCTGCTTTGCGAGACGATGCTGAAAAATGATTTCACACGCTCGGACTGCGTAGTGGCCGTTGGTGGCGGCGTTGTTGGCGATCTTGCCTGCTTTGCAGCATCGGCCTATATGCGCGGCATTGATTTTTACAACGTACCCACTACGGTGCTCTCCGCTGTTGACTCCTCCGTTGGCGGCAAGAGCGGCGTGAATTTCAACGGCGTGAAGAACATTCTCGGCGCGTTTTATCAGCCGAAGGGCGTGCTTTTTGATGCAGATGTCTTAAAGACACTTCCCGCACGCCAGATCTCTGCCGGCCTTGCCGAGGCGATCAAAATGGCGCTGACCTTTGATGCACCGCTCTTCGAAACCTTCGAGCGCGGTGAGGTAAACGATGCGCTTTACGAGAGCCTTATTTTCCGTGCGGTGCAGCTCAAGGCGGCCGTTGTGGAAAAGGACGAGCGCGAGGGAGGCCTTCGCAAGACGCTGAACTTCGGCCACACCTTCGGACACGCGGTGGAGGCGGCAGGTGAGCTTGGTCTTCTACACCACGGCGAGTGCGTGGCACTCGGCATGATCCCCTTCTGCTCCGAGGCGGTTTACAAAAGGCTTCTGCCCGTTCTGAAGCGCTTTGATCTCCCCTCCGCGATCCCCTTTGACATGGAGCGCGCGTTTCCCTATCTCACCCACGACAAGAAATGGGGCAAGGGCGGCGTTGACTGCATTTTCGTCCGGGAGATTGGAAGCTTCGAGATCAAAAAGCTCACAAAGGATGAGCTTCTGAAAACCATCACAGATGCAAAAAATCGCTTTATTTAACTGGTTTTTGAAAATAAATCTTTACATTTAAAGGGTTTTATATGAAAAATACATTCGGAAGTGCGCTGACAGTTACGCTTTTTGGCGAGAGCCATGGAAGCGCCATCGGCGTGGTGCTTGACGGGCTTGCACCGGGCATTGAGATCGACGATGCTCTGATCCGCCTGCGCCTTGAGCAAAGAAAGCCAAGAAAGGGCACGGGCACGGCAAGGCGCGAGGGCGATGCCTATCAGATCCTCAGCGGTGCATACGAGGGAAGGACGACGGGAACACCGCTCTGCCTCGTGATCTATAATGAAAATCAAAAAAGCGGTGATTACGAATCGCTCCGCACAACGCCCCGTCCCGGGCACGCAGATCTTGCGGCAGAGGAAAAATATCACGGCTATCAGGACATGAGAGGCGGCGGCCATTTTTCGGGCAGACTTACCGCGGCGCTCGTTGCGGCAGGGGCTCTTGTCGAGGGTGCTCTGAATCAGCTCGGTATCACCGTTGCTACACACGTTCTTCGCATGGGAAGCATCCGTGACGATGCGCTCTGCGAGGAAAACGCAGCGGTGCTGAAGGAGAAGCCTTTTCCTACGATCTCGGATACGGCGGCAGAGGCCATGCAAAAATTTATCCTTGCGGCGGGCGCAGAGGGTGACAGCGTTGGCGGCATTCTCGAAAGCATGATCTTTGGACTGCCTGCGGGGCTCGGTGAGCCTTGGTTTGACAGCTTCGAGAGCGTTCTTTCTCACGCGCTCTTCTCTATCGGAGGTATTAAGGGCGTTGAATTCGGTGCGGGCTTTGCCATTGCCGATATGCGCGGCAGCGAGGCAAACGATCCTTTCTGTTTCAAGGACGGACGCGTGATGACCGAGACGAATAACAACGGCGGCATTAACGGCGGTATTACGAACGGCATGCCCGTTCTCTTCCGCTGTGCCGTGAAGCCGACGCCTTCTATTTATAAGGAACAAAGAACCGTGGATCTTTGTAAAAAGGAAAACACATCCATGAAGATCGAGGGACGCCACGATCCCGCGATCGTGCACAGAGCTGCACCCGTGGTCAGCGCCGTTTCCGCGCTTGCGGTGGCTGATATGCTGACCGTTCGTTACGGAACAGACGCTTTAAAGGTGGGCTTGAGGAAATAAATTATGCAGTACGGTTGCATTGGCGAGAAGCTCGGACACAGCTTCTCCAAGGAAATACACAATATGATCGGCTCATACGCCTATGAGCTGAAGGAGATTCCCTCGGACGCTTTGGACGATTTTATGCGGGCCAAGGAGTTTCTCGGTATAAACGTTACTATCCCCTATAAGGAGCGCGTGATGCCCCATCTGTACGAGATCGACGAGGGGGCCATGGCGATCGGCGCGGTCAACACCGTCGTCAACCGTGAGGGCAAGCTCTACGGCTACAATACGGATTTCTGGGGAATGAAGAAGCTTCTTTCTCATGCGGGAATTTCGCTAGAGGGCAAAAAGGTTGCCATTCTCGGCACGGGAGGCACCTCCAAAACGGCAAGAGCCGTTGCGCGCCATTTGGGAGCAAAAAGCATTTTGGTTGTCAGCCGCCGTAAGGATGCGGGCACGATCCTCTACGATGAGCTTTATCAGAAGCACAAGGATACGGATGTGATCATCAACACCACGCCCGTGGGTATGTTCCCGAATGCGGACGTCTCCCCCCTGGATCTTTCCTTCTTCAAAAAGCTCTCGGGCGTTGCGGATGCGGTTTACAATCCACTCTCCACGCACCTGATCTGCCAGGCCAAAAAGCGCGGCATCCCCGCAGAGGGCGGCCTTTATATGCTGGTGGCGCAGGCCGTTCGTGCCTCGGAGATCTTTATGGACACAACCTACGACGACGCGCTCCTCGAGAGCATTTACAAGAAGATCCTCTCGCAAAAGCAGAACATCGTTCTGATCGGAATGCCCGCCTGCGGAAAAACGACCGTTGGAAAGCATATCGCAAAGCTGCTCGGCCGCCCCTTTACGGACACGGACGAGCTCGTGGTGCTGACCGGCGGAGAGAGCATTCCCGACATTTTCTCTAAATACGGCGAAAAGGAATTTCGCCGCCGCGAATCCGCGGCCATCAAGCACGCCTCCACCCTGGTTGGCAACGTAATTGCCACGGGCGGCGGTGCGGTGCTGAACCAATCCAACGTCAACAATCTCATGCAAAACGGTCACATCTTCTTCCTTGACCGTTCTCTTGCACTTCTGCTTCCCACGGAGGATCGGCCGCTCGGAAGCACGAAGGAGGCTATTAAAAAGCGTTATCGCGAGCGATACGGTATCTACTGTGCCTCCTGCCACACCCGCATTGACGGAGATGGCGATATCGAGACGGTTGCCAATACGATCATGGAGGAGTTTTTAAAGTGAAATTATTCGTACTCAACGGACCGAACCTGAATATGCTCGGCATCCGCGAGCCCGCGCATTACGGAAAGGAAAGCTTTTCGGATCTTTGCGAGAAGATCAAGAAGCACGCCGAAGCACTCGGCATCGAGGTAGAGCTTTTCCAATCCAACCACGAGGGCGCGCTGGTGGACAAGATCCACGAGGCGTATTTTTGCGGCGCGGACGGTATCGTGATCAATCCCGGCGCGTATACGCACACGAGCATTGCGCTTCTTGATGCGGTGAAGGCCGTTTCTATTCCGACAGTGGAGGTGCACATCTCCGACGTGAACAGCCGCGAGGATTTTCGCAAGCAGAGCTATATCCGAGCTGCCTGCATTGCCACCATCTCCGGCCACGGAACAGACGGCTATACGGAGGCCATGACGCTTTTATGCGAAACAGCTAAAGGAGCAGACGGAAAATGACGGTTACGATACAACCATCGCAGGCAAGGGGCGAGGTCTTTGCGCCTCCCTCCAAGAGCATGGCGCATCGCCTTCTGATCTGCGCGGCACTCTGCCGCGGCACCAGCCGCGTGCACGGCATCAGCGATTGCGAGGATGTCAGAGCAACGCTTGGGTGCCTTAAGAGTCTCGGCATTTCCTTCGAGGTATCGGGCGACTGCGTTACCGTTTGGGGGCGGCCGTTTTCAGAGCTTGCTCCGAAAAATCCGCTCTATGCCAAGGAAAGCGGCAGCACGCTTCGTTTTTTCATACCCCTTGCACTCCTGACGGGTGCAGAGGTGGTCTTTACGGCAGAAAGATCTCTTCTCTCACGCCCCTTCGGTGTTTACGAGATGCTTGCAGAGCAGAAGGGCTTCGTTTTTAAAAAGAATGAAAGCTCCATTACAGCAAAGGGACCGCTCCACGCGGGCGAATACCGCGTGCCGGGGAATATTTCCAGCCAATTTATCAGCGGACTGCTGTTTGCGCTTCCGCTTCTCCACGGTGACAGCCGCATCGTGATCACCACGGCGGTGGAGAGCCGCTCCTACATCAATCTGACGATCAAGGCGCTTTCGGAATTCGGCGTTTCGGTGTGTTGGGAGGACGAGCACACGCTCTTTATCCGCGGTGATCAAAATTACGAGAGCCGCGAGATCAGCGTAGAGGGCGACTATTCGGGCACAGCCTTTCTTGAGGCAATGAATCTTTTCTCACATGAGATCTATGTGAAGGGGCTGGATGACGAAAGCCTGCAGGGCGATAAGATCTACCGCCAATACTTTCCGATGCTGAGCCAGGGCGTTCCCACTCTGCACATTGGAGATTGCCCCGATCTCGGGCCGATCCTCTTCGCCGTTGCGGCGGCAAAGCACGGCGGCGTTTTCAGCGGAACGCGCAGGCTGCGCATTAAGGAATCCGACCGTGCGGAGGCAATGGCAATGGAGCTGCGCAAATTCGGCGTTACAGTGAAAGTTCACGACGATAGCGTGGTGGTTTTTCCCACGGTCTTCCATGCACCGAGCGAGCCGCTTTACGGACATAACGATCATCGCATCGTGATGGCACTTTCGGTTCTTTTGACCGTCACGGGCGGAAGCATCATGGGAGCAGAGGCGATCAAGAAGAGCTATCCCGGCTTTTTCCGCGATCTTTCGATGCTCGGCATCTGTCTTTCGGAAAAGGAGGACGAAACGAATGCAACTGACTAAAGATACAAATATACTCATTATCGGTCTTGGCGTCATGGGCGGCAGCTACGCCCGCGCGCTGAGTAAGCAGGGGTACCGCATTCGCTGTATTACCAAGGATGCTTCGGATATTGCATACGCGCTCGATGAGGGCATGATCGAAGCAGGCGCAACCGAGATCCGCGAGGACTGGATCTCCGAGGCAGAGCTGATCGTTTTCGCTTTATATCCGCTGACATTTATCTCCTGGATGGAGGAAAACGGTCACCTATTGAAAAAAGGCACTCTCATCACAGACGTTTCGGGCGTAAAAAGCGGCGTGATCAGCAAGATCCAGGCGCTTCTTCCCGAGGGTGTGGAATTCATTTCCGCACACCCAATGGCAGGCCGTGAGCGAAGCGGCGTTGCCTTCAGCGATGACTCGGTGTTCCTCGGTGCAAACTACATTGTGGTTCCCACCGAGAAAAATACGGAGGAGGCCATTCTCCTTTGCGAGGAGCTCGGACGAACACTGGGATTTTCCCGTATCTCAAGGCTGAGCGCAAAAAAGCACGATAGCATGATCGCCTTTCTCTCTCAGCTGACGCACTGTATTGCAGTCACGCTTATGAACTGCAACGATTCCAAGGATATGGAGAAATATACGGGCGACTCCTTCCGCGATCTGACGCGTATCGCAAAGATCAACGAAAACATGTGGAGCGAGCTTTTCCTTTTAAACAAGGATGCCCTGCTCGCCGAGATGGATGCCTTTGCGGAAGAATTCGGTGCATTCCGAAAGCTTCTTGAGGACGAGGACGTGGAGGGAATGAAGGAAAAAATGCGCGCCTCCACCGCAAAGCGATTAAAATTTGATAAACCAAAAGGAAATATACTGCCATGAATATGAAATTTTACAGAAAGCTCCCGATTCCCAAGGAAACCAAGGAGATGTTCCCTGTTTCCGCGGAGATCGCCGCCATCCGCGAACAGCGTCTTGCCGAAATTAAGGACATTTTTTCGGGAAGATCCAATCGTTTCCTTCTCGTGATCGGTCCTTGCTCGGCCGACAGAGAGGACGCCGTGATGGATTATATCTACCGTCTGAAAAGAGTGCAGGAGCAGGTGAAGGACAAGGTAATGATCGTGCCCCGCATTTACACGAACAAGCCCCGTACCACGGGCGACGGCTACAAGGGACTTTTCTCGCAGCCGAATCCCGATGCTGCACCCAACCTGTTTGCCGGCGTGATCGCGATGCGCGCGTTGCATATGCGCGCCATCAAGGAAACGGGCTTCTCTTGCGCAGATGAGATGCTCTATCCCGAGAACCACAGATACCTTTCCGACCTGATCGGCTATGTTGCCGTTGGTGCGCGCTCCGTAGAGAATCAGCAGCATCGTCTGACTGCCAGCGGTCTCAACGTTCCCGTGGGTATGAAGAACCCGACGAGCGGTGACATCACCGTTATGATGAACTCCATCAAGGCGGCGCACCACAAGCACGTGTTCTGCTACCGCGGCTGGGAGGTAGAGACCGAGGGCAACCCCTACGCACACGCCATCCTGCGCGGCTACGTGGATCAGCAGGGACATTCCCACTCCAACTATCACTACGAGGATCTTGCTGAGCTTTTCGAGATCTACAAGGCAAGCGGACTGGAAAACCCTGCCGTAGTCGTGGATACCAACCATGCAAACTCCGGCAAAAAGTATCTCGAGCAGGTACGCATCGCGAAGGAGATCCTGCACAGCTGCCGCTACTCGAAGGACGTTCACAGCATCGTGAAGGGCCTTATGATCGAGAGCTATCTTGAGGACGGCGCACAGAGCGATACTGCCGTTTACGGCAAGTCCATCACCGACCCCTGCCTTGGTTGGGAAAAGACGGAAAATCTGATCCTTCATATCGCAGATATTGTTTAACCGAAGCAAAAGGGGCTGTCGCATTTAGGGATAACCGAATAAAAAACGAGTGGAGACATTGAAATAGTGCCTCCACTTTTGTTATATAGGTATTTAAAAGGTATCGAGGTTGAAAACCTACGGTTTTCTCCGTTTGAATTCGTTTTTTCTATAATCAAGCAATTTGCATCGAGGAGCTTGCTCATCAGTGCAAATGCGAAGATTGCTCTGCACGCGTTGCGACAAAGTCGCAACAAAGCA
>JAGBCA010000008.1 GCA_017938205.1 Clostridia bacterium
ACGGCTTTAGCCGCGCGCGAGACGACTATATTTTCGAGCCGTCGGAGAACCGAAGGCGAGAGTTCGATCTGCCCCCGGCAGAAGGACTCGATTCTCGCGCGAACTACGCGCTCGGTCTTTCGCGGCTCTGACAGCCCACCGGGCTGTCATTCACTACCGCTCCTACATCGAGTCCTTCGCTCAATGAAAAAAGAGGAACGAAATGCGAATGCATTCCATTCCTCTTTTTTGGCAGGGGCAGAAGGACTCGAACCCACGACCCATGGTTTTGGAGACCAGTACTCTACCAACTGAGCTATACCCCTAAATACTATTGTAGTATACACCATTTTATTTCTTTTGTCAAGTCCTTTTTCAAAAAAAGTCTACCAATTCTGACACGAGTCAAAAAAATACAGTCCATGTGGTACAGCTTTTTTCGAGGGGTTGACAAACCATCCAAAATCTGCTATAATACCTCTGTCTTGTGGACACTCACATTTCAATTGCCGTTTCAAAAATTTACACACCCTTTACCACTTATGCCGCACTGTGCGGCATCCGCTCTCGCTTAATTTTGAGGTATAAAAAATGGTTTTAGTTTTAGATATCATCAACATTGTGCTTGCCGTTGCGTTGATCCTCTGCTATTCATTTCAGTTTATTTATATTTTCATTCCATTCTTAAAAAAGATGCCGCCGCACAAGGAGACGACACCGCATAAATACGCGGTGCTGATCTCTGCCCGCAACGAAGAAAACGTAATCGCAAATCTGATCGAAAGTCTACACGCGCAGGATTACCCTGCAGAGCTAATCACGATCTTTCTCGTTGCCGATAACTGTACGGACAAAACGGCCGAGGTTGGAAGAGAAAACGGCGCGATCGTTTACGAGCGCTTTAACAAGCAAGAGATCGGCAAGGGCTATGCGCTGAACTACTTGCTTGGAAGGATCGACGAGGACTTTGGGCCGGATGCCTTCGATGCCTTCGTTGTTTTTGATGCCGACAATATTGTTACAAAAACCTTCTTCACTGAGATCAACAAAACCTTTTCGGACGGTTACAACGTTATTACCACGTATCGCAACGCAAAGAATTATAACGACAACTGGCTTGCCGCTTCGACCGGTCTTTGGTTCATTCGTGAGGCCAAGTATTTGAACGGCTCGCGTTTCCGCATCGGTGCCTGCCCGCAGGTTTCGGGCACGGGCTTTCTCTTCTCCAACGAGATCAAGAAGCAAAACGGCGGTTGGCCATTTCACACGCTTTGCGAGGATTATGAATTCACCTGCCACAGCGTTGTGCAGGGCATGAAGTTCGGCTACTGCGAGGAAGCAAGATTTTACGACGAGCAAGTAACCGGCTTCCGCCAATCCTGGAATCAGCGAATGCGCTGGGCAAAGGGAGGCCTGCAGAGCTTCGCCATTTATTGGAAAAAGCTTTTGCGAGGCGTTTTCTCTAAGAATTTTCTCGCCTGCTACGATATGCTGATGTCCATTGCTCCCGGATATATCATTGCGATCCTTTCTGTTCTCGTGAATCTTTTCGCTTCGGCGTACTATCTCATCATCGGCGTTCCTTTCGTTACCGTGCTGCTCTCCGTTGCAAAGTTTGTTGTTCCGGCTTATATCGGCGTTTGGACCCTCGGCTTTGTTTGCACGATCAGCGAATGGAAGCATCTGCGCACCTCGAATGCTAAGAAGATCCTCTACAGCTTTACCTTTCCCTTCTTTCTCTTCACCTTCATTCCGATTGCCTTCTGCGCGCTTTTCATGAAGGTGGAATGGAAGCACATTGCACACAAGAGCGTGAGCCAAGAGGATATGTCCACAATGCGTGAAAGCATGGACGAAAACATCCAATAAGTAAATAGTTCTTTACTTTTTTGATTATTTTTTTGATTTTTTCACCAGAAGATCGGACGTACATCCAAGATGTGCGTCCGATCTTTTTCCGTGTTTTTTTCGATCGCAAAAAAAAGACTTGACATTCATAGAAAAATATGATATAATGAGCACACTGTGTGCTGAATATGCTGTATTATCCACTCAGCTTCAGAACGCATGGAGGAGAATTTTCTCCCCTTCATCAATGGATCGCGGAAGAAATTCCGCGAAAAAATTATTCAGCACACTATGTGCTGAAAGTAAAAAAGGATACGATTATGAAGAACGAACAAATTCGTGAAAAACACAGCCACCGCGACGTTAAGGACGCCCTTGAATGGGCCGCAAGGACGTATGGCGAAAAAATCGTCTACTCCTTCAAGGCATCGCCGACGGCGAAGGAGGTAGAGAAGGTCAGCTTTGTTGCTTTCCGTGATGACGTTCGCGCGCTTACCTGCGAATTTCTCTCTATGGGAATCAAGGGAAAGCATTGCGTGCTGATCGCAAGGTCCTCTTATCAATGGTCACTCGTTTATTATGCTACACTGATCGCCGGCGGTGTTCTCGTTCCCCTCGACAGGGAGTGGCGCAAGGAGGATCTTGCCGATACGGCAGAAAAAGCAGATGCTGCCTTTCTCTTTATAGATGATGAGCTTTCAGACAAGGAGGCCGCGATCCGAGAGCGTTGTAAGTTGACCGGACAGACGGTGCATTTAAACGGTGAAGGAGAAAATTCCCTGCTCTGTCTCTTGAAGGCGGGAAAGAAAAAATTTAACGAAGATCCCACACTTTATTTTGACAGCAAATGCGACCCGGATGCTATGGCGCTTCTTGTTTTCACCTCCGGAACGACCGGCAAGGGCAAGGGCGTTATGCTATCGCAGAAAGCAATCGTGACGGACATCGATGAGGCCGCGCCCTTCATTGATTTTACCGACAAAGCGCTGAACGTTCTTCCTCCGCACCACACCTACGGCTCCACGATTATGACGCTCGGCCACGTTATGATCGGGTGCGAGGTTTATTTTTCGGACGGTCTTCGATACATTCAGAAGGAGCTTAAGGAACAAAAGCCGCGGCATCTTGTACTTGTTCCCTTATATCTCGAAACCTTTTATCGCAAGATATGGACAAATATCAAGGAGCAGGGCAAGGAAAAGCTCGTGCGGCGTATGCTGAAGATCAGCAATGCACTTCGCAAGATCGGCATCGATCTGCGTGGAAAGCTATTTTCTGAGATCCGCGCCGCCTTTGGCGGCGAGGTGCGAATGATCGTTTCTGGCGGTGCTCCCATCAATCCCGAAATCATCGACTTTTACGATGCGATCGGCATTTCCACCCTGAACGGCTACGGCATCACGGAATGTGCCCCCTTGATCGCTGTGAACCGCAGCCGCAATATCGTGAAGGGCAGCGTTGGCAAGCCGCTGGACTGTGTTACCGTGAAGATCGCAGACCCCAACGAGGACGGCGAGGGCGAGATCTGCGTGAAAGGTCCGAACGTGATGCTCGGCTATTACAAGGATGAAGCCGCAACGAGAGAGGCTTTTGACGGTGAGGGTTACTTCAAGACAGGTGACTACGGAAAGATCGACAAGAACGGCATGATCTATATTACCGGACGAAAGAAAAATCTGATCATTCTTTCCAACGGCAAAAACGTATACCCGGAAGAGATCGAAAACGAGCTGATCGCAACCCCGGGTGTACTGGATATTATTGTTTACGAGGGACAAAGCCGCCGCGGCATAGAGCATAACGCTATTGTGGCAGAGATCTATCCCGACAAGGATCATATGGAGAAAAACGGCATCACCGATATAAAGGAATATTTGCAGCCTGCGGTTGACGAATACAACAGAACCGCAGTTCCCTACAAGAAGATCGGCGTTCTCAAGGTGCGCGAGGAAGAATTTCCCAAGAATACCCTGCGCAAGATCATGCGCTTTAAGCTGGATATGACGATCGATTGATTCTTTTGCGAAGCGAAATAAAAATGGAGAAAACCAAAGGTTTCAGGCCTCGATTTTCTCCGGAACTGCAATTATAAAAATTAGGAGCACTGTGTTTTTCAGTGCCCCTAACTTTTTTCGATCATGCCTAAATTCGAAAGCTCCTATTATGCAAGCTCAGCGAAATACTTAATGGTTCTAACCATCTGAGAGGTGTAGGAGTTCTCGTTATCGTACCAAGAAACTACCTGTACCTGATAGGTATCATCGTCGATCTTAGCAACCATGGTCTGGGTTGCATCGAAGAGAGAACCGTATCTCATACCGATAACGTCGGAAGAAACGATCTCGTCGGTGTTGTAGCCGAAGGACTCGTTGGAAGCAGCCTTCATTGCGGCATTGATGCCTTCCTTGGTTACGTCCTTGCCCTTAACAACTGCGATAAGGATGGTGGTGGAACCGGTGCAGGTGGGAACTCTCTGTGCAGCGCCGATCAGCTTGCCGTTGAGCTCGGGGATAACGAGACCGATTGCCTTTGCAGCGCCGGTGGAGTTGGGAACGATGTTCTGTGCGCCTGCACGAGCACGGCGAAGGTCACCCTTTCTGTGAGGACCGTCAAGGATCATCTGGTCACCGGTGTATGCATGAACGGTGGTCATGATACCGCTCTGGATCGCAGCATAGTCGTTCAGAGCCTTAGCCATGGGAGCAAGGCAGTTGGTGGTGCAGGATGCAGCGGAAATGATCTGATCCTCAGCGGTCAGAGTCTTGTTGTTTACGTTGAATACGATGGTCTTGAGGTCATTGCCTGCGGGAGCAGAGATAACAACCTTCTTTGCGCCTGCATTGATGTGAGCCATGGACTTGTCCTTGGAGCAGTAGAAGCCGGTGCACTCAAGAACTACGTCAACGCCAAGCTCGCCCCAGGGGCAGTTTGCAGCGTCCTTCTCAGCGTAGATCTTAAGAACCTTACCGTCAACAGTGATGGTGTTAGCCTCATCGTCAGCCTCAACGGTGTGACCGTCGTAACGACCCTGAGCGGTGTCGTACTTAAGAAGATGAGCGAGCATGGAAGCCTTGGTCAGGTCGTTGATAGCAACGATCTCGTAGCCCTCTGCGCCGAACATCTGTCTGAATGCGAGACGTCCGATACGGCCAAAGCCGTTAATTGCAACCTTTACATTTGCCATTTTGTGATTCCTCCAAAAATATATTTTTTTGTTTAATACGCGAATTTAAAGAAAGCCCTCGCTTTCCAAGTTTAAATTATAGCACATTTTTTCACAAGTTACAAGACTTTAGATGAATTTTTTCAAATTTTGTGCAATCAGGTCAATTTTTTCGCCGCACAGCTCCGTTTTTTGTAGGTTTGTTATTTTCTTCACGATATTTTGTGCAAAGAAAAGGAAAACGAAGAAGGATCGGAAGATCGCGAAAGCGGCGCGGCTCGCGGCACATGCGGTAGAGCCATTCAAGATGCAAGGCACGAACGGCACGCGGCGCACGCGGAATACTACCGGCATATACGTCAAGGCTTCCTCCAAGTCCGACAAAGACTGTTTTCTTACTATAAGCGCGCAGCGCTTGCATCAGAAGCTCCTGACGGGGCGAACCAAGACAAACAAAGCAAAGATCGGGCTTTTCTTTTTCAAGTGCGGCCAGAAATACCGAAAGCGGCGTATCGTATCCGTTCAGCAGAAAGGCGGGGCGAAGATCCCTCGCTTCTGATGCAAGAGAGGAAAAGGCACGCTCAGCAATTCCCTGCTTTGCCCCCACGATGCCAAGCGTGAGATCGCGTTTTTGATTTACGAGCATTTTTCCAAGCTCGATGCCCGGGAGAGTGGCAGCATTACGATCCACGCGGCGCAAAAAAGGCAGAAGTCCGCTCCCGTCAGGAATACATAGATCGGCGGCAAGCAGAGCACGGCGCAAGGAGGCATTCTCCACAGAATTAGATAATATTATCGGATTTGGCGTGCATATCACGCCCCCATTCCCCACCAAGGATGCACATTTTGAAAATAATTTAAATCGATTCCCCACTTCAATCGGAATACCAAGAATGCTGCAGCAACTCATTTTTTATTCCTTTCTGATCAAAAGCACTACAAAAAGAATACCCGAAAATGAGCGAAAAAAACAGGCTTGACAAGATGGGTGAAAATTTGGTATAATAGCTTGACTGAGCGGAGCAATCGCGCGATATGGCGCCGAAAGGTATTATCGTGAGGAAAGTCCGGGCCTCACAGGGCAGGATAACGGATAACGTCCGCCGAGGGTGACCTCCGGGAAAGTGCAACAGAGATATACCGCCGCGTTTTCGCGGTAAGGGTGGAAAGGCGAGGTAAGAGCTCACCCGCGCTTATGGTAACATAGGCGCGCTGTAAACCCTATCCGAAGCAACACCTTGCGCGAGTCTTTTGACTTCGGCGGCCCGCCGATATGCGCATGGTGGCAGAGCCGAAAGGCTTGAACTGCAAAGAGATTTGCAGTGAAGATAGATGATTGCTGCGAGAGATCGTACAGAACCCGGCTTACAAGCTCAGTCAAAAAAAGAGGCGAACTGCCTCTTTTTTATTTCGTTTATGTTCCATTATGGTACAAAACAAAGAACGACGCAGGAAATATCGAAAAATAATTGTATGATCATTTGTTTTTTTCTTTCCTCGCTTCCCTCATTGTAAGCATTCAGCGTTGTGTTTTTTGGGTGGCTTGGTAAATTTTACAATCTTTTTCTTTATTTATCCATTGCAATTACAGAAAATATATGCTACAATAGACTTACGATTCGTTTTCATATACGCAAATGAATGAAAGGATTTTGAAAGATGCTTTACACCTATTCCGTCACGCCTCTGTTTGAGGATCATTTCGAAGAGAGAGTTGCCGATCTTATTGATCAGCACAAAAGAAATATCAGCCTAATGCCCCTCTTCTGCACAAACATTCAACCCGAGGGCACACCCCTTTGGAACAAGGGCGAAAAAATTGCCGGAATTTACAGAAGATATAAGACCGAGCTTGACAAGGCCGGCGTTCCCTCCGGCGTTCTCCTGCAATCCACCTTCGGCCACGGAACAACCTCGATGGATCGCGCACCCCTTCAATTTATGGAGCCTATGGACGGCAGAGATCTTTTTGCCTACTGCCCGATGGACGAGGGCGTGCTTGACCGCCTTTGCCGCGAGATCAAGCTGATTGCGGCAGAGCATCCCTCCACGTTGATGCTGGACGATGACGTCAGACTTCTGATGCGGCCCGGCATTTGCTGCGGCTGCCCTCGGCATATGGCAGAATACAACCGCCGTATGGGAACAAATTTCACCAAGGCGGAGCTGAACGAATACCTGCTTTCGCACGATCAAAACGATCCGAAGGTGCAAGGCTTCGTTACTCTTATGAGAGATACGCTCGTGCACGCCGTTACGAGAATGCGCGAGGCGGTGGACGAGATCGATCCCTCGATTCAAGGCGTGAACTGCACGAGCGGCGACGAATGCGACTCCGTTATTTTCACGAACCCGATTTGGTGCGGCAAGGGCAACCCCACCATCGTGCGCACGCCGAACGGTACGTACGCACCTGTTTCCGTAAAAACGATCAGCGATACGATGCGAAGAGCAGCGGTTTGCGGCGCAAGGCTGCGTGATAACGGAATCAAGATCACACTTGCCGAATGCGATACGATCCCCTTCAACCGCTACGGCAAAAACGCAAGATACCTGCATTCGCACTTCACGGGCTCGATCCTTGAGGGCTTGAAGGGCTCGAAGCATTGGATCACGCGCACCTCCTCCTACGAGCCGAAGAGCGGCGTTGCCTTCCGAAATATTCTTGCAAAGCATGCTCCCTTCTATGAAAAGATCGCAGAGCTTTCGGATCATTTGACCTTCGTTGGCGCAAACTCGGCCTTCACCGAGCAAAAGTGGCACGATTTCAGCGCGAAGGAACGCTGGCAATATCACTCCAACTTCTTTGCAACAAAGAATCTCGAGAGAATGGGACTTCCCTTCTATTTTTCCAACAAAAAATACGGCGCTACCTTCCTGGAGGACACGATCGGCAGGGATCTTCCCGACGAAGAAATCAAGGCCATGTTTGAGGGCGGATCGGTGTTTATGAGCGCGGAGGTTGCCGTGGAACTCGAAAAGCGTGGCTATGGCGCGCTTCTCGGCGTGAAGGCCGAGACCTTTGACTATGATAGGCTTGGCCGCGTGGCCGGCGAGGCCTTCAACGAGGATGCATCGCTGATCTGCCAAAAGCAGAAGAATCTGATGCTCCTGACACCGACGAACGAAAAAACCGAAACGATTTCCTACAACTATCGAAAAGAGGACGGAAGGCTTGTGAACGTTTCGCCCGCGGTGACGAAATTCATGCGCGAGGACGGTAAATTCACCGTCGTGTTCTGTGGCACGCCCGATGCAGAGCACCGCTATACCGAGGGTTTTTCCTTCTTAAACGAAACGAGAAAGCAACAGTTTATAAGCCTTCTTTCCGAGGCAGGCGCGCTCCCCATCTATCTGCCGAGCGACAACGAGCTTTGTCTGCGCGCGGGCTATCTTGACGATGGTAGAATGCTGGCTGCGATCTTCAATCTTTCCTACGATCCCGAGGAAAAGACCGTGCTCTATCTTGAAAAGGCGCCGACCGCGATCTCGTATCTTAACGAAAACGGTGAGGAAATCCCCGTTTCCTTCCGCAAAAACGAGGATGGCTTCTATACCGTGGATGTCGCTTGCGAACCGCTGTATCCCACGGTATTAATAATCAAATAAAAAGCGATCGGGATACTTCATTTAGGCATAAAAACTGCACACAGCCGAGGCCGTGTGCAGTTTCTTTATTTTATTTTTAATTTTACACTTTTTCGGTAATTGTGAAACAGCCGCCGTTCTCGCTCCAATTCCAATCGCCATCGCCGTTGCCAACATCTACCGTGGGAGTATTCCAGTCGTTCAAGGTGCCGGAGGAGGTGATCACGTCTTCCGCTGCGAAGGCAAGAAGCTCTGCCTCAGGGGAAAGATATTTCTTTTTCATAGTGCTGTACCTCCCTTCTTACTACGCGTTTTTTACGTATGTATCTGCATAGAAAGCATAGTTGTAAAATGCCTGTACGGCGGTGCTTTCGCCACCAATACCATGAAGATAATTTGAAAGGCTATAGGTGTAGGTCTCATTTTCGATCGTAATCGTGAGATCACCGTAGAACTCGTTCACGTAGAGGTTCTCGAAGATCACCGTTCCGTTTTCAACGGTAGCGGTCACTTTGCGGCCGTTTCCGAGCTTGAGCGTGACTGCCCTGCCATTGGCTTCGGTCGTGCCTTGGATGGCAATTGCGATCGTTTCATCCAACCGGAAGGCAATGCTCGAAAGAAGTGCGCCATCGTTTTCATGTGCAACGCCTTCAAGAGTCTTTGCCTCGTAGCCTGCGGGAGCGGCAACATCTGCAAGGAAGTCTGCATTCTTCGCCATCACTCGCACGTACATGGCCATTGCATAGGTGAGGTTATGTGCGTCTGCGTAAGTAGCAGATGCGAGGATCTTTTTTGCATACTCGCAAACGCTTACGGGCACAATGTGCGTATTGTCGCCAATCGTGATCTCAACAGTGATCGCCTCGTCTGCCACGTTGGGAGCGATCGCGGTTTCAAACGCATAATAGTTACCACTTGCGGTAAGATCGGCGAGCGTGTAGATCTTGCCACCGAACTTTACAGTTGCATTCGATAGTGCCGTGTTAACGAAAAGATTCACACCGATCTTGCTCTGCAGAACGAGATTCATCTGTAGCGTTCCGGGCTTGATGGCGGCAAGCGTTTTTTGTGCCACGTTGATGCCATCCTTCACGACAACGTCGACAAAGGTATAACCGAACACACCGTCCACGATCAGGTTATCGTGCGAAAGTATTACGCCGACGGGCGCATATTCAAGAAGATCAAATCCCCAATCAACAAGGCCTATGCCTGCGGAAAGCACGGCGTTTTCATTCATCGGAGCCTTGATAGCGAAATAGCTTGCAGCATCATTCTTCTGATGCCGCAAAGCACCCGATGCATCCGAAAGCGCAATTCCCTCCACGGATGCGGCCTTCACCTCGCCGCCGACCACCGTGACACAAAGGGATACCTTCCCCGATGCATCCTTGGCAGGAATCAAAATAACGGCACTCGGCTGACTCTCCGTAAGATCGAAAACACAATTCTCATAGGTAACGAAGAGGCTGTACGCAACTCCCGAGGTACCAATCACCGCTGCGGATTTTACGCTCGTTCCCTCGGCGTAACGGAAGGTGAGATCCTTCAAGGTGTAGCAGAAGGTTTTTCCCGTGCCCGTCGTGCTGATAAAGCTGATAAATGGCGTTTTATCGAGAAGCACCGTTCCGTTTGTGAAAACGACCTGCGTTTGCGTTGCGTGCTTTGCCTCGGATTTGATCGGCGCTACCGTTCCGCCCGTCGTGAGCGTATGACCGCCAAGATCGATCGTGAGATGATTCGGATTGTTGGAAAGATTGGAAATCACGGTGGTTACCGTGAAGTCACGGCGAAGCAAAACGATGCCATTCGGCACGGATCGCATCACGTACTCCATACCACCGTCCGTAAAGAAGTTGGCACTTGCTGTTATATAGGCATAAGTGCCGTCACCGTTATCCTCAAAGGCAACAAAGGGATACGCAAGAACAGAGAGCCTATTGGCAGGGATATCGCCGTAGGGCGTCTGAAGTGACATAGGAACGTGCGTATAGGTCGTTCCGTCCGTTTCTGTGGCGCCGAAGTAGTGCGCCATGCCGTCAAGATCGCTATAAATGAGACTCCCCGATAGGTCAGCGGCGGTGATTACGCTGAAAGGCTGACCGTCACTTCCCTTGCCAAGAGTGAGACTACCGCCCGTCTGCACGATCAGATTGTTTGCAACGACGGTGCTTTTACCCGTTATCAGACTTCCGCCGTTCACAAACCAATTCAAAGCATAGCCGCCGGAGCCGTTATAGCCGGCGCGAATCGCATACAGACCGTCCTTGTTGCAAGCGGAAATATCAATATCACAATCGTTCAGCGTGATATTGTAGGTCGCATGGTACTGCGCAGGTGCATGGTAGCCGTGGCGGATCAAGGCACTCGTTTCTCCAAAGGCTTCACCAAGCGTGATCTCAAGATCTGAAAGTTCGATATTCGCCGTATTGTTCCCTTGCGAATAGATGCAGATCACGGATGCTTTGCCATTGCTGTAAATATTGCCGTTCGTGATGCGGAAGGCGGCGTTCGCAACCGTTGCGTTAAAGGTAAAGGAATTGTACTGACCGCCCTTCGTGATATCCAAGGTATTGCCGCCAAGATCCAACGTTAAGGAGGAATTGGCGCCGATGGTATCCAGCTTGTGATTAGCCGAGGACAATGCATAATCCGTGCGTAAGAGAAGCGCGGCCTCCGCACCGTAGCCATAGGTGGTTGGCAAAGTACTGTAGGCGTTTTTATATACCCAAGCGCCGTTCTCCTTCACAAAGAGAAGAATGGGATAGGCAAGAGGCGAAAGCTTATCCGTGGGAATATCTCCGTATGGCGTAGCAAGCGAAACAGGCTCGTGCGTGTATGCATTACCGTCCGTTTCGGTTACACCGAAATAGTGCTTCGTGCCGTTAAGATCGCTATATGCTATGCTACCTGAGAGATCGGCTGCGGCAATTACCTTGAAGGGCTGACCGTCACTTCCTTCGCCCAAAGCGAGACTGCCCGCTTTTTCAACGATCAAATTCTTTTGGTAGAAGGCATTCTTTCCCGTGATCAAGCTACCGCCGTTTACTTGCCAATTCAGCACGTACCCCGCGCCGAAATAGCCCGCGCGAATGGCGTACAGTGCCTCGCTGTTGGCCGCCGAAATATCAATATTACAATCCGCGAAGGTAATATTATAGGTTGCCGTGTAGGTCGCGGGCGAATGGTAGCCGTGGCGGATCAGCGCACTCGTTTCTCCAAAGGATGGACCCAAGTTGACTTCAAGATTCTCAAAATTCAGATATACGGTGTTATTTCCGCCCGAGTAGATCGTGGCAAGGGAGGCCTTACCGTTGGAATATACCGTACCGTTCTTCAAGGTGAAATGCGTACCGTTCCTCTTGGCATAGGTAGAAAACGAATTGTATTGCCCTGCCCCCGTCATATCCAGGGTATGCCCGCCAAGGTCGATCGTCAGCGAAAGATTTTCACCAACGGTATCCAAATTGTGTGAGGAAACGCTCATTGCATAGTCTGCGCGCAAGAGGATCACGGCATCCGTTCCGTAGCCATAGCTCGTGGGAATAATGGCACTCGCACTTTTAAATTCCCAGTTTTCTCCGTTTTTAACGAAGGTCACGACGGGGTATTCGGATGCATCCGCATATTCCTCGGGGATCTGTGCGTAATGCGTTTCAACAGGTGCGACACTTGCAATGGGATACGCAACGGCAGCAGCGCCAAGCACAGCCGCATTTGCCATCTCGGTGACCTCGACGGAATCGATATACAGGGGATAGATTGCATTGTTATCCCCGAGCGTGTCCGCCGAAACGGACAGCTTTTTTGAAATCATACCCGCGGTGCCAAGCATGGGCTCATGCACCGTATAAGCAAAGGATATCTCCGTCCATTCGCCCGCTTTCGTCATATAGTTATAATGTGAAGCGTTGTAATCCGCAACGCCGTTTGCGGAAGAGGTGGCGCTCGTCAGGCTTACGGAGATCTTTCTCGACACCGTATCGTACACGCGCAAAGAAACATTGAAGCGGCGGGCAAGATCCTCACTTGTGAGAACGCCGTTCTTGATCAATCCGTCGATCGAAAGGATCCTGGAAGTATTACGGTAGTAGGTTACACTCTCCTTTGAACCGGTGATCGTATTGGTTTTAAAGCCTGTTATCTTCAGCGCTCCCGCGCCCTCCGTGTCCGGAATTTCGGTTGAAATTTCAACGGTTGCCATACTCGGTGTTCCAACGACGGCGGTATCCATCGGCGCTGAAAATACAATGGTTTCGCCAACATTTCTTTCCATTTTCACGAGAAAAGCGGCGGTATCACCTAACGAAAGTGTTTTTATATATTGGGTAACGTCGCAAGAATAAATTCCCTTTCCGAAGATGGGACAGCTGCCTATCGCATCACTTGCAACCGCAGAGGAATCCGGGCTTTGCGACGAAAACTGCGTGACAGGATAGATGCCCGCAAGGTTGCTCGTATCGCTCTCTACCGCAAAACGGAGCAACACCTTCGTGGCCGAGCGCGTCGCACCATCGACCGTGAAGAAATAATAGCCGCCTCGCGCGCCGCTGACAAACTCGATCGCGGTCTGCCCCTCATCTGCCGTGGTAAAGCTTTGCGTGTACGGTTTTCCCATTGAGATTCCGTTATCGCCCGCGAGCGTAGCGGGCACGGTCAGAGTGTATTCCGTGGCAGTGGCAAGGGGCGCGGAGAGCGTGAATGTCCACTCGGTGTTGCCAAACTGCGAGGACCAGTCGCCCGAAACAGCGTTTCCGCTTGCATCGATAAGCGTGATCGTCTTCACGGCATCGAGCGAAACGGCTCCCGAGAATTTGATCACGATATTCTTGCCGGGATCGACCTCGGTATTCTTTTTTGAAAACGAGGTATAGACCACGGATACACCGTCACCGCGCAGATAATAATTTGCGAAGGTGAAGAACGCCTCGTAGGTATCCACGCCGTGATTCATATCCTCGCCGTATGCAAAGGTATGCCCCTTATTGATCTCAAACCAAAGGCAGGGGACGTTATGATTTCTGCAATAATTGACAAAGCTATTGGAGTTTGCGTAGAAGGTGTAGTCCGAAAGGTTGCAGGAAACGAAGGTGGGCGCGTGCCCATTCGTGATATGCTGCTCACCGCCGCCGCAGGAGGCGTAGACAAAGTCTGCGCCGCTATCCAGCGTTACACCGTTATAGGTAAGCCACGGCTGCTCTTCCCCTCCCTTGATAAGGCCGGAGGCGGAATCTGCCGTTTCCCCTGCTTCGTAGCGCGTTTCGCCGTGATGCCCCACGAAATGGCGCTCTTCCGCAAGAAGCTCGGGATGCTCTGCGCCAAGCATCGTCATCCATCCGCCCTTGGAATTGCCGTAGATACCGATCGCTTCGCTATTAAAGGCGAACGTAGAATCTGCCGCAGAAAGATAACGTAGATAGCGCATAGCCGCGGTATTGATCTTTACACCATTATAGAAGGCAATGGAATAGGTGACGTTATCCCCCGTGACACCCGCCGTGCCCGAAAACTCCTTGTAGTGATCCGCGCGTGCCATCGGCACGTATCCATAGTCCATGAGGACACCCGCATAGCCCGAGAAAACAAAGCCGTTCATTTGCGGGCGGCCTGCCGTTCCAACGGCATCCGCAAGATGCTCACTTGAAGCAGCAAAGCACATGACGGGAACCTCTGCTTGCGGAGCGGTGGGATAAATGATATGCATATATAGATTCATATCGATGGGCGAGCCATCCGGCTTTACGCAATCTTCCGCGCTCTCGGCAAGTGTATGCTTGATTTTTATATATGTACCGTTTTCATCTGCGGCGCCGCTTGCGTTGAGCCATACCGGAGTTGTACCGTCATAGGCATCCTGCGTTGACTTACGATTGCCCTTGGCATCCGTCCAAGGGATCACGCGCTCTCCGAAAATGGAGCGCACGTCCGTATTCCAGACCTTCGTGATATATTCGAGCGTGCCTGCTACCGAATGCTTATCGATCTCCCAGAAGGAATGCGCGAGCGAAACATCATAGCCTGCGGGGACGACAAAGGTTTCCTTATAATCCGCCGTTGGAATACCCATACCCGAAAAATACTTACCTGCGTTTATCCTCGCACGCAGATCCTGGAGCGACCAATCCAGCGCCGGCGTTACCGCCTTCTCATTTTCAAGATAATCGATCACGCAGACGAGATAGCCGCGATCGAGCATTGAGCGAATGATCTCGGTATCCGTTTTCGTGCCGATACGCTCGGTGGCGGTATTGACCACATAGAGGATCAAGGGCGTGCCGCCGATACCCGAGGTGACACGGTTTTCACTATCGTAATACACCGACAGCTGCACCGGGATTCCGATATACCCGTCATTTTCAATGCGTTGCACCGCACCGAGGCGATGCTCCGAAAAAACGTTTTCGATTTCTATCATACTGCCTTTCTTCTCCAGCGTTGTTTCTGCTCCCGAAAATACAGCAAGTGCTGCCACCAGCAGACATAATAGAAGTACAAGAAAAAACAGTCTTTGGGTTTGCTTTCTTTTCATGGAAAAATCCTCTCTTACATTTTTCTATACATTTTTATTTTAGCAAACCGTGCTTGACAACATAGGACAATTATGATATAATTACAGACAAATTCTTACTTTTGCAAAAAGAGGAACGACTATGATCATCCAGCACACAAATTTCGGAACCTCGCGCGATATCAAAAGCGGCGTGCACGAAAATCACAATTACGGTGCGCATATCCATCAATCCTCCGAGTTCGTATTCGTGCTTGACGGAGAGCTTGAGCTTACCGTGGACGGAAGGGCGGAGCTTGGGAAAGTAGGTGACGTTTTCTGCATCACGCCCTTCCGCGTGCATAGCTTCCGCACACCAAAGTATTCCAAGATCTTTATTTACGTTTTCTCCAACGATTATGCGCTTGGACTCATCGATGAGGAGGAGCTTTACATAGGGAGAGAACGAGCCTGCTTTACGCCCTCCTCCGAGCTCAGCGCATATATAGAAAGAACTCTGCTCCCTTCAACAATGCATGATGCTCACGAGCACCGTGAAAAGCGTCACCGAACGGTCTGCGCTTGCATCCACGCGCTGCTTGCAGAGTATTTCAACACCGTGCCAAAAAGCGAACGATCATCAAAGAACCTCGTGCTGTGTGAGATCCTTCTCTATATTTCAAAGCACTACCGAGAGCCGATCAAGCTTGATACCCTGAGCCATGCGCTTGGCTATACCAAGGGGCATCTCTCACACATCCTTTCCGCAATACCCGGTTTTAATTTCAATGCTCTCGTTAACTCTCTGCGCATCGAGCTTGCCAAGCGCTATCTCACCGAAAGTGACCGAAGATCGCTTGACATCGCGCTGGAGGTTGGTTTTTCCTGCGAAAGAAGTTTTCACCGCGTATTCAAACAGCTGACAGGAATGACACCGCGCGAGTATACAGACAAAAAACGACTTGACGCTTCTTTTGAAAACTATCAAAAAACACCGATCGGATATCTTACGCCGTAACAAAAAAAGTCTTCGCAAAAGGGCTGTACTCTTAAGGACAGTTTTGAGTTCAATAGAATATAGTACCTACCGACAGGAAAAGGACAGAGAATGTTTTTACATTCTCTGTCCTCTTTTCTTGACAAGCACTGCTTCTGTGTCCACAGAAGCTTTTTTAGTTATAAGTTATAAGGCTCACTTACGCTCGCCGTTATGAGCTTGCTTCGCAAACGTTATAATATGATCGCCTTGTTTCTTTAAGCTGTGCCGAAGGCACATCATAACTTGGCGTAGCCAATCATAACTCTAAACTCGCCGCAGGCGATCATAGTTGCGTAGTGTCCTTACGGGCACTACGCTAATGCGAAGACTTTTTTTGTTTATTTCAACAGTGCTTCCACTGCGGCAAGGCGCACGCAGATCTCGAGCACCTCGCAGCCAAGCTGCAGCTCCTTGCTGGAGGGATAAGTGGGAGCCAAGCGAAGGATGCTGTCCGAGGGGTCAACGCCATGCGGATGCGTTGCGCCTGCGGGGGTGAGCACAACGCCTGCGCCCTTCATCAGATCGTACACGCGCTTGGCGGAGCCGATCTTCATATAAAGCGTGATGAAATATCCGCCGTTCGGCTTCGTCCATTCCGCAATGTCTGCGGAGCTCAGCGACTCAAGCGTTACGAGCGTTTTGGTGAATTTATGGCCGATCATGCGGCCAAGGCGCATCATATGCGCATGCACGCGCTCGGTGTTTTCGAAAAAGTACAGATGGCGAAGCTGGTTGATCTTATCGTAGCCAATGGTTTGCGTACCGAGGATCGGAAGGATCTGCTTGCGGTTTTCCTCCGAGGCGGCTATCATGGCAACACCTGCACCCGGGAGCGTGATCTTCGAGGTGGAGGAGAAATACAGAATGCGATTTTCGTTTCCGTATTCCTTTGCAAGCGAAAAGATATCGGCAAGAACGTCTCCCTGCTCGCCGAGATCGTGCACGGCGTAGGCATTATCCCACATAATGCGAAAATCGGGAGCGGCACATTCCATTTTTGCGAGGCGACGGCAAACCTCCTCGGAATAGGTGTTGCCCGTGGGGTTGGAGTATTTCGGCACGCACCAGATCCCCTTAACGGAGGGATCCTTAACGAGCGCCTCCACGGCATCCATATCCGGGCCATCCGCCTTCATATCCACAGAGAGAAGCTCAAAGCCAAGCTGCTCTGTAATACGAAAATGACGGTCATATCCCGGAACAACACAGATCCACTTGCGATCTTTTTCCTGCACCCAAGGGCGGGGCGAATCGCAGAAGCCAAATACAAGCGCTCGCATCAGGGCATCAAACATCAGCTGCAGCGAGGAGTTTCCGCCGACCAGCACGTTTTCTACGGGAATTGAAAGAAGGTTTGCAAAGAAGGCACGCATCTCGGGCAAGCCTTCAAGCACACCGTAGTTTCGGCAATCCATTCCCCCGCTCATACAAAGGGGCTTTTGCATAGAGAGCGTATAAAAGCCCTCGCTCACATCCAATTGCTCGTCATTCGGCTTTCCGCGGGAAAGATCCAGCCTCAGACCGCTTTGGCAGTATTCTTCATATTTCTTTAAAAGGCGCTCCTTTTCGGCAAGAAGCTCGCCCTTGCTCAGTTCCTTATACTTCATCTTACAAGTCCTTTTTTGCACGAAATGAATTTCAAAAATTCAAAAAAATCATTTTTTTCACAAATTACCGCTCTATTATAGCACTTTTTGAATTTTTTTGCAAGCAATTTTGCAAAATTATTTATATGCGCTTGCAAATTCCGCATATTGCACAAAGATAGACAATATCACGGCTATTATCGCATTATTTTTCCCTATACGCTTGACAAAATATTCTTCCTATAGTATAATTATATGGCATAATTATTGTTCTTGATACGCATGATCCGTACGAACCCGATAATAAAGAAAGGAGCCAAAGATGGAGAAAAAGATCTTTTCCTTCCGCATGGCGGACGGAAACGTAGTTCAGATGGAAGCATATGACACCCTGCCCTCCACGGCGGCTCTGGCAAAGCAATACGCTGAGGCAGGTTATCCCGACCGATACGTGATATTTGCCGATCGGCAAACCACCGCACCGATCACAGGAACGAAGCTCAAGGAGGGGGCAAGCGAGGAGGGCGTTTTTATGTCCTGCATTTTACGCCCCTCCCTCTTCGCCTCGCAAGCGGGATTTTTCGGCGCAATGACGGCCGTTGCACTCACCAGCGCACTCGAGGAGCATTCAAGCTCGCATTTTGGCATTGGTTGGGTAAGTGACGTTTATTGTGAAGGCGTTCGCATAGGCGGCGCAATGCTGGAGGGAAAGCTGGATCGCTTCAGCACTTTTGAATATCTGATCGTTACCTTCGCCGTGCGATTGGACGACGATAACTTTCCGCCAAGGCTGACGGATATGATACGAAAGGTTTTTGAATCCGAAAACGCTTCTCTTTCGATGATCATCGGAAGAACGGTGCTGACACGGTTCTTCACCCTGTATCCCAGCGTGAAAACACCGCAAAAATTTATGGGTGCTTATACAGAGCGCTTTGCACTTCGCGGCATAAAGATCAAACGGCGCATGGAGGACGGGCGGCTTGAGCGCGTGAAGGTCCTTGGCGTTGATACAAAAAACGGAGCGCTGATGGTTGAAGCAAGCAAGGGCGAGGTCCTGCGCATTGCGGCACGCGGCAGTGTTATTTTGCCAAAGAAGATCCCTTTGCATGTAAAAGGAAAATAAAGTTAAAAAGAGGATGGCGCCTCCCCGCGCAAGCGAAAATGACGAAAATCAAATGAAAACTCACTTTTTTTGATAAATGAGCTAAAAAATATGATCTAAGGTTGAAATTCTGCGAATTTCTCCATCAAATTTTAGTCATTTTCTATAATCAAGCAAATTGCATCGAGGAGCTTGCTCATCAGTGCAATTTCGCTGATTGCTCTGCACACGTTGCGACAAAGGCGCAACAAGGCACGTTGTGCCGAGCGCGATAGCGCTTTTGTGTGCAAAGAGTATTTCCGTTTTCGAGGCTCGACGTACTTTTGTACGTAGCGAAGCGGCCGAGCGGTAGTGAATGGCGTTAATAACGCCAGAGCCGTGAGGGACCGAGCCCGCAGGCGAGACCTCACGCCTCGAAGAACGAAAATTTTCGCGTGGGATCCCCCTATCCCCTTA
>JAGBCA010000009.1 GCA_017938205.1 Clostridia bacterium
CCACCCAACCGGGTGGTTTTTTCTTTTGCCAACGAGCTGCGGAGCGAACCCTGTGTTTTGCCTGCGGCAAAACTTGGGTTCGGTTACCCCGCGAAGAGCGCGTCGAGCTTGCTCGTAAGCGGCAAGCGTGGGTATTTTCGCCATAGGCGAATACCCTAGTTCCACAACCACCCAACCTGGTGGTTTTTTCGTTTGCCCCTTTCCCTCTTCACTCCTCACTCTTCACTTTTATGCTTTCATGTATCTTGTCATCTTTGATTGACCGATTTTCTTAATTTGTCCTTCTTTAACCATTTTGCTAAGCACCGCTTCTATCGTTGTGGGGCTAACATCAGGCAATATGCCGCAAATATCTGCCTTCGAAATTGGCACTAAACTATTCAGAACAGTCGCTTCTATTCTCGCTGTTTTCGTGATCTTTTTGCCGTGAACTACCGCAAAACGCTTATCAAGTTCTTTGTAGCACATATATAACATTGAAAGGAAGTTTTCTATAAAAGGAATATAGGTGTTTTGATTTTCGTGCCAGCCTATAGAAGATTCCCTGAGTGCTTCATAGTAGTATGCTTTATAGTTATTGATCTGCTCTTCAAACGAAACGTATTTTCCTGCATCATAACCGTTTTTATAGAGCAATAGCAGGGACAAGAGCCGCGACATTCTGCCGTTTCCATCTCTAAAGGGATGAATGCACAAAAAATCAAGTACAACACAAGGAATGAGTAGTAATTGATTTATGTTAGCATTATTTCTTGCTTCCATATAGGCAAGTTCTAATTGCTCCATTGCTTCGCTAACTTCACTGGCCGGCATAGGCTTAAATCTGATTTTTCTATTACCATCTTTATCTTGTTCAATAATGTAATTGTCACCGGTTTTATATTGACCACCATATTCATATCCGGCGATTTGCATCATCGTTTCATGAAGCCGTAAAATATCGGTTTGTCTAAATTCTAAAATATCGTGGTGCAAATGTATGGCATTCAGTGCATCTCTATATCCGGCAATTTCGCCTTCGTTATGGTTTAACGGTGCGCTATCTTGATTGACGATAGCGGCAATACGTTCGTCACTTGTAACAATACCTTCGATGGCATTAGAACTCTTTACCGATTGCACTTTCGCAACCGCTTCTAGTTCTGTAAAAACTTTCGCAAATTCTTCTTTTCTTACACCCGCCATTGTCTTTAATGATGCAATGTTTGACGTAAGATTGATGAGATTTGCAGGCAATAATCCATTGTTTAAAAAAGAATAATCAAATTTTCTCATATATACACCCTCCGTTTCTGCATATAATTATAGCATATTATGTGCAGAAAATCAAGAGTTAATGCATATATTTTTTGTTTTTATATGCATCAATCTGATTGTTTGTGCAGATAATTTATTTCCCCGAAAACATTGATTGCGATTATAATTTATTGTCTAACTAAAGGTGATGCCGAAGAAGTTGTATATTGTCACCCAAAGCGTGTTCAATATACAACACTTTGTATCGGTAACATATACAGCGTTACTCCAATTTGATGTGGGGGTTCGAAACCTTATTAAAGAACGCAAAAATATCTTTTTCGTAGCCTTTATACAAAAGAAAAAACCACCCAACCGGGTGGTTTTTTCTCTTCCCCCTTCACTCTTCACTCTTCACTTTTCACTAAAACCTCTTGTCGTTTTTTGGCAAGTACGATGTCCTCGGGATTTAACTTTCCTACTCTTATTTCTCTTCAAACAGCTCTTCCATCGCTACACCTAAAATTTTTGCAATAATAAAAATCTCTTTATCCGTCGCACTCCTAACCTGCCCCTCAAGCTTTGAATAGCTTGTTGGATTCATATCACACCCCATAGTCTGTATTTTTGCAATAAAATCCTTCTGCTTAATTCCCCTTTCCTTCCTAAGTCTCTCAATATTTCGGCCAACCATATTGGCGCATCCGTATTCCTGCTTGCGGATTTTCATAGAATTTCGTCCTTTTTAGTTCTTTTTTAGAATTATATCCCAAAAAACTATTGACAAAATTCCAAAACAGAATTATAATATAAATAATTCCAAAATAGAATAATAAAGGAGAAGAATATGGCAACCAACACTTATTATACGATTTATCACACAGGAGGAACGACGCACATTTTAGCATACAGCGAATATGACGCAATAGAGCGTTTTAGAAAACAATACCCCAACTACTCTATTAAAAAGGTAGTTTTAGGCGTTCATTGAACATCCAACAAAAGCGAGGCTATTCAAAATGATAGAAGTTCCGTCATGGCAAATCGAAAAGCTTTCTGCCGAAGAAAGCAATATGGCAGTTCTTGCTCTTGAAGATGTGAAAGCTGCTGAAGAAAAATGGCTTGATGCGCTTGAAGCATTATTGCCGGCGAAAGCAACAATAAGATATTTGGTCAGATACATAGATACAGAAACAGGTGCGCAGCCCAAGAGCCTTTCAAAAAAGATAAAATATGCGCTGAATATCGGCAAGATAAAAAATGCGGTTGAAGAAGCGCGCGTCAAATACAAGAACTTAAAGGAAGAAAGCAAGAGCTTATACGATGCTGAGGCCGCAGCAAAAGAAGTTCTTGAACGTGCGGAGTTTGTCTTTGCAAATATAGCGTTTCAAGAGGACGAGTGGGAGGTTTTTGGTTTCACCGATCAATGTAAAAAGGACCGCGAAAAGCACGTTGAAAATATTATAGGAAATTATATAATGAGATAGAAAAGCGTAAATAAGTTTGCTTGAGATTGCAAAAACATCATAATAGCGTTATTTCTGTCTTTTTTAAGCAACTATGCAAAAACTCACCACGTTAATGTGAGAGTTCAAATCCTAATAGTACCATCCCTAAAATATCTTTTTCGTAACCTTTATAAAAAAGAAAAAAGACACCCTTGTGGTGTCTTTTTTCTTTTTTCTTTTTTATAAGTAGAACTTGCGGCTTCGAACACAGTTTCTTGCCAAAAGGCAAGCGTGGGTATTTTCACCATAGGCGAATACCCCATTTTCAACCTCCCCGCAAAAATCCGCTTTACATTACGAAAAAAACGTGCTACAATATATTATAAAAAATCGGATTTTTTACGGATAGATGATAAAAAGAAAGGGAGGCAAGGATGGAAAGCTTCATTCGAAAAACCGAGGCAAGGGATATCCCCGCGCTGGTGGAGATCTTTGCCGAGGCGAGAAAAACGATCGCCGCCCTTGGCATCGATCAATGGCAAAACGGCTACCCGAACGCCGCCGTGGTCGCGGAGGATATCGAGCGGTCGCAGTCCTTCGTGGTGGAGGCGGGCGGCAGGGTGATCGCCACCTTTGCAATGCTGACGGACGGAGAGCCGACCTACGATACGATTTTTGACGGCCAATGGGAAACGGGCGATCATGCAGACTATATCGCTCTGCACCGCGTGGCGATCTTGGTTGCCTGCCGCGGTCAGGGAATCTCCACCAAGATCATCGACCACGCGGTAGCGTGTGCACGCGCGCTTGAGCGCCGCTCCCTGCGCATCGATACCCACGAGGGCAACGTGGTGATGCGGAAAATGCTGGAGCACCACGGCTTCGTTCATTGCGGAACGATCCACCTTGCAGACGGTGCGCCGCGCGTAGCCTACGAACGCGTTCTTTCCAAACAGAAAACAAAAGCCGAAAGGAAAAATATTATGCTTACGCGGAATACCGAGAAAGAAACGCTTCTCAAAAAAATCGATGAGGCGATCGAAGCCTACGAGCCTACGCTGGTTGCGGATATTATCCGCCTTGTCAATATCAAAAGCGTGAAGGGCGACCCCTTGCCCGGTGCGCCGTTTGGCGAAGGACCGCGCGCGGTACAGGATGCGATCACCGAGATGGCAGGAGATATAAACCTGATCCCCACCGATTACGGCTGCGGCGTGATCAGCCTCGCGAGAAAGGCAGGCAAGCCCGATCTCGGCATCTGGCTGCACGCAGACGTTGTGCCCGAGGGAACGGGCTGGCTCTTTGAGCCCTACAACGCCGTGGAATACAAGGGCTGTGTGGTTGGTCGCGGCGCGACCGACAACAAGGGGCAGATGGCCGCCATTCTCGGCGTTTTGCGCATTTTCCACCGCATGGGGATCGAGCTTTCCTACAATCCCGCAATGTACGTGGGGAGCAACGAGGAGACCGGCATGAAGGATATGATCGGCGTTGAGGGCAACCCCGATGCCAAGGGCTTTCTGAACGTTGCCGAGCCGCCGAAAATGTCGCTTGTTCCCGACGGCGGATTTCCCGTTGGCTACGGCGGCAAGGGCGGCTGTACGCTTGCTCTCGTCAGCGAAAAACCTCTCACAAGCTGCCGCCTGATCGCAGGGCATAGCGATGCGCCCGGCTTTGCGTATGCGTATTTTGACCGTGCCGATCTTCCCACGCTTTCGAAGGATTGCAAGGTGACGGTGGAAAACGGAAAAACAACCGTGGAGACCTTCTCTCCCCCACGCCACGGCGCAAGCCCCGATCCAAACGGCAATATGATCACAATGATCTCGAAGGCGCTTTTGGATGCCTCACTCGTTTCCGATGAGGAGCGCGGCATTCTTGAATTTTTCAGGGAGGTTTCCACCGATATATACGGCGGCTGTCTCGGCGTGAAAACACATCACGATGTGCTCGGAGATCTGACGGTTTTCGCAAGCTCGATCCACGAGCATAACGGTCATCCCGCCCTTCGCATCAACATCCGCTATCCGCTCGGCATCACCTACGAACAGATCCTTGCACGTATCGAACAGGCGATAAAGCCGCGCGGCTTTCGCGTTGAGCCTTTTGCCCGCAGTGTTGATCCTTATCTTATGGATAAGAATGGCGAGATGGTGCGCCTTCTCTGCGACATAGCCAATAGCGTGACGGGTGAGAACAAAGAGCCCTTCACGATGAGCGGCGGCACCTATGCGCACCGTTTGCCGAATGCCTACGTATTCGGAACGGACGGCGGCGTTCCCCCGGCGGATTATCCCAAGGGGCGCGGCGGCGCGCACGGTCTTGACGAAGTGGTTTCCATCGCACGCATGAAACGCGCCATGCGCATCTACGCAAGAACACTTCTCTCCCTTGAAAATGTTCTCTAAAAGCGATATTTGACAACATCTATTTGCATTGTGATACAAAAAAGACCGTTTTGCTATAAAACGGTCTTTTTTTTATTTTAAATGGTCAGATCACAAATCCCTCGGCGCGCAGGATCCTCTGCACCTCTTTTACATCTACGGTGCGAACGGTCTTGCCGCTCTTTTTTGCCACCGCTGCGGCACAGCCTGCCGCGTGGCCGAGCTCGGCGCAGTACGGCATGATGCGGTAGGAGGCCTGGGCCTCGTGCGTGGAGGAGATGCAGCGGCCTGCGACGAGCAGGTTCTCAAAGCCCTTCGGAAGGAGGGCGCGATAGGGGATCTCGTACCATTCGCCGTCCTTAAACTCCTGAAAGCGTGTACCGCTTCCATCGGGGCTGTGAATGTCGATCGCATAGTTGGAGACTGCGATCGCATCCTCAAAGCGTGCAAGCGAGATCAGATCCTCTTCGCACAGCACGTATTCGCCGATCACGCGGCGGCTCTCGCGAATGCCGATGTGCATCGCGGTGGAAAGCAGGCGTGCATTCTCACAGCCTGCAACGGCGGTGCGAAGGAAGTGCATCATCTCGTGCACCTGCTCTCTTGCCTCGATCTCCGCCTCGGTGAGAGCAAAGGGATCGGTGGGGCTCTTATGCGTGACACGCGTGGTGTTGAAATGGATCACGCCGTCGTTATAATTGCGGAAGCAAAGCACGTTTTCGCGAGGGTTATGCAGCTTGCCCTCGGCCTGCCACTGCTTATAGGCCCGTTGCATTTCGGGACGGAAGGGCTCGAATTTCGCCTTATCGATACCGCCAACGCGGAAGCAAAGCGTCATCGGCTGGCAAAGCCCGTCGCCCTCTCTGCCCATCTCGCATTCACAGCCCGCAAGGTAGGAAAGCTCGGCATCCCCCGTGGCATCGATAAACTGATCGGCGGAAAACTCCATTTCCACCGCCTTGCAAACGGCCTTCACCGAGCAAATCACGCCGTTTTCCGCTTCTACGGCGGTCACGGTGGTGTTGAAAAGCAAGGTCACGCCTGCCGCACGCGCCATGCGGAGCATCGCAAGCTTCATGCTCTCCTCGTCAAAAAGAGAATCCGCGATCGCCTCGGTCTTGGTATCCACGCTCGGTGCGGTCAGCTTCTGCGCCTCTGCGCAAAGCTCCATAAAGAGGTTTCCCGCGAGATATTTCTTCCCCTTTTCGCCGGGCATATGTGTCCAATGTCCCATAAATGGCGAAACGAGCGCATACGCCGCCGCGCCGCTAAGGCAGTTGTATTTTTCAATCAGAAGCACGTCCACGCCGTGTCTTGCGGCCTCGATCGCGGCACAAGTACCCGCAAAACCGCCGCCGACAACGATCAGATCATATTTGGTTTTCATTCTTTTTATCTCCTTTACTTCTTTAACACGATATAGGTCGGTGTGCATCCGGGCAGGGCGGTGCGCAGGCGAAGGCCGTCTGCCTCTCTCTCATAGGCAAGAGGCGCAAGGCTTCCGTCTCTTTCCACCGTCAGGATCTCCTTTGCGCACCGCAAATGCGGCGGCAGATATATACGGACATCCTCGGCATCGTCCTCGGAAAGGTTGATCAGCGTAAGAGCGCAAAGAAGCGCACCGTCGTCCTCCTTCGGCGTCAGCGCGATCGCATAAATATCGGGCGCGCCCTGCACGAGGGGATATTCGTCCGCCATACGCGCGATCAGGCGCTGAATGAGGCCTTGTCTACGGTAGTTATACAGCGCCTGCGAGGGATTGTCCTTCACCGTCAGACTCATCACGCACACACGGCCGCCGAGCGCGTTTTCAAAATAAGTCATCGTGGGCGCGATCGGGTTGCCACGGAAATCCACACCCTCCGTCACGGTTTTCGTTTTCTTATCGGTCAGCGTGATCTCCATCCACTTACCGTTGCCATTCGGGCAAAAGGCGTGGGCGCACCACATTTCTCTTCCCTCTCCCGCTATGGCAAAATCCTCGGTTATGATCTCAAGCGCCCCAAGATCGTACACAAGGGAGGGGCGGCTCTCCAAAACGTCCTCACCAACCAAAACACCGAGATATTTTCCGAATCCGCGCGAGCAAAGGATCTTTGCGGCCTCGCCATCAAGGAAAAGCCCCTTGGAAAGATAGCGCATCAGCACCTCATGCTCCATATATTTTGCCTGCCTTGCATCGAGGAAGGCAACGCTGGCCTCCGTTGTTGCAAAGGGAATGCCAAATCGGCCGAGGCACTCGGCAAAATACGGCTCGGGGCTTTCGGGATCCAGCATATTATAAAAAGGATCGTAGCAGATCTCAACGCCCACGGGGCGGCATTTTTCCGCAAGGGCGCAAACGGTCTCATATCGCGCTTTCTCGGCGGTATAGAGCCTGCCAAAGCCCTTCTCCTCCTTCGGGGTATCAAAATACTGCTGTGCAAAATAGATCGAGCCAACGCAGCCGCAGGAATACGCCGCACCGAGCAGAGCGTTCATCTGCTTTTCGGAGGAATAGAAGCGCGTGTGCGGATAGGTATCGGATTCGTGATAGCGAAGCACGTCCTCGCTCATGTGCTGGATATAATAGAGCGGATGGTGCATCACCTTTGGGAGCTTCTTCGTTTCAAAGCCGCAGTAGAACGTGCCGTAAAGGCGGACAAAGGGCGTATGATCCTCACCTGCAAGCGCCTTTGCCACATCCTCGGTAAAATCTCCGTCACGGTCAGATGAGCCGGATTGCATCAGTCCGATCGGGATCTCGGGACATTCCTTATCCATCGCGGCACGAATCTCCTTGGCCAGCGCAACGAGCGTGTCCTTTTTCAGCGCCTGCCAAGCGCGGTTGATTGCCAGCGCCTCGGGGGTATCCTTTGCAAGAATCGCGAGCAGCTCCTCTCTTTCGTAGCGCTTGCCCTGCCGCTTTGCAAAGGCGGAAAGATGCCTCTCGCAGAAGCATCCATTTGCCGCGCTGATGGAAAAATCGTCCTCTACGAAGATAAAATCGGGGCGCGCCACGGCAGAAAACGCCGCAATATCCGAGGCAAGCGTTTTTGAAAAGCTTTCGTCCATCGGGCAATTTGCAAAGGGATGCTCCGTTCCGTTCGCCCGCAGGATCGGCGTAAAGCCGGGGCCGGATTTTACCGTCAGATTACAAAACCAGCCGCAAGAAAGCCCCCTCACCTTGCACCATTCTCTTACCTCGGCAAACGTTTTCGCCTCATCCAGATATTCTTCTCTCGTGGGATACCCTTTTGCGCGATAGCCTTTGGAAAGCCCGTCGGGGCAAAAGCAGGTAAAGCCGAAGTTTTCATGGAGCCACTGCATTTTTTCTATGCTCTCCTTCGCCCCGTCCAAGCGGATCGGAATGAGAATATGGGGCGCACCGCGCTCCTTCAGTTGCTTTAACATAAAAACCGCTCCTTTTATTTTATCTTTGATATTTTTATTATAGCGGCAATCAAAAGAAAAATCTTATCCTATTTTGCGAACATACTTGCACAAACGATACTTTTATGCTAAACTAAATATAAAAAATCTATTTTGGAGTATAAAAATGAATCCAAAAGGGCTATACGATCTGATCCAATATCTCGAAAAGGGAACGCATCTGCATATCGGTGTCTTGTTTTTTGGCCGCTTCGGCAATGCGCTCTGCCGCATCCCGCATGCGCACACGATCCATTCCACCCCCGTGTGCCAAACGATGAAAAGCGTGGGCGCGGGCTTTCGGCGCTGCTTCCGATGCCGCAACCTCGCCCTGCAAAAGGCGCTGAATGAAAAAAAGCCCTTCGGTGGGCTTTGCGCCTGCGGCGTTTACGAATACACGCACCCGCTTCTCGTGGGTGACGAGGTGGCCGCTGTGATCTTTATCGGCAATATCTATGAAAGCAAGGGCGGCGAAAAGCTTACGCGCAGGCTGGGAGATCGCCGATCTCTGATCGAAACAATGGAGCATTCCGCGAGCGAGGCAGATTGCGTGACGATCTCCGCATTGCTTGAAAGTTACATCCGTATGCTCTTCGCGCACCGCGGCGCGCAAGGCGAAACGGAAGACTCGCTGATTGAAAATATCAAAAGCTATATCTCGGAAAACCTTGAATACGGTGCGGAGCTTTCTCGCATTGCCTCCGTTTTCCATTATAACAAGACTTATCTTGGGCGCATCTTCAAGGCAACCGTCGGCATGAGCGTTTCGGAATACGTCAATGTGCGCCGTCTTGCGCGCGCAGAGGAGCTTCTGTTGCAAACGCGCACCCCCATCATCGAGATCGCAGGCAGATGCGGCTTTGCGAACGTCACCTACTTCAACCGCGTTTTCAAGGCCGCCAAGGGCGTATCCCCCACGGAATACCGAAAAAGGTCATTCGGGCAATAAAATCTTGACAACCCAACTCCGCCGTGCTACAATAAAGAAAAACCTTTAAAAGGAGATAATTTATGAGATACGAATTTTTGCGTTTTCCCGGTGGCCGCACCAAGGCGCTGACGCTGAGCTATGACGACGGCGCAAAAGCGGACGTGCGCCTTTGCGAAACCTTAAACAAATACGGCATCAAATGCACCTTCAACCTCGTTTCCTCCCTCGTGCAGGACGAGAGCCGTATGCCGAAAAAGTTCATCCGCGAGGAACTTCTCGGCAAAGGGCATGAGATCGCGGTGCACGGCGAGCATCACCGCGGCCTTGACGTAGCAAGATCGATCGAGGGCATCCGCGACACGCTGAACTGCCGCCTCGCGCTTGAAAAGGAATTCGGCATCATCGTGCGCGGTATGGCTTATCCCGACCGCACCGTGAACAAAGCGAAAGCTCCCGAAGCCTATGCACGCATCCGCCCCTTCCTTGAGGAGCTGGATATCGCCTACGCACGCACCACGGGCGGCGATAACGACAGCTTTGCTCTGCCCACGGATTTTCTCAACTGGGTGCCCACCGCGCGCCACAAAAATCCCGATCTGATGCGCTATATCGATACCTTCCTTGAAACCGACGTAAATGCACAGTACAGCGCAGCTCGCACTCCGCGCCTCTTCTACCTCTGGGGGCACGCCTTTGAGTTTGAGAGGGATGACAACTGGGATCTTCTCGATCGCATCTGCGAGCGCCTTGGCGGCCGCGAGGACATCTGGTACGCAACCAATATGGAGATCTACGAATATATCACCGCCTTTCGCTCCCTCATCTACAGCGCGGACAATTCCATCGTATATAACCCAACCTTAAAAACAATTTGGTTCGACAGAGATGGAACTCTTTTCAAGATCGAGCCGGGAGAAACTCTGAAAATTTGATTTTCTGACAATAATTGTTTGCAATAATTTTTTTCAAATCAAAAACAAAACGAGTGAGGATCTTTTTCACCTCACTCGTTTTTCTTTCTTGGCGCGCCACGGCGCCGCAGCATTTTTATGCTTAAATATCGAAAACCTCAAGATTCTGCGGAGATTTCAGCTTGTTTACGTTAACGATCTCAGCAAAGAATGCATAGTGATCAAAATAGGTATGATACTCACGGCATCCGCGGCCGAAGGTGAGGCGAGCGTGCTCAAACAGCTCGTTTGCCCTCTCCTCATCGCCGAGGGCTTTGGCCTCCATAAAATCCGCTACCATATCGCACAGATCCGCATGCATATAAAGCAGGCGCACCGCCACGGTCCTCGCTCTTTCTTCGTGATCAAAATGCGCCTCGATCAGGGCGCGTCCCTCCTTGGTGATCTCACGGATGGAAGCAATTTTCTTGGCTCTTTCGGTGTCGCGGTATACGTTCTTGCGCTTAGAGGCACAATCGCGGCTGAAATAATCATAAGGAAGCGCATCCAAAATGCGTGCCAGATAATCACGGAACAAGCGCCAATCCTCGCCGTAAGCGTGCGAGAAATAATCCTCCATGATCTCCTCATAAGAAAGCGAGCCGTCATAAAGCGCGCGCGCATAGGTATAGAAAACGAAGCCGTTCGGGAAGAAGGGACGCGGCGTTGCATCCTCGATGATGCCGTCAATGCCGTTCTCCTTATAAATATGCACGTCATCGTACACGCGGTGAGACATCTCCAGCCCCGTCATATCATAGTTGAAATGCCGCCAGAAATGGTATTCAAAGGCAAGGCAAGGTCCCTTCCAGCTCTTCTTCCATTCGTCAAGATAGTCAAGGCTCGCGGCAAAGGTGGCAGGGAAGGTATTTTTATTGCGTCTGTAAGGCAAAAGAACGCTCTTTTCTCGGTTTTCGGGCAAGGAGAACGCATAGCTTCTGTAGATCGGGGCAAACAAAAGCGTGAAGCGCGCGGGATTTTTGATCACCTCGGTTTCGGGCGCCCAAGTGGTGTCTACGTAGGAAATAAAGGCGATGCGCGCATCACTTCCCGCCGCGGTCAGCATCTCGTCGATCTCATTGAGGAGCATGACGTAAAAATCGGCAGGGCGCTTCTTTTGGCATTCTTCGCACTCGCAGTAGTTATTCGATCCGTCCGCGAGCCAAACGTGCAGATAATCCACGTTTTCGTGCCCTTTGACATACTTCAAAACATGCTCCGCTACCTTCGTGCGCGCCTTAGGATTTGACATACAGAAATTGGTGCAAAGCGGCGTTTTCAGATAAAGACCGCGCTTGCCGCCGAGCATGGCAACAAACTCACGGCTCTCGATCGGAATATCCTCATCCGTAAATCCCTTTTTATCGGTATACGTCACAATGCCGAAGGGCTCAGAGGTAAAGCCGTGGCCCATGTCGTGGAACTGCAAGCCGCGCTTTTCCATCTCGCTTTCCAGCTGGCGCTTCCACTGCAAAACCTGCGCGGAAGAGAGCTTTTCGGGCGGATAATTTTCCGTGTTGTAGGGATTCTCGTAATCGTGGCGATAGTAGCTGACGGGGATCGGGAACTCGATCATAAAGACGTTCATTCCCACCTTCGGCAGATAGTCGATAAAGGAAACGAGATCGATCTGATTGCAGCCGCCCTCGGTTGCATAGCCGCGGTAACGCTGAAAGGCTTTGTGGCGGTATTTCACAGGGCGAACGTCCTGCATCGGGATCAGCTCACCGTCAATGCCCGGAAAAAGGAAGCGGCAGCCGTTTTGGTTCAGATACTCATACACGGCAAGAAGCACGGCGCGCGGATTGTCCCCCGCAAGGATGCCGCCCTCTGCGGTGGTATCAAGATAGATAATATCGTCAAGCGCCACGTCCTCGGCATCCGAGGTATCGAGCGAGAGATCCTGCATCAGGCCGAGCAAAAAGCCGTCCTTGGCATTCGGATCATAGGAAATTTTGATATTGCCGCAGTCGGGCATCATCATGCGCAAATATTTCTTCAGCTCCTCGGCGGCAAAATCCACCACGGGGGAGGACGTGATCTTGTTGATCGTCAGCATAAAAGTCTCCTTTTTTAGGATTTTTTTCAGTATACAATATAAGCGCGCGCTATGTCAAGAAAGAAAAAGCAAAACCGAGAAAAAGATATAAAAAAAACGGAAAAATTTCAAACGAACGGCCAAAGATCCCCGCTTTATTCCTCGCCGCGAGAGGATGCATAATTTTTAAATTGCAGGGGTGAAACACCCGTATCCTCCTTGAACACGCGGCAAAAATACGAAGCACTCGAAAAGCCGCATTTCATACCGATCTCCGTGACGGAAAGATCGCCGCTTGCAAGCATATCCTTTGCCAGCGTGATGCGAGTTTTCAGGATATAATTCATCACGGTCATTGTCGTGCTTTTTTTGAATTTGCGGCAAAAATAATATTTGCTGATGTGCAAGGCCTTGCATATTTCGTCCACGGTGATCTCGCCCGCGATATTTCGGTTGATGTATTCGATCGCGCGGCTCACCGTTCCCTGCGTTGCCGTGACGTCCGCACTCGAAAAGCGATCCAGCAAAACGAGAAGCCTGAGAAGCTCCGAAGCGAAGATAACCTCCCGATACGCCTCGTCGCACGCGGCAAGCCTTGCAAAAATTTTCTCGGCCTCGGCAGCCGCCGCTTCGGGCAGAGACGAATATACGAAGGTTTTATCCTTCATCCGATGAATTTTTTCGTTCGGAAAAAGCGAAAGAAGCCGTTCAAGCGTCTGTGCAGAAACAAACATCTTGCTTCTTTCGTAGCACGACGGCTCGTCCGGCACGGTATAATGGTATTTTCCGCGCCCGATCAGGCAAAGCGTGCCCGGAGAAAACGGATAGGATCTTTCACTGCAAACGATGCATCCGCTCCCCGAATGCACGAGCAAAGCCGTGACCGCATCGGTGGCGTGCCACGTCTTGGTCAGCGGATCTCTTCCCCGCTCCCGATAAATCATATCCGACTTTGGCTTCAGCATCAAACCCCACCCCTTCAAAGCTTATACCCACAGTATAGCACAAACAAAGCCGAATTGCAAGACGATCGCAAAAAGAGAGAGCAACGTGAGTACAAAAATGAGCAATATTTATCTATATAGCACACAGTTTTTGTATTATAATCTAAATATCAAGCATAAAAAGGAGAAAAAGCATGAGCTACAATAAGGAAAAATTCGACGGTATCTTTACCGCGCTTCTCACTCCCTTTGAAAGGGACGGAAGCATCAACGAAGCGGCACTGAAGGACCTGATCCGATACAACCTCAAAATGGGTGTTCGCGGCTTCTACGTTTGCGGAAGCACGGGCGAGGCGTTTATGATGTCGAGGGAAGAAAGAGCACGCGTGATGGAGATCGTAAAGGCGGAGGCAGGAGATGCCACGCTGATCGCGCATATCGGCTCGGTCAACGAAATGGATGCCGCGGCACTGGCAAGACAGGCAAGGACATTGGAATACGACCTTGTTTCCTCGGTGGCACCGTATTATTATAAGTTCTCCTTTGAGGAGATCCACGGCTACTATTCGCGCCTTGCCGATGCGGCCGAGCTTCCGATGCTCGTTTATCACATTCCCGCCCTCTCGGGCGTCAATATGAGGACAAGCGATCTCGGCACGTTTTTGCGCGACGACCGCTTTATCGGCATCAAATATACCTCGAACGATTTTTTTATGATGGAGCAGTGCAAGGCCGCCTTCCCCGAGAAGGTGCTCTACAACGGCTATGACGAAATGTTTCTTGCGGGACTTTCGATGGGCGCGGACGGCGCAATCGGAAGCACCTACAACTTTATGGCAAATAAGTTCGTTCGGATCCAGTCGCTTTTCAAGGAGGGCAATATCGCCGAGGCGCAGAAAATCCAAAGAGAGGCCAACAAAATCATAACAATTCTTTGCAAAATCGGAGTTATGCGCGCCGAAAAAGAGGTTCTCAACCAAATGGGAATCAACCTCGGCGTTTGCCGTCACCCCTTCACCGAGACAACGGCAGAGGATAAGGCCTTGATCCAAAAAGAGATCCTTCCGTTTATTTAAGGAGAAGCACGATGCAACACTTGAAGCAATTCTTCGCCTCTTCGGCCTTGATCCCGAAAAAAGCTATGCCTTTGAGGATATCGACGGCGGCACGCCGCTTGTTTTGCGCGGCGATACGCTCCTCTCACAGGGCCTCCCCGTTACGGTCAAGGAAAAACGCAAGGCAAAGATCTATCTTTATAAAGAAATATAAGAAAAACCGGCGAGGAAACCGTTTTCACGGCTTCCTCGCCATCATTCATTTACAGATTTTCATCCATCGATATAAATTCAATAATATTTTTATGGATCACCCCATCGCGCTTTTGGAGCAGCGTATCGATCGTAAGCAGATATTTGGGGTAATTATCCCGTATCATTGTGAACGGTTTATACTCGCGCTCCTCTGTTTCGGGACTCATGATCGTCATAGCCACTTGAATATATCTATACTCATCACTGACACGGGTAATAAAATCACACTCCAGCTTACCAATTCGCCCAACGCTGATCTTGTAATTCTTTGCAGACAGATAAGTATACACGATATTTTCGAGCACGGGGCCGTAGTTAATACGGACATCTACGTTGCGAGAGAAATAGATACCGAGGTCAGCGAGATAATACTTCTGCTCGCCGCGTAAGGACTTTTTAGATTTCACGTCAAAGCGCGGGCATTTGTATATGATCTTCGCGTTTTCAAGTATCTGCAAATAATTGTTGAGAGTTTCGGTTCGGATGCTGATATGCTCCTGCTTCTCAAAATATTCAGCGATACTCGACAGACTCATCGTTGCTCCGAAATTATTGATAACGTAAGTCATTACCTTATCAAATACAGAGCGATTGCGTATTTTTTTATGCTTTACAACATCCTTTTCAAGAATTTGCGAAATGACCTCTGCAATATAGGTATCCTTATCACCCGAATTATCAAACTCAAGAACCTTCGGGAATCCACCAAAGCGTATATATTCGTTAAATTCCTCGATCTTGTTTGCCTTGATCTGCTTGCCAAAAAAGGCTTTCATTTCAAGGTATTCACGGAAGTTCAGGGGAAACATTTCAATCTCTATATAGCGTCCCGTCAGCTTGGTGGCAAGCTCGCCGCTGAGAAGATAGGAGTTAGAGCCGGTGATGAAGATGGAAAAATTGCCATCCTCGCGGAAACCGTTGATAACCTCCTCAAAGCCGTCAACATTCTGCACCTCATCGATGAAAAGATATTTGAAATCGTCATCGGTGATAAGCGCTTCGATTGCTTCTTCAAGCGCATCGGGTGTTTTGATCTTACGATACCCGCGCTTATCAAGATTGAGATATAGAATGTCCTTTTCCTTAACACCTTGCGCTTTCAGATCCTCCATAACTGAAAGCAAAAAGCAGGATTTACCGCAACGGCGTATGCCGGTAATCACCTTTATGAGGTCGCTATTGTAGAAGCCGCTAATTTTATCAATATAATATTGTCGCGTGTAAATCTTTTTGTTCATCGCTATCGCTCCTTTCACTGTTAGTATGATAGCATATTTTTTCGATAATGTCAAGTTAACGAGGTTAAATTTGATTGTTTTTCTATTTTACCCCCGTTAAAGCAGGATATTCAACAAGAAAATAAAAACCACCAGCTGGTGGTTTTTGCTATGTGATTTTTGCCGCAAACCGTAGGGGGCGGATATGGTCCACCCCTACGGGTGCAAATAATGTCTTTCGATCCTTCTTGCATATCGTTATCGCAAAATTGGTATGCGGTTTGTATCAAATATTCAGCGTCAGCCCATCGTAGGCAACCTCAATGCCGTGGGGCTTCATGGCTTCGGCCAGCGTTTCGTGATCGGTGTGCAGCGTTCGCGCCATATGGCTGATCGCAAAGCGGCGAACGTAAGGCGCGAGGGTTTTCTTCATTTCAATCACCATGGGAAGGTTATTATGCTCGAAGATGCGGTAATCCCCCTCTACGAAGCCGATCGTTGCATCCAGCACGGCAAGGTCGATCCTTTTTTCGATGATCGCCTGCACCTCGCTATAGAGAAGCCACGCGCTGTCAAGACCGTAAAAGATCTTTTTCTCCCCATCGTCAATGATAAAATGCTGTGTTTTGATCGAATGATTGGCGGCAAGTGCCGTGATCTCGTACGCGCCGACGCGCTTTGTTTCACCGTCCGCGAGGGTGACAAGCTCTGCACCGTTTTTCTGCAAAGCGGCAAGCGTTTCCTTGTTAAAATGATCATAATGCGGATGCGTATTCAGCACGTAACGGATCTTCTCTGCGTCAATGCCAAAGGTTTCGATCGCATCCGGCACGCAGGGGCCCGGATCGATCAGAAGCACACCGTCGATCAGCGCACTTGCGTTTCTGCGATAACCCGAAAGATGGCGGTGGCTTGCATCATAGTCAGCCGCACCCGTTCCCAAAAACAAAATCTGCATGCTCATTTCCTCGCCATTATTTTTACGCTTATTTTAGCACATACGCACGCCCATGTCAATAAGACACGCAAATTCAAAAGAAAAGGATTGAAAAACGCCTCAAACTATGATATACTTATGGAAAACGCAAGACAATGGAGGCGCTATGCCAAATATTATAAAGATCACCGATTTTTCCGATCCCGCGCTGGACGTTTTCGTGCGGCTCACGGGTACGCAGCTTCGCAACAAATTAGAACCCGAGAAGGGGATCTTCATTGCCGAAAGCCCCACCGTGATCGAGGTGGCGCTGGATGCGCTCTGTGAGCCGATCGCCCTGCTGACGGACGAGCGATTGCTTGGCGGCGCGGTGGAAAAGATCATCCGCCGCTGCACGGAAAAGGATCCGAATTTCCCGATCTACACCGCCGAGCGCGAGGTTCTCTCCGGACTGACGGGCTTTGAGCTGACACGCGGCGCACTCTGCGCCATGAAGCGCCCCGCTCTTCCAAGCGTTGAGGCACTTTGCAAAAACGCGAGGCGCATTGCTGTCCTTGAAGAGGTGGCCGATTCCACCAACATCGGTGCGCTCTTCCGCTCTGCCGCCGCCCTCGGCATTGATGCCGTTCTGATCACGCCGACCTGCTGCGATCCCCTCTGCCGCCGCGCCGTGCGCGTGAGCATGGGAACGGTGTTTTTGGTGCCGTTTACGCGCATCGGAGAAACGGCGGCCGATTGGCCCGAAAAGGGATTGCAAATATTGCACGACCTCGGCTTCAAAACCGCCGCCATGGCGCTGACGGATGACTCCGTTTCCATCGAGGACGAGCGGTTAAGAAAAGAAGAAAAGCTCGCCATCATCCTCGGCACAGAGGGAGACGGACTGAAAAAGCGTACCATTGCCGACAGCGATTACACAGTCAAAATCCCAATGTCGCACGGCGTTGACTCCCTGAACGTTGCGGCCGCAGGCGCGGTTGCATTCTGGCAATTGACCCGATAGATCCGCATTTTTGCAAACAATACTTATCATTTAGGAGAAATACAATGCTTGATTATAAGAAAAGCGATCCGTTCGGAACCAAGCTTTCTTTGGAAGAAGCAATCGCGGAATACGACAAAAGCTTTGAGATGCGCTGGCGGCAGGTGCTAAAAGAATTTAAGGAAGCAACCGAGGATTCCATCCACATCTGCGGTCCGTCCTCTTATCTTTTCACGCTTGCAGGTGAGAAGATCGCCGTGGATCCGCAGATCCGCAGAACGAGCGATTTTGCGCTGGTGGAGGACACGCTGAAGGACACCTTCGGCTCGCTTTCCGCCATTCTCATCACCCACGAGCATGACGACCATTTCTGCACGCCGCTTGCAAGGCTTTTAAAGGACACGGACGTGCTCTACTACCTCCCCTTCGGCATCCGAGAGCGTTGGGTGGAGGAGAGCGAATTGCCGCCCGAGCGCATCCGCTACGTGCACCCCGGGGACGTATTTCAGATCGGAGATGTGACCGTGCGCGGCTTTGAAAGTCCCCACGTGCCCTTCGGCGCGGATCACACGCTCGTGGAGTGCGGCTACGAGCTTTCCACACCGTGCGGCCGCGTTCTTCTGCCAGGTGACATCCGCGAATACGCCTACACCGCCTATCCCGAGTGCCTCCACGCGCCCGACGTTTGCATCACCCACGTTTGGGCGGGCAACGATGCGATCCATCCCGAACAGTATCTGCCACGCATGGAAAGGTGTGCCGATTTCTTTGCACGCTTCGGCGCAAAAAAATATCTGCTCGGACATCTCTATGAGATCGGCCGCGCACAGCTTTATATGTGGGATATGGATCACGCCGCCATTCTTACGAAAAGCTTAAAAGAGCGTATGCCCTCCTGCGAGGTCGGCGTGCCGCTCTTCGGCCACGGTTACCGACTCTTTTCCTGCGAGGAAATAAAATAATGCAGGTGCGCTTCGGCATTATGGCCGATTCCCATATTGAATTTATGCACGACGGTCCTTCACGCGTGCGTGCATTTCTTGAGGCCTGCAAAGAAGAAAAGTGCGATTTTTGCGTGGATCTCGGCGATTTCTGCCCTCCGGGCGAGATGGGCGCCGCCGCCAAGGAAGAGATCCGCACGCTTCTTCGCACCTTTCCGATCCCCTTTTACACCGTGCTCGGCAATCACGATATGGACGAGAACAGAAAAAGCGACGTTCGCGCCTTTCTCGGCTTTGAAAAACAGCCCTATTCCTTTGATCTCGGGGGCGTGCACTTCGTTTTCCCCGATACCTGCTTCTATCGTGAGGGCGCGAAAGAAATGGCATACGACCACGGCAATTATCGCTCCACCCACGGTGCGATCTCGGTTTTGCCAAGCCGCGAGCTTGCGCGCCTGCGCACGGATCTTGCGGCGGCAAAGCACCCTGCCGTTCTCTTCACGCATCACAGCCTGATCGAGAGCCGCACCGGCATCCGCAACCCGCATTCTTTGCGAAACGCCATCAAGGATGCGCCCTGCGGCGTGCTTCTCTGTGCCTGCGGACACGAGCACGTGGACCGTCTTTCCGAAAAAGACGGCACCTATTACCTCTGCATCAATTCCATGAGCTACTATTGGGCAGGCGAAAAATACGACCACACGACCTACGGCGAGGCGATCGAACGGGAGCATCCGCTTCTTCGCATGGTGTTTCCCTACCGCGATCCGCTTTTTGCCATCGTTGAGATCACGGACGGCGCGATCACCGTGCGCGGAAGAGCATCCGAGATCGTTGGCATGGGACCTTCGGAGATGGCGTTTACCAAAAAAGGACTTTCCGATCCGATCACTGCCGCGATCACAGATCGCGTTCTTCCCATCGGGCGGTAGCACCGTTATGGTATTTTTCAAAGATACGTAAGCGTTTTTTATTTTTTTACATACATTTCAAGTTTATAAGGAGAAAAAACAATGAAGCATCCCCTTCTGAAAACGTTTCTCGCCTTGATGCTCGCCGTGCTTTCCGTTTGCTCGCTGGCAGCCTGCGATACCGGCGAGAGCGGCAACACGCCCTGCGCCACCTGCGAGGACAAGGACGCAAACCATCTTTGCGACACCTGCAAAAAGGAGCTTTCCGCCTGCAAGGATGCGGATAAAAATCACAAATGCGACCTTTGCGAAAAGGTGCTCTCCACCTGCAAGGACGAGGACAAGGATCACAAATGCGATCTTTGCGGCGTAAGCCTCGGCACCTGCGAGGACAAGAATAAGGATCACAGCTGCGATCTTTGCGCCGCCCCGATCGGCAATCACGCAGCCACCGCAGACTCTCATCTTTGCACCTACTGCGGCAAAGCGGCAAGCACGTGTGCTGACGAAAACAAGGACCATGCGTGCGACACCTGCAAAAAAACACTTTCCGAATGCAAGGATCTGACGAAGGATCACAAATGTGACGTATGCCAAAAGCCGCTCACGCAGTGCACGGACGAAAGCAAGGATCACCTCTGCGATATTTGCCAAACCTCCTTATCGAAGTGTGACGATGCGGACTTTGACGGCAACTGCGATCTCTGCGGTGCACCCGTGGATCCTGCGGCTCCGTCCGTTCCCTCCGTTTTGGGCCTTTACGATCTGAACGCCGAGGCCGATCTTCCCGCAGGCCCCATTTTGGTTTCGCCCGACGGTACCCTTCGCCTTCGCGTGCGCTTTGATATGTCGGCCAAGGATGCCTATTTTGATGTGGACGGTAAGATCTTTTACACCCAAGCCATCGTAGATAACGACTGCGAGTACGAGATCGCCTTCCCCATCAGCAAGGATATGCAGATCTACACACTGACCCTTCATTATGAAGACAACGTGATCGCCACCTATGAGTGCGAGGTTGCCCCCTTCCACTTCTTTGGCATCTACACCGATATATCTGACCTTAACCTTCTCTATCCTCCCACCTACGTGGACGGACTTGTTTCCGGCGAGAGCATCACTCTCTACCTTGCCATGAGTGCGCCCGTGCTTCCCACGAAGCTTTATACGGCTGAAATGGGCACGCTTCCCATGGTGGAGTCCCCCTGGATCATTTCTCCGAGCGACGACGTATACTTCTACACCGTGTGCATCCCGGGCGATATGCTGTATCCCTTCGGCTCCGAGAGCGGCGGCAGCCGCAAGCTGGCCTTTGAGATCGAGCAGGAAAATCTCCCGCCCGTTTTCGCGACCTACACCGTAAGCTTTGCCAATGAAACGCAGCCCGACGAGGGAGAAACGCCCGAGCAGGGCGGAGAGAATCCCGAAAATCCCGGCGGTAGCCAGACCGGCGGCATGATCGCCATTCTCAACGTATACAACGAGGTCACGCAAAGCTCCGTTCCCACCAACGAAAATCTCTTCTTTGGCTACGGTGACGGAAAGATCTGCATCACCGTTCGCCTCAACCGCAACGTGGAATCCATTTATTTCGTGAATGACGAAATGATGTGTACGGGCGAAGCGAGCGGCACGGAGGGCGAATACTACTTCACCATCGCCTTCCCGCCTGCCGCGTACGAGCGCATGGGAGAGCTTAATCTTTGCGTCTGGGAAAACGAAACGCAGACCACCATCGGCCACTACAGCTACCTCGTGGCCGCGGCAGAGTTTTACGGCATCTATACCGATCCCGCGCAGCTGAATACGCAGACAAAGCCGAGCGGCGTGACCGTTCCGTGCGGCGAAACGGCCGTTATCTACATTGCGACCACGGCGATCTCCGTGGATCCCACAGAGCTGTATATTGCCCGCGGCGGCTCTGATGACATCCACCTTGAGTTCTATTATAACCCTTGGGATAATGAGCTCGCTTATATCGATCACGATGCAGGCTTCTCCCTGCCGATCGGCTTCTACCGCGTGGAGATCCACGCAGACCTTTTGGAGCTTGGCGAGGGTGAAACCTTCGGCACGCATAAGATCGCCTTTGTTTCGGAAAGAGACGGCGAAAAAATTTGGGCGACCTACACGGTGAACTTCTCCCGCTGATCCGAAGCGCAACCGATCAGGACACCCCTCTTAACTATAGTAAAGAAAGGAAAAAAGTGATGCAACCGCGATCGCTGATCCGAAAAACCGTTGCCCTCACGGGCGCATCGGGCGGCCTTGGCCGTGCGCTCTGCGAGATGATCCTTGCAAGCGGCGGCGCTCTCGTTGTGATCGACCGCAATGAAAAAAAGCAAGCCGCTCTCATAGAAGAGCTGAAAGCCGCCCATCCCAAAGGACGGATCGAGGGACTGCTTGCCGATATGGAGGACATGGAAAGCGTAAGGGCGCTCGCAGAGATGCTGAAAGCACGCCCGATCGACTTTCTGATCCTCAATGCGGGGGCGTACAGCATTCCACGCCGCAAAACTGCGCTTGGTCTTGACAACGTATTCTGCATCAACTTTGTTTCTCCGTATTATCTTACGCGTGCATTGCTCCCACATATCGAGGCACGCGGCGGCCGCGTGATCGCGGTTGGCAGCATTGCGCACAATTACTCAAAAAGCGATCCCGAGGACGAGGATTTTTCCACGCGCACACGCGCATCGCTTGTATACGGTAACGCAAAACGCCATCTGATGGCGGCCTTCTTTGATTTGGCGGCACGTGGCGAGGACGTAGCGGTCACGCATCCGGGCATCAGCTTCACGGGCATCACCGCCCATTATCCAAAGCTGATCTTCGCCCTCATCCGCCATCCCATGAAGCTGATCTTTATGAAGCCGAAAAAGGCCGCCCTCTCGATCTTCGAGGGACTCTTCACCCCCACGGCGGCAGGCGAATGGATCGGTCCGCGCCTCTTTAACGTATGGGGCAAGCCGAAAAAGCAAGGGCTTAAAACCATATCGCGAAAGGAACAGGACCGCCTTGCGGAATACGCCAATGCACTTTTTGCAGAACTATCCCGTTAAATCCACCGCAAAAGCAACATACAAGGGCGCGCTCATTTTTCGTCTCGGAGCGCGCCCGAAGCTTTCTCAATTTTTTTGAAAAAAATTTCAAAAACCCCTTGACAAACCGAATTTCTTTTGTTATAATAGTTAAGCGCAAAATCGTTTGGAAGCTTAGCTCAGTTGGGAGAGCATCTGCCTTACAAGCAGAGGGTCAGGGGTTCGAGCCCCTTAGCTTCCACCATTGGAAGAGGGCTTTGCCCAATTCTTTTTTAATAGTGACTCCCACCGAGTCACACACGAGAATGGCTTGGTAGCTCAGTTGGTTAGAGCGCTAGCCTGTCACGCTAGAGGTCGTGGGTTCGAGCCCCATCCGAGTCGCCATTCTCGCATCCGCCTCTGTAGCTCAGTTGGTAGAGCAGAGGACTGAAAATCCTCGTGTCGTTGGTTCGATTCCGACCGGAGGCACCATATA
>JAGBCA010000010.1 GCA_017938205.1 Clostridia bacterium
AGTTCAAATCTATTCAGTATCGGAAAATATCCATTTTTCATCTACGAAATCGAACATAAAAATTTCGCCCTAAAAAAGCGAAAAAGCCTTGAAAAATCAAGGCTTTTCGGGGCGATATCTTTTTTGTCGCCCTTTGATGGCCTACCCGATAGGATTCGAACCTACGGCCTACAGAGTCGGAGTCTGTCGCTCTATCCAGCTGGGCTACGGGTAGATACACTACCGTGTATTATAACATTTTGTTTATCGTTTGTCAAGGGCTTTTCTTGTCAGTTATTCTTCATAAATATCAATCAATTGCAATACAAAAAACTGCGCCGAACATCATATTCGGCGCAGTAAAACGAATATAAATTGTTTCTTTATATTTATTCTGCATTATTTTTCATCTGCTTCTGCTTTAAAGTTTTTATTGAAATTGACAAAGAAAAAACAAAAAAATGTGCAAATTGCCGAAAGTATTTTTTATAATTGAATATTTATTTATTTTTTACTTGCTTTTATTTAAATACAATGTTACAATAGGGTTGCTAACTTGCGCCGAATATGATGCTCGGCGCAGAAAATGCATCAAAAAAATAAAAGGAGAAAAACAATGAAAAGCGCAAAGAAAATTCTCTTGCTCGTGCTTTCTCTCATGCTGCTGGTTGGCATTTTTGCCGTAGCCGCGCTTGCAGAGGAAAACGCGGGCGCAGCCACCGTTGTGTACCCCGACGGAACTGTAGATACCTACACGGCTGCAGGCGCCATCACTCCGTCCATTGCGACGCAGGATGGTCTCTATTACGGAAAGGGCTACACCCTTTATAAGGATGCCGGCGCAGGCTGGACCTACACCGATGCAGACGGCAACGCCGTGACCGAGATCACGGATGCGCTGATCGCAAAGGGTGCTAAGATCACCGCCTCGGGCTTCAATAAAGTGTACTACACCTCTGAGGAAACCCTCAACGGTGTTACCACCACCGTATACCATCTGACGGATGATGCGGCTACGTATTTCTCGTCTGCCAATACGGGTGATAAGGGTGACGGCACCAACACCGGCGCTGTTTCCTATGCCGATTTCCAAACGGATGTTGAAGGCAAGAAAACAATCGTTAAGCTTTACAGCGACGTGACCGCATCCGCGATTTCGTACAATTACGGAAAGAACTACTCTAGCAACACGTATTCTCTTCGTGCATATTTTGATTTGAACGGCCATACGGTGACTCTTGATAGCGGCGCGGGATCGACGGACGGTATTTATCTTTGGATCTATTCCTCCGTTCCTGGCGCGCACTATACCGTGAAGGCGCAGGACGGCGTTCTCATCACTCCCGATGACGATACCTCGGTTTGTCTTGGTAATAACGGCCTCTCGGGCACCTATCAGGATAACATTTCCTTCCATGTTTCCACTCTGTTCGGTTCTGTTTACGGCGATGGATCCTCCGTTATCGGCGGACATTATTATCAGGTTCCCGGCTCGACCACGCCTCTGCTGACCATCAGCCGCCGCCTGCCCTACCTGAAGAACGCAACGTTCTATTCGGCGAACGGCGTTTCTCCTCTGGGCGACCCGTCTGCACATGACAGCACCAACCCTGCCGGCGGATCGGCCATCATTACGAACTGCAAGTTCTATTCCGACGTAGCCGTTCCGATCGTAGTCGGTGAGAAGAACGCAACGCTGAAGTTTGACGGCTGTGAGTTCTACGGCATTGCGTATAATACGGATTCCGAAACCGGCGAAAAGACGCTTGCGCTGAATGCACCTGCAGGCACGGTTACGAGCTTTGTGAACAGCACGATCGGCGACGCTGTTTCCTACAGCACCGTTACCTGGTGCGACGGATCGACCTCTTACTACTATGCATTGACCCTTGACGATGCGAAAGCTTTCGTTAATAGTTTTGCTATTGCACCCCACCCCGTGCTTTCGAACGATGGCAAGACGATGCATTATATCTACAACCCCATTCCCGTGATCGAATACGATGCAGATTTCAACGCAGTGCAAACGGATATTGGTGAGCAGACGAAGATTTACTTCACCATCACCAACACTTCCACCAAAGAAGTGACGTATTATACTACTGCCACTGCGCATAGCTTCCTTTCCGGCGCTTTCAAAATGAACGCTACGATGACGCTTTATGAGGATGTGGAGGCTGCGAAATTCAACTTCAATTCCAATTCCTCGAACTACCGCGTGGACCTCGACCTGAACGGCCATAACGTTTCGGTAACCACCAGAACCACTGCTTCGTACGTGAAGATGTACGTTTACTCCTCGAAGCCCGGTGCACATTGGTTCACCACGGCACCCAACGGTATTTCCTTCTCGGATACCGGTGCAACCGTTTATCTCGGTGACAACGGAAGCGGCGCATACGTAGATAATATCTCCTTCCATACCGCGATCATCACCACCTATAACTGGGGTAGCGGAACGAGCGTCATCGGCGGACATTTCTATCAGACCGCTCCGACGGTTGCATTCATGGATCTCACGAGAATCATTGGTAGGGTTGAGAATGCAAGCTTCTATCTCTATTCCGGCACGGGTGCTGTGTTTGCTGCGGATCAGACCTTCTCCGGTTCGAATCCCTCGCATGGCGCTGCTGCAACCGGCACGAACCCGATCAAGAACTGCAGCTTCTATTCTCCTGACGGCAACACCCCCGTTCTCTTTGCCACCTCGGGTGCAACGCCTGCGTTTACCAACTGTAAGTTCTACGGCGTGAACACCACCACGACTGAAAACAGCACCAGCGGTTCTGTAACGGCAGATGAAACGAACGTTGTAGATACCGATGCTATCACCTATAAGAAGATTACCTTTGCGGACGGCACTACCGAAAACTACTATCCCGCAGACAGCACTGCCGCAACCGCCTTTATCGAGAACCATCCCAAGGTGAAGATTATCAATGGATGGGCATTCCTCAGAGGTGACGATCTGTATTATATCGCAGATCCCTCCGTGACGATCTCTTACGACAATGCTTTGAACGCAACCGTTTCGTATGCAGGCGATGAAATCAAGGTCGCATTCACGTACGTGCTCAACGGCGGCGCTATGCAGTATGCAGAGGATCTCGGCACGCCCGAGGCAAACGGCGCAAGCTTCTATGCTCTTCTTAACGATCAGGCGCACGTTGCGATCGTTATGTATGAGGATATCGTTCTCACCTCCGGCGTTCGCTTCGGAACCACGGTGGATGCAACGGATGCAAAGGGCAAGGATACCCAAAGACCTTATTACACCGGTCCTAGCAAGGATCCCAAAACTCCCGGCTACGGAGAAGTTTCCTGGGACTTGAACGGTAACACCGTTACCATAGCGGCGGATGCAACGCCTATCTCCATGATCGCATGGCTGGAAAGCCAGGGTGCGCAGCCTTTCAACGTTCTGCACTATGCAGGATGCGCAAAGTTCAATCTCTATTCCTCCGTGCCCGGCGGTGCGTACGTTAACAATTCTCCTTACACGATCTTCGGTATGAACAAATACGCCTCCACCTCGTATCTTCTCGGAACGAACGATGCAAGCGTTGACGGCGGCGATAATCTCACCATTATCTCCAACGGCCAGATCACCGGCTCCTATGAATGTACCGAGAACGGCCCCGCAGGCTACAACCTTTACGTGAACGGCGGTACGTACGTTAGCGCAGCGAACGGCGCGGTATTCTCCATTGGTAAAATCGCACACATCAAGAATGCGAAGATCCTTGCTACCGGCGCTGCGTACGCTATGATCTCCGGTAACCACTGGTCGGATACCACCAATATCACGCTGGATAACGTGGATATGATTGCAAGCGTAAAAACGACGAAGATGCTTTCCGCCGGTCAGTTTAACGCCTCCGGCAGCAACGGCAAAAAGCACACGATCACGCTGAACAATGAGATCGCCTTTGCAGGCGGAACGCTTACGCTTACTTATACAAACGTTACCCTCAACGCGAACGGAACCGTCCTGACGGATACGGCGGACAATCTTGCCGTTGCATATCCCACCGCACCCGAAGGAAAGACGCTGGCTTACACCGGCATCTCCGTTTACGGCGAAACCCGTGCGGTTAGCGGATACTTCACCGCGCCCGAAGCGGTAACGGTTGTGAACGAAACCCTGAACGAGACCAAGACTTGGCTCGTTGGCGACGGCCGCTTCTACGTTGCCGGTGCCTCTGAAAACGCTTTGAAGGTAGACGGCGTTTGGTATTATTACCTTGCTCCCGTTTGGGAAGCAACCCTTGGCGGCGAGGCAATTGATATGGATGCGATCTGCGACGGTGCAAATGCAGGCAAGACCGTTACGCTTACGGTTGGCGGCGAAAGAGAGCTGCTCTACTATTCTTATCTTCGTAACGGCGAGACCACCTATTACTACGGTGATACCGCACAGGCTGCATTGGCCGGCCTTCTGTCTCCTCAGGACTCTCAGAGACACGAGATCCGCTTCTTTAATGATATTGAGGTTACTTCGGGTCAAAATGGCGCGGCTTCTTATCAGCTTGGTCGTAAGGACTACGATGCAACGATCCTGATCGACCTTAACGGTTATAAGTGGACCGTGAACAGCACCCACAGCTATGCATTCATTGTTACCGGTGCAACGTCCTTTATCTATTCCTCCGTAGAGGGTGGTGAACTTGACGTATCGAAGGCTACAGGCATTGCCTGCACGGACGGTGCTGCCGATGCATACTTCGGCGAAGCAACCAAGACCGACTCCGAATACGGCAAGAATCTCACCGTTTACTGCAAGTCCGTACACAGCGGACGTTGGTGGTCCAACAACGGTTATATCGTTGGCGGTACCTACATTCAGCCCGAGGGCATAACGGCAGCGCACTTCTTCGGTATTGATGACGGTCCCGCTACCGTTGTTCGTAACTCTACCTTTATTGTTAATTCTCTTTCTAACGGCTTTGTCAGCAGCGTGAAGGGTACCTTCAATAACTGCGTATTTATCGCAAAGGAAGCCTCCAACCTTGTAGGAATCAGCGCGAGCAACAACGGCGGCGCAACCTTTAATAACTGCTACTTCTATAACGTAATTCCCAACCGTCCCGAGGGAACAAACGTGACCTACACGGATTGCAGCTTCAACCTCGGCTCCACCGTTGAGCAGGTGGGCGGATATATCGCTTACACGGGCGAGACCGTTACCCTTACCGTGAACGGCAAAGAATATGCATTCACTGCGAAGCTTCTTCCCGCAGAGTCCGTTACTCTCGTAAACTGGGGCTTTGACATCACCGAGTATTGGCAGACGGGCGCAACCGCAAGCCATGCGAATGCAGTGGTTGACGGTATGTTCGGTTATTCCTTCAACACCTTTGTGGTTGGCGTGGGTGCTCCCGAGGCAACGCTTGCGGCCATCATGCCCGGCGCACTGCAGATGAACCTTTCTCTGCAGAGCAAGATCGGCATGAATCTCTTCGTTAATGCAGCACTTTCGGATGCGATCGTAACGTTCGGCGGCGAGACCTATACGCTTGCAGATCTTACCGCAAACGACAACTATTATGCATTCGAAACCGCGATCGCTCCCAACAAAGCAACCGAGACGCTCGTTGTTGTTATTAAGATCGGCGAGAACGTGCACAACGTGAACGTAAGCGTTGGCGCTTACGCAACGAAGATCCTTGCAGAAACGAAGGATGCCGAGATCATGAAGGCACAGAGCCTCACCTACGCTATGGTTGAATACGTAAGAGTGATGGCAAACGATGCAAGCTTCCTTGCAGACGTCGAAGCTCCCGCAGGCTACACGGCACAGACCTTGACAGGTGCCGATTCCGGAAATAAGAAGGACGGTCTCCTCTCGAGCATCGCCTTCCAGCTGGACGGCACGATCGCAATTGCTGTTTCCGGTACGGCCGATGCCGAGGGCAAGGAAGTAAATCTTGTTCTTGCAACGGGCCGCAGCGAGCGTGCAAACATCACGGACGGCATCGTTATCTTCGAGGGACTCTACGTAAACGAGTTCTTTGGTGATATGACGCTGACCGTTGCAGACGATGATTACACCTATAACTACAACCTTGCAAACTATCTCAAGGGTATCGGCGGTGAAAGCGCTGCCGTACAGGCACTTTATAACTACGCATACTATGCAGATGCATACGTAAATCCCGCACAGTAAGAAAGGAGGAACCCCACGATGAAAAAGAAATACTTTGCCCCCGAAGCGGAGCTTCTTACCTTCGCTAAAGAGGACGTGATCACCTCCTCCGGCGGCACTCTGAACAACTGGACTACGCCCACGATCGACCTTGGTACGGGCGGCTATACCTGGGAAAGTGACAACGAAGATCTCACCTTCATTCAGAACTCCTGATCCGGAAAACGATCATAAAGAATGCACACGGCCTCGTGCCGTGTGCATTCTTTATATAATACAAAAAAGATGATTAAAAAGCATTGACGGCAGAGGCAAAATCGTGTAAAATAAAAGCAGTAAGCTTTAAGGAGGCGATTTTTCTTGCAGGATAAGAAAAAATTTTATACATCCTTGGTGCTTTTCGGCCTGATCGGCCAGGTTGCCTGGGTGGTTGAGAATATGTATCTCAACGTATTCATTTATCAGGTCTTCCGCGCATCGGCCTCGGATATTTCGTTGATGGTGGCGGCCAGCGCAGTGACGGCCACGGTGACGACCATTCTGATCGGTGCACTTTCGGACAGGATCGGAAGGCGGAAGGCCATCATCGTTTCAGGGTATCTTCTTTGGGGTCTTTCAATTCTCGGATTTGCACTCGTTACCCCCTCCGTTTTATCGAAGCTCTTCCCTGCGCTTGCGGGCACGGCACTTGCCTCTCTCGGCGTAACGCTCGTGATCGTTCTTGACTGTTTGATGACCTTTTTCGGCTCTTCCGCCAACGATGCCGCCTTTAACGCGTGGCTGACCGATGCCACGGAGGAGGGCAGTCGCGGCGCGGCGGAGGGCATCAATGCGATGATGCCGTTGGTTGCCATCCTCGTAGTGTTCGGGGGCTTTATGTCCTTTGATCTTGCACTTGAAGAAAGCTGGAGGATCATCTTCCTTATCATCGGCATTGCCGTTCTTCTGACGGCGGCGGTTGGTATTTTCTGTATTCAAGATGCACCTAAGAGCGCAGAGGCGGAAAAGGAAAACTATTTTGCACAGATCGTTTACGGCTTCCGTCCCTCCGTTGTGAAGGGCAATCTCTCGCTTTACTGCATTCTGATCGCCTTTGCGATCTTCGGCATTTCCATCCAGATCTTTATGCCGTATCTGATCCTTTACTATTCCGAATCTCTGAAGATGGAAAACTACGTGCTGGTCATGGCGCCTGCGATCCTGCTGGCCTCGGTCTTTACCTTCTTCTACGGCCGCGTTTACGATAAGATCGGCTTTTCAAAGTCCGTAACCATATCGCTTGCGCTCCTTCTTTCGGGATACGGCGTGCTTTTCCTCTTCAAAAACACGGCACTCGTATTCATCGGCTCGCTCCTTATGATGTGCGGCTATCTCGCGGGTATGGCCGTTTTCGGCGCGGCGATCCGCGATAAAACGCCCGTGGGTATGGCAGGAAGATTTCAGGGGCTTCGCATCGTTTCGCAGGTTCTGATCCCCGGCGTGATCGGACCTTGGATCGGCGCGGCGGTGCTGAAAAACGCAGAGACCGTATTGAACAATGACGGAACGACCTCTTTTCTTCCCAACGAAAATATTTTCCTTGCGGCGGCGGTGGCGGCCGTTCTGACACTCGCGCTGCTTCTGATTCTCAAAAAATTCGCGAAAAAGATTTCTATATGAGGTGATCTTCATGCTACAGCTCAAAATCGTTTCTTCTCTTGAAAAGGCATTCCTTGATCAGCGGATCGAGGAGTTTCCCACGCTTGAAAGCATTTCCGCTCTGCGCGGCGAGCGCTTCTCCGTGCAGTGCCTTTACTACCGTCCCTATGAGGTGGAGGCGGATGCGCACCTTCTCTTTGCTATACCGAAGATCTCGGGACCGCTTGCACCGTACGTAAAACTGCACCGCGTGCGCTCCGTTCCCGTGGCAAAGACGAAATTTCCCACCACGCCGACGGATTCCTTACTGCGCACGGCCCCCGGCCTCTACCCCGATATTCTCGAGCCGATGGACGGCGGCAAGCTGAATATTACCTGCGATATTCTTGAGAGCCTTTGGATGGAGTTTTCCCTGCCTGAGGATGCGCCCGTGGGTAATTTCACGAATACGGTTTCCTTCGTGGATCATAAGACGGGCGAGACCGTGGCAGAGGCGCAGTTCAATGCTGAAATTATCAACGCGGTGCTCCCGAAGCAGACCTTGAAGGTCACGCAGTGGTTTTACACCGACTGTCTTGCCGCCTTCTACGGCGTGGAGGTCTTTTCCGAGCGACACTGGGAGATCATCGAGCGCTTTGCAAGAATGGCAAAAGAGCACGGCATCAACCTTCTGCTGACCCCCGTTTTCACCCCGCCGCTTGACACCGCCGTTGGCGGCGAAAGGCTGACGACACAGCTCGTGGACGTGAAGAAAACAAACGGCCGCTACTTCTTCTCCTATAAGAAGCTCGACCGCTGGATCGATATGTGCGACCGCATAGGCATCGAATATTTTGAGATCTCGCATCTTTTCACGCAATGGGGCGCGGAGCACGCACCCAAGATCATGGCGACCGTTGACGGCGAATATAAGAAAATCTTCGGCTGGGAAACGGATGCCGCAGGTGAGGAATACGGCGCGTTTCTGCGTTGCTTCTTAAAATCCTTCTTGAAGCACATGAAGGCAAGAGGGGACGATATGCGTTGCTTCTTCCACATTTCGGACGAGCCGACAGAGCCGCAGCTGGAAAGCTACAAGAAGGCCAAGGCACAGGTCAAGCGCATTCTCAGGGGGTATCCGATCATGGATGCGCTCTCGGATTTCAGCTTCTATAAAAAAAGGGTCTGCGATCTGCCCATCCCTGCAAGCAACCATATTGAGCCCTTTATCAAGGCAAGCGTGCCGAACCTTTGGGTCTATTACTGCTGCGGTCAGGATGATAAGGTTTCCAACCGCTTTATTGCGCAGAGATCCTGCGTGAACCGCTCGATCGGTATGCAAATGTTCAAATACAACATCGTTGGATTTTTGCAGTGGGGCTTCAACTTCTATAACAACCAATATTCGATGGCCGCGATCAATCCCTATCTGGATGCGAGCGGCGGCAACTGGGTGCCTGCCGGCGATACCTACTCGGTATATCCCGGTGCAGGCGGCGAGCCGCACCCCTCCCTGCGCCTGCTTGTTTTTGAAGAGGCAATCGCGGATATGCGCGCGATGCAGCTGGCGGAAAGCCTTACCTCGCACGAGACTGTGGTTGCGGCGATCGAGGAGGTCTTTGGCAAGGAGCTGCGCTTCAACACCTGCGCAGAAGATGCTGAGATGATTCTGAAAATTCGCGCAAGGGTCAACAAAATTATCAAAGAAAACATTTAAAAAATACGCGTTTTGCAAATATATATTTGCAAAACGCGTATTTTCATTCTACGGTAACGGAAACCGGGCAATGATCGCTGCCCAAAATACCGGAATGGATCTCGGCAGAGGTAATGCGATCCATCAAGCGGTTTGAGGCAAGAAAATAGTCAATACGCCAGCCGACGTTTTTAGCTCTTGCCTGAAAACGGTAAGACCACCAGGAATAGGCGATCTCTGTGGGATGCAGGGTGCGGAAGGTATCCGAGAAGCCACGGGAAAGAAGTGCAGTCATAGCGGCGCGCTCGGCATCCGAAAAACCGGGATTTTCGCGGTTGGTTTTCGGATTTTTAAGGTCGATCTCTTCATGCGCCACGTTCAGGTCTCCGCAATACAGCACAGGCTTTTTTGCATCCAGAGAAACGAGATAGTCCGAAAGGGCGGCCTCATATGAAAGACGGTAATCGAGGCGCTTCAGTCCCTCCTGCGCATTCGGCACGTAGGCGTTGACAAGATAAAAATCCTCGTATTCAAGAGTGATCACGCGCCCCTCGTCCATGAACTCGCCGTTCAAGCCGTAGGCAACCGATATGGGCTCTTTTTTTGTGAAGACCGCGGTGCCGCTATAGCCCTTCTTCTCGGCACTGAACCAATAGGCGTGGTAGCCCTCGGGGGCAAAATCCGCCTGTCCCTCCTGCATTTTCGTTTCCTGCAGGCAGAAAATATCCGCATCGGCGGCGGCAAAATATTCGGCAAAGCCCTTGCCGAGCACGGCACGGAAGCCGTTAACGTTCCAGGATATAAGCTTCATATCGTTTCTTCCTTGCTTTTTTGTTTTATTTTACACTATTTTTTTCATTTGTGCAAGAGGATTTTCGTTTCTTTGTATTTTTTTGCGTTTTCCTGCACTTTTTGTTCTTTCTGCACGTGAACTCTTGCAATCGAGGGCGGATGTGTGGTAAAATATCGGTAGTGAATTTAAAAGAAAGGGGCAGCACCGTGAAGATCATTGCAAAAATCCGTACGCCCTTCCGTGAGAAGTTTGGCATTCCGCGCCAGAGCGGACTTGCGGACGTGCCGGGAGAGATCGTTTTTGAAAAGGAATACCGCAATCCCGATGCCCTGCGCGGGCTTGAGGGCTTTTCGCACCTATGGTTGATCTTTTCCTTTTCCGAGAGTGTCAGGGAGGAATTTTCTCCAACGGTCAGACCGCCACGCCTTGGCGGCAATCGGCGCATGGGCGTTTTTGCCACCAGATCCCCCTTCCGCCCCAATCCGATCGGGCTTTCCTGCGTGCGGCTTGAAAAAATCGAGGAGACCGAAAAGGGGCCCGTGATCTTCGTGCGCGGCGCGGATCTTCTTGACGGCACACCGATCCTGGACATCAAGCCCTATCTGCCCTTGGCGGACTGCCATCCCGAGGCCACGGGCGGCTTTGCCGAGGGCGTGCAGGATCATGCATTGACCGTTTCGATCCCCGAGGAGATCGAAAAAGAAATTTTGCAAGAGGATCTTGCCGTGATCCGCGAGATCCTTGCAGAGGATCCGCGCCCCTCGTATCAAAACGATCCCACGCGGATCTACCATATGGACTACGGCCGCTATTCCCTTTCCTTCTCCGTTGCGGACGGGGTGCTGACGGTGGCCGAATTGAAGCTTTGCAAATAAAGGAAATTTTTATGAAGGATATAAAGAAGATCGACGTGCACGCGCACGCAAGCCCCTGGCCCGAATATGCGCCGAAATACCTTGGCACGGACGAAAAAAAGCCCTCCCCTAAAGAGCTTTTCGAGGAATATTACAACAAGCTGAACGTGGAAAAATGCGTGCTTCTGCCCGGCGTTTCTCCCGAAGGAGCGACCGCCCCGATCACCTCCGAGATGATCAAATACCTCGTGGATCGGGATCCCGAGCACCTGCTTTGGTTTTGCTGTGTGGATCCCAGAATGCTTTCCAATTCCGCGGATGCGAAGCTCTCTTACCTACTTGAGCACTACAAGTCGCTTGGCGCAAGGGGCGTTGGCGAGGTGACCTGCAATCTTTATGCGGACGATCCGCTGATGGAAAATCTCTTTGCCTGTTGCGCAGAGCTGGATCTGCCCGTGACTGTTCATATCGCACCCGAGCGCGGCGGCTATTACGGCATTGCGGACGATCTCGGTCTGCCAAGAATTGAAAGGATGCTGAAGAAATATCCGAAGCTCAAGATCTTCGGTCACTCACAGCCCTTCTGGAGCGAGATCGGTGAAAATAACGACAAGATCCGCAACACCTACGTTCCCGGAAAAGTGAAAAACGGCCGCCTGCCCGAGCTTCTTCGCGAATACGAAAATCTTTACTGCGATCTTTCTGCCGGCAGCGGCGCAAATGCTCTGATGCGTGACCGCGAGCACGCCGCCGCCTTTATCGAGGAATTTTCCGACCGACTGATGTACGGCTGTGACATCTGCCTGCACGGGCAGACCTTCCCCTTCATCTTTGACGAATTTCTGACCTCGATGCGAGAAAGCGGCGAGATCAGCGAGGAAAACTACGAAAAAATCGTGCGCGGTAATGCCTGCCGCTTGCTTTCTATTGAATAAAATAAAGGGGCTGCCTCAGATCCGATCTTGAGGCAGCCTCATATTATTTTTGCAGGGTATCCTCTTTTCCGCGATAGACCACAAGCTTGCAGAAGAGAAACTCCAGAACGAAGTTTGCAAGCATCGTGATCACGAGGATCAAAAAATCGTTTCCGCCGTGCGCCTCGGCAAGATCGCCAAGATAAGTGGAGAGCGGCGTGAACACCACGTAAAACCCGAGGATCTTCGCCATAGCAACGGGCACGTTGGCCGCCGAGCGGAAGGTGTATCTGCGATTCAAGGTGAAATTCCAGAGAATCGAGAGCAGGAGCGATATGAGATAGGGGATCCAATAATCCTTGATAAAGATCTCAAGCAGGGCAAATGCTCCCACCTGAATGATGCCCGCAGAGATAGAAAACAGCGTGAATTTCACGACCTGCCAAAGCTCTTTTTTGTTCTCTTGCATATTTCGTTCTCCTTATATGGCTTTGATGAAGCAACGGCGGCGCTTATGCTGCTCCTTTTCAAAATGGTGCCACATACTGTGCACCGCCAGGTTGGTTTCCAGCATCGGGCCGGTTTCACAGTATCTCACGCCCTTTTGCTTCAGCTTTTCTGTCAGCGTGCAGATCAGAATTGCAGGCAAGCCCTGCAACTGATGCTTGGGATCTACCGCAACGAAGAACATCTCGAGCGTATCGTTTTTGCACTTGAGCGCACGCAGAAGCCTGAAAATTCCGAAGGGAAACAGTCTGCCATCCGATTTCTTGAGTGCCTTTGCGATCGAGGGCACCATCACGGCAAAGCCGAGGATCTTCCCTTCCGTATCCTTGACGGAGCAGATATAATCGAGGTTGACAAGCGGAATATAGCCGTCGATCGCGTTTTTGATCACCTCGGGGGTGAGCGGCACGGTTCCGTACAGAACGGAGAACGCCGTATCGATCAGCTGAAAGGCCTCGAAGGCATCCTTATACAAAACCTTGCGGTCCGTATAGGTCACAACGCTATATCCGCATTTTTTGATCAGATGCTCCGAAACGCGCTCATAGCAGAGCTCAAGATGATCGGGAACCTTGATCTTATATTCGATCCAATCTATATCCTTCTTGAGTCCCAGCCGCTCCATATGCAGAAGGTAATACGGGTGATTATAGAAGGTGATCGACATATTGAGCTTATCAAAGCCCTCCACGAGCATACCCTCGTGATCCATATCCGTGAATCCTATGGGGCCCATAATTTCGGTAAGCCCCTTCGATTTTCCAAAGGAAACGGCGGCATCGAAAAGCGCCTCGGAGACCTCGTAATCATCGATGAAATCGAAGCGCGTGAAGCGGATGGCGTTTTTATTCCACTTCTTATTATAGGCGTGATTGATCAGCGCCGCGATCCTGCCAACCATTTCTTTTCCGCGATAGGCGCAGAAGAGCTTGGTTTCGCAAAAGGCGTAGGCGGGATTTTTCTCCTCGGAGAAGGTATCCATCTCGTCCGTCTCTAAGAAGGGGACGAAAAATTCGTTATCTTTATATAAGCGGGTCGGAAAACGGACCCACGAAAGCTTTTCCTTTTTATTTGCGACCTCTCTGACCTCGATTTGCATCGTATTAGTCTCCTTTGGGATCGTAGATTTTTTGAAAAAATACGGTTTATTATATCACAATCCCACACAAATGTCAATATTTTTGTTTTTTCGACAAACGGAGAAAAAAGAAAAGGCAGAGGCACGAAAGCGTACCTCTGCCAAGATTTTTACATACAGATGTCCATTCCCTTTTCAAGTCTCTCGGTCGTTCCGTAGGTCTTGAAGGCCGCGTCGTCCTTCTTAAAGGTATGAACGCTGCCATCCGAAAGGGTGATCGCAAAGATCTTTTCGTCGCAGGCAACTGCGGAGATCGGGCAGGCTTCACCATCCTTTGCGGGATAAGCCACCGTGATCACGTTTTCTACCTTGCCGTTCTTTACGAAGCAGGGTGCAGGTGCGTGCAGATGCTCATGATCCGTACCGGACTTGCGGATCTTTCTCCAGCCCATGTAACGAGGCTCATACTCTGCGGTATGCACCGTCATGGGAGCATCGCTGATCAGCGTGAGAGATACGCCGTCACCGTGGTCGGCCGTGATGCTCTTCTCGGTTTCGGCGGTGGGCTCGGTACCAAGCTGGAAATGCACCTCGTACATATGCTCTGCATCATCCTTGGGCGTGAAGGTATCAAGGAGAACGAAGAAGGGCTTTGCGATACCGAGGCCCTGCTTGAAGAAGATCACCTTTCTGTGGTGGTCTACCCAAGATGCCGTTTCTCCGACGCCATAGCCGCTATCGTAGGTGGACTCGGCCACCTCGTAGATATCGCCGAAGCTCCAGAAGAGGTTGGAGGGGATCTTATCGGTTACGGCCTTTTCCTCAATCAGACGGAACTGCGTGTTCGCTCCGCGGCGCTGATCCTTCATATCCACAAGCGCCGTGTTGTGTGCGCGCGTCATGACGATCATGTTTCTCATCTTGGAGGAATCGTATTCGTACTGACCGCCGTCCGTAAGCAGGTTCTTGCCGTAAGCGGAGAGGTTGAAGGAGAGCTTATCCTCGTGCGCGTGTCCCCAACCGTAATACGCACCGTCAAAGAAGCCGTAAATGGCATCCTCTTCCCAGCTCGTTCTCATTGCGCAGTGGCCAACGTACGGAAGAACAACGGACTTATAGGCAGGCTCCGTTCCTTCCTTACCGCCTGTTGCGAACCACTTGAACACCTCGTCATCGGGGAAATAGTGCAGGCCGCGCTGTGCCTGGCTTACCATAGAGCCATTCAAGCCGTCGTTCAGATCGGGCATACGCTTATCCGGCTGCGTGATACGGAGAACGGCGTGGATCATAGAGCGCAGGCGCTCCATCATATATTCGGGAACCTCAATGCCGTAAGTTTTTGCCACGTTAACGCACTTGAGATAATCGCCGAGAACGCCGAAGTGATAGCCCGTGGCAAGCTCGTACTGCATACCCTCGGGATAGATCTGCACGTCAAGCTCGGAGAGAAGGCGGTCAAAAATGAACTTTCTCCATGCGGCAGACTTATCAAAGAAAGGATAGAAGCAGGCGATCTGGATAAAGCCCGTCAGCTCGATGATCAGCCAGTTATGGCTGGAGCAGTAGTAGCGCAGATGGAAGGCGTGCTCCCAAACCGATTTGAAGATCTTCACGATCAAGGCATCGGAAAGCAGCCCTGCCTCAAGAAATACGTGAATGGGATACTGCCAGGGCGTTCCCATACGGATACCGGACTCGATGGTTCTCCAGCCCGTGTGATCGTACGAGCCGTGGCGGTTGGCAACGTCTGCGATCGGGAACTCCTCCTGCTCGATCCAGGATTCGATCAACTTCTCGAAGCCGCGCACATACTTTTCGTCCTTGGTGATGAGGTAGGCCTTGGCAAGCGTAGCAAACTCGCCGTGGCGGTTGAGCTGCCATACCCATTCGCCGTAATTGTTCGGCGTGCGATTGGTTGCCCAGTCCATTTCAAGATCCTTGAACTGATAGGCATAGCCCGTGGGAGCAAACCAGCCGTCAAGGATTCGGTCAGCCGAGGCAACGAGCTTTGCCGCATCCTCCTCGGAGAAGGTCTTACTGATGCCGGGGAGAGAGAAAAACTTCTCGTAGTCGGTTGTGCGGCGCACATAGTCTGCAAACACCTTTGCGGCACCGGCTTCGTCACCCTCAAAATAGAGCTTTTTGGCCTCGGCCATTTCGGGAATGCCGAGATTCAGCGCAGCCTTATAAAACTGCTTGTCGGTTAACATCATAGTGTTTTTCCTCCAAATATGTTTTTTTGTAAATAAATCTTATCAAATCAAGTCAAGGTCCTCGCCGTTTGCAAGGCGCTCGGGGGTGCTATACGTCTTAAATTCGGGAGCGTTTTTGTCAAAGGTATAACTCTTTCCGTCCGTCATGGAAAGCGTGAAGGCATCTCTGTCGCAGGCAACGCTTGCAATGGGACAAGAGGAATCCTTGGCAGGATAAGCCACCGTTACAAAGTGCGTAACTGCACCTTTTTTCACAAAGCAAGGCGCAGGTGCGGGATCGTGCTCATGATCCGTGCCGGCACTGCGGATCTTCTTCCAGCCCATATAGCGAGGCTCATGCTCTGCGGTATGCACCTCCATCGGCGCATCACCGATCAGCGTGAGCGTTACACCGTCGCCGTGATCGGCGGTGATGCTATGCTCGGTTTCGGTTGTCGGCTCGGTTCCGAGCTGGAAATGCACCTCGTAGAGATGCTCCTTTTCGTCCTTCGGGGTGAAGGTATCAAGAAGCACGAAGAATGGCTGAGAACCGCCAAGACCTTTTTTAAAGAAGATCACCTTTCTGTGATGGTCTACGCGAATATCTACCTCTTTATTGCCATATCCAAAATCGTACGTTCCCTCGGCACATTCATAATCTTCCGAAAAATTCCATGCAAGATCGGAGGGAATGCGCTCTCTGACACGCCTTTCCTCTTCGGCCGTGCTAAAGCCCTTACTTCGACACTGCCCATAAGTATCCACAAGAGCGGTGTTATGCCCCAAGGAGGAGCAAAGCATACTGCGCATTTTCGAGGTATCGTAATCGTAGTTTCCTCCGTCCAGCAAAAGATTCTTTCCGTAAGCGGAGAGGTTAAAGGAAAGCTTATCCTCGTGCTGATGCCCCCAGCCGTGATGCGCAGAGTCAAAGAAACCGTAAATCGCATCTTTTTCCCAGCCGGTTCGCATTGCGCAATGCCCAATATACGGCATAACGGCTGAAACGTACGGCGGCTTCTTTCCTTCCTTGCCATCCGTGGTAAAATAACGGAATATCTCATCATTCGGGAAATAGGAGAGTCCTTGCGAGAGGTATCCGAGCATGGTTTCGCCCGATCCGTCGTTCAGATCGGGGAGATGGCGGTCGGGCTGAAGGATACGAATGATTCCGTGATACATACGGTGAATACAATTCATCATTTTCTCGGGAATCTCGATGCCATAGGCTCTCGCACGATCGACACAGAGAAGGTAATCGTGCAAAACGCCGAAGTGATACCCCGTTGTCAGCTCATATTGGAAGCCCTCAGGCCAGAACTGCACGTCACATTCGGAAACAAAACGATCAAATACGAATCTTTTCCATTCGGCACACTTATCGTAGAAGGGATAAAAGCACGCGATATTTAAAAATCCCGTGAGCTCGATGATCAACCAGTTATGGCTGGAGCAGAAATAGCGCAGGTGGAAGGCATGCTCCCAGATGGATTTAAAAATCTTGACGATCAGCGCATCCGATAAAAATCCTTCTCTCATAAAGAGGTGAATCGTATTCGGCCAGGGAGAGATCATGCGAATACCCGTTTCGATCGTGCGCCACCCCGTGTGCGAATAGGAATAATGACGGTTGGCAACGTCAACGATTGGGAACTCTACCTGATCGATCCATGATTCAATAATTTTCTCAAAGGCGCGAACGTATTTTTCATCCTTTGTAACGTAATAGGCTTGCGCAAGGGGCGTAAACTGCTCATGGCGGGAAAGAACCCAAACCCATTCGCAGTAATTGTTCGGTGTGTGGTTGGTTTCCCAATCCATTTCAAGATTTACGTATTGGTGCGCATATCCCGTGGGGGCAAACCAGCCCTCACAGATGCGGTCGCCGCGCTCAATGATTTTTTTCTTTTTTTCTTCTGCAAAGCAACTCTCGTTAAAGGCTGACTTCACCGAAGGGAGTGAAAAATAGGTTTCATAATCAATGTGCGATCTAACGTAGGCAGCAAAAACCTTCTCGGCTTCTGCCTTTTTGCCTGCAAAGAAAAGCTCTTTAGCCTCCTTCATTTCGGGAATCGAAAGGTCTAAGGCGGCTTTATAAAATTGTTTATCGGTCAGCATCATAGCTTTTTACCCCTATTATACAAATAATTATTTACTTAAAGACCAAAATCCTCGCCGTTTGCAAGGCGCTCGGGGGTGCTGTATGTCTTAAATTCAGGCGCGTTTTTATCAAAGGTATAACTCTTTCCGTCCGTCATGGAAAGCGTGAAGGTATCCTTGTTGCAGGCAACGCTTGCAATGGGGCAGGATGAATCCTTTGCGGGATAAGCCACTGTTGCAACAAAGGATCTTTCGCCCTGTTCGGAGAAGAAAACGGCGGGTGCGGGATAGTGCTCATGCTCGGAGCCGGGGGCAAATTTCTTTTTCCAACCCGTGTAACGAGGCTCATACTGCGCAGTTTCTACGCTCTTCTTACCCGAGGAAAGGAGAGTGAGCGTTACGCCGTCACCGTAATTGGCGGTGATACTGTTTTCGGTTTCGGTGGTGGGCTCTGTGCCAAGCTGGAAATGCACCTCGTAGAGATGCTCTTTTTCGTCCTTCGGAATGAAGGTATCGAGAAGCACGAAGAAGGGCTGAGAGCCGCCGAGGCCTTTCTTAAAAAAGATGACCTTTCTTTCGTGATCCACGGGGATCAGATCCTCTCCATAGCCAAGGCGGTACGCCGCCTCACATACCTCGTGATCCTCTGTGAAATTCCAAGCAAGATCCGAGGGGATGTGCTCGCGCACCTTTCGCTCCTCCTCAGCACGGGAATGCGTTTTATGGTTGTTTTGTCCAAGGGTATCCACCAAGGCGGTGTTATGCCCGTAGGTGGAGATCAGCATACGGCGCATCTTGGAGCGGTCATAATCGTAATTTCCGCCGTCAACGAGCATATTTTTGCCGTAGGCCGAGAGATTGAAGGAAAGCTTATCCTCGTGCTGATGTCCCCAGCCGAAGTGCGCGCCGTCAAACAGAGCGTAGATCGCGTCCTTTTCCCAGCTTGTGCGCATTGCGCAGAAGCCCGTATACGGCAGGGCTACGGAGAGATATGCGGGGGCTTTGCCCTCTTTTCCGTCCGTCAAGAAATAGCGGAACTCGGGATCGTTCGGGTAGAGCCATTCGCCGTCCGCGAGGTCGCCTCTGAAATCTCTGTCCGTTCCGTCATTGAGATCGGGAATGCGGCGATCCGGCCCGATAAGCTTCATCATCGCGCCGTACATTTTGCGAACGGAGGATTTCATCGTTTCGGAAACCTCAAGGCCGTAGCGATCCGCGATCGCCATCACACGCTTATAGTCACCCATCACGACCATATGATAGCCCGTTGCAAGCTCGTACTGCATATAATCGGCGTGCAGCTGCACCGAAAGCTCCTTATGGAGTCGGTCGAAGATAAACTTACGCCACTTATCGCTGCAATCAAAGAAGGGATAGAAGGTTGCGATATGCATAAAGCCGCCAAGCTCGATGGTGAGCCAGTTATGGCTGGAGCAGTAGTTTCTGATATGGAAGGCGTGCTCCCAAAGTGACTTGAAAATATCCACGACGAGGCGATCCGGAAGAACTCCCGCACGCATAAAGACGTGAATGGGATAATGCCAGGGCAAGCGCATACGCACGCCCGACTCGATGGTTCTCCATCCGACAAAGTCATATGAGCCGTGGCCGTTTGCCACGTCCGCGATCGGAAATTCCTCCTGCGCAAGCCAGGTGGAGATCAGGGTGATAAAAGTATTTAAGTATTTTTCATCCTTCGTCAACTCCCAAGCTCTTGCGAGATGTGTGAAATTGCCGTGGCGAGAAAGCTGCCAAACCCATTCGCCGTAGTTGTTTTCAGTGGGGTTATAGCTCCAATCGAGCTTCGAAAGATCCTCGCATACGTAGGAAACGCCGCAGGAGCTGATGTGCCCCGCCGCGGCGCGATCCGCCGTGGCTATAATGCTTTCGTTCGTGTTATGAGAATAAAAATCCTCTACGAGCTGAAGAGTGAAGAATTTCTCATAGTCCAGATGCTCTCTTACGTATTTTACAAAGTGAGCGTTGGCCTCTTCACCCTTTCCTGCAAGGAAGAGATCGTAGCACTCCTGCATTTCGGGAATTTTGCGATCGAGGGCGGCCTTATAAAACTGTTTATCGGTTAAAAGCATATGATTCTCCTACAATTCAAAACTTTAGCGAAGCGGCATTCCCTTTTCGAGGCGCTCTGCCGCCCCGGCGGTGGCAAACGCGGGATCGTTTTTCTCGAAGGTGTAAGCCTTGCCGTCCGTCATCGTGATCGTAAAGGTATCCTTATCGCACACAACGCTTGCAACGGCGCAGCCCTCTCCGTCCTTTGCGGGATAGGCAGCGGTGGCCACGAAGGTCTCTCTTCCCTTTTCCGTAAAGAGAACGGCAGGTGCGGGATTATGCACGATGTCCTCACCGGAATGCCCCTCAATCTTTCTCCATCCCATATAGCGAGGCTCGTTCTGACCGACGATGATATTGGCAGGAGCGGAGGAAACAAGCGAGAGCGTTACGCCGTCACCGTGATCGACGGTTACGGTCTTTTCCGCTACGGTATAGGGCTGGATATCCAGCTGGAAGAGAACCTCGTAGAGATGCTCCGCCTCATCCTTCGGCTTGAAGGCATCGAGCAGGATGAAGAAGGGCTTGGCAATGCCGAGGCCTTTCTTGAAGAAGATCACCTTTCTGTGATGGTCTACGAATACGGCGGGATTTGCACCGTAGCCACAGTCGTAAAGTCCCTCGGCAACCTCGTAGGTATCGCCGAAGCGCCAGGAAAGATCGGAGGGGATCTTGTTGATAACCGCATTTTCCTCGATCTTGCGGAAATCTGTGTTATAGCCTCTGCGCTGATCCTTCATGTCCACAAGCGCCGTGTTGTGTGCACGGGTGGAAACAGTCATGGAGCGCATCTTCGAGGTATCGTATGCAAAGTTTCCGCCGTCCGAGAGCAGGCGCTTGCCATAGGCGTGCAGGTTGAAGGAAAGCTTATCCTCGTGTGCGTGTCCCCATCCGTAATACGCAGAGTCAAAGTGCGCAAAGATCGCATCCTTATCCCAGCCGGTACGCATCATGCAGTGGCCGACGTAGGGGAAAACGTCCGAATTGAAATCCGGCCAAGCACCTTCTTTTCCGTCTGTTGCGATCGCAGTGAAGAAGGGATCGCCCGGAAAATGCTGCAATGCGGTTTTCGCATAGTTATACATAGGCGTATAGGATCCGTCATTCAGGCCAAGGCACTCAAGGTCGGGTCCCATCAGGCGGAATTCCGCTATATACATCTGATGGATCTTTTCCATCATCACCGCGGGCACCTCGATCTCGAAGGCCTTGCAAAGGTTGACGACGTTCAGATATTCTTTGATGGAAACGAGATGGTAGCCCGTGGTCAGCTCATACTGGAAGCCCTCGGGATAGATCTGCACGGAAAGCTCGGAGATCAGGCGGTCAAAGATAAACTTCCTCCAAGCTGCCACCTTATCGTAGAAGGGATAGAGGATCGCAATATGCGCAAAGCCCATCAGCTCGGAGAGCAGCCAGTTATGGCTGGAGCAATAGTTGCGAAGGTGGAAGGCGTGCTCCCAGATGGATTTGAAGATCTTGACAACCAAGAGATCGGGGATCAATCCGTCACGCATAAAGGTGAAGATCGGCACCTGCCAGGGCATACCCATACGGATGCCCGATTCGAGCGTGCGCCAGCCCGTGTGATCGTACGAGCCGTGGCGGTTGGCAATGTCGGCGATCGGAAATTCAACCTGGTCGATCCAGGATTCGATCAGTTTGCAAAAGCCCTCGGCGTACTTTTTGTCGCCGGTATGTAAATAGCCCTTCGCAAGATTGGAAAACTCTCCGTGGCGGGAAAGCTGCCACACGTACTCACCGTAGTTGTTCGGGGTTTGGTTTTTCTCCCAATCCACCTCTAAATTTTTGTACTGATAGGTATAGCCTGCCGCCCAGAAGTAGCCCTCCATCACGCGGTCGGCTGCACGAACTGCTTTTTCTTTATCTCCGATGTCCGCGCCCGGGAGCTTGAAGAAATGCTCGTAGTCGAGATTTTCTCTTACGTAGGTCGCAAAAATTTTTGCCGCGCCGGCAGCATCACCTGCAAAATAGGCTTCCTTTGCCTTTTTTAGCTCCTCGATACCGAGGTTCAAAGCAGCCTTATAAAATTGCTTATCCGTCAATACCATAAAAATGCCCTCCAGAAAGTTCCGATATTGATAAAAATATAGAAAAATCGCAGAGGGAGCAGAGAAAGATCTCATACGAAAAAGAGTGTGTTCGGTTTTATTCGATACCTTTCTTTCATATGCGCTATTTCTGCGCCGGGCTGCGGTTTTTTCATAAAAGCTTAATATTCAGCGTTTCCTACCGTTCTGGGGTAAGGAAGCACGTCACGGATGTTGGAAACACCCGTCAGATACATAATAATTCTCTCAAAGCCGAGGCCGTAGCCTGCGTGCTTGGTGCCGCCGTATTTACGGAGGTTGAGATACCACCAATAGTCCTCTTCCTTGAGGCCGAGCTCCTTCATACGCGCGGTCAGAACGTCCATACGCTCCTCACGCTGAGAGCCGCCTATGATCTCGCCGACGCCGGGCACAAGAAGGTCCATAGCGGCAACGGTCTTACCGTCGTCATTCAAGCGCATATAGAAGGCCTTGATGTCCTTCGGGTAGTCCACGAGGAAGATGGGCTTCTTGTATACCTTTTCGGTGAGGTATCTTTCGTGCTCGCTCTGCAGATCAATACCCCAACGCACGGGGAACTTGAAGTTTTCGCCGCTCTTTTCAAGGATCTCAACGGCCTCGGTGTAGGTCACCTTTGCATACTCTGCATTGCGAAGCGCAGAAAGACGCTCAAGAAGGCCCTTATCCACGAAGCTATTGAAGAAATTCAGCTCCTCGGCGCAGTTGTCCATCACGTGACCGATGATATACTGGATCATATCCCAAGCGAGCTGCATATTGTCGTCAAGATCGGCAAAGGCGATCTCCGGCTCGATCATCCAGAACTCCGCCGCATGGCGCGCCGTGTTTGAATTTTCTGCACGGAAGGTGGGGCCGAAGGTATAGATGTTACCGAAGGCCATTGCATAGGTCTCGCCCTCAAGCTGGCCCGAAACGGTCAGATTTGCGCTCTTGCCAAAGAAGTCCTGCGAATAATCCACCTCGCCGCTTTCGGTAAGCGGAGGATTTTTCATATCCAGGGTGGTAACGCGGAACATCTCGCCCGCGCCCTCTGCATCCGATGCGGTAATGATGGGGGTATGCACGTATACGAAGCCGCGCGAATGGAAGAAGGAATGGATCGCATAGGCAACCTCGGAGCGCACGCGGAACACCGCGGAGAACAGATTCGTTCTCGGACGCAGGTACGCCTGCTCACGAAGGAACTCTACGGTATGACGCTTGGGCTGGAGGGGGTAATCCGGGGTGGATGCGCCCTCAACCTCAATTTTGTCCGCCTTCAGCTCAAAGGGCTGCTTTGCGCCGGGCGTCAGTGTCAGAATACCCGTAACGACCAGTGCTGCACCTACGTTTTGCGCAGCGATGGCATCATAGTTCTCCACTCTGTCTCTCTCAAACACCACCTGGATGCTTTTGAAAAACGAGCCGTCGTTCAGATCGATAAAGCCGAAGGCCTTGGAATCACGCAGGTTGCGCACCCATCCGCCCACGGTAATGCTCTTTCCACCGAAGGACTCGGGGGATGCGAAAATTTCTTTGATCAATTGTCTTTTCATATTTTTTCTCCGAATCGTTCACTTATATTACCGTTAGTATATCACACCACGGCAGTTTTTTCAACCGTTTTTCTAAAAAAAGTATTTTTATTTTTAAATAAAAAGCCCGTAATATTTTTCATCTTTGATGCCCGTTGGAAGGACGTTGAAGGTGAAGGCGTATTTGATGGCATTGAAGCGTGCATCCCCTGTGAGGATATAAAAACGCTCCTTCGTGTGGAACACAAGCTTGCGCCCTCCAACCACGCTGACCGAAAGAATTTCGGGGAGCGGAAGCTCCATTTCTCCAACGCGAAGCACCTCGGCCGTTAATACGGCCTCGCCCGCGGCGATCTGCACGCGTTTTTCTCCCGTTTTGTCATAAAGGATGGCATCCTTGTCACGGTAGATCGGAGCATCTTTTGGGAGCTTCATATTCCTAATGAAATCCAGCTGATACGCATACCATTCCTTCAAGGTGGAAAAGGCAAAGGCTGCATGATCCGAGAAAAGTGAAAGATCCTCATTGTAGGTCACGGAAAGTCCACACGCCGAGCAAGTAACCGATTCCCCCTCGGAGCGAAGCGTGGACACCTTACCGCAGACAGGACACACAAACAAGAGGCGTTCCAGATACTCGGCACGTGCGGCACTGCGGTAGGCGGCACCGTTTTTTCCATCCGCTACCGTAAGAGCATCGATCACGGTGCGATAGAGATCCTCGTCCGACATGGCGGCGATCTCCTCTATAGATATTTCCTTATATACAAAGGCATCAAAGCGCCCCTTTCTGCGCGTCTTTCCCCATCTCGGATCCACGCCGTAGCCGCCCTCAAAATGATAGAGCAGCAAAGGTAGCTTCAGAAGGCGAATGAGGGAGCAGATCGCGGGATCAATATAAAAGGGGAAATCCGCCCAGGTGCGGTTCCCCTCAGGAAAAAGGGCCACGTTTCCGCCCTCGCGCGCAACACGCACCATTGAGCGAATGCAGGCAACGTCTGCCGTTCCCTTTTTCTTCTTGATCGGCGCAAAGCAATGGCGCAGAAGGCGCGAGGGGAGCGTATCGTTAAAAAGCGTTTCTCCCGCCACAAAATACACGGGAGCGCGGAAGCTCATTGCCAAGATCGCGGGATCGAGAAGCGTTTGATGATTGGCGAGAATGAAATAGTTCTGCTTTTTCTTACCCTTAAAAATATGATAATGACAGCCGTAGATCCGGGCAATGATCACGCCGACGAAGCGTAAAAAGCGAAAATAAAAACGATGCCTCGGCAAAACGTGGCGCTTTGTTTTTTTCTTTTGTTCTTTCATAGCTTTTCCCTTTAAATTTTTCTTTCGTTCTTATGGCTTAAACGATTTCCTGCTCTAAATTATCAAAAATAGGACTATCGAAAAATTCTCTTAGCGAGATCTCAAACCCGTCGCACAGCTTTTTTATGGAAACCGCGCCCGGATTCTTGCTTTTTTCATTGAGCATACTATAAACCGTTGAGGAGGGAACGCCCGAAATATTGGCAAGCGCATTGATCGCTATATTTCTTTCTTTGCAAAGCTCAATAATTCTTTTGGCAATTGCTTCTTTTGTATTCATGAAAGTCCCCTTTCTTTTTTTATATTATTATTGTAATAAAAATCGCGATATATCGTGTGGGATATATCGCGATTTAAATTTGTTTACATTTTTATGAGGCCGATCCAAAAAAAAGAAGTATTTTTTTAAAAAAGCTCTTGACATTTTCTTTTGTTTGTGTTATAATTTTTTCCGCAGTTAAATCACGCACCTCTAGCTCAGCTGGTAGAGCAACTGACTCTTAATCAGTGGGTCCAGGGTTCGAGTCCCTGGAGGTGCACCAAAAACAAAAAACCACCCGATCGGGTGGTTTTTTTGTTTTTCGGCTGCGCCGAACAGGGACTCGAAGGAGCTGCGGCACAGAGCGGACTTCCGGTGGACGTCCGCGACCGCAGCCGTCCAGGCGTGACGTTCGCGAAGCGAACTCATCAGAGATGCTCTGCATCTCTTGCGTAGATTCGCGCCGCGAATCGAGTCCCTAAAAAAACCTCGCGAAGCGAGTTGTACCAAGCTCTGACTTTTTCAAAATACCCG
>JAGBCA010000011.1 GCA_017938205.1 Clostridia bacterium
GTAGCGAAGCGGCCGAGCGGTAGTGAATGGCGTTAATAACGCCAGAGCCGTGAGGGACCGAGCCCGCAGGCGAGACCTCACGCCTCGAAGAACGAAAATTTTCGCGTGGGATCCCCCTATCCCCTTAACGCATTCGAGGGTTGCTCAAGTTTTTGCAACTTGAGCTACCCTCTTTCACGTTTTTATTTCAGATTTTTTGGGCCTCAATTTTTTTCATCACCGCCGCCCAGCGTCTTTCATGGCTTTCGTGAGTAAAGATCGGACGGAAACCGAGTGAAAGATAGAGACGGATGGCAGGGATGCGCGCATCGTCCGTGGAGAGGAGCGCGCTCTTAAAGCCGCGCTCACGAAGCGCGTGCAGTGCCGCAAGGGCGATCCATTTGCCCATGCCCTCTCCACGCGCGCTTTGATGTACGCCGACCATACGGAACCAGCCCTCGCCCGGATACGCCTCGTTTTCCACGGCGGTTGCCGTTGCGATCTTTTTGCCGTTTCTTACAAGGTAAAGCACGTGATCGGGTGCATAGTCGCCACGCGTGCGCAGAAAATCAAAGGAATAGGGGTGGCCAAAGGCGCTCTTGATCAGCTCCTCCCATTCCGCCTCTTCTCCTTCCTTATGCGTATGCACCGTGACTTTTTCGGGAAGATCCAGGGTGGGAAGACTCGTTATATCGGGATTGCGCATCAAAAGCTGCGGCAAGGGATTCCCCTTTGGTGGATCGCCAAAATCCGGAACCTCAAGCACGGCACCGCCCTGCTTGATCGACTCATAGGCAACGAGCCCCGGAACGGTGTATCTTGCGGCAAGCCATGCGTTGACGGTGGGAATCGTGCCCTCGTACACCGCCGTGCAGAAATCGTTGATCAGGAACTGATGGCTGGCCATATGGCCGTTTGGCAGATCCTTATAGGCATCGGGCAAAACGTCGGGCGTTTGGATCGGGGCAAAGCTGTTCCACTGCCAGGTATGGTTTGCCACGCGCTCCTTGAAATCGGGATCGTTTTTATGCGCGGTCATATCCGTGGGGTTGACGTAATCGCTCACGTCCGCCAAGGAAACACCGCTCTCCGAGAGCGAGGTGTAGACGTGCTGGGCATTGGAGAACTGATAGGAGGCCTTCGTGCCGTAGAAGGCAGAAATAAACGAGGAGGGGGCTTTATAGCCGATACGGCGGCACTCGTTGATACGGATCACACCGCCGTTTTCAAGCGTCATCAGCGAGAATGCGTTGGAGATCGTGTTGTCCCAAAGGTTTACACCCTTTTTGAAGATCGGATCGTCCTCGGTGTCCTCATAGCCAAAGGCGGAGACCTTGGTTACGTGCGAGCCCGTGGCCGCAAGCACCATCGAGAGCGAATGCGTGGGGTAAAAGAAGGGCGGCACGCCCATGGCGGCAAGATCCGAGCGATGCTTCTCTGAAAAATGCGAAATGTCGTGATGATACTGCGCCTCGGCATAAACGAATTTACCCATTTCGCCGCTTTCAAAGCGCTCCTTGCAGAACATGGAGCAGGGGTAATAAATGCAGGTTTCACCCATCATATAGGTCAGTCCCGTTTGCTCCACGAGGCGCACGATCTCTTCGCAGTGGCTGATCTCGGAGGCCATCGGCACGGCACTGTATACGTGTCTGCCCGCCTTCAAGGCCTGAACGACTAAGGGACCGTGCGTGTGGCGCGGCGTGAAGATGGCAACGGCATTGATGTCCGTTTCGAGAAGCTCATCCAAGCTATGATAGTATTCCACGCCGAAGCGCTCGCCGAAGTCCTTGGCATTTTGCTCGTCCGTGTCTGCCACTACGACGCGCTCCACATATGGATGCTGCTTAAAAAGCTCGACGAAGGAAGCGGAAAACTGTCCGCAGCCGAGAATACCGATACGAATTTTTTCTTTCATTTTCTATTTTCCTTTCTATATTCGTCATACGTATTGGGATTGACCTCACGATCCTCGGAAAGCACCTCTATTCCCTGTGGGGGATCGCCGAGATCGGGTACGTCCATCGTTTTTCCGTTTTGCATCGCGCTCTCGTGCGCTATGAGGCCGGGAATGTTGTATCTTGCAGCCTGCCACGCATTCGTTGGCGATAGCTTGCCCGTGACGTATGCCTGACAAAAATCATCCACCATAAATTTGTGCGTGCCTGCATGGCCGGTTCCAACCTCCGCAAGCTCGATCGGTAAGCGATCCACGCGTTGGATCGGCGCTTCCGCACTCGACCACGCACCCTCTGCCGCTCTTTCGAGAAAATCCGAATCGTTCTTATGCGCTGTCAGCTCGATCGGGTTCAGAAGATCGCTCACGTTTTCATACTCAACCGTCTTATCCTTTGCGCGCACGAAGCTATGCTGCACAAGAGAGCACTCATACGAGGCGGCCGTGCCGTTAAAACAAGTGATGTAGGTTTCGGGGAAATGCCATGCAATGCGGCGGTTTTCGCTCACACGAAGCACCGATCCGTCACTCATTTTAAGGAGCATGCTCGTATTGGAAAAAGGATTATCCCAATAATTCTTGCCTTCTCCGAAGATATCCGTATCCTTTCGCTCTTCATAGCCAAAGGCAGAAACACGCACCGCGTGTGCCTTGGTGGCAGATAGAAGCATAGACGTGGAATGCGTTGGATAATACAGAGGCGGCAGACCTGCCATCTTGCGCCACGCATCCCCCTCCGTATACTGAAAGGTATGATACAAGCGACTCATATCGTGGTTATACTGCGACTCTGCGTACACGAGATCACCGATCTCACCCGAAGCATACTTCTGGCGGCAAAAGATCGCGGCAGGGCGATAAATTCCCGTTTCGCCCATCGAATAGGTCAATCCTGTTTCCGAAACAAGACGAACGATCTCACGGATCTCTTCCACGCTCGTTGCCATCGGAACGGCACTGTAAACGTTCTTCCCCGCCTTCAGAGCAGCGATCGCCATTTCGCCATGCTGATTTCTCTGCGAGAAGATGGCAATACAGTTGATCTCGTCAGAAGCAAGCATTTCTTCATAGGTGTCAAAAATACGGTCACAGCCGAAACGATCAAAATAATCCTTGGCACGCTCGGGAAATTTATCACAGACCGCGATGTACTCCACAGCCGGATGCGCCTTGAAAATCGGAACGAAGCCTCTGCAGAACTGACCGCAGCCAACGAAGCCGATACGAATTTTTTCTTTCATAAACAAAAGCCTCCGTTTTTTCTTCCATTGTAGCAGAAGGGGAGCGTAAATACAATGCCGTACGGTTGTTTAAAAATTGTATTTTTGTTGCTTTCTTATTTTTTTCCTTGCCTTTTTTTCCAAAACATGCTATATTTATCTTGTAAATACGTTGCTATGGAGGAGTTTACATGTCCTATGACACCGACCGATACCGCTTGCCGCGGCAAAGCGAACGACTGACGATCACGGAATGCGGCATACAGATCTGCCATCCCGGGCACGCCGCGCCAATGCTCAAATACCGCGAATACTCGGCGCATTTTATCTTAGAGGGGGCGGGCGTTTATGAGATCGGCGACAGCAGCTATCCCTTGGAGGCGGGGGACGGCTTTATGATCACGCCGGGGGCGGTTTGCTCCTATACGGCGGATGAAAAGCGTCCATGGAAATACGTTTACGTTTCCTTCTCGGGACGGGAGGCGGATGCAATTGCAGAGAGTGCCGGGATTTGTGAGGGAAACGTGATCTTTCATTTTCCGGCAGACGATGCGATGCGCCACGATATTTACGCCCTGCACGCGGCAGGAAAGCAAAGCGGTGCTTGCGGCTATGACGTGCTCGGATACTTTTTGCTCGTGATGAGCCGACTGATAAAAAAATGTGCGCCCTCAAAAATACAGGAGCGCACGGGCGAACACTACGTTCGCCTTGCAAAGCAATACATTGAGGACAACTATCCTTATAAGATCGGAACAGCCGAGATCGCCTATCACGTATGCCTGGAGCGATCCTATCTTTACCGCCTTTTTATGAAAGAGGAAGGAATCTCCCCCTCACGCTATCTTTTGCGGTATCGGATGCAGAGGGCGGTCTCGCTTCTTTTGCAAGCGGAGCACTCCATCTCCGAGGTTGCCGCCGCCGTTGGCATTCCCGAGCTCGCGCATTTTTACAAGGCCTTCAAGGCCTTTTACGGCGTGACACCGAAAAAATACAAAGAGATGCAAAAAAGCATTTGACACGCAAGGCAACTTGTGATAAGATGATATATATATTTTTCGCGCTATGCGAAAGGAGATACAAAATGAAGCTTTTATACGATACCTACGAGGGTAAGGGTGCTTACGTTAAGGGGTACGAGGATGCGAGCGTGAAGGATGCTTTGGCACTCGCGCAGAGCCTTTCCACCGAGGGCTATACGGTCACAGACACCGAGATGCTTTCCGAGAACACCTTTACCTTTTACGAAAAAGACGGAGAGAAGCGGATCCTTGCTTACTATCCCGAAGCGAAGGAAATAAAGCTTGTGACCGAGGAGGGCGCGCTGATCCATGGGCTTACGGATACCACTAAGAAAAAGCTTTGCAAGCCGCTTTTCACGATGGTGGACACCTTTGACTTCGGAATTTCCTTAGTTCTTCGTTTGGAGGACGGCCGCTTTATCGTTTTTGACGGCGGCTGGGAAACGCGCGATTATGCCGAGCGGCTGATGGCAGTGCTCAAAAAGCAGTGCGTGACCGAGGAGATCACCATTGCCGCATGGATCATGACACATCCGCATATCGATCACTACCGCTGCTACACTTCTTTCGCGGAAAAGTTTGAAAATCAGTACAAAGTGCAAAGATTTATTTACAATTTATTTGATTTTGATGCATCAGAGGACTTTATCGCAGGGGCGGCAAAGGAAGGCCCGCACATGGCGCGCTTCTTCGAAGCCGTTGAAAAAAGCGGTGCGCCCGTATACCGTGCGCACACGGGCGAGACCTTTGAGATCGGGGGTATGCGCTTTGAAACGCTCTCCACGCCCGACGATACGATGAGAAACCGCGTGACGAACATCAACAGTCTTTCTCTCGTTTTCAAAATTTTCTGTGAGGGACAAACGCTTCTTATCACGGGCGATGCCATGCTTCCCTCCTCGCATCTTGCGGCGCGCTTCGGCTCGTATCTTAAATCGGACATTCTGCAGGTGCCACACCATATGTTTGACGGCGGATGCGTTGACTGCTACCGCCTGATCGATCCCGAAACCATCGTGATCCCCTGCGAGGATGAATACGTTTTCTCCGTGTTCTCCACGCGCAAAAAGGGTACGAAGGATCCTAACCTCCTTTTGCTCCGCGATCTGAACGTGAAGGACTGCTACACCGGTGCGAGAGGCAATATCGTTTTAGAGCTTCCCTTCGCGCCTCGCGCAAACGGCAGAGAGCTTCTGCTTGCCGATATTGAGAGGGGTGACCGCTCAATCGGCGCAAAGGATTGGTATTTCGGGGATATTACGACCGAAAGCTGTGACTTCACGGTTGTGAACACCGCTTGGGACACCTCCGTTTTCCGCATCGATATTCTTGCTGCAGAGGGCGAGACCAGCGTGCACGATTTCAAGGAGCTTTCCGTTCCGAAAAGCTGTTACAAGACCTTCAGGCTTACGGATGCGGAGGGCTACGAGCCCGAGGCACGCGGCGGCGAAATTGAGAAATACATCAAGGAGGGCCACAAATACGTGGTGCGCTTCCGTTGCTATACGCCCATGATCGTGAAGGGACCGAGCGACCCGATCTATCATTCTTGACCGGAAAATCATTATAGTAATAGCTTATTAAATCAAACACCCCCTGCACATCATTATCGTGCAGGGGGTGTTCGGTTTATTTCAAGATCCTTTTGAGGGTGGGAAGGAAGCCCTTCGCCATAAAGTAAAATCCGCAATCGTTCGGATGGCAATTGTCCACGGTGCAGTAGTCTATATCCGTGTTCTGATAGAAGGAGGCACCGTCTACGAAATAGATGTTTTCGTCCTCTTTATAGTTTCTTAAGTAAGTATCCATTACCACAGCGCGGCGAAGCTCCTTGGCACGCTGCCCTGCCTTCATAGGCTTCCAGAAATCGGGGCAGGAAGCAAAAATGATGGGAAGCGTGGGGTTCTTTTCGCGGATGATCTTATAGAAGCGCTCGTGCGTTTTTTCAAGATGCTCGACGGAGGGGGCGTTATGATCGTAGTCCATCACGAAGGCGCTCATAGGAAGAGAGGCGATATATTCCGCCATCACGTCCTCGCCTCTGGCACTGCCCGAGAAGCCGAGGTTAATATGATCCACCGAAAGCTCGCGCGAGAGCTTTGCCTGATAGGCATTGCCGGGGCGAGAGGCGCAACCGCCCTGGGTGATGGACGAGCCGTAATACACGATCGGGGGAATATCCCGGTAAGGGTTATAGGCTTCGAGGCTTGCACCCTTTTCAAGACCGATATACAGGCTTTCTACGGCACTGTACAGTGGGAAATGGATCAGGAGATCTCTATCCTCATTCGTTTCAAGGGTGATCAGACCGCCGAAGCCGTCCTCTATGAGATATGGCGGTTGGTAAGTGCTAAGATATTGCGTTTTTTCATAAATATCAAAGCCTGCAAAGCCGCAAGCGGTGAAGTGCGAAAAACGCGCCACGCTGCGCATTTTTGCGCTGATAGCTACGTATCGGGAATTCGTGCGGAAGGTAACTCGCCCACCTGCAGAATGCTCATGCAGGGCGTATACACCATCGTTGGTCGCTTTGGCAACCGCATCGGGAAGGCGGCAGAAGGAATCGTCCTCATACATCAAGCCCCATACCTTGAAGGGGGTCTCTCTGACGTCAAAATACTCCAATTCTACGCCTTCGGGCAGGCTCTTCGGCTTAAAATTCTTATCAATGTCCTCGATTCTCATAAAAATTTCCTTTCAAGTCTTAATATTTCTTAATATTCGGTTTCACCGTGAGATAACAAATAATTTCCATCCTTTATTGTTAAGAGGCCGTAGGTCGGGCGGCCAAGATCGGAGCGGCCGATGCTCCCCGGATTGAAGAGTGTGAAGGGGGGTTCCCTCTCGCTATGGTATTCCTCCGTCGAACGGTGGGTATGCCCGAAAAGGCAAAGCCGCGCATCCTTTCTTGCGGCAAGCGCACAAAGACCGCCCGTGGAAAACTTTGCATCGTATTTATGTCCGTGCGTGAAAACGATCTTCACGCCCTCGATGGTGATCTCATCCGTTTCCTCCGTGGGATAAAGCGGTGCAAAATCGCAGTTCCCTCTCACAAAAAGGAAGGTTCGATCGGGAAAAGACACAGGTAGCGACTCCGCCTCCGAAAGTCCGTCACCGAGAAAGAAGATCACCGCGGCATCGGGATGGCTTTCGATCACGCGCTTCATGCGGTATAGGCCATGGCCGTGACTATCCGAAAATATCAGGCATTTTTGCATAAACGATCCTTTCACACAACCGCCGCACCCTTCATAGAATGAGGGTAGAAAACGAAGAACGGAGGTTTTTGAATGAAGCTGAACCAAGAACAGTTAAAGAGGCTCTCCGCGCTTTCCGATGCGGAGCTTGAGCGCGAGATCCGCCGCATGGCGGCCGCCAAGGGGCTTTCCCTGCCGCAGGCTTCGCCTGCGCACGAGGATCTTGAAAAGCTGCGCGCGCTTCTGACGAGCGAAAAGGGCTTTGGCCTCATGGATGCTATGCGCTATTACAACGCATACAAGAAAAAATACGGGGCGAAATGAGCACGGCAGGCGGGCAAGGCCCGGATCTTTCAAGAATCGTAAGCCTGATCATGCAAAATCCCGATCTGATCCGACAAATTGAGGCACTTGCTAAGGATAATTCCGAAAATACGGAAGCCGATACGCAGGTAAGCTCCCCTCCGCTCCCTGCCCCCGAGGAGACGGAGGCGGTGAGCAAGACAGCGCACGCAAGTGTCGCGGTGCGCGGCGCGGATAAGCGCGAAAAGCGCACGCAGCTGCTTTCTGCTCTGCGCCCCTACGTTTCCGAGAAGCGCGGAAAAACCATTGACACGCTGCTTGGCGCGATGGATCTTTGGGATCTCGTGGGAAGGGGGTAAGCATGTACGCACGAAGCTATGAAAAAAACGCGTTTGAGGAGGAGGTACAGCGCACGCTTCCGAGCGGCTACAGCGGTGTTGCCTTTGAAAGCGAGGCGGCAGAGCCGCCGCAGCAGGACGATATTGTGCTGCGCAGAGAGGAAAGCGTTCCCACGGCACAGGAAGCAACCGAGGCAGGGGGCTTTTCTTCCCTGCTTACGCGCATTCCCTTTTTACAAAGGATCAAGCTTCCCTTTTGGGAAAAATTTTCCATCGGCAGCTGGTTTTCCGACACGGAGGATCTTCTCCTCCTGGGGCTCGCGCTCCTGCTGCTCCTATCGAAGGAGGGCGATCCGCTCTGCGCCGTAGCGGTGCTGATCCTGTTTTTCTCGGGAAAGGACTGAAAGTACTTAGAACATAGAAAATTGGTTGGTTTCCGTCAGCCCATCCAGAACGCGGTTACGGCGAAGGATCTCAACCACCGTTTTGGAAATGCCCGTGCGGCGGCGCAGATCCTCAACGGAATAGATCTCAAAGTTTTCTCTTGCCTCGATGATCTTATCCGCGGCGGTATCGCCGAGACCGGGCAAGGAATTGAAGGGCATACGGATCTTGCCGTTTTCGGGCAGGAAGGCCGTGGCATCCGAGCGGCGCAGATCGACGCTTAAGAACTGCACGCCGCGCGCAAGCGCTTCGCGCACGAGCTGGAGGGTGGTGAGCATTTCATTGTCCTTCTGCGTTGCCTCCTGCCCCTTTTCCTCAAGCTCCTTGATGGTTTCGTTGACCTTGCGCAGGCCGCCGCCCACGATCTCGGCATCAAAGCCGCCGGGCGCAACGGTGAGGAATGCGGCGTAGAACTCCATCGGATAGTAGATTTTATACCAGCAAAGGCGGATCGCGGACATTACGTAGGCCGCGGCGTGCGCCTTCGGGAACATATATTTGATCTTTTTGCAGGAGGCGATGTACCAATCCGGCACGTCGTGCTCGCGCATGGTCTGCTCGTATTCGGGCTTTAGACCCTTACCCTTTCGCACGTCCTCCATGATCTTGAAGGAGATCGAATCCTCAATGTCGTGGCGCAGAAGGTAGAGCATGATACCGTCTCGCGTTCCCACGACCTCGGAAATGGTGCAGGTACCTGCTTTGATCAGATCCTGCGCGTTGCCGAGCCAAACGTCCGTGCCGTGCGTCAGTCCCGAGATCTGCAAAAGGTCCGCAAAGGTCTTGGGCTTTGCATCCAAAAGCACCTGCTGGATGAAGCGCGTGCCCATCTCGGGAATGCCGTACGTTCCGAGCTGACAGCCGCCGAGATCCTCCGGCGTGATGCCGAGGGGGGCGGTGCTTGCAAAGAGCTCGTACACGCTCTTATCGTTCATCTTCACGTCGAGAACGCTGGTGTTCGTGTATTTTTCGAGCATCTTATACTTGGTTGGCATATCGTGTCCAAGCTCGTCCAGCTTCAGTATCGTATCGTGCAGATAGGAGAACTGGAAGTGCGTGGTGATGATGTCGGAATTGGGGTCGTCCGCCGGGTGCTGTACGGGAGAGAAATCGTAAATATCGTATTCCTGCGGCACAACGATGATACCGCCGGGATGCTGACCCGTGGTGCGCTTGATACCCACCATCTGCGTGACCATATAGCCGATCTGCGCCTTGGGGATCTTGATGCGGCGCTCCTCGAGATATTTATTGATATAGCCCCATGCGGTCTTATCTGCCAGAGTACCGATCGTTCCCGCGCGGAACACCTGTCCCGAGCCGAAGAGCTCCTCCGTGTACTTATGCACCTTACCCTGCACGTCACCCGAGAAGTTCAGGTCAATATCGGGAGATTTATCACCGTAGAAGCCGAGGAAGGTCTCGAAGGGAATATCGTGACCGTCCATGATCAGATCCTCGCCGCACCTCGGGCACTTGGCATCGGGCAAATCAAAGCCCGAGCCGATCTTGCCATCCGTGAAAAACTCGGTGTATTTACACTTCGGACAGCGATAATGCGGCGGCAGGGGATTTACCTCCGAGATGCCCGACATTGTGGCAACGAAGGAGGAGCCGACCGAGCCGCGCGAGCCGACCTGGTAGCCGAGGCTTTCGGAATAGGCAACGAGCTTTACGGCGATCATATACAACACGGCAAAGCCGTTTTTGATGATGGAATCCAGCTCCTTTGTCAGACGCTTGGAAACAAGCTCCGGCACGGGATCTCCGTACCATTCTTTGGCTCTTTGCCAACAAGAGTTTACAAGATCCTCCTTTGCGCCAGGAAGATCGGGCTCGTAACGGCCTTCGGGGATAGGACGGATCTTCTCGATCATATCCGCGATCTTGTTCGGATTTTCGATCACGACCTCCTCGGCGACCTCACGTCCGAGATACATAAATTCCTCCAGCATCTCATCGGTGGTACGAAGGTAAATGCCGGTATCCTTATCCGCATCGGAGAACTTCTGCCCTGCAAGCAGGATCTTACGGTACAGCTCGTCCTCCTTATTCATAAAGTGCGCATCACAGGTGGCGCAGACGGGCTTGCCGAGCTTTTTACCAAGATCAACGATCTGGCGGTTGATGTCCTTCAGCGCCTCCTCGCTTGCCACCTTTCCCTCTTCTACGAGGAAGCGGTTGTTGCACAGGGGCTGGATCTCCAGATAATCGTAAAATGCGGCGATCTCTTCAATATCCTGGGTGCTTCTTCCGTCGAGGATCGCTTTATAAAGCTCGCCCGCCTCACAGGCCGAGCCGATGATCAGGCCGTCTCTGTGCTGCTCGATCACGGATTTCGGCATACGCGGAAAACGCTTGAAATAATCGAGATAGCCGTAGGAGACAAGCTTATAGAGATTTTTGAGGCCTTCCTTGTTTTTCGCAAAAATGATGATATGATGGGTGGGGAGCTTCTTCGGATCGGTGCGCTCGCTCATAGCCTCCGTCATACGCTCAAAGGTGTCGATCCCCTCCTCGCCGAGGCGCTTTTGCATCACGAAGAAGATGTGCGCCAAGATCTTCGCATCGTCCGATGCGCGGTGGTGATGGAAGTCCTCTAACTGATAGTGCTTGGCGATCGTATCGAGCTTATGGTTTTTCAGCTCGGGGTTGACGTATTTTGAAAGTCCGACCGTATCAAGGAAGGTGTTATCAAACGGCATTCCCTGCCGCTCGGCGGCAACGCGGATAAAGCCTACGTCAAAGTTTGCGTTGTGCGCAATCAGAAGGCGGTCGCCGGCGAAGGCAAAAAACTGCTCCAGCGCTTCCCTCTCCTTTGGTGCGCCCTTGACCATTTCGTTCGTGATCGAGGTCAGCTGCGTGATCTCCTCGGGGATCTCGCACTCGGGATCGACGAAAATATCCATTTCGTCCACGACCTCGCCCGCACGGATCAGAACCGCGCCGATCTCAATGATGCGGCAGGTGCGGTTGGAAAGACCCGTGGTCTCGATATCGAATACTACCATCTCGTCGTCAAAGGCGGGATAGCGGCTGCCGAACACGCAACGCGCGGTATCGTTGACGAAGTAGCCCTCAATACCGTAGAGCACCTTGAAATCCTCGGCCTTGGACTTCTCCAATGCAAGCATCATTTCGGGAAAGGCCTGCACGTTTCCGTGATCCGTGATCGCGATGGCCTTATGCCCCCAGCGAATGGCGGTATTGACGATCTGCGCCGGCGTCATGATCGCATCCATCTGCGACATATTGGAGTGCAGATGCAGCTCCACGCGCTTTTTCTCGGCGTTGTCCATACGCGAAAGCGTTTTGATCTTCATGATGGCCTTGGGGTTGACGATCAGCTCTCCGTCAAACTTATCCACCATCACGCGGCCCATGACCGCAACCGGGATATGACCGCCCTTGAGCCCCTTTTCAAGCCCCTTGGCAAAGCCGAGCTCCTCGGCGGCGAAATTCTTTTTTATGTAAATGCCGCCCGCACCGTCCGAGATGCCGATCATCACGTTGGCACGGTCGCCTGCGCGGTTTTCCTTGATCGTTACCTCAAACACCGAGCCGAGCAAAATGGTGGCACCCGATCTTGCGCTCCCTGCCTCGGCAATGGGCGTTGGCTCGCTGATCTCAAAGGGATCGCCGAAGATCGCCTCCGCGCCCTCGCACTCATAGGTCGTTGCGCCCATGAGATAACGGGTTGCCGTTAAGGTCTCGGCATTATGGAGCGCGGCGGAAATGCCTGCACGCTTTTCAAAATCGTAATGCGGATCGGCGGCACGTGCGGCCTCCTCACGCTCTCTTGCCATCGTTTCGCGCTGCTGTCTTGCCTGCTCAATGCTCTGCCGCTCGGCCTCTGCCAAAATTCTTTGGCGGTTCTGCTCTCTTTTCTGCTCCGCGGCGCGTGCCGCGCCCTCCGAGGAGGATATCACGAAGCGGCGGTGCACGCCGTAGCGGCTTTCAAGAATGCGAGAAAGGATGCTCTCCGTATCCGCGTTTTTGACGAAATTCACGCCACCCTCGAAGAAGGGGATGGTGATCTCCACGGTCTCACCGTCATCATCGTAGGTTGCGTTATGGAAAAAGCCGTGCGTGACTGCGCCGCTCATCGCCGCCTCGGTTGCAATCTCCGCCATGCGGGAAAGATCAAAAAGTGCGGGCGGGAAATGCGGAAAAATGCGGAAGGACGCCACCGCATACAGCGTGCAGCATTCGTCCGCAACCTCGTATATGGTTTCCGCATCGATCCATCGCTCGGAGACGATCTCGACTTCGATGCGGCCGTTTTCCTTGTCATAGCGCAGGGTGCTTACCCGCGCATTTTCAAGCGCATCCAGCTTTTCGGGGGCAGGATGGTATCTTGAAAAAACCTCAAAAAAGCCTTTTTCCATTCGTTTTTTATCCTTTATCGGGGAAAACCTCCCCGTTTTTTTCTTATAAATTCTTGATCTCTGCGATCAGGGCATCCAACGCCTCGCTCTCGGGGAGCTTGCGAAGGATCTCGCCCTTTTTGAAAAGCAGAGCCTCACCCTTGCCGCCCGCGATACCAACATCCGCTTCCTTAGCCTCGCCCGGTCCGTTGACAACACAACCCATCAGCGCGACCTTGACAGGCTTTGAAAGCAAGCCCTCTTCCTTGGCGCGCGCCTTGAAGGCACGGCAGAGCGCGATCAGGTCGATCTGCGTGCGGCCACAGGTGGGGCAGGACACAATGTCCATGCCCGGCTCCTTTGCAAGATCGAGAGAAGCGAGGATGCCCCTCGCCGCCGAGATCTCCTCCACGGGATCGTCCGTCAATGAAACGCGCACCGTATCTCCGATGCCCTCGGCAAGCAAAGTACCGATGCCAACGGCGCTTTTGATCAGCGCCGCATCTCCGCCGCCTGCCTCGGTCACGCCGAGATGGAGCGGATAATCGGTTTCTTTCGCAAGAATGCGGTTGGCCTCGATCATCGTTCGCACATCAGAGGCCTTCACCGAGATCAAAATATTTTTATAGGAAAGCTCCTCCAAAAACGCCGCATGATACAAGGCGCTTTCCGCAAGCGCCTCTGCGGTGGGAGAGCCGTATTTTTCAAGAATATGCTTTTCAAGCGAGCCTGAATTGACACCGATACGGATCGGGATCTGCCGCTCACGACAGGCATCCACCACGGCGCGGATCCTTTCCTTATCCCCGATATTGCCGGGATTGATGCGGATCTTGTCCGCACCTGCCTCGATCGAGGCAAGGGCAAGGCGGTAATCAAAATGAATGTCCGCAACCAGAGGCATCCCGACACCTGCCGCCTTTACGGCAGAAAACACCTCGGCCGCCTTCATATCCGGCACGGTCAGCCGCAAGATCTCACAGCCTGCGGCCTTCAGAGCGCGCGCCTGCGCAAGTGTTTTTTCAAGATCGTGCGGATCGGTATTTGCCATCGATTGGATGGGAATGGGATGCTCGCCGCCGATGGGAATATCTCCCACGCGTACCACGCGGGATGAGCGGCGCTTGATCGCTTGCTTCATAGAAGCTCCTTTCATCAGCGCAAAAGCTGAAAAACGTCCTTAAACATGATCACCACGGACAGGCCGAGAAGAAGGATCAAGCCAATTCCATGGATCATGCTTTCCACCCTCGGCGGGATCTTTTTTCTCGTGATCATCTCGATAAGGAGGCACAAGAGGCGGCCTCCGTCCAATGCGGGAAGCGGCAAAAGATTCATCACACCGAGATTGATGCTGATCAACGCAACGATATACAAAAACGAGGAGAAGCCGAGTCTGGCTGCGTCTCCGATCGCAGAGGAAATGCCAACGGGACCCGAAACCGCCGCAAGCGTGTATCTGCCTGTGATCAGATCAAAGATCGATTCCCAGCACATACGCACAATGAGAACGGATTTTTGAAACGCGTGCGAAAGTACCGATCCAAAGGTTTGCTCCACACCAAAGACATAGAAATCCATCTGCCCGAAGGTCTGCTCCTGCTCCACCGCCGTGGGAAAGACAACGTCGTTTATGGGAAGCGTTTGCTTTTTACCGTCCACCGTTCGCTCAACCAAAAGGTCGATGGGCTTATCTCCATGACGCATAATTTCATATTTCAGCTCATCGAGAATGCTGACCTTTTTACCGTACACCTCAAGGATCTTATCCCCGACCTGCAAGCCGTATTCCTCGGAGGAATGCGTGAGCTGCTCACTCTCGACGAAGCTGTGCACCACGGTGGTGCCGAGCGGCGTTTTTCCTTCGCCCGCGGAGAGTGAGCAAAGGATCGTCATAGCGAGAAAGCCTGCAAGGATATTGATCGTGGCACCTGCGGCAGTGATGATAAAGCGCTGCCAAGCGGGCTTTTTATTAAAGGCATTCGGGTCACTGCTCTCCTCGTCCTCGCCCGCCATCGAAACGAAGCCGCCGATCGGAAGGGCTGCGACCGTATAACGAATGCCGGTCTTCTTCGAATCGTACCACAAGAGCTTTGGCCCCATACCGATGGAAAACTCCTTGACCGTTACGCCAAAAATGCGGGCAAAAATATAGTGACCAAACTCGTGGATCAGAATTAAAACTCCAAAGGTAAGAATGGCTAAAAGAATGGTTGTAAAGGTATTCAAACGGTTTTCTCCTAACTATTGTTTACAAAAAAGCGTTTTTTCTCACTTTTTGATGAGAGCAGAGGCAAGTGCACGCGCTTCCTTATCATAGGCATCAAATGCATCCAACGTGCTTGCACTTTTGGCCTCTTCGAGGGAAAGAAAGGCTTCCTCCACCACCTCGGCAATACGGTAAAAGGAGATCCTTCCGCCGAGGAAGGCGGCAACGGCCACCTCGTCTGCCGCATTCAGGACCGCGCCCATGCCGCCGCCCATGGAAACGGCCTTACGCGCAAGGGGCAGAAGCGAAAAAGCGTTCTCGTCCGGACGAAGGAAGGAGAGCGTTCCGACCTTGAAAAGATCAAGCGGCTCGCAGACCGCCGCCTCGCGTGCCGGATAGTCCACAGCGTATTGCACGCACGCGCGCATATCGGGAACACTCAGCTCGGCGATCACGGTGTTATCAATATATTCCACAGCGGAATGAATTATACTTTCTCTATGCACAACGACTTCGACGTTTTCGGGTTTCACAGAAAAAAGGTGCACGGCCTCGATCAGCTCAAAGCCCTTATTCATAAGCGTTGCGCTGTCTACCGTGATCTTCGCGCCCATTTTCCAGGTGGGATGTGCAAGCGTTTGTGCAAGGGTTACGCTACGCAGCTGCTCTTTGCTATAGCCGAAAAACGGGCCGCCCGAGGCGGTGAGCAAAATGCGCCTGATCTCTTCCCTCTTTCCTGCCTTGAGACACTGGAAAATAGCACAGTGCTCGCTATCCACCGGCAGGATCTCCGCTCCCGTCTTCCTCGCGCGCTCGGTGACGAGTGTGCCGCCGATGACGAGGCTTTCCTTATTGGCGAGAGCCAGGCGCTTACCGCGATCCAGCACCGCCAGCGAGGGCGAAAGGCCGCTTTGCCCGAGGATGGCGTTGACCGCCGTATCGTATTCGGAGACGGCAAGCCCCTCCAAAATCCCCTCGGCGCCGATCAGCACCTTGATATTCGTATCCGCCAGGCGGGCACGGAGATCCTTGCCGGCCTCCTCATCTGCCATGGCGATGCGGGTAGGACAAAAGCGGCGGGCAAGCTGCTCGGCTCTGCCGGCATTCTTCCCCGCGCTCATATAATCTACGCGATAGCCGCGCGCCTCGGCCACGGAGAGAGCTTGCTCTCCCACGGAGCCGGTGGCCCCCAGTATCGCAACGGTTTTCTTCATAGAGAAATCCCTTTCGTTTTTTAATGGAACGGAGGCAGGATCATGGTGATGATCAGCGTTGCCACGCTGACGGCCATGATCGAATCAAAGCGATCCATCACGCCGCCGTGACCCGGGAAAATGTGACTGTAATCCTTGATGCCCGCTTCCCTCTTGATCAGAGAGGCAAAAAGATCTCCCACCTGCGAGATCACGGGCAAAACGAGGCCGAGCACAGCCAAAACGATATAGTTCGCCTCTGCATCCGTGATACGCTCCACCAAGAATCCGTACAGCATGATCAGTGCAAAGGTGCAAACAACGCCGCCGATCGCGCCCTCCACGGTTTTCTTGGGGCTGACCTCCACGATGAGCTTGTGCTTTCCGATAAACGTGCCGACGAAGTAGGCAAAGATATCGCAGCCCCACGCCGTAAAAAACACGATCAAAAACTCATAGAAGCCAAAGGGCAGGTAGCGCAAAAAGCAAAGCGATGAAAAGCCGACCAGAATATAGCTCACCGTTGTATATGTGGAAAAGACCTCCGCAAGGAGCATTTTCCCCTTATGTACAACGCAGATGGTGAACAGATACAGCATGTAGATAAAAAGGCCGAGCACCAAAAGCACGAGCCCACGCGTTGGATCTTGCGAGCGCAAAATGAAGTACGGCGCAAGCGGATAAAAGAGCGCCAAAAGGAAGGAGGGCACGGCAATTTCCGGGCATCTCTCCTTTTTGAACGTCTTTAACATCTCATAGGTTGCCATCAGGCACAAAAGAGATAAGAATATCGGGTAAACGATATACTGCGAAAACAGAAGAACGGGGATGGCAACTGCGGCCATGCAAAGCCCCGTTATGATTCGAACCTTCATCACGATCTTCCTTTAAAAATCTTGTAATCGAACGATCGGAGGATCAGGTATCCTCCTTATTCAGACCACCGAAGCGGCGCTTTCTTGTAAGAAAGCTTTCAACAGCGGTGATGACCTGCTTACGGTCGAAATCCGGCCAAAGCGTTTTGGTAAAATAAAGCTCGGAATAAGCGCACTGCCACAAAAGGAAATTGGAAATACGCATATCACCGCCCGTGCGGATCAGAAGATCCGGATCGGGGGATTCGGCAGTATACGTATACTTCGAGAGCGTTTTTTCGTCCAAGACGGTCACGCCGTCTGCGATCGCGCGGTTTGCTGCGCGAACGATCTCGTCTCTGCCGCCGTAATTTAAGGCAACGTAGCAAATATATTCCCGATTTTTGCCAAGAGCCTCGATCTCTTCGCATTTCTTACGCAGCTTTTCGGGCAAAACAGAGATGTCCCCCGCAAAGCGAACTGAAAAATGCCCGTCGCTGACGATCTTATCCTGCACGACCTCGTCAAGATACTTATAGACGAGATCCATGATGCCGTCCACCTCTTCCTTCGGGCGCTTCCAATTCTCCGTAGAAAAGGCGTAAAGAGTGACGTGATGCACACCGAGCTCGCGCAGGGTGGTCAGCACCTCCTCCACGCGTGCGGCACCTGCCGCGTGCCCTGCAAGACGGGGAAGACCGCGGCGCTTTGCCCAACGGCCGTTTCCGTCCATAATGATACCGACGGAGCGAAGACGCCCCTCGGTATCCGGGAGCGTATTTTTCTTAAAAAGCATAAGCCTCTCCTTTGGGGAAGGATCGATCAGATCTCCATAACCTCTTTGGTCTTTGCGGCCGTAACGGCATCCACTTCCTTCACAAACTTGTCCGTCAGATCCTGCACGCTCTTATCGCCTGCCTTTACCTCATCCTCGGTCAGCTCGCTGTTCTTCTTCATAGCCTTGATCTTATCGTTTGCATCTCTGCGGATGTTACGAAGCGCAACCTTTGCATCCTCGCCCATCTTTGCTACCTGCTTGGAAAGCTCCTTACGGCGCTCCTCGGTCGTAGGCGGGAAGGTGAGGCGGATGCAGCTGCCGTCATTCTGAGGATGGATGCCGATATCGGAGGTGAGGATCGCCTTTTCGATGCCCTTCATCGCCGTTTTATCCCATGCGGTGATCGTGATGGTTCTTGCATCGGTCACCTTGATCTCTGCGATGGCGGAGATCGCTGTGGGCGAGCCGTAATAATCCACGGTCACCTTCTTCAGAACATCGGGGTTTGCGCGACCTGCGCGAATGGTGGAAAGGTTCTCGGAATAAGAGGCGATGCTCTTCTTCATTTTCTCTTCATAGGGCTTGGTATCGAATTTCATAGTGTTTCTCCTTGTATGTAGTAATTTTTTTCATCAATCGGGGGTTACGACCGTGCCGGGCTTCTCATCCTTCACGGCAGCAAAAATATCCATCGGCTCGGTCATGCCGAAAATACGCACAGGCAGACCGACCGAGCGGCAGAAGGCCGCGGCAGTAGCGTCGATCGCGGCAAGTCCCCATTCGAGGATCTGTGAGCAGGAAACCGTGAGAAGCTTCTTGGCGTTCGGATCCTTTCTCGGATCGGCCGTGTAAATATAATCAATATTCTTCGCCATCAGCATGGCATCCGCGCCGATCTCTGCGGCACGCACGGCACCTGCCGTATCGGTGGAAACGAAGGGCATACCGAGCCCGGCACCGAAGATCACGATCTTCCCCTCCGAAAGGTATCTCTTGGCAAGTTCTGCATCGTAGCACTCTGCGAAGGGGCTCATGGGAATCGCGGTCATCACCGTTGCAGAAAAGCCCGCGCGGATCAAAGCATCCTTAAGGCAAAGAGAATTGATCACGGTGGCAAGCATACCCATACGGTCTGCCGTAGTACGATCCATTTCTCCGCCCTCGCGGCCGCGCCAGATGTTACCCGCACCAACCACGACGCCAACCTCCACGCCGCTCTTTACGCAGGCACCAAGCGCCTCGGCAACGCCTTCGACAAAGGGATGATTGTAAAGCGCTCCGTTTTCGCCCTCAAGGGCTTCACCGGAAAGCTTGATCAAAACACGTTTCATATAGTTTCTCCCTCTAAATATTTTATCTCCTATATTTTACATCATAGGGAAAGATTTGTAAACACCTTTTCAAAAATTTTTACAAAAATATTTTTGAAGTTTTACGAAAGCTCGGTGCAGAAAGGCAAGAACAAAACAGATACCGCGTTTTCACTTTTGTGATAAAAAATACCAAAAATCAACAGAATACAACGGTTTGTTCTTTGATAATCCCTATTTTTTACAAAAAAACACCCGTCATCCCAAAAAGGGACAACGGGTGTTTTGCATAGCGGGAAATTATCCCACCGTTTAAAAGCAATTACTTGCCTGCCTGCATCTCGGCAACAGCCTCGAGGATCGCATCAGCCATGTAAATGAGCTGCTCCTCGTCAAGGCCGTAGAGAGGAAGGTGCGTGAAGCGCTTGTAGAATACTTCCTCGCAAACGGGACAGGTCTTTGCAACCTCATCGGGATCGATACCCATGATCGTATGAACAACGTTGAAGCGGTAGAGAGGACCGAAGTGAGGAATGCTGGTTACACCCTTCTCCTCGAGTTTCTTCTTCAGCGTCTGGATCGTGCCGCCTGCCTTTGCAGGGTCGATCTGCAGAAGGTACATATGGTAAGTAGGCTTCACGTTCTCATCGTCAAGCTTGCAGGGGATGATCGCATCGCAAACAGAGAGTCTCTTGTTGAGGTACTCTGCAGCAGCGCGGCGCTCTGCAATGATCTTCTCGTTTCTTGCGATCTGACGAGTAAGACCAAGACCCTGGATCTCGGTGGTGGAGGAGTTGTTGGAAGCAACGAAGGGGCCGTACTTGCCCTGGATGGGAGTGATGTTATAGAGCCAATCCTTGATGGGGCAGGTGAAGTCCAGACCAAGGAAGCGCGCACGCTTCAGCTCACCGTCATAACCGGGGATGGTGGTGGTAACGATACCACCCTCACCGAAGGAGGTGATATTCTTAACCTCGTGGAAGGAGAAGGAAGCAAAATCACCGATGGTACCGATCATCTTGCCCTTATACATTGCACCGAATGCATGAGCGGCATCCTCAAGCACAACGATGTTATGCTTCTTTGCAAGCTCCATGATGGGATCCATATCTACGGGATAGCCTGCAAGGTGAACGGGAACGATCATCTTGGTCTTGGGAGTGATCTTCTTCGCAACGTCTGCGGGATCCATGTTCAGCGTGCGGGGATCAACGTCAGCAAATACAAGCTTGCAGCCGATGGAAAGAGGATATGCCATCGTTGCAACGAAGGTGATGGCGGGAACGATAACCTCGTCGCCTGCCTTCAGGTTTGCATACTTGTATGCGATCTCGAAGCCTGCGGTAGCGTTGGTAACGAAGGTGGAGCTATCCGTCTTCAGATATGCGTTGGATGCGGCCTCTGCAGCCTCAACGTGCTTAGCAAGAGAGAGCTTGCCGGGAGGGGTTGCAACAGCGTCCAGCTTCTGAACCTGCTTCCAAACAGCCTCGATCGCCTCGTCGTATTCCTTTCCTTCGCCCTGCATCAGGAAGCGAATTACCTCCATAAGGTCCTCAGCATTGTAGTTCTCGCCTACAGCAGCCCACGGAACCTTAGTTGCGCCGGTATTATACCGGAAATCAGTGCTCTTGCCCATTGTGTTTCTCCTTATAGAAAATTTATATTTTTACATTGCAAAACGCCAAAAATGTAAACAAAAGTTAAAATTCAGGCTCATAAACCTGGGGGAACTCTTCCCATTTGATCTCTCTGACCTCGATATCCTTGATGCGAAGCTTGGTGCAATACGGAGAAAATCCGACGGCACCGCCGATCAGAGGATCCGGATCGTACAGCTCGGTGATCAGCACATCATCCACCACCATAAAGCAATGCCCTTGCACCGCGCCGCAGATCATATGGATCTCCGTGCCCGGCTCATAGTGATACAGAGGGCTGATGGAATTGAGGCCCGGCTGCGGATTGCGCTCGATGCCGCTCTTGTGCTCGTACCAGCCGTTAAGACCGCAAACATAGGAATCACCGAGATAATTGTTTTCCTCGTCCACGCGGGCGCAGAAAAGCGCATTCAGATCTCTGGTGGCAGGCAGAACGGATGCCATCGTGAAGCTGAACATCACGTCCTTTTCGTAAAATTCATGCGTGAGAAGGATGCCGCCGAAATTCCCGGTCTCCTCTCCGATCAGCCATCCGTTTTCCACCGACCATTTTCCGCGCAGACGGCGAAAAATCTTCTCCCAATTTTCGTCCGGCTGATAGGACATAACAACGGGGGAATTCTCAATGTCGATCTTTTTTCCGCAAAGGTGAAGCTCTTTTAACACGACACACCTCAAACTATACTTCTTCAAATTTAATTATACACAAAAAAACTCTGCTTGTCAATAGCCGTTTTCATTTTATTTTCGGTTTTCACACAGGCAAAAAGAAGGCATATCACGCCCTGCCCATCCTTTTTCTGCCGACCGAGCGCTTATACACCGTGGGGGTAACTCCGATGATGCGCTTGAAGCTCTTGGAAAAATAATTCGGCGTATCAAAGCCAAGGCACTCCGCGATCTCGCGCACGGAAAGCGCGGTGGTAGAAAGAAGCTCGGCGGCGCGCCGTATTCTTCTTTCATTATAATAAGCGATGATGCTCTTTCCCGTGGCGCGCTTGAACTCGCGGAAGATATAGGCTCGGCTGTAGTTCGTTTGCCTGGCAATATCCTCCACGCGAAGAGCACCCGTGAGATTTTCATCCATCATGCGGATGATATGCGAAACGAGACGCCCCTGCAGCTCGCTTTTTTCGATGAACACGGGATTGCCCTGCTCCGTCTCCGTCAGCGACCGCATGAGACTGATCAAAAATAGCTCAAGATAGTTTTTGATCAGCTGCTCTCCTCCGAGCGTCGGCGCGGGAAGAAGCTCCATTCTCTGCCGATCCGGATCGCTCTCTGCCATATCGAAGGTTTTTTCCCCTTCCTCAAAAACCGAATACAGAAGGCGAAGGCAGCGCTCGTCCGGACGAAGCTTTTTCTCCTCAAAAAAGCGCATGGCCTCCGATTTGCATTCAAAGGAAACGACTCTCACCAAAGGATCCTTGCGGCCGTTTGCCATCAGGACGTGATGCTCGTTGGGCTTATGGAAAAGGACCTCCCCCTCCTCCAGGATGATTTCCCTGCCGTCCGCCGTGCAAACGAGGCTCTCCCTTTCAGCAAACACGATCTCCCAGAAGTTATGAGACTCGCCCGCCGAGGAAAATCCTTTATCAAAGGAAAAACGATGCAGCGTTACGATCTTATTGACCAAAAGAAGGTTTTCGATCTTGTGATAAAAATACTTTTTCATATGCAAAGAGTATAACATAAGAGAGGCAAAAAGTCAAGTAGACTTTTTTACTCTTTTCGTGTACGATTGAGCATTGTTTTTTATTCTCCCGAATGCTATAATAAAATCGTATATTATATTCTTTTTAAGACTTGACGAAAAAGTATTTACGGAGGAAACAAAACCATGAGAATTTTGGCCATCGGCGCACATCCCGACGATATCGAGATCGCCTGCTCCGGCACGCTCGCAAAATGCGCCGCACGCGGCGACAAGGTGTTCGTTTGTCACGTATCCAACGGCGACCTCGGACACGTGATCATTCCGCCCGAGGAGCTCGGCATCATGAGACAGAACGAGGCAAAAACCGCAGGATCGCTTGCAGGCATTGAGGTGATCTGGGGCGGCTGCCATGACGTGAAGATCTATGCCGACGACAAGGATGCAAGAGATAAGATCGTTGACGTGATCCGTTACGCACAGCCCGATCTGATCATCACCCACAATCCCGACGACTATATGCCCGACCATACGGCGGTCTCCAAGCTCGTTTACGACGCAAGCTTTGCCGCATCCGTTCCCGGCTACAAGACCGAGAAGGATCTGCCCGCCTCCAAGCTGACTCCCATTTATTATATGGACACGCTGGCTGGCGTAAACTTCCAGCCCGAGCTCTACGTGGATATTACCGACTTTATCGATAAGAAGATCGATATGCTGGAGTGCCATAAGAGCCAGCTCGAATGGATGAGAGAGCACGACCACATCGATTTTGCAGACATGGTGAGAACCTGCTCCCGCTATCGCGGCTATCAGTGCGGTGCGGACTACGCCGAGGGCTTCATCGTTTGCAAGGCATATCTGAAGGGCACGACCGAAAGACTGCTTCCCTAATTGTAATTTAATTCAAATATATAAAGAGAGGTACATACCATGAAAATGAAATGGTGCGTTATCGGTGCGGCAGGCATTGCCGACAGAAGAACCATCCCCGCCCTCGTGGCAGACGAGGAGAATCAGCTCTGCGCCGTTATGGACAAGGTTGAGGATGCGGCCAAGGCCGTTGGCGAGAAGTACGGTGTTCCCTATTACACCGATGCAGAGCAGATGCTGAAGGAGGTTGCCTGCGACGCCGTTTATATTGCTACCCCCGTATTCTGCCATTATGAGCAGGCTATGCTTGCGCTCAAATACGAAAAAAACGTTCTGATCGAGAAGCCCATCGCAAGAACCGAGGCTGAAAGCGCAGAGATCCTGGATGCCTTCAAGAAGGCAGGCAAGCAGCTGAGCGTTGGCTACATGATGAAGTATCACAGCCTCCATCAGAAGGCGCGCAGCTTCATCAAGAAGGACAAGGTCGGTAAGGTAAACAACGTACGCCTACAGTTCTCCTGCTGGTATCCCGACATCCCCGGCGCATGGCGCCAGATCAAGTCTCTCGGCGGCGGCGGCGCGATCATGGACCTCGGCGTTCACTGCCTGGAGCTTGCGGAGTATATCCTTGACGAGGAGATCATCGACGTTAAGTCCTTCATCAACACCCAGACCTTCAAGTATGAGGTTGAAGATAGCGCCGTGATCATCTTCAAGACCAAGAGCGGCACGCTTGGTCACATCGACGTGAACTTCAACATTCCCGACGACGTTTCGATCGCAAAGCTCGAGATCTACGGCACAAAGGGCTACATGATCTGCAACAACACTCTTGCACAGGATGATGTTGGAACGATGGCTTATCTCTACGCACCTCAGGGCGATTACGATGCAATGCAGGAGCACATCATCATTAAGCCCAAGAAGTTCCGTGCAAGCGGCAAGAACATCTACGCAAAGCAGCTCGCTGAATTTGCAAAGCACGTAAAGGCAGGCAAGCCCAACTACAAGTACGCAAAGAGAGCCGTTCACATCCAGGCACTCTGCGACAAGATGTACGCAGAGCAGTAATCCGTTCATAATAAAAAACTTCACATAAAGGAGAACTATCATGGATTTTAATTCTACCGTTAAAGGCAGCCTTCTCGAGGGCTTCTATCCCGAAGGCTGGGATTTCGAAAAGATCGACGCTTGCTGCTCCCACGCTCCCTCCGAGGTGCTGGACAGACAGGCATTCTGGAACAAGGACTTCTCTCCCGTAAAGTGCGACAGCCTTGACGAATTCAACGTTAAGATGGGCCACGAGATCGCAAACGAGATCAAGAAGGCAAACGAGAGAGGCGAGAAGATCGCTTTCATCCTTCCCGTTGGTCCTATGGGTATGTACAAGTGGGCCGTTTACTTCCTTAAGGAGTGGAACGTTTCCTGCAAGAACGTATGGTGCTTCAACATGGACGAGTGGGCTGATGCCGAGGGCAACACCATCACCGGCGAGGCTTCCTTCCAGAGCGCAATGGAGAACGCATTCTACAATCCCCTGGGCGAGCTGACCGTTCCGAAGGATCACAGAAACTTCGCTACCAAGGAAAACCTTCCCACCTACCCCGAGAAGATCGCCGCTCTTAAAAAAGAGGGCGCAAAGCTCGTTCTTGTTTACGGTATCGGCCGTATGTGCCACATCGCATTCTGGGAGCCCCAGTTCGGCTCCGAGTTCACCTCTGACGAGGAGTGGCTGAAGCAGCCCTACAGAATCGCCGCAAAGCTCCATCCTCTGACGATCGAGCAGAACGCGATCACCTCCTTCAGAAGCCGTACGAGCATGGTTCCCTGCCGTGCAAACACCATGGGCCCCGGCCTTATGTTCCAGGCTGACTACGCCATCGGCGGTGCTGACGGCTGCTTCAACCGCGGTATGCAATGGCAGGGCATGAGCTTCTGGATGACGCTGCGCTACACGCCCACCAGATTCATCACCTCCTCCTTCATTCCCACCATTCCCGGTAAGCTCTTCTTCCTTGAGGAGCTGGCAGGTCCTCTCTGCCCTGACGTGAACTGATATGGCAGGAATCGCAATTGCAGGAAGCATCCTGGTTGATAAGATCAATGAGATCAGCGCCTACCCCTCGGTTGGCGAGCTTACCCAGATCCGCGCGGTAAAACGCGCGGTGGGGGGCTGCGTTCCGAACGTGGCGATCGACCTCAAAACCCTCTCTCCCGAGACCGATATCTACGCCATCGGCAAGGTTGGCCAGGACGACGAAAAGACGTTTCTTCTCCACGAGCTTGGAGATCGCGGCATTGACCTTACGGGTATTCGCGTGAGCCGCAAGGAGCGCACCAGCTTCACCGAGGTTATGAGTATCGTCGGCGGACAGAGAACCTTCTTTACTTATCCCGGTGCGAGCGCAGCCTTCGGCCTTTCGGATATGAATTTCGAGAGCTTTAAGGCGGATATGCTCCATCTCGGTTATTTCCTTCTGCTTGACAAGGTGGATGGCGGCGACGGCGAGAAGATCCTTGCCAAAGCAAAGAGCCTTGGTATCAAGACCTCAATTGACCTCGTAAGCGAAAATTCCGACCGCTATAAGCTCGTGATCCCCTGTCTGAAGTACACGGACAACGTGATCATCAACGAGTCCGAGGCCGGCAAGATCGCGGATATGGAGCCCACGAAGGAAAATCTCAAGGCGATCGCACAAAAAATCATGAGCTACGGCATCGGCGAGCGCGTGATCATTCATATGCCTGCGCTTTCGGTTTGCCTCTCGAAGGACGGCACCTACACCACCCTTCCCTCCTATGATCTGCCGAAGGGCTTCATCCAGGGAACGACCGGTGCGGGCGATGCCTTCTGTGCGGGCGCACTGCTCGCCATCTATCTTGGAAAGAGTGACGAGGAGATCCTCGCCATTGCCTCCAAGGCTGCCGTTGGCGCTCTTTCCGCGGCTGACGCCGTGAGCGGAATGAAGAGCCTTTCGGAGCTGGATGCACTTTGCGCCACGATGAAGCTGCAGAGCATCTGATCCTACATTATTAATTATAAAAAATTGACCGAGCCATTTGCTTTGAAAAAAGCATTTGGCTCGGTCTTATATTATTATCAATTTTCTTTTCCATATTGCATATTCTCCCTGTTTAGGTGTATTTTTTTATTGAAACATTGACACTTCCGCGCTTATATGTTATACTATTTCACAAGCAAAGTCAATTGATTGTTTTGTTTGATCGTTGTATTTTTTCACTGAAAGGAGAGACGCCGTGAGATCCGTTTCCTACTATGCCTTTGAAGAAAAGGGCATGAACGGCCTTGATACGGGCAACCGCGCATCGGATGCGTACCCTTATATGGTCAATTGCGCAGGCTTTATCAGCATTGCACACCCCTTCACCTCCTACAATTCCCGCGGACGGGAGGATTATTACCTGATGTATATAAATGAGGGACATTTGCGCATGGATATTAAAGGCGAGACCGTGCGCGTTGGAGCGGGAGATGCCGTGATCTTTCCCCCAAAATATAAATATCGTTATACGCTTTCGGGAAACGGCTCGATCTCTTATTATTATACACACTTCACGGGCTCGCACGCCGAGATGCTTTTAAATCGCCTCGGCTTCGGGGAGCTGCCATTCGTTTTTCATGTCGGGCACTCTGAGGAAGCCCTGAAAGGCTTTTCAGAAATGTTTGCCTCCTTTACGCGCGATGACGAGCTCCGCGACCTTTCTACCGCGGTTGCTACCGAGCAAATACTGATCGCGCTGGCGCGTGCCCGCCGCGCCGTAGCCGCTCCGATGCCGCTTGAGCGTTCTATCGCTTATATCAAGAGCTTTTACGCCGAGCAGATCAGCATTCCCGAGCTCGCCGCAATGGAAGGGCTGAGTGTTTCGCGCTACAATACGCTCTTCAAGGCATTCACGGGGCAAACGCCGATCGGGTATATCACAAACCTTCGTATCGATCAGGCCTGCTCACTCCTGAGGGCAACCAATTTACCGATAAAGGAGATCGGCGCGGCCGTTGGCTACAGTGACAATCACTTTTTCTCAAAGGTCTTTAAGAAAAAAATGGGCGTTTCGGCGCAAAAATACAGAGAAAAACAAGCTTTTTAAAGAACAAAAACAGGTGAGAAATTCTTTCGAATTTCTCACCTGTTTTTCATGGAAATATGCCAAAAGCAAATATCGCTTTACATTTTTCTTAAAAAACCGCTTGATATACGTATTCTCTTCCCTCAGTACGCACGTGTGAAACAAGTCCAAACTCGTCCTTTAAGATACGCAGTCCAAGATACGCGTAGCGCGGCTTTTCTCCGATCGCCCTCGCATACTGCTTGGCAGTGAACTCCTTAGGGAGCTCCTCTGGAAGGAATATGCGATAGTCCTCGCGGCGTGCGAGTGTGATCTCTTCTACAAAGCGGGTTGGGATGCGCTCAACACGCTCCATGCCTCGGCGGCCTCTTCCCGTGCCGCCACGATAACGGTATTCCTCCATATCAAGAAGAAGGAGCTTGACCGTGAGATTTTCATGCGAAAGAAGCGAGCGTATTTTATAAAGCTCGAAGAATGCATCCGCTGCCTTTCCCTTCTTGGGACTTTTGCGAGGCTCGGAGATCTCCTTCGTTACGGGATCGATCCAATGCAAGCGTTTTTCTCTTGCGATAGGATACACGAGCGTGACGGGATAGTGCGGTAAAAGCTTGATAAGCTTCGGGCGCATTTTCTCAAAGGCGCGCGTTTGGATCTCCGTGATCCCTTGCTCGTTTTGAATATCCGCAACCGAGCCGAGCACCTTTTGCTCGTGAAAAGCCTCGTTCGGTTCGATGGCGAGCTTCAAAATTCGATGCAGGGCGCGCTCGGAGAGCGTTCCGATGCCCTCGCGTCCGATCCCTTCGGTGAGAACGGCGCTCTGCGCGCGCATAAAGGCGGCCTTATCCATTCTCCTCTGCGGTCTTAGTGACGTCGATCCACTCACAGCCCGTGCAGACCTGGGAGAGACGATCCGGGGTGATCTTGATCGCGCTGGCAGGCGTTCCGCAAGCGGGGTATACGGTTTCAAAGCGGCGAAGGGAGGCATCCAGATAGATCTTCACGCCCTCCTTCGGAGCAAAGGGGCAAACACCGCCGACGGGAAAGCCCGTGAGCGGCTCGACCTCCTCAAAGGAGAGCATTTTTGCCTTTATTGCAAACTGCGCCTTGTATTTATGGTTATCGATCTTGGCATCTCCCGCCATTACGATCAGGGCAACGCCGCCATCCTTCATATGAAAGGAAAGCGTTTTCGCGATGCGCTCTTCCTCCGTTCCGAGGGCAACGGCGGCCAGCGCTACCGTGGCACTGGAGACCGTAAACTCCATCACGCCGTCGGCAAGGCCGTGCGGCGCGAGATATTCTCTGACTCTATCGATCGCATTCATTGTTTTTCACCCTATTCCTCAATTAAATTTGCCTCGCGAAGGGGCGAGAGAAAGCGCGCAACGTCCGCTTCGGCGGTTGCGGCATCAATTTCGTAAGCCTCGGTCAGCGCGGAAGCCATCTTTGCCTCCGTTGTCCCTTCCATGAGAAGAGAAAAAAGAAGCTTTCCCGTTTCATTCAGGGCGATCATTCCGCCAAGAGAAGCCGCCTTTCCGCCAACGGCAACGGCAACGCTTTTTCCTGCCACGTCTCTGACGGCAAAGCCATCTACGATCTTCATTTGTTTTCTCCTTATTCTTTTAATTCAAGTGCGCGAAAGCCCTGCGCCGTAACGAGCGCGGCCTCAACGTCCATATTGCAATGCATGGAAAGCAGGGGCACGGAGGAGAGCACCTTGTCGCAAAGCGTCATCGTTTCCAAAAGTGCCGCTCCGTTTTTCGGCATATAGACCTGCAAAAGAAATTTAGCCAGCGCATCGGCGGCGGCGAGAGGGTACGCCTCGTTTTTTTCGCTCCGCTCCAAAAATCCGATCCCCGAAAGTGGGAGAATGCCTCCCTCTCCGAGATTTTCCTTTCCCTTCCATGGCGTGCCGCAGATAAAGGCGCGGCCATCCTTCCAAAGAAGCACAGGCTTATCCCCGTTCAAAACGTAGGCACGCTCGCCAAAGGCCTTGAGCCAAAGGCGCAGATGCGTTGTTTTTCCAACGCCGCTGCGCGCCGTGAACGCATAGGCACGACCATCGAGGACGACGACTGCGCCGTGGAACACCATCGCGCCGTACAGCGGCAGCTTCTCGGCGATCTTCCGATAGGCGACCACGCTTTCAAGATAGGCATCCGGCAGGCGTGGCTCGGAAAGCGCCCCCTCGGCGTCCAGCTCCTCTTGCGCCGGGCAAACGGTGAAGATCGGCTCACTTTCCTGCGGTGCAAGATACGCCGCGCAAAGGGACGAAAGATATCCGTAGCGGTGCTCAATTCCGACCGTGAGATCGGCAATGCTCAGCTTTATCATCATTCTGCCTCCTCAGCGCTTACGAGAACGGCGAACATCTCGTCATTTCCCTCCTCCACGGTAATACCGTAGAAGCGCTCGATGCTATAGGGATAAACGACCTCGATCAGCTCGGGGCAATCATAAAACGCTTGTTTACCAATGCTTAAAAGCGATTTAGGAAGCGTTACGCGACCGAGCTTTGCACAACAATAAAAGGCACCGTCTCCGATCTTGCGAATATTATCCGGAAGATCGATAAACGCAAGGATAGAGCAGTTCTGGAAGGTGTTCTCTGGAAGCTCCTTCATATTTGAAGGAAGCGTAACGTAAAGAAGCGATGAGCATCCGCTAAAGGTGCCCTTACCGATCGATGTCAAGGTATTCTTCAAAATCGCGGAACGAAGGGCGGTGCATTCACCGAACACCTCGTCTCCCAGTGTGGTGACGGTCGCAGGCAGATCGATCTGCGTAATGGAGGTACAATAGTAGAAGGCTCCGTCTCCCAGCGTGGTTACGGTGGGAACGAGCGGAAGCGCTTCCAGCGAGGTGCATCCGCTGAAGGCATAGGCATCGATGTGCGTCAGCGTTTCGGGAAGCTCTACCCTTTTCAGCGAGGTACAGTTTGAGAAGGCACGCGAGCCGATACGCTCCAAGGGCGCATCCATGCGCACGCTTTTGATGCCGCTGCAATTTGAAAAGGTACCGGAAGGCAGATAATAGAAGGTGCTCGGAATATGGACCGAGGTCAGCGCGGTGCATCCGGAAAACGCCTCAACGCCAAGATCGTTGACATAGGAAAGATCCACGCGCTTAAGAGAAGTGCAAGAAAAAAAGGCTTGGTTTCCGATGGAATGCAGGCTCGTTGGAAAATCAAAGCTCGAAAGCTTGCCGCAACGATAAAAGGCGTTGGCCTCAATTTCAGTAAGCCCTCTTGCTACCACGCGCTCCAGCGCGGTACAGCCGCCGAATGCGGCATTTCCGATCACGCGCAGCGTATCGGGAAGGACGATCTCCTTCAAGGCTTCGCAGGCAAAAAAGGCTTCCTCGTCAAGCGCCGTATAGCCCTCGGGAACGGTGACAGACTTCAATGCCTTGCAGCCCGCAAGGAAACCGAAGGGAACCTCCGTAATTCCCTTTCCCAGGGTAACCGAGGTGAGCTTCTCACAGTCGTTCAAAACGTATTCCCCCACGCTCGTTACCGAATCGGGAAGCACAAACGAGGTCAGATTCGTTGACATGAAGGCCATATCTCCCAGAGAGGTCACGCTGTTTGGCAAAGTAACAGAGGCAAGCGCGGTGCTCAAAAAGGCACGGCCTCCGATATGCGTGATCCCTTCTCCGAGGGTCACGGAGGTGAGGCTCGTGCAGTTGAAAAACATAGCATCCGCTATTTTACCGAGACATCCCGGAATTTCCACGGATGTCAAGGCATAGCAATCGGAAAACGCCGCCTCTCCGACCGAGACAAGCCCCTCGGACGGAAGCGAAAGGGATCTCATGATAACGCAGGCGGAGAAGGCGTATGCGCCGATGTGCTCAACGCCCTGCGAGACCGTCACCGTCTCAAGAAAGTCGCAGGCATAGAAGGAATAATCATCGATCACCTTCACGGTGGAAGGAACGGTTACCCCGATCAGCACGTCGTTGTTATAAAACGCACAAGAGATCCGCTTCACACTCTCGGGCAGCTTTTTCAGGCGAACGCCCACCTGCTTCATCGAAGTGCCGTTCCCCGTAACGGTCACGCTCACGGGCTCGGCGTATTCGTTGGACACGTACTCCGTTCCAAGCGCGCCGCCCTTTTGCGGCGTATAATGGATCAGGATACCGTCCCCCACGATGAGAAACTGCTCCTTGCTTTGCGCTACGTATGCGCACTCCACGAAAGCCATTGCGCCAACCTCGGAAAGCGATGCGGGAAGCACAAGATCCGTTAAATTTTTGGTACTATAGAGCGCGTAGGATCGTATCTCTTCAAGGCCCTCGGGCAAAACGAGCGTTGAAAGCACGCTTGCGCCCGCAAGAGAATACGCACCAAGCGTCTTCGTTCCGCTCTCCACCGTCAGCGTACTGCGCGTGCAGGCTCGCGGATAGGCAAGAAGCGTTGCGGTTGCCGTTTCGTAAAGGGCATTATCCACCACTCTGTATGCGGTATTCTGCGGATCCACCGAAAGATCTTTCAAAGCCGAAGCACCCGCCACCACGGCCTCTCCGATAGAGGTCGCCATATGAAAATCCAAGGAGGTCAGGGACGAGCAACCCTGGAATGCATAGGTTCCAACCGTTTGGATACCGTCCGGGATCACAAGCTCCTTGAGTGCCGTGCAATCCAGAAACGCTTTCTCACCGATGGCGGTGCAAGCGGCGGGCATTTTCACGCTTTCAAGCGCAGAGCAATAGCCAAAGGACAAAATGCCGACAGATGGAATATTGCTCGAAAGCTGAACGCTCTTTAAAGCAACACATTGGTCAAAGACCATATCGCCCATCTGCGTGACGGTATCGGGCATGACCACCTCCGAAAGAATGATGCATCTTTCGAAAGCACCGGAGCCGATCCTCTCCAACCCGCTTAAAAGGTCTACCGATTGCAGGGCGGTACAGTTATAAAAGGCATACGCACCGATCTCACGGATCATGGGATGCAGCGTTACCGTTGCAATCGACTGATTGGATGAAAAGGCATATGCACCGATCTGGGTAACAAGGCGTCCCTCCAGCGCGATCGGAATTGAAAGCTCGCTCTCATCTCCGATATAGGTGAGGAGTGATATGGTATCGTCCTCCAGTATCTCGTATTCATAATTTCCGTAAACGTAGACCTCGCGCAGAGGCTCGGGCGGCTCAGGCCGCAATCCGATATACACGCCCCATAAGACGGCGGCTAAGAAAAGCACGCACGAAAGGACGATGGCGGTTATTTTAAACCAACGCGCGGTATAGAAGGGCGGTTTATTTCCGCTTTCTTCGGGTGAAAGCTTCTTCTCTTCGATCATTTTCTGCTCCGTTCTTTTCCCGTGACGGGATGATCTAATAAATATATAAGAGAAAATAAATTGTCATTTTAAATTATAACACAAGGAACGGCGAATGTCAAGACACGGGAGAGCAAGGCAATCTTATTCACACTTGCTTTCTTTTCTCAAAAAGGATTTTTTGTTTTCCCTGCATACTCTGCGCCATCTCAGGTAAAAATAGGTCATACAAAGCTCACGAAAGGAAAGGATATCTATATGAAGAAATTATTTCTCTTGCTCCTCACTTTAGCCCTCACAGTCACGCCGCTGATCTGCTCGGCCGCAACGCTCGGATCGGGCGTTTCCATGCTCTCCAAGGAAACGAAAATGATCAAGACCGGCCTTTGCGGGCAAAAAATGACCTTTAACGACGTTGACTTCAAAACCGCCATGAACGTTTCCGACTTCAAATCCATCACCGTCACTACTCTGCCCCTCTCATCGGCGGGAAGCTTAATGTACGGCGGCAGACGTGTAAGCGAAGGACAGACCATCAAGCGCAAGCATATTTCCGCGCTTTCCTTTGTTCCATCCTCCAAAAATGTATCGGAATGTAAATTTTCATTTACTTCCGAAGGCTTAATGGGGGGGGCGGAAATGGATTGTGTGCTCAAATTCATCGACAAGGTGAACTATGCGCCCGAGCATGATTTTAACGAGGATGAGAGTGTCAGCCTCTGGTCACAGGAGTCTGTCAGCGTATTCGGTGAGCTCTCGGCAAGCGATCCCGAGGGAGATGCGCTGGAATTTATGGTAGTGGAGTATCCCGAAAACGGTACGCTTCTTCTGACAGATAAAACGAGCGGCTGCTATTCCTACACGCCTGAGGAGGGCTTTACGGGAAAGGATCGCTTCGTTTACGTGGTGAGAGACGAATACGGCAACTTCACCGCCCCCGCATCCGTGGAGATCGAGGTGGATAAGCGGCTGACTGCCGTTTCCTTTACGGATATGGAGGCACACCCCTCGCAAAATGCAGCACTCGTTATGGAGGCAAAGGGGATCATGAGCGGTACGCGCATCGGCGACGATATGTTTTTCATGCCCGAGGGAGGCGTGACACGCGCGGAGTTTGTTGCAATGGCAATGAAGGCCTACGGCCTGCGCGCCGACAGTACGCTGACCGCCACGTATTTTGACGATAACGGCGAGATCCCCGCCTCGCTTGTCGGCTACGTTGCAACGGCTGCAAGGCTCGGCATCGTGCGCGGAAGCTTTGACGGCGAAGGTCTCCGCTTCCGCCCGAACGAAGCGGTTACCCGCTCAGAGGCGGCTCAGGTTCTCAGCGCGATCACAGGTAAAAGCGGCGGTGCTGAGCTTCCCGTTCTGGCGGACGGAGAGCTGCTCCCTCTCTGGGCAAGACCTGCCGTGCAGGGAATGTATCAATGCGGCATCTTCCTTGAGACAGACGGCGCATATTCCCACAGTGCAGAGGTAACGCGTGCAGAGGCAGCAGATTATCTTCTGCGCATGATACAAATGCAATAGCCTTCCAAAAAGAAAAGCTCCGCATCACCGAGCATGGGTGCGGAGCGTTTTTTATTTTTTCGTTTGATCCTCTGCATATTTCAGTGCCATGCGCACACCGTCTGCCGCCGATGAAACGATACCGCCCGCATAGCCTGCGCCTTCGCCGCAGGGATACAGTCCGAGAAGAGTCTTTGCTTCTCCGCTCTCGGTGCGGAGCACACGCACGGGCGAGGTGCTTCGCGCTTCTACACCGGTGAGGATCGCATCGGGATAATAAAATCCCGGCATCCATGCATCAAAATCCCGAATACCCGCGCGCAGGGACTCGGTAATAAAGGACGGCAGATACGTCTCGGACGAAACCGGGCGCGTGCCGCGCGGAAAAGAGGGCGAAACGCTTTTCGGCTCCGTGGGAGCATTTCCTTCCATAAGATCCTGCATACGGATGGCAGGCGCGCGGTGATCTGTGCCGCCTGCGAGGAATGCGGCTCGCTCTAACTCCTTTTGCAGGGCAAGCCCTGCAAGCGGGTGCTCCGACGGAAAATCCGCCGGGGTGACGGAAACCAAAAGGGCACTATTGGAGTTTTCGCCGTCTCTTGCGTGCTCGCTCATGCCGTTGGTGCAAAGACGCCCCTCGGCCGAGGTGGCGGCCACGACCGTACCGCCCGGACACATACAGAAGCTATAAACGCTTCTGCCGCTTTCGAGATGGGTGACGAGATGGTAAGAGGCCGCGCCGAGCACTTCCCTTTCTTCTTTTCGGGGGTACACAAGCGCATCGATATATTCTCTCGGATGCTCCACACGCATACCGATGCCAAAGCCCTTGGCCTCCAGGGGCAGTCCCTTTTCATACAGAAGCGAAAATACATCGTGCGCGCTATGCCCCGTGGCAAGAAAGACGGCATCCGTTTCGATCGAGTGGCGCGTGCCGTTCTGCTCGTATTCCACGGCGGTGATGCGGCCGTTTCTCACAGAAAAATCACACATTTTTGCACCGTAATGCACGGTAGCCCCCAGCGAAAGCAGGCGCTTTCGGATATAGCGCACGCAACCTTGGAGAAGATCGGTTCCCACGTGAGGGGCTTCCTTATATAAAATATCCTCGGGTGCGCCGCCCTCGACAAGGGCGCTTAGCACCTTCATCACCGCGCCGTCACGCGTGCCGAATTTCAGCTTTCCGTCCGAAAACGCGCCCGCGCCGCCCTCGCCGAATTGGATATTGGACTCCTCGGAAAGCGCACCGCCCGAAAAGAAGGCGGCAACATCCTTCATTCTCTGCTCCACGGGCTGACCGCGCTCTAAAACGATCGGCTTCGCACCTGCCTCGGCAAGCACGAGCGCGGCAAAGAGCCCTGCAGGCCCCATTCCGACCACCACAGGCGGCTTTACGGGCGCGATCGCAGGGATCGAAAGGCGCGGCGGCACATACGGCAAGACCTTCTTTTTCATTTTGAGAAGCCCCGCCTCTTTTTCCTCGGACACCGAGAAGGCCACGCGAAGCGTATAGAAATGCGCATCCTCGCCGCCACCCTTCAGGGCGCGGCGCAGCTTTTTTATATTCGTAATCGGTGCATCGCCCAACGGCAGATGCGCACGCAAAGCGCGCTCTATATCCGCCTCGGTGTACGAAAGAGGCAAAACGATCTCGGTTTGTATCATATATGCTCCAAAAAAGAATTCTTCCCCTCTATTGTAACACGAGGGGAAGAAAAAATCAAGATTAAAGTATTTTATAGCCCGCGCTCTCGTGCGCATCGAAAAGCTCGTCGCACATTTTGATAATATCGTCGATCGAAAGCTCGGCGGCGGTGTGCGGCTCAAGCATCGCGGCGTGATAGATATGCTCTTTTTTGCCGGTAACGGCAGCCTCAATGGTGAGAAGTTGGGGATTGATATTCGTCATATTCATTGCCGCGCATTGGACGGGCAGGCGACCGACGCGCGTGGGGTGGATGCCGGCGCCGTCTACAAGACAAGGAACCTCCACGCAGGCATCGTGAGGCAGGTTTTCGATCAGGCCGCCGTGATTTTGCACGTTGCCGCCGATCTGATACGGCGTGTTCGTTACGATCGATTCCATAATGCGCGAGGCGTATTCGTGCGTACGCACGTGCGTGATGTCCCCCGCAACAAGCTTAGGGCCGAGCGCATTCCATTCCCTGATCTGGTTTTCACAGCGGCGAAGATATTCGTCGATCGGGATGTTGAAGCGATCGATCAGCTCGGGGTATTTCGATTTGATGTAGAAGGGATTGTATTCCGCGTTATGCTCGCTGGACTCGGTACAGTAATAGCCGAGCTTATCAATATAATCGTAGCGCACCATATCGCCGTGCTTTTGTGATGCATTTTTCTTCTTGGCTCGCTGACGGATCTCGGGATACAGATCGTTGCCCTGCGTATCGTACACCTCAAGCAGCCAAGCCATATGGTTGATGCCCGCGATCAACTCGCGCCCCACCTTGGCATCCATCTGAAGTCCCGACAAAAGATGCTGCGTGCAAACCTGCACACTATGGCAAAGACCAACGGTTTTCACCCCTGTGAAGCGCTGCATATACCCCGAAACGATAGCCATGGGATTGGTGTAATTCAACAACAGGGCATCCGGGCAGACCTGCTCCATATCCTTCGCAAAATCCTTCATTACATGGATGGTGCGCAGGCCGCGGAAGATGCCGCCGATGCCGAGGGTGTCCCCGATCGTTTGATAAAGTCCGTATTTTTTCGGTATCTCAAAATCAAACACCGTGCAGGGCTTATAACCGCCAACGGCGATGGCATTTACTACAAAATTCGCGCCGTGAAGTGCTTCCCTGCGGTTTTCCACGCCAAGATATTTTTTTACGGATGCCTTGCTTTCCCCTACGTTTCGGTTCAGAGCGCATACCATCCGATACGACTGCTCCAGGCGCTCACCGTCGATGTCGTAAAGCGCGATCTCGCACTCGCGCAGAGCCTCGGTCAATAAAACGTCGCCGAGAACGTTTTTGGCAAAAACGGTGCTTCCCGCACCCATAAACGTGATCTTCATCACAGATCTCCTTTTTCGTTTTTTATCATTTTATCACATAATTTTCTGAAATACTATTGATTTTTGCGACTAAAACATGTTAAAATGTTGCTAACGAGAGGAGATGATGAAATGTTCCGGCAATGTACTGTTTATAAAAGCGAGGGGCAAACGGACGTGGTGCCGCTCTTTGCGGGCGAGGAGGACTGTAAGCCGCACCACTGCTTCGGCCCTTATATCCGAGAGCATTATCTTTTGCACTTCTGCCTTTCGGGAAAGGGCGTTCTTTTCGACAAAAGCGGCGAGCACACCGTAAAGGCGGGAGAATTTTTCATTATACGCCCCGGGGAGGTCACACGTTACGTGGCGGACGGCGATGATCCGTGGCACTACGTATGGTTTGCCTTTCGCGGGGGCATCACAGCGCGCTTCGATCCCCTTTCATCCGTTTTAAAAACCCCCGAGGGGATCGCCGAGCGACTTTACGCCCTGATCGACGCAGGCGTAGAAAGCCCCGATCTGTACTGCGCCTTTGCCTACGAGCTTGCGCACGCGCTTTCGCTGGATCACAGTGACACCGACGCCCTATCGCGCGTGCACCGCTTCGTGCGTTATCATTATATGGAGGCGCTCTCCGTGGAATCCATTGCCGCTGATTTCGGCTTTGAGCGAAGCTACCTATATCGCATCTTCAAAAAACGCTACGGCATTGGGCTCAAGGAGCATATCACCGCCGTTCGCATGCAGCACGCGAAGGTCTTTCTTTCTCAGGGGATGCGCGTTTCGGAAACGGCAAGGATCGTTGGGTACGCGGATGAATTCAATTTCTCTCGCGCCTACAAAAAATTCTATAAAACAAGCCCGAAGGCTGATAAATGCAAATAATTCTTTGCAAATATCGTCCTTCGGGCGATTTTGTTTTTTTAATTGAATTACGGCTGCTTGCCGAAGTATGCCTGGATACCGCCGTCAACGTACAGGATCTGTCCGTTCACGAAGTTGGATGCATCGGAGGCAAGGAACACTGCGGGACCTGCAAGATCCTCGGGATCGCCCCAACGGCCTGCGGGGGTCTTGGTGTCGGTGATAAAGCTATCGAAGGGATGCTTCGATCCGTCAGCCTGCTTCTCGCGAAGAGGTGCGGTCTGAGGCGTTGCGATATAGCCGGGGCCGATACCGTTGCACTGAATGTTGTACTGACCGTACTCGGATGCAATGTTTCTGGTGAGCATCTTCAGGCCGCCCTTTGCAGAAGCGTACGCCGAAACGGTCTCACGGCCGAACTCACTCATCATCGAGCAGATGTTGATGATCTTACCGGACTTCTGCTTGATCATGGAAGGAAGCACTGCCTTGGAAACGATGAAGGGAGCGTTCAGGTCTACGTCGATAACCTGGCGGAATTCCTCTGCCTTCATTTCGATCATGGGGATTCTCTTGATGATACCTGCGTTGTTCACGAGAATGTCGATCACGCCGACTTCCTTCTCGATGGTGGCAACCATTGCCTGAACAGCGGCCTCATCGGTTACGTCGCAAACGTAACCCTTTGCGTCGATACCTGCCTCAGCGTATGCCGCGAGACCTCTATCAACAAATTCCTGCTTCAGATCGTTGAAAACGATCTTTGCGCCTGCACCTGCGAGACCCTTTGCAATTGCAAAGCCGATACCGTAGGATGCACCGGTAACGAGGGCTACCTTGCCCTCAAGGCAAAAACTAATCTTGCTCATTTTTTATATACTCCTTAATATAGATTTTTTTGATGGGGGAGATCGTCCGTATTTTGAGTACGGATGGAGAAGCGTGGAAAATCAGAGATCTCCCACCCTTCACCACGATCTGCGGATTGCGTTTTACTACTACCTGTAAAGGATAGTCACATAGGCAAAATGCTGTACGCCCGTGCCGTCTGTGCTATGCGCTGGCGAGGAGAAATTGTTCAAGACAAGGCAAAACAAGCGAGGGAAATGAAGCCGTAGTTACCTACGGCGATTTGACCGAGTCGATGTTTTAACGCCGTATTGGACAATTTATACCGTCAGCGGAGTTCTTTCGTTTCAATATGATCCATATCCGTAAATTCCTGGTTCTCGCCGCACATTGCCCAGATGAAGGAATAGTTCTTCGTTCCTACACCGCTGTGGATGGACCAGGAGGGAGAAATTACGGCTTCCTCGTTGTGCATGATGATGTGACGGGTTTCCTTAGGCTCGCCCATCATGTGGAATACGGCGTCATTTGCGCCCATATCCAGGTAGAGATATACCTCCATACGTCTGTCATGCGTATGGCAGGGCATGGTGTTCCAGTTCGAGCCGACCTCAAGCTCCGTCAGACCCATAGCGAGCTGGCAGGACTTGATCACCTCGGGATGGATGTACTGATTGATCACTCTCTTGTTGCAATCCTCAACGCTGCCGCAGGGAACCTTGCGCGCCTTCGTGATGTCGATCTTCACGATGGGGTACGAGGTGTGTGCAGGGCAGGAGGTCATATAGAACTTCGCGGGGTTCTGGGGATCTACGCTTCTGAAGCGGAGCTCCTTATTGCCCATACCAACGTAGATACCGTCACGGGGATTCATTTCGTACTCCACACCGTCAATGGTGATGATACCCTTACCGCCGATGTTGATACAGCCAAGCTCACGGCGCTGCAGGAAATAATCCGCTGCAAGCTCCTTGCCTGCCTCCAGCTTCAGGTTTGCGAATACGGGCATCATACCGATCACGATGATACGGTCGGTATGGCTATATACCATACGGATGTTATCCTTGGTGAAGAGGTTCTTAATATGGAACTCCTCTCTGAGTCTATCGGTGGTGTAATATCTTACGTCCTTTGCGTTGGATGCGTTTCTGACTTCCATTCCTTCATTCTCCTCTTTAATATAATGGCCGTGTACGGCAAAATGAGACAGAGCGGCGAAGGAAAGCGAACCGTCCTCCAAGCGCTGCTGCAAGAATCCGCAGAGCTTTACGCTCTTGGTTTTGATGCCGGGGAAAGAAAAGCTCTGCCCCTCATCGGTTTTTTCAAGGAAGATGTGCTGCACCGTTCCGTCATCAAATACGAGGTCAGCCTCCTTCCAATAGGTATCGTGCGGGAAATCGGCGCGGATGTGGATCACGATCTCGTTGACCTCCACCTCCATACCGAACTGCACCGTGAACTCCAGATCCTCACGAAGTCCGCCGCCCCAGGAGTGATAGGGGTAGCAGCCGTGGTTGTGGTTTTCGGTTACGCCATCGATGGCGTTTCTCTCAAAGAAGCAGGGCTCCTCGCGCGTTACGAAGTTTGCCACGGCGTGGGGGAAATACTTCGGCACGTTGTGACGGTCATGGGTATTGAGCGAGATCATACGGTCACCGTAGATCTCCGCCTCCGTCGGCTCGCTGACGCGAACACGATGGCTCGCCTCGGCAAAGGTGCCGGGGGCGTAGCAGGCCTTTCTCTCATAGCCGAAGGGGATCACAAATTCAAATGATCCGTCCGGCACGTAGACGATGCTCTCCGGAAGAAGCTCATCGAGCGAGACCTTCATGAAAGCGCTGTCCGAAAGCTCGATTCGGAACTTATCGCCCTCCTCGTATTCGCCCTCGAAGCGCTCATCCACCTCGCTCCCGTAGGCCTTGAACTTGACGTCACCCTGTGCGGAAATCAGCTTGATGCTTAAAATAACAATCACCTCACAATGGTTTTATTTTATACAATTTTATTTTACTATTTTTTTCCTCTCTTGTCAAGGGAAAACAAATAATCTATTATTTAACAATAATACTCATCCTTCAAACAGAAGCGCTTCAAGCTCCTTTACGCTTCCGAGATAGAAATCACAGTGGCGGCGCATAAAAGAGGAGATCCTCTCAATGTCGTGCGCCCAGCCTGCGGCGGCGAAGGGCACGCCTGCGGCGCGCGCCATATCGAAGCCCGGCTTCAGATCGTCCACCATCAGGATCTCATCGGGCGAAAGGTGATACCGCTCCATCAGATCAAGAAGAGGATAGGGCTCGGGCTTGCGTTTTTCCTTCGGCAGCTCCCAGCCGTAGATAATGCTCGGCTGCGGCAGGCCGTTTGCCTTATAATCACGCTCAATATAATAGGAGAGCGAATGCGAGGCAACGGCGATGATGCCCCCCTCCGAAAGGAAGCGCTCGAGGATCTCTTTCATTCCCTCGTAGGCCTCGGGGATATGATTTTTCACAAAATCCCGCCAATAGTATTCCTCTTCCTCCATCTCCTTTTCCGAAAGCCCCACGTCCTTGGCAAAAAACTCAAGCACGCCGGGATCAAAGTTCTTCTCAAAGAAGGTGGGAAGATCGAATTTTCCGACGAGATGCGGCTTGCGATCCGAAAGATACGCTTCGAAGCAGGGATAATGGATGGTGGCCGTGCTGTTGACGACCGTATCGTCATGGTCAAGGACCAGGCATTTATACTTCATTCTTTCACATCCAAAAAGTAGATTTTAGGGGTTATCATCGTTCCCGAAGAGGTCGGCACCGTCAGCGTTTTTCCGCCGAGAAGCATTTCCCAGCCCTCGGCATTGCCGCCGTAGGAGATCTCGCGCAGAGCATCACAGCCGTTAAAGACCTCGTTGTCCTCCAGCTCGCGCACCCCCTTCGGGAGCGCCAGGCGGCGAAGACTTTTGCAATCAGCAAATCCGTCCAGACCGATCTCAAGCAATGATACGGGCAGAATCAGCGTAACGAGCGACGAGCAACCGCGAAAGGCGCGGCGGCCGATGCGAACGAGCCTTGCGGGAAGATCGATGTCCGAAAGACTGCGGCAGCCCTCAAAAAGCGACTCCTCCACCGACTGCATATTGGCAGAGAGCTTGACGCTTTCGAGCGAAAAGCAGCTCTGGAACGCGTTGAACTCCACGCTCTCGCAGCTATCCGGGATCACGACCGTATGCAGGTTGAAGCAGAAGGAGAATGCGCCTGCGCCGATCGAGCGCAGACTCTCCGAAAGCTTCAGCGAGGAGAGCGAGGCGCATCCCTCGAAGCACCCCTCTCCGATATGCACAACGCTATCGGGCAGGCGAACGCCCGTGAGCGACGAGCAGCCGCTGAACGCCTCGTCCCCGATCTCGGAGAGGCCGAAGGAGATCTGTAATTCAGAAAGTGACGTACAGCCCGCGAAGGCGGCCGCAGAGATGCGGCGCAACGACGAGGGGAGGATCACTTTTTTGATCTTTGTAAAATCGCGGAAGGCGTTTTCGGCAATCTCCTCCACGCCCTCTTCGATCGAAAGCGTTTCGGGAATGCTCTCATTTTCATACTGCCCTGCGTAGATCACGGAGGACAGATCTTTGATTTCTTCCATTGAATCATCCTTGTTTTGCAAAGAATTGTTTGCAAAAATTATTTAAGCTTTGCAATTGCGGCTGCCAAAGACTCACGCGTGGAGAGATATTTTTCAAGCTTCTTTCTCTCACCCTCGATAACGGCGGCAGGTGCTTTTGCAACGAAGCCCTCATTGGCAAGCTTCTTCTCAATGCGTTGGATCTCGCCCTCGTTCTTCTCGATCTCGGCGGTCAGGCGTGCCTTTTCCTTCTCAAAATCGATCACGTCTGCGAGCGGAATATAGAGGTTGCCCGCCTCGGTTGCGATCGAAACGGCATCCTCGCCGGCGTATGCATCGGTGAGGATCACCTCGGAAACGCCCGCAAGCTTTTCAAGGATCTTCGCGGTGCTCTTAAAGGTGCTCTCATGCTTGGTCACAACGAAGAGCTTTGCACGCTTGGAGGGCGGAACGTTCATTTCCGCGCGGCGGTTACGGATCGCGGTGATGGCCGTGATGATACGGTCAATATCCGCGCTTGCCTCTGCAAAGGAGGGGATCTCGTCTGCCTTCGGATATTCGGAGATCATGATGCTCTCGCCTGCATCCGGCAGGGCACCGTAGATCTCCTCGGTGATGAAGGGCATGAAGGGATGGAGAAGCTTAAGGATCGCGGTGAGCACGTAGCAGAGCACGCTCTTCGCGGTCTTTGCTCCCTCGCTTCCCTTCTCGAAGATACGGCTCTTCGCCATCTCGATATACCAATCGCAGAAGGTATCCCAGGTGAAGTTATAGATCTCGCCAAGCGCAACGCCGAGCTCGTAGTTTTCCATATTCTCGGTGACGGTGGCAACGGTTTTCTGCAGTCTTGAAAGGATCCAGCGGTCCTCAATGGTGAGAAGTGCCTCATTCGGCAGAGCGGCGGTATCCTCCTCGTCAAGATTCATAAGAACGAAGCGGGATGCGTTCCAGAGCTTATTGGCAAAGTTTCTTGCCGCCTCGATCTTCTCATCCGAGAAGCGCATATCGTTGCCGGGGGCGTTACCCGTTGCAAGCGCAAAGCGCAAAGCATCTGCGCCGTACTGATCGATGATCTGCAACGGATCGATACCGTTGCCGAGGGATTTCGACATCTTTCTTCCCTTGGCATCTCTTACGAGGCCGTGGATAAACACGGTGGAGAAGGGCTTTTTGCCCGTGTGCTCCAGCGCGGAGAAGATCATTCTTGCAACCCAGAAGAAAATAATGTCATAGCCCGTTATGAGAACGTCCGTGGGATAATAACGCTTCATATCCTCGGTGTTATCCGGCCAGCCCATCGTGGAGAAGGGCCAAAGAGCGGACGAGAACCAGGTATCCAGCACGTCCTCCTCCTGGCGCACCTTTGCACCGCACTTCGGGCAGGTATCGATATCGGTCTTGGAAACGGTCATTTCCCCGCAGGCATCGCAATAGAATGCGGGAATGCGGTGACCCCAC
>JAGBCA010000012.1 GCA_017938205.1 Clostridia bacterium
AAACGCCGAGCATTTCTTCACGATCACCGAGAGTGGACGGTATAAGCCGCATCTTTTCCGACCGCAGATGATGTTTTTGAAGCGTTGCCGCGGCGTTTCCGTTCAAAGCACGCGATTGATGAATGCGGCGTATTACAACATTCGCGCAATCGAATGCGAGGATACGCGCTTTGAAGGGCTTACGATCGAAACGAGCTTAAGCTATATCAATACGGACGGCATCAACATCGCCGCTTGCAAGGGAATTTTGGTTTCCGATTGCCACATTCAGACCGGGGACGATTGCATTGCCATCAGCAACGGAGAATTCACACCGCTTTTACAAGATTGCGAGGATATTACCGTTTCCAATTGTATTGGCAGAACGAAAGCCAATCTCGTTCGCGTTTTTAACGGCATCGAAGCAGATCTTTCTGTGGATGCAGGTCTCGGGACAGAGCTTCAGCTTACCACCGCAAGGGCGCACGCCGTGAGAAACATTCGCATTTCGAATTGCACCTTGGAGGAAGGCGCCTGCGCCATCAATATGATCGGTGTTCTCGGCTTGATCGAAAACGTTGAATTTTCACACATTACCGCCAGGCACGCGAAAACAGCCGTTTTTATGGTCATTCAAAAGGAAGGAAAGATCCGCGACGTTACGATTCGCGACACCTCCTGCCACGCCGATGGGCTTGCAACCATTCAGGGAACAACGAGAGATTCCATTTGCGGTGTTCAGCTGAAAAATTGTGTTTTTTATATTAAACCGGTTCCGAGAGTATTCGGAAACGGACTGATCGACCCCTTGATCCATTATTGGCTGGCCGCATCCGCACCTTACAATCTCTACATTCGCCACGCAACCGACGTTTCCGTTTCGAACACGTGCGTGCGTTGGGAAACGGGAGGCCTTTGCGGTATCGAAAAATTTGCATCCCCCGAAAACCGCCCAAAGGAATACGAGCATCTTTGGCGAGAGGATATGATGCCGAGCGACAAATTTCCTTGTGTGGATGCCACAGACGTTTGCGGCCTAAAGCTTTGCAAATTAGATGCAACCGGCTATCAAAGCGAACAAACGGTGCGTACAAGGACGGTTGAGGATCTTACTATAGAATAACAATACAGCCGAGTGATGCAACGCATCACTCGGCTGTGCTTTTACAGATGAAACGGTTCGTACAGGGACAGAATTTCGCGATTCGGGAGTTCGATATCCTCCGGGCGCTTCTCGTCAAACATTCCGATATGGATCGGTACGTTTTTCTTTGCGCCAACGCGCGCGGCGAAGCGATAGGCATCTCTTGGATTCATATTGTTTCCTACGCCGTTGACGGGCAAAAAGAGCATATCGATCGGCCCCTCGGGCAGGCTTTCAAATACGCGCTCGCTATACAGCGTATCGCCCGTGACGTAGAATTTTTTTCCTTCCGCCGAGAGGATCACGCCGATGGCGTTTGCATCCGAATGCTCGGCACTGACGGCACGAAACGTGGCATGATCCTCCGTCCAGGTCGTTCCGCTGTTAAAAAGGACGTAGTTATTTTTTCTTCCGCCGAATTTTCTTACCTCCTGCCATCCGCCGTCCGGCACGAGGACGAGCGTTTGACTCTCTGCGGTCAAGAAGCGGCAGAGGGTCTCCGCATCGAGGTGGTCAAGATGCTTGTGCGTGATAACGATCACGTCGGGCTTGATTTCAAACAGATCTTCGTTTACGGGAACGCGGCGCGCATTGGCAGGCTCTATCTTTGCAACGCTATCCGAAAGGTAGGGATCCACGAGAATTTTCTTTCCCGCCGTTTCAAAAAGCAGGCCCGCCTGGCCGATCCAGGTAATCTTCATTTTTACTGCTCCTTCGGAATGATGGGATAGAGCTGGATCATATTGCCGCCGTCTACCACAAGCTCTGCACCCGTGGTGTTTCTTGCGTGGGCGGCAAAGTACCAGACGGCATCCGCCACATCCGCACCGTCTGCCACGTCACCGAGGGGGGTGAAGCGGCTGGGAACGTCCTTATAGAAATCGGGATTTTTCACCCAGCGGTCGGTACGGATCATCCCCGGCAAAACGGCGTTTACGCGGATACCGTACTTTCCGAGGTCAAGCGCAAGGCCGCGCATCATACCAAGCTGACCGCCCTTGCTTGCTTCATAAGCAATGCGGTCTGGGATCGCGCGGTAGGCGGTGTTGGAATTGACAAAAACGATCGATCCGCCTCCGTGTTTCTTCATCCGCAGAGCGGCACGCTCGCAAAGCGCATAATTCCATGTGACGTTGGTGTTCAGAACGCGCATAAAGTCCGTCAGAGGATTTTCAAAGATCTTCATACCGAGCCCCTGATCGGCGGCATTCAGCACGAGGTGCTCGATAAAGATCCCCTTTTCGTCAAGGGTGGTAAAGAGAGCGTCGATCGCCGCCTCGTTCACCGTTCTTTCGTCAAGAAGCGAATCCAGCGTGTAGCCAAGGACGGTTGCTTCTGGGAATTTTTCAAGATAGCCTTCCTTTGCGGCGGCCACTTTTTCTGCGTTTCTTCCCGTAAAGACAACGCCTACCCCCTCCGAAAGGAATTTTTCAACGATCGCGACGCCCGTATTGATGCAGGCGCCGGTTATTAAAGCATACTTCATTTGATTTCTCCAAACACTAAAAATAAAGGATAATCGCGGATCGGCAGAAGATGCAGCACCGCGCTGCCGAAGGCATCGCGCTCCACCATGGAATCGGGCAGCTCATAGATACTGCCGTCCATTGGGTCAACAAGCTTCGGAACGCCCATACCGCCCGCTTCGAGGGTGATCGCGCTCTCGATCTCGGTTGTCTGCTTTACACGCGATCAAAAACGCGCACGTAGTCGCAGATAAACGCGTCGTCCTCAAATTCGTCCTTGATTACGAAGGGAGGATCCTCCTGTACGCCGCCGTTCAGAAGCTGGAATTTTCCCTGCTTGACGGAGCGGTAGCCCTGGATCTCGGTTGTGAGAAGCAAAAATTCGGGCACGTGAGATACGTGCTTATTGCAACGTGAGATCTCCTTGCCGTCACAGTAGAAGGTATAGCCGTCCTCACGCCAATCCATAGCGAAGGTGTGCCATCCGTCCTCGGTTTCGGGAAGATCGTATTTTACGCGGCCGTCACTCGTGTACTGCTTGCCGTAGCCGTTCATGATATTACCCGTGGAGCCCTTACCGACCGCAAAGCACTCCATAATATCGCACTCGATGCCTGCCCATTCCGGCTCGATGCGCGCACCGATGGAGGGCGACTGCATCCAGAAGGCAGACCACATCAGCTCGGGGTGCTTCTGAAATTTGCAACGGCACTCATAATAGCCGTAGCGGTGCACGAATTTCGGCGTGGGGATCTCCTCGAACGGCCAGATACCGTCCTGCCCCCAAGGGTTGGTACGGTTCATGCTCATATGATCGAAGGTGTTGTATCCCGTTTGGAGCTGAGGAGAAACGTAGCGGCCGTCGATCTCGGTGCGGTGAAGCTCCACGCATCCGTCACGGACGATAACGCCCTGATCGGTGTAAGCATCAAAGCGCTCACCCCAGAACATCAGGCGAAAGTCCCATTTCGTGCGGTCAAGCTCCGTTCCGTCAAATTCATCTGCCCAGACGAGCTTCCATTCGCTATCCTCGGGAAGGTAGCTCGGTACGTGATCTGCAACCTCGTATTTTTTCATTTTCCTCTTCTCCTTAAAAATAAAATTCGGTTTTCGGGGGACGAATGTCGGTCAGCGCCCCTGTGTAGTGGCGAAGGTTATGCTCAACGTATGGATGCTTTAAGCACTCCTCCTCGCAAAGCTCAATGCCGAGGCCGGGGGCATCTCCGATCTTGATACGGCCGTTTTCGTAAATAAGATTTTCGTTGGTGATGTGTTTTCTGTAATCCACATCGGAATACATAATTTCAAGAATACAGAAGTTCGGGCAGCAGGCCGCAAGCTGAAGCGTTGCTGCATTGGCGATCGGGCCGCTTGGATTATGCGGCGCAAAGGGGATATAGTTTGCCTCTGCGATCGCGGCGATCTTCTTCAGCTCCATAATACCGCCTGCATGCGAAACATCCGGCTGAATATAGTCTGCTGCGCGAAGGCGGAAAAGCTCGTTGTAATCGTAGCGTGTGTAAAGGCGCTCGCCTGCCGAGATCGGCACGGGGGATTTATCCCTCACGGCCTTGAGTGCCTCCAGATTGTTCGGCGGAACAGGCTCCTCGAGAAGCATAGGCTTAAACTGTGCCACCTCTTTTGCGATTGTAATGCCCGTGGGCACGTCGAAGCGGCCGTGTGCCTCGATCAAGAGATCTACCTCTGGGCCAACGGCATCGCGCACAGCGCCGATACATTCCAGCGCCGTATTCAGGTCTTTATTGGATATTTGTAAATAATTCTTTCCAAAAGGATCCCATTTCATCGCCGTTACGCCTTTTTTCACGGCTTCCTTTGCCTTGGCGCCGAACTCGGCAGGCGTCTTTGCACCCGCAAACCATCCATTGATATAGATACGGCAATCCTCGTTTACCTTACCGCCGAGAAGCTGATACACGGGCACGCCGAGCGACTTGCCGAGAATGTCCCAAAGCGCCATCTCCACGGCAGAAAGCGCACTCATCAGCACGACGCCGCCTCTCCAATAGGCATCTCTGTAAATATCGTGATAGTGCTTTTCGATCTGTCTCGGATCCTTGCCGAGCAGATAATTTTTCAGGTGCTCGATCGCGCCGACCAGCGCGTGCTCCTTATATTCCAGCGTTCCCTCACCAACGCCCGTAATACCCTCGTCCGTATAGATCTTCACAAACACGAAATTCGTGCGAAAGCAATCCACAACGAAGGTTTTGACGTCTGTTACCTTCATAGGTTTCTCCTTTGTATTTTCATTGTTTTCCTTTATTATAATATATTTCAAAACGAGGCGTATATAAGGATTTCATTTTGTTTTTGTAAAATCTTACGATTTTTGTTGACATTTCAGCAAAAGTATTGTATAATTTAATTTATCAATAAAAAGGAGAGTTCTTATGAGGGTCGCAACGATATCAAGGATCGGTATATACGACAGCACGAAGCAGTTTTCCTCCGTGAGCGTTTCTCCTGAGCGCACGGTACACACCTTTGAGCTGGACTACATTCTCTCTTGCTCAAAAACCGCCGTTTCGCACGTGGACGGTGAAAGCTTTCCGATGATGCCCGGAATGCTGATACTCAGAAAGCCCGGACAAAAAAGCTTCAGTGAGCTTCATTTCCGATGCTACTGCCTCTATCTTGAGCCGGACGAGGATTCCCCTTTTTTAAAAACACTTTGGCAAGCACCGAGCTTTTTTCCTTTGATCAATGAAAAGAGCTACCGCCCGATCTTTGAGGCACTGCACCATCATCTTCTGAAGCACGGATGGGACACGGAGAACTATTTTGTTTGTGCTAAACTCCTTGAGCTTTTGTACCTGATCGGGCGGGACAGTGAGAAAAAGCTTTGCGTGATGCCCTCCGTTTCCAAGAAAGAGGGGCGTGCCGTGCAGGCGGCGATCGCGCATATGGAGAAAAACTACGCGCAAAGCATTTCTCTGGAATCTCTTGGTGCACAGATCGGTTATTCTCCCAATCATTTTCAGAAGATATTCTCTGAGGTGATGGGAGCTTCGCCGCAGAAATATTTGGAGGATGTGCGGATCAAGCAGGCGAAATACCTGCTTGCGCAAAATGATAAGACACTTTCCGAGATCGCACTCGAATGCGGTTTTTCTTCGCAGTCTTATTTTTCAAAGGTTTTCAAAAAGCACGTCATGATGACCCCCGGAGAATTTCAAAAAAGATCCGAGGTTCGGCTTCCACACGACGAGGAGGTATAAAAAAAGGATACGCGTATATACACGCGTATCCTTTTTTTATGGAAGAAAACGATTGCGGGATAAAATTACGAATTAACCCTTAACCATCTTCTCGATCTCTGCTGCGAAGTCCTCTTCTCTCTTCTCAAGGCCCTCGCCCTTGTCGTAGCGAACGTAGCCAACAACGGCGATGCTGCCGCCAAGCTCCTTCGCGGTCTGGGCAACGTACTTGCTAACGGTGAGAGAATCGTCCTTTACGTAAGCCTGATCCATAAGGCAGTTGGTCTCATAGAACTTGCCAAGCTTACCCTCAACGATCTTTGCAAGAACCTGCTCGGGCTTATTAGCCATCTTGGGATCCTGCTGCATCTGCTTGATAAGAATTGCCTTCTCCTCCTCCAGAACGGAAGCGGGAACAGCCTCTCTGTTCAGGTACTGAACGGGCATAGCGGCGGTCTGAAGAGCAACGTTCTTTGCAAACTCTGCAAAGCCGGGCTTATCAGCAACGTCGGTAACAAAGTTAACAACAACACCGGTCATACCCATACCGTGGATATAAGAGGAAACAACGCCCTCGATCACGGTGAAGCGGCGAATGGAAAGCTTCTCGCCGATCTTGTAGGTGTTCTCTGCGAGAGCGGCCTCAACGGTCATACCGTCAGCCATCTTGCAGGGCATAAGAGCCTCAACGTCAGCGGGCTTGTTTGCGATGATGGTCTTAAGGATCTCCTTTACAAACTCCTGGAAGGTTGCGTTCTTAGCAACGAAGTCCGTCTCGGAGTTAACCTCTACGATCGCGGTCACGTCACCGATCGTCATGATATCAACAAGGCCCTCAGCAGCAATTCTGCTTGCCTTCTTTGCGGTTGCAGCCATACCCTTCTCACGAAGGATCTTTACGGCAGCCTCAAAGTCACCGTTTGCATCCTTTAGAGCATTCTTGCAATCCATCATACCGCAGCCGGTCTGCTTTCTGAGCTCGGCAACGTCTTTTGCGGAAAATTCAGCCATTTTCTTTTCTCCTTTTCTTTATTTGGGGAAATTAAGCCTCGGTAGCTTCCTCAGCTACAGCCTCTTCGGTTGCAACCTCCTCGGTAGCACCGCCGTGTGCTGCGATAACAGCATCAGCAAGAGCGCCGCCGATCAGCTTGATAGCGCGGATCGCGTCATCGTTACCGGGAATGATATAGTCAGCATCATCGGGATCGCAGTTGGTATCAACGATAGCAACAACCGGAATGCCAAGCTTCTTTGCTTCAAGAACGGCGTTTCTCTCCTTGCGGGTATCTACGATGAATACGCAGGAAGGAAGGGTCTCCATATCCTTGATACCGCCGTATGCCTTCTCGAGATCCTCGATCTCCTTTACCTTCTTGGCAACTTCCTTCTTGGGAAGAAGATCGAAGGTTCCGTCTGCCTGCATATGCTCAAGGTCCTTCAGACGCTTGATGGACTTACGGATGGTGTTGAAGTTGGTGAGCATACCGCCGGGCCAGCGAGCGTTTACGAAGTACATGCCGCATCTCTGGGCCTCTTCCTTCACGGTCTCGGCTGCCTGCTTCTTGGTGCCTACGAAGAGGATCGTGCCGCCCTCTGCAGCCATCTCGGCTACATAGTTATAAGCCTCCTCAAACTTCTTCACGGTCTTCTGCAGGTCTACGATGTGAATACCGTTTCTCTGAGTAAAGATATACTCAGCCATTTTGGGGTTCCACTTCTTGGTCGGGTGACCGAAGTGAACGCCTGCTTCAAGCAGCTGCTTGATGGTGATTTCGAACATTTTTATGTTCCTCCTTGGTTTTTTTCCACCATAGCGATATTCTGCCGCGACTTTCCCTACGCGGGAAAGCACCGGCGGCTCAGCCATTCGCTATGTGCGTTTTTTGTCTGCCCTACGGCACCTTCCGCAAGACAGCCTTTAAATAATATCATAATTTTTATCAAAATGCAATAGTTTTTCAGAAAAATGTCAAAATTTACATTTTCTTCACAATATTATCGTTCCGATCCGTTGGATAACTCTGTTTGGCTCTTGCAATCCTGCTGTTTTTGTGCTACAATATCCATATATTCAGACGGAGGTGCTCTGCACGTGTTTTATACCAAGCGGATGTCCGGCTATCTTTTCGCCCTTCTTGCGGTGATTCAGATGGCGGCGTTCTTTCTCTATTCACAAGTCACCGAGCATTTGGACATCAAATGGCTCGTTTATCTCGTATATTGGATCCGCAATCTTGCAGAGGCGATCGTTCCGTTGCTTGCTGCGGCGGGTATGCTTTTGCTCGCTCGCGCCGGGCACAAGAGGCTTTGGCTCTTCCCCATTCTTCCCGTGCTTTCCCGCGCGCTTTACTATCTTCCCGACCACTATCTTTACTACCTTGCGGACGATCTGAACACGGGCGAGGCAATTGCAATGAGCGCTATCGTTACGCTCGTGGAATGCGGCGTGATCTACGGCTTCGTTCTCCTGCTTTATCTTTTGGCAAAGCGCGTTTATACAGATGCCGAGAAGAAATTCGATTCACAAAGCGAGGCTAACTTGCCATTCTTTGCTCTTGAAATCCCCATGGTAAGATCCGCATTTTGCATCCCTTTTACATACTTTTGTTTACAAATCTTCCTTGAGATCCTGCGAACAGTGTCCTATCTTGTTACAAGTGCAGGCACTTATACGATTGAAGAGATCCTCACGATTGTTCTCAGCTTCATCATGCATCTTGCTGTGCTTCTTGCCTCGCATACGCTTTGCATACTCTATCTTCGATATGCAAAAAAGCACTATACGATCCGCGAGGACGAGGAGACTATCTGACCCCCTCAAGCCTTGAAAAGGGCGGCGTGTATTCCGCCGCGGCACTTTCTGCCGATTGCGTAAACGCATCGCGTATGCCGATGCGCAGGGCGTAAGAAAGAACGTCGTCATACTCCGCCTCGGTCACGCGGCGGCAGAGCGGAGACGGCAAGCCTTGCCGAGGCGTATACTGCCGCATGATGCTGTAGAGGATCCGATCTCCATAGGTATCGTATAGATAACGCAGGGTGAGCTTTGCATTTGCGGTGGCACCCGGGAGAACGAGAACGCGAACGAGAACTCCTTTTTTCAGCATTCCCTCTCCGTCATACACAGGCAACGGCTGCTGGCGCACCATTTCGGCAAGGGCGGCCTTTGCGATCGATGGATAGTTTTCCGCCAGCGAATAGCGTGCGGCAAGCTCCGGACGAATGTATTTGAAGTCCGGAAGATAGATATCGATCGCTCCGCTCATCATCGAAAGAGCGGCGGCGCTGTCATAAGCCGAGGTATTATATACCGTGGGGATCCAAAGTCCCTTTTCTCTTGCCGCAAGAACCGCGGCGCGCACCGTGGGCATATAATGGGTTGGGGTGACGAAATTGATATTGTGTGCTCCCTGCCGCTGCAAAGAAAGACAAAGTGCATGCAGGCGCTCGTTCTCCACCTCAACACCGAGACCGCCGTGCGAGATCTCCTCGTTCTGGCAATAGATGCATCCGAGCGAGCAGCCCGAAAAGAAAATTGCTCCCGAGCCGCGCGTGCCGCTGATCGGCGGCTCTTCCCAGAAATGCAATGCGGCACGGGCAAGCACGGGCACACTTCCCTTTCTGCAATAGCCGATCTCACCTGCATTGCGATTTACGCCGCAGGCTCGGCCGCAGAGCATACATTTTTCATACGGTTGCACGGCAGAGCTCCTTTCCTTATATTTTTGTTGACAATCAAATTGTTTTATGCTAATATTAGATCAAAAGATCACACGGAGGCTTTTATGAGCGAAAAAAGAGAAGGCTACATCAGCTGGGATGAATATTTTATGGGGGTTGCCCTTCTGGCCTCCAAGCGGTCCAAGGATCCCAACACCCAGGTGGGCGCCTGCATCGTAGACGAAAACAAGCGCATTCTCTCCACGGGCTACAACGGCTTTCCGCAGGGCTGCTCGGACGATGAATTTCCTTGGGGACGCGAGGGCAAGGAGGAGGAGACGAAGTACCCCTTCGTTGTGCACGCAGAGCTGAACGCCATCCTCAACAACCGCGGAAAGAATCTTTACGGCTCGCGCCTCTACGTGGCGCTTTTCCCCTGCAACGAATGTGCCAAGGCCATCATTCAGGCGGGCATCAAGGAGGTCGTTTACCTTTCGGACAAATACCACGATACACCCTCGACCACGGCTTCGCGCCGTATGCTGGAGGCGGCAGGCGTGAAATGCTCCTGCTTCAAGCCCACGAAGGGGCAGATCGTTCTCTCCTTTAACGACTGAAAGACATTTTTTCGTCTTCAGAAACGAGACCCTTATGAAATTTTTAGCAGCACTCGTTATTCTGGATTTCTTGTGGCCGCTCGTGCAGGTGGGCGCAACGATCCTATTCTTTATATGCTTATATCGTTGGTTATTTGGAAGAGGCAGGTAATTTCTACCTGCCTTTTTTGTTTTTATAATTTTGAAAAATATGAACGGATCTCTTCCTCGCTCGCGCCGAGCGTGCCCTGAACGATGCCGCCACGACCGCCACCGCGCCCCATCAGCGCCCTATGGATCAAAGAAAGGCGCTCCTCGATCGCAAAATGCGCCGAGGACATAACGTAGCGATAGGACGCGCCGTTTTTGGAAAGCGCGGCCGTTACGCCGCCAACGCGATCCCTTGCGGCGAGACAGAGCGCGCGAAGCTCGTCATACGAGGCATCCTCCTCGAGGAACACGGCAAGGCTTCCCTCTGTGGTGCCAAGACCGTCCGCGCGTGCGGCAGCGGCACGCAGGCGGTGCTGCTTAAACTCATATTCAAGCTGTGCGTTTGCATCTAACAGGCGCTCTACTGCCTCGGCACTCTCGTGCTGCTTTACAGACAGTGCAGCACCGATGGCCGCAATGTTCCGATATTTCTCGCGGTAATCCAGCAGGGCACGTGCGCCTGCCTGCATCCAGATGCGCGTTCCGCCGCGATGCTTTTCAAATTCAAGGATCTTGATAAGTCCGATCTCTCCCGTGCGTGCAACGTGCGGCGCACAGCAGGCGCAGGCATCCACGCCCTCGATCGTGACGATACGAACGTTTTCCGTAAGATCCAGCTTTGCTCGATAGGTCATGGAAGCGAGTTCCTCGGGCGCAGGATAGGTGATCTCTACAGGGATATTTTTGAACACCGCTTCGTTGGCAAGATCCTCCACGCGGTCAAGCATGGCACGATCCACCACCGTATCGATATCCAGGGTTACGATGTCTCCGAGGTGAAAGCCAACGTTTTCCGCGCCGTACAAGCGGTGGAGAATGCCCGATACGATATGCTCTCCTGTGTGGCACTGCATACGCTCAAAGCGAAGCGAAAAATCCACCTCGCCATGCAAGGTCTCGCCCACGGTGGGCGCACCGTCAAGAAGATGAAGGATCTTCCCCTCCCTCTCCTGCACGTCCAGAACGGAAAAGCCGCCGAGCGTTCCGTGATCGGCACCCTGCCCGCCGCCCTCGGGAAAGAAAGCAGTGGCATCGGTTTCTACAAGATAACCGCCCTTCCCCTCCGTGACGGAGAGCACACGCGCCTCAAAGGCGGTGAGATAGGCGTTTTCATTATATAGCTTTTCGGTCATATATCATACGCTTCCTTTGCAAAGAGATTCCAAGGATATTCCTCAAAAGGAACGTCCGTTTTTACGGAAAGCCCCTCTCCCGTCAAGCCTGCGGCAAACAGAGCGGTGCGACACCCTTTTTTGCGGCTGCCGTACTTACCGTCCCCGAACAGAGGCATACCGCGCGAGGCAAACTGCACGCGGATCTGGTGGAAGCGCCCGGTCGTCAGCCGAACGCGCACCAAAGCGCAGGGGGTACCTCCGTCCTCGGCACGCGCGACGGTTTCGTAAAAGAGATGCGCTTCCTTTGCGCCGCCGTGCGCGCCTTTGGTGATAAACGCCTTGGAGGCGGCCGCTTCCTTGCGGATAAAATCCCGCATTTCGCCCGATGCCTGCGGTTCGCCCGCCGCAACGAGATAATAGATCTTTTCCACGCGCCTTTCGGCAAAGGCGGCGCTCCACTTGGCCGCCGCGCGGTTATTTTTGGCAAAAAGCACCGCGCCGCCCACGCCGCGATCCAGACGGTGCACAAGATACAGAGAGGCAAGCGAGCGCAGTTCCTTGACACAGGACATAAGATCCCGATCTCTCGACGGATCCGGCTGCACCGGAACGCCGATCGGCTTTTCCACGCATATTACGTCCTTATCCTCATACAAAATCCGCAAAAGAATCGCCTCCCTTTCTGCTTTTTTCTTTTATTGTAGCAGAAATGAGAGGCGATTGCAAGTTATTTTAAAAATTTAGCAATGCGTGAAAGACTTACGGCATAGGGCGGCTTTTTACGTGGAAGGTGCGACCGCCCGTGAGGGCGATCATTTTGATCGCGCCGAGGGAGAAATCATCCGCATAGACCGTGAGCGGCTTATCAATACTTCCGCGCGCCAACACCTTGAGATAGCCGACGTCCTTTGCGATGAGCTTTTTCTTCTTGAGGCGATTGATGTCCACCTCCTCGCCCGGGGCAAAGGCGGCAGAAAGCGTATCCACGTTGATCACGCCGTGACGGCTTCCCTCCGTGTAGATCACTCTTTCCTCTGCCATAACCAAGGCCTCCGCCAAGGCATCCGTGATCAGGGCATCTGCGGTGGAAACGTCTACGGCATCCACGCAGGTCTGCGCCGCAGAGGCGTCCTCCTCGGTCTCTTTGGCGGCCTCCTCCGTTTCCTCCATATCCTCCGCTTCCTCCGTCACATTCGTCTCGGGACAAGCGACGGGCGGGGTCTGCTCGGTAAGACGATACTCCTTCTCCGAGGAAGCAATTCTCGGCTCGTCGCGCCTCGTATACAAGGGATAGGTGCATCGAGGCTCTGCGGTGCTTACGGCGCCGCCCTCGAACGACCGTATTCTTTTCCGATATAAAAGAATCAGACAAAATATACCGAGCACGATGAGGATGACCGCCGTCAACCCAAGAAAAACAGCCGATTCGGCCGCACGGGGCAAGCGGTAGATACGCTCCACCTCACCGCCCTCGTAGGTGACCTTATAATCGGGATTTTCAAAATAATACTCAAACGTACCGTCCACCTCTCTTACACGGAGGCCGAGATCGTCCCCCTCCAGAGGCACGCCTGCGATCACGCGATACGAAGGCATCTCAAAGCGATCACCGAGATAAAGCTCTACCGCATCGATCGCCACGCGAAGCTCCATCGGCAAAACCTCGAATGGGATCTCGGCAACGTCCGCCGCAACGCCCTCAAACCGATAATTTTGCGGATCGGTCAACCGCAGAGTGGTGGCGTATACACCCGCATGCACAACGCGCGGCAGATCCTCCGCCACGTACAGAGCAGAGGGCCGAACCATGGGGGAAAGGATCGTTCCGTTATACACCGCCGCAGGGATCACGGGCAGACGAACGGCCTGCCTCTCGACCGACAGGGTGTATGAGATCGATTCCGGCCCTTCGTAATTTTCGCGGTCAAAGGAGAGCGCGGCAGTTACCGTATAGAGCCCCGCATTCGTAATACGGTTGCCGCGATAGCCGCTGACGCTGACTCCGCTCGGAAGCCCCGAAACGTGAAGCTCCCTTTCCACACCGTCATAGACCCACCCCTCTGTGCTCCACGTGACGGAGGAAAGATCCAGCGGCACACGGCGAACCGAAACTGCAAGTGGCAAAACGGCGCCGCCGTACGAAAGAAGAACGTAGGTATCCTTCGCGTGCAAGCGGTTGCCGCCGATCGGATACGAAACGGAAAGGCTGCCGTTTTCGACGGCACGCGTGCTTCCGTCCGCCATCGTGGCAACCAACGACAGCCCCTCCGTTATCAGCGTTTCGAAGGCTTCATAAGACAGGCGGGTGGGCGGTGAGAGCATACGAAGAGCCGAAACGGTCAGCGGAAGTATTTCAAACCGAAGCGGTTCAGACTCCAGGGGAAGAACGTTTTCATCCCCATCCACGGTCGCACGCACGAAGTAAACGCCCGCACGGGTTGGCGGCGTTATCTCACACGTCGCATCGGCATCGGAAAAATAGCGGAAATGAACCGCGCCAAACTTTGCAAAGGCTTGCGGCGCGGGCATCTCCCCCTCATAGCAAGCAGGAACGCTCGGCGGCGTTGAAAAAAGGTTTTGTGCACGTTCCACCGTATACGGCACAACAAGGCGCGTGCCGTCCGCCGAAAGCTCTGCCCCCTCGACGCTCGGGAACGCGCAGTTTTCGCTGTCCTTCAGCTCCAAGGTGACAAAGTATCGTCCTGCGGCGAGCGCACCCGAATTATCAATCACACGGTATTCCGCGCTCTCGTAGATCTGCACAAACTGATGGTACCCCGTATACACGAGAGGCGGGATCGCAGGTATCTCCACCGTTTTTTTCTGCATCGTGATTTCAACCGAATCCGTGACTGTTTCTGTCGTTTCTCCATTGTATGTAAATGTTACTTTACAATAATAGAGTCCCGTATCGGAAACAGAACGAATCGGAAGCGCCTCGGAGGCAGAAGGCAGAAGCTCTCCGTTTTTATACCAGGCAAAGGAATAATGTCCTTTTTCCTCCAAAGGATGCGAGAGTGCATCCAGCGTGACGTACTGCATCTCGCCGCTGTAAATATAGCTTTTCGCTCTGAGGACCGCAGACGGTTCGGAAAGCGTCTCTGCCCTCTCCTCCGCCAATGCGGGACCTCCAAGTAAAAAGAATACCGCAAAGAGAAGAAAGAAAAAAAGACGGCCCTTGGTTCGCTTGAGTGACATGATAGATCCTTTCGTTACGCTTTTTTGATCAGTATACCAAAAAATGGGAATTTCATCAAGAAAGTATGCGTTGAGATATCGCAGGTTTCGAGCGATAACGCAAAAAGCGGCAAAGATCAACCGCTTTTTCAAAATTTCAGAAAAAATTCACATTTTTATCACCTGCAATATTTGAAGACCATAGATTTTTGGTGTAAAATATAGGTATACAGTTTTATGTTGGAGTGTATATTATGAACGAATTTGTATTACCGATCCGCGTAGATATTCACGACGTGGATTACAACGGCGTTTGCCGTGCCTCTTCCCTGCTTCGTTACGTACAATCGGCGGCACAGGCACAGCTGAATGCCGGCGGAATGTCTTACGACAATTTAAGAGCCATGAACCGCGCTTTTATCATCAGTCGCATGCGTATGGAATTTGATGCGCCCGTATACCCTTATGAAGCACTCGAGGCCATCACCTTCCCCTGCGAGAGCCGTGGATATAGCTTTTTGCGTTGCTATCAGCTCAATCGTGGCGGCGTTTGCATCGGGCGTGCCGTTTCGATCTGGGCATTGATCGACACGGAGAAACGCTCTCTCGTTCGCGTTGGCGATTTTCCTCTCGGCCTGCCGCTTCTGCCGCCCTTAGATCTTACTGTGTCGCACATCCGTATGCCTGCTGAGCTTTCCGAGGTTGGTACTTACACCGTTTCCTATGCGGATACCGATCAGAACCGCCATATGAACAACACGCGCTATGCAGATATGTACGCGACCTTCCTGCCGATGGATGGGGTGCGCATCCGTTCTATATCTATCAGTTATCTTACGGAAGCGCCGATGGGAGAGACGCTGCGCGTATACCGTGCAATGAAGGACGGCGTTTACTACCTGCGAACCGTGCGCGCCGACGGCAAAACGAACACCGAGGCAGAGATCGTGCTTGAAAAAATATAGTTTGTATTTCTTGCTTTTTGCTTGCAAAAATGCATATACGGCGTATCTTTTCCAAAAATACGCCGTTTTTCCTTGCAAATTTAGTTTTAGTGATGTATAAAAAACAAAAAGATGTGGTTTTTTTATCTGCGGATTTTTATAAATCCCCTTAGATAGAGCAATTTTTGCAATTGTTTCGTTTAATTTGAAAGAGGCATTAGGATACGAACGGCATCTTCTTTACGCCATATGAGTCCCTTTTGTGATACAATAGTTTCTACGACGCAGCAAGCGTCGCAAAAAGGAGCAACTCTATGAAGCAATCTGAGAAACTGAGCGAAACCGTGGTTCGCACGGAAACGGTTCACGAAAACGGCTTTACCTATCGATACGTTCTCTTCTTCCGCAGGGATCTGCATTCCTCTTATCGGCCGCCCATGTATTCTATACGCGCCGAGCTGACAGAGGAGGATGGCGCAACCTACACCGCAGAGGTGACGGATGCCTTTGCCGATCCGGGTCACGCACTGATCTTTTTCTCCCTCTGCCACGAGCATCTTGTGATGCCCATGCATCTTTCGGACGTGCTTGCGGACTTTGAGCACTGAATGCCAAAAAAAAACGAAGCCTTGTCTGCTCCGCTGCAGACAAGGCTTTTATTTTTATTTTTAATTAAAATCTCTTGACATTCCTGTTTTTTTATGATAATCTACTCACGGGTGCATATGCGCTTTATAATACAGATCAATGCGAAGATCCCCCTATGCGCCGCACAGGACGCACGAATTTAAAATCACGCTCTTCCTCCCCCCCCTCTTTGGATGAGCAGAAGGTACAGTCATTTATGTATACATTTCCTATCCGCGCCGTGATCGTTGGCGGAGGTCACCGCTCCGACATCTATGCTGAGTTTGCACTGAAAGATCCCGGGAAGCTCAAGATCGTTGGTCTCGTGGATCCCTCGCCAAAACGCACGGAATATCTGAAAAGTAAATACAGCATTCCCGAGGAGAACTGTTTTTCCTCCGTAGATGAGTTATGCAAACGAGAGAAGCTCGGTGAGCTGATCATCAACGGAACGATGGATCAGCTCCACGTTCCCACTGCGATCCCGACCCTGGAAAAGGGATACGATCTCTTGCTCGAAAAGCCGCTTGCGGTGAGCCAAGAGGAAATGGACAAGCTTTGCGAAGTTGCGAAGAAAAACGGCAGAGCGGTACATCTTTGCCACGTGCTTCGCTACACCGAATTTTATTCCACGATCAAAAAGCTGATCCTGGACGGCAAGATCGGGCGGCCGATTTCGCTCACGATGAACGAGCACGTTGCGTACGCGCATATGGGCGTTTCCTTCGTGCGCGGAAAATGGCGCTCCAGGAGCGCCTGCTTTGCACCGATGCTGCTCGCAAAATCCTGCCACGATCTCGATATTATGACCTGGCTGATGGCGCCCTGCCGCCCCGTAGCGGTTTCCTCCTTCGGCTCAAATCTTCAGTTTACCAAGGAAAACAAGCCAAAGGGTGCGACACATCGATGCTATGGCGGATGCCCTCACATTGACAGCTGCCCCTACTCCGCGAAGAGCAACTACCTGGAGCACGAATTCTGGTCGATGTACGCCTTCGGCGCGACCGAAGGGCAACCACTTTCGAGAGAGGAAAAGGAAAAGAGCCTTGCCACGGACAACCCCTTCGGCATCTGCGCCTGGGATTTTGACCGCGAGGACAACGTGGATCATCAGAGCGTTTGTGTTTCCTTTGAGGGCGGCGCGACCGCGACCTTCTCTATGGTTGGCGGCGCATCCCGCGCACAGAGAAGCCTGCATCTTATTGGCACAGAGGGCGAGATCATCGGCATTTTCGAGGACAATACGATCACCTTGAGAAAAATTGCTCCCCACGAGGGAAAATGGTTTACCGAGAAAACGATCAAGGCAGGGGCGCCCAACGAAGGACACGCCGGCGGCGATATGGCGCTGATCGAAAGCTTCGTTGATATTCTCGGCGGCGGCGAGCGCGACTTCCGCTGCTGCGATCTTGACAGTGCGGCAGATGCCTATCGCATTGCCTTTGCCGCAGAGGTGGCAAAAAACGAAAAACGAACCGTTTTTCTTTGATTTAAATTTTTAATACTTTTTATAAGGAGACCTTTGCTCATGGAAAGAACCTTAAAGCTTGGCACCGCATATCACGGCGGCCGTTTTCTGCATCAGGTGGAGGCGGATATGCGCGACATTGCGCGCCACAATATGAACACCGTGGTTCATATGTATACCCACAACGACTGGATCAGACGCCCAAAACTGATGGCTGACATCGTGAAGGCCTCCGAGGATCAGGGCCTCGAGGTATGGATCGATAACTGGGGCATGGACGGTGGCCCCGGCGATAAGTTTTTCTGGACGGCCATTCATCCCGAGTGCAAGATGATCTTCTCGGACGGCACGCCCACCCCCTTCAAGCCCTGCTTCAATCAGCCCGAATTCAGAAAATTCACAAAATCCTGGATCGACGCCGTTGGTGAGACCGGCTGCAAGACGCTCTTCTGGGACGAGCCCTGCTTCCAGAAATCCGATGATCACGGTTGGGCATGCTACTGTCCCACCTGCCAAAAGCTCTTCGAGGAAAGATACAACAAAAAGATGCCCACCGAGCTTACGGACGAGGTTGCACAGTTCCGCGCGGACACGCTCGTGGAATACTTCACCGAGATCACCGATTACGCGCACGATAACGGAATGATCAACACGGGCTGCATTATGTTTGCCCCCTCGCACGGCACAGGTATGGATACCATCGAAAGAATGGTTGCCATTCCGCACTTTGATAACGTGGGCTGCGATCCCTACTGGCGCGTGAGAACGCAGGATCCTGTGGAGATCTACCGCTACAACTACGAGCAGACCAAGCAAAACCTCGCGCTTTGCGAGAAATTCGGCAAGGATCATAACGTATGGCTCCAAGGCTACGCATTTCCCTTTGGCCGCGAGGACGAGATGGTGATCGGTGCGGAGGGCATCTATGATGCAGGCGCAAGAACCATTCTCTCCTGGTCCTATTTCGGCGGTGAGAGCGAGGACTACCGCGCCGCAAACTGCGAGATGAACTGGGCCATCCAGGGTGAGATCTGCGCACACCTTCGCAGACGTCACTTTGATAAGATGCTCGAAGAAATCCGCGAAAAGATCTGATTTTTTAAACAATTATTTACATATAAGGAGATTTAGCTATGGAAAGAACCCTCAAACTCGGTACTGCTTACCACGGAAACCGTTTTCTGCATCAGGTGGATGCAGATATGCGCGACATTGCACGCCACAATATGAACACCGTTGTGCATATGTACACGCACAACGATATGATCCGCCGCCCGAAGCTGATGAAGGACATCGTTAAGGCATCCGAGGATGCAGGCCTTGAGGTTTGGATGGACAACTGGGGCATGGACGGAGGCCCCGGCGATAAATTCTTCTGGACGGCCATTCATCCCGAATGCAAGATGATCTTCGCCGATGGCACGCCCACACCCTACAAGCCCTGTTTCAATCAGCCCGAATTCAGAAAATTCACAAAAACCTGGATCGACGCCGTTGGTGAAACCGGATGCAAGACGCTCTTCTGGGATGAGCCCTGCTATGTAAACAGCGCGGAGCACGGCTGGTCCTGCCATTGCCCCACCTGCCAGAAGCTCTTCGAGGAAAGATACGGCAAGAAGATGCCCACCGAGCTGACGGACGAGGTTGCGCAGTTCCGCGCGGACACGCTCGTTGACTACTTCACCGAGGTGACCAATTACGCGCACGATTACGGTATGATCAACACGGGCTGCATTATGTTTGCTCCCACTGCCGGTACGGGCATGGATACCATCGAAAGATTGGTTGCTGTTCCCAACTTTGATAACGTTGGCTGCGATCCCTACTGGTGCGGCAGATACACCGATCCTGTGGAGATCTATAAATACAACTTTGAAAAGACAAAGCAGAACCTCGAATTCTGCGCAAAGTTCGGCAAGGATCACAACGTTTGGCTCCAGGCCTACGCCTTCCCCTACGGTCGCGAGGACGAGATGCTGATCGGCGCGGAGGCTATTTACGATGCCGGCGCAAGAACCATTCTCACCTGGTCCTACTTCGGCGGAGAATCCGAGGACTACGGCGCACAGAACTGTGAAATGAACTGGGCGATCCAGGGCGAGATCTGCGCACATCTTCGCAGAAGACACTTCAACGATATGTTGGATGAGATCCGCGCAAAGATTTAATTTTAAAAAACAGCTTCGTGAGAGAACGGATCATTTTCCGTTCTCTCTTTTTTTATCCAAAAAGCCGATGCTTTTCAAAAAAGTGCAAAGATATGGGTTTTGTTCTTATAATCCTAACTTTTCTTAATTGACGAAGATAAATTTATCCTGTATAATAAAGGCATGATTGTCGCTGTTATGCATATATCGCGCTCACGCGAAGGCACTGCGGCATAATATTTGTTTTTTTAGGAGAAGAAAATGAAAAAAACAGCCTATTTTTTCGTTGACGACTGTATCTGGTGCCTCCGAGATCTTGCGCGCACGATGCCAAAATCGATCTTTGACGTTCCCTTCCTCAAAATGCTGAAAAATGTGCACGATGCATACGGACTGACGGTGCAGCTGAACCTTTTTTACCGCACCGATTTTTTCTACGGCTACGATGAATTTACCCTGAAGGAGGTGCCCGACACCTACAAGGCAGAATGGGAGGCCAATGCGGATTGGCTGAAGCTTGCCTTTCACGCAAAGCAGGAATTTCCCGACTATCCTTACGTAAACGCCACCTACGAGGACGTGAAGGCGAGCTATATGGAGATCATAAACGAGATCGTTCGCTTTGCGGGCGAGAGAAGCGTTGCGCGTGCCGTGATCCCGCATTGGCTGCCGATCAGCAAGGCGGGCTGCCAAGCGCTTTACGACTGTGGCGTTCGTATCATCAGCCCCAGCAATGGCAAGAGAACCGAATACACCGGCAACCCCGACGTGCTTCCCTACGGACACGCGCAGCGACTTCTGCACAATCGCCAGCCCGAGACGATGCTCTTCACACGCCAAACGAAAACCAAAGGCATTGCAAGCTCCATCTGCGCATACAATCACGTTTCTGAGAAGGCACACAAGGCGCTCATGGGAAGCTTCCTTGCGGTAAAGGACACCGAAACAGGGTTGTGGTTTAAGCCGCTTGGCGGCGGGCCGACCGTAAACAACAGCACGATCTCCGATTTCCGGCCGACCTATGAGAGCAGAAACGGTGAGGAATTTATCGGAACGGGAACGCATGAGCAGTATTTCTACAGCGATTACTTCAACTATCAGCCGGACACCGAAGAAAAGATAATGGAGATGGCGCGCGTGATGCGCGAGCTTGGCTACACCTATATTACGGCAGACGAGCTTGAGAAAAGCCTTGTGGAATACACCGAGGAATAAAAAACAGTCGGAAATGCATTTTTTTGCATTTCCGACTGCTTTTTTACTGAAAAGAATAGATCTTATCCGATCTTGGGAAGAGATGCTGCCGCAACAGACTGACCGACACGGCGGGATTTCTCGTCGGGGATATGAAGCTCGATCTTCTTTGCAAGCTCGGGGAATTCCTTATCGAGAACCTCCTTAGCGCGCTCAAGAAGGATCACGCCGCCCTCACCCGAGGTAACACGTCCCATGATCAAAACGTGCTTGATGTCATAAAACTCGGCGTAGTATGCGATCGCGTAGCCGAAATATGCACCGATGGTATCGTAAACATCAGCCGCGCGAGGATCGCCGTCCTTCATCAGGCCCTGAACCACCTTGAGCTTCTCGGCGGGCGAAAGGCTTTCATCGATCTCGATGCCTGCCCAGGGGGCGCACTTGATCACGCCGTCCTGCGAGAAATATTTTACACCGCAGCCGTAGTCGCCCGACCATTCGTCCACCATTGCATCCTCGCAGAAGTCTACGGGAACAAAGGCAAGCTCATTGAGCCAGCCGGTGATGTTGCCGTCCGGATCTACGTAGCCGCCTGCCTCGGACGTACCCATAGCCACGCCGAGAACCGCGTTGTCATCAAGATCCATCGCGCCTGCAAGGGCGGTTACGTCACCGTCGTTTGCAACCTCGATCGGAATGTTTTCACCGATCTCCTTCGCAACGTCGAGATACATATTTTTAACCTTTTTCTCAAAATCCTCATCACTTACTTTAAGGAAGAGGGATGCGACCATGATGCGGTTGTCAACGTAAACGCCTGCGCTGGACACACCGATCGCATCTACGCGAGGCATATGAGAAGCCGCGCTCTTCATTGCGTTGAGAATACCCTCATAGTGGTACTCGGGATCGGATTGCAGCTTCGGGAACCAAACGACCTCCTCGGAATATACGCTCTCACCGTCGATCACGGCACTCACCTTACGGTCGCTTCCGCCCGCATCAAAGCCGATACGGCATCCGTCCAGATGGCGGCCGATGGGTGCGGCGGCAGACTTATCCTTGGGGGCGTTTTCATATGCAACGACCTCCACCGAGAAGGGCTGCTCGTACACTCTTTCCATAAACTTCACGTCGAAATCACGAAGGCCTCCGTGCGAGAATGCCGCGCGGATCTTCGCACCGACAACCTCACTGCCTGCGATGATCACCTTATAGCCGCCGGCAACCCAAAGAAGGGATTTTACAAGGCGCTCAACGAACTTGAAGTTCTCCTCGTCGTGTCCCGTTCCGTCCTTGAAAATGCGGGTCTTGTAGGTCGTGGTGTAGCCGTTGTTTCTCTCAACGCCGATAACGATGTCCTGCCCGTTTTCCTTGGTGGCCTCGCGCATATCGCGGCATACGACCGAGAGGGGGGCAAATTTGGGGTCAAGCTTAGCCTGAACTTTAAGCTTCATATCTGATAGTTCCTCCTATGATGGTTTTATTTACGTTAAATTCAGCATCGGTGATAATAATGTCCGCATCCTTGCCGACCTCGATCGAGCCCTTGGTTTTTTCAAGACCGATCGCGGTTGCGGGGTTCAGCGATGCGCCGTTGACGCACTCATAAAGCGGAATGCTCGAATTGGTGTATACGTTAAATACGCCCTTGTTCAGCGGAAGAACGCTTCCCGCAACCGTTCCGTCCTCCAGACGGCAAACGATGTCACGGTAAATGATCTTCGTTCCGCCAAGCGTGTACTCACCGTAAGGCAGGCCGCCTGCGGGCAGACAGTCCGTGATAAAGCAGAGCTTTCTTCCCTTGATCTTATAAAGAAGATCGTAGAAGCAGGGCTTGACGTGGAAGGTGTCCACGATCAGCTCACAGGTCATGTCCGTATTGAATGCCGCAGTGACTACGCCGGGGGCGCGATGCGCCAGAGGCGTCATAGCATTGAAGAGATGCGTTACGTGCTTGACACCTGCCTCGGTGCCCTTCATTGCCGTTTCGTAATCCGCGGAGGTATGTCCCATAGATACGACAACGTCGGTATCGCGGGCGATCTCGCGGATCGCGGCGAAATCCTCGGTATCGGTTTCGGGGGCGAGCGTGATGATCCTGATGATATCGGCGTATTCCTTCACAAATGCCGCATCGGGCTTAAGAATATACTTTGCATCCTGTGCGCCCTTCTTACTCTCGCTGATGAAGGGCCCCTCGACATGGCATCCGAGGATCGCACTTCCCTGCCATTCCTTACTCTCATCCTTGAGGTCGCGGCAAACCTCCAGGGCTTTGCGAATGACCTTCATATCCACCGTCATCGTTGTGGGAAGGAAGCCCGTGACACCGTTCTTTACGATGCCGCCCGCAATGGTGCGGATAGAGTCTGCCTCTCCGTCACACACGTCCTTTCCAAGGTAGCCGTGAATATGGAGATCGATAAGACCGGGGGCCACGTAGCCGCCCTTTGCATCCAGGATCTCAACACCCTCGGGCAGCTTATCTGCGGGCAGAATGCCCTCGATCACGTTCGTATAAAGAACGGCATAGCCTTCAAGGATGCGATCCTTCAGAATGATTTTTCCGTTTACGATTGCTTTCATTTTATGTCCTCTCTTAGATCATCAGCTTTTTTTGCCGAGCGGCATTACGTCCTCGGGCTTGCGGCCGACCCATGCGCCGTTCGTGAAGTCCGGGATCGCCATCGGCTGACCGCCCATGGCGCAGGATGCCTCGGAAAGGCAAGTGATGCACATCCAGGCAGCGGCGTCGTATACGTCGATGGGCATCGGCTTGTTCTCCTTCAGACACTCGAAGAAGGCCTTGAACTCAAAATAGTCGATACCGCCGTGGCCCTTGATTCTCTGCTCCTCGGTGATGTTCAGCCACATATCGGGCATATAATCCTTCTTGTACTGCTCGTTATTTCCGAGATATTTTTTATACATCTCAAGCGTATCGAAGCCTTCCTCCATTCCGTCAAGGAATACGACACCCGTATCCGCTTCGTAGAAGCCCTCCGTGCCGCGCACGGTGAACTCACGGCCGTAAAAGCGAGGAAGCGTGGTATCAAGCGTCAAGGTGATGGTTTGTCCGCCTGCGCACTTAATGATCGTGGTGACGATATCGCCCTGCGCAAATTCCACGCCACGCAGGCTTTCGTCCATCTCATAGTTATGCTTATCCAGATATGCCTTGATGCCTGCCGCCTTGGATGCAACGGAAGTAAGGCTGACCATACGGTTGCCACGGTTGATATTCAGAAGCCTTGCGATCGGGCCGAGCTCATGCGTGGGGTAATTTTCGCAGTTTCGGCGGCTGTAATGACGAAGGCGGTAATGGCGCTTGACGCCGCCGGTTGTGATCTCCTCGCGAAGATCATGCCCGTACGCGCCGTGGCAATGCACGATCTCTCCGAATACGCCGTCTCTGACCATGGCCGTTGCCATCAGCTCATCTGCGCCGAAGCAGCAGTTTTCCATCAGCATGATCGGCGTGCCCGTTTCCTCGTAGGCGGCAACGAGCTCGTTGCACTCGCGAAGATCGCAAGCACCGCCAACCTCCATTGCTACGGGAATACCCGCACGCATTGCGGCGATCGCGATCACGATATGCGTTTCCCAAGCGGTTGCTACGTACACGGCGTCAAGAGTTGTGTCCTTCAATACCTCTCGGTAATCGGTGGTGCGGATCTCGGCATCGTGCCTACGCTGCTCCTTTACGATGGCGTTAGCCGCATCCACGCGATCCTCGTAGGAATCGCAGAGAGCAACTACGTCTACGTCATCAAATCCGAGGATCACGTCCTTCATCACGCTTGTGCCTCGTTTACCAAGGCCGATCACACCCATTCTGATTTTTTTCATCGTTTTATACCTCATCTTTTGTTTTTACCTTAGCTGTTTAAGTGAAGCGAGATGGTGCTGCCGCCGTTTCTCTGCTTCGTTACGAGAATCTGATTAGGAATGCGCTCCTTGAGGTACGCAACGTGCGAGATCACACCGACCAGCGTGCGTCCCTCGGAAAGCGCCGTGAGCGCGCGAAGAGCAAGCTTTAAGCTCTCCTCGTCGAGCGAGCCAAAGCCCTCATCCACAAACATACACTCCATACGGATGCCGCCTGCGGCAGCCTGCATCTCGTCCGAAAGACCGAGCGCGAGCGAAAGCGAAGCCATAAAGCTCTCGCCGCCCGAAAGCGTAGAGGCGGGACGGCGACTGCCGTTGTAATGATCCACGACGTCAAGATCCAATCCCGACTGCGTGCGTGCATCTGAGGCCTCTGCGCGGCGGCAAAGCTCGTACTGACCGCCACTCATTTCGCTAAAACGGCGGTTGGCTCTGACGATCACACGCTCAAAGGCGGAGATCTGCGCATAGGTTTCAAGCATGATCTTTTCCTTGCCCGAAAGCGTGCCTGCCGCCGTATCGGCAAGCGGAGCGTAAACACGCAGCTTTTGTTCGCTGTCGGAAAGCCTATCGAGAAGCTGCTCTACGCGCTCCTTTGTGTCAGCAAGCTTTGATACTCGAACAACAGAGGCGCGAATCTTTTCGTCCGTTTCCTCTCTTTGGCACAAGGCTGCATTTTTCTGCTCGCATAGTTGATGATATTTTTCTTCATCGTACGCCGCAGAAATGCGCGAAAGCTCAGCGAGCCTACCGGCTCCGTTTTCAATTTTTTTGCTCAAATTGTCAATATTTGTTTGTATTTTGTCGATGTTTTCACGGTATTCGGAAAGAACTCTCTCTTTATCCTCGATATGCTTGATCGCGGCCTCATAGCTTTCAAAGGAAAGCTCATCCTTCAAAGCAGCTATGTGCTTGCCATCAGCAAGCAGGCGCGAATCGCATTCGGCAAGAGCCGTGCGCGAAAGCTCCTTCTCTTCCTCTGCCTTTTTCAAGGCGTCCTTGGCTTTTGCAAGCACCTCGGGAAGATGCAGGATGTCTTTTAAAAGCGTTTCATACACTTCGATGCGCTCTCGCAACGAGGAGATCTTGACTGAAAGTCTTTCATTCTCCTTTGCCGCCGCATCGGGTGCGGCATCCGCGCCGAGAAGCTCCTGCGACAGCGTTTTTATTTCCTCATCCGCGCGCTGAAGCAATGCTTTCTGCGCGCTGATTTTTTCGGAAACCTTCGTGCGTTCGTCGGCACGTTTTTCCCAAATTGCACGCTTTTCGTCCACCTCTGTCTTTGTTGGCACTAAATCACAAGTGCTTGCGGGCGAAGGATGCTTCGTTGAGCCGCAGACCGGACATGGCTTGCCCGCTGCAAGCGCGGCGGCTAAAATACCTGCCTGCCCATCCAGATACGCGCGGTGGGCGGTGTGATAGATCTCGGCTGCCGTTTCCTCGGCGGTGCAAAGCGCCTCGTATTCCTCCGAGAGGCTCTTACATTGTTTCTCGGCATCACCGTGCTCTTTCTCGGCCGCCAACAGCCGCTTGAGTTGTCCTTGTCTTGAAAGATATCCGTCCAGCTCTTTTTCGCATTTGCGATGTTCCTCGGCCGCTTTCGTAGCCTCGGCGATGCGTTTTTCTGTTTTTTCTACCTGCTCGGCCTGTGCAATGCAGGTCTCGATCGCAGCCTCGTTTTTCCTCAAAGCGCGCATACGCGCTTCGACAAGGGCCTCATATGCCTTTTCTGCCTTTTGAAGCTGCTCGTATTTCGGCAACGCTTTTTTCTCGATCAGGATGGTATCGGCGAGCTCCCGCATCAACGCATCCTTCGAAAGGAGTCTCTCTTTTTCAAGAACAAGATCGGCACGCTCGGTTTGAATCTTTTCCTGCTCTGCGGTTAGCTTTTCCGCGGTGGCAACGGCGTTTTTACACTCGGTCTGCCGCGTGAGGGCAGCCTCCGTTTCTGTCATGCGACGCTGCAGCGTCTGATTCTCCGTTTCGAGTGCTTCAAGGGCGATCTTTTCCTGCGTATGAAGGCTTTCGAGAAGCGAAAGGATCGCTTCGCCTTCCATTCTTCCCTCTTTGGCATCCAGAAGCAATTCCTCCGTTTTTTCGTCGAAAGCGGACGGAAGATCCTCCAGCTGCGCGGAAATACTTTTTCTGAGAAGCGAGACTTCGCTTTGCAAAGCGGTACTTTTTTTCTTCAGCTGCTCGGTGAGCAAATTGTATCGGTCGGTACGGAAGAGGCGGCGGAAAATATGACGGCGCTCCTCCGTGCCGGACAGAAGCAGGCGGCGAAAATCCCCCTGCGCGATCATCGTGATGCCAACGAATTGCTCAGCGCTCACCCCGAGAATATCGGAGATCTTATCGTTGACGGCCTTTACACCGTTAACGGTTGCACCGTCCGGCATCGTCAGCGTTGCGGCCGGGCGCTCCTTGGTGGTGGCACTTCCGCGCTTGGCAAGCCGTATATATTCGGGGTTGCGGCGCACCGTGTATTCCTTTTCCGCATAGGAAAAGGTTAGGGAAACAAAGGTTTGTGCGGTTGGCTCGGCATAGCGCGAGCGCAGGCTATCGCCACCGCGCCCCTCCGTGAGTGCTTCGCCGTAGAGCGCAAAGGAGATCGCATCAAACAAGGTGCTTTTACCCGCACCCGTATCGCCTCCGATCAGATACAGACCGTGCTCACCAAGACCGCGCATATCCAGCGTAGTTTCGCCCGCATACGGGCCAAAGGCCGAGAGCGTTAAGGAAAGAGGTCTCATACGCCACCTCCAAACACTTCGTTTACCATATCGACAAGCACAGCAGACTGTGCCTCACTCATTTCTGCGTTGTTTTGCAAACGATACAGCTCCGAAAACAGAGCAACGGGATCCTTCTCCTTCGTTGCCGTGGGCATTGTGATAGCAGCGGTTTCGCGCGTACGGCGGTTATCGTACCGAATACTGCAAATATAGGGATAGTATGCACGCAAGCGCGCGAGCGCTTCGGGAATATCCTCCTCATCCGTCAAAGTGACACGGATATAAGCATCCTTGCCAAAGGCTTCGGCATGATCCTTATTGCAGACCTCCGAAAAAGCACCGCGCAGCTCCTTGATAGGGCGCATTGGAGAAAGTGGCTTCAAGGTCACCACGGCTTTGCCTTTTTCCTCAAGCGTTACAAACACGGCAGACTTCTGCTGCCCGCATTCCGAGAAGGAATATGCAAGCGGCGTGCCGCAGTATCGCAGGGCGGGATTTTTCAGCACCTGCGGCGAATGGATGTGTCCGAGCGCAACATAATCGTAGCCCGAAAAAACGTCCTCGCCAACAACGTCGAGCCCACCGACAAAGATATCCTCGGAATCTGAGGGCATCGAGCCCGCAACAAAGGGGTGGCAAACCAGCACCGTGCGCCGATCGGTTGCAGGCGGCTCTGCCGCTAAGATCGCGGCGTATGCATCCTGCATCGTGGCAAGCTTCTGCTCGGGAAAGAAACGGCGAAGCTCCGAAAGATGAGAAAACGGCAAAAGGCAGATATCCACCTCTCCATACGCATCCTTCACGGTATAGCGCGTAAGAGAGCCGTTATAGGGCGGCGCAATATGCACGCCTGCGCCCTCGATCAGATCCGAGGCAAAGGCAAGCCGCTCCACGCTATCGTGATTTCCACCGATGACAAACACCTCTATGCCACGTGCGTGCAGACCGCTCAAAAATTCGCCAAATAGAGAGATCGCTTCGATCGGAGGAAACGGACGGTCATACACGTCGCCTGCAATCAGAACGGCATCCGGATGCTCCTCATCACAAAGAGTAAGGATGTGATTCAAAATGAATTTCTGATCATCGATCATAGAATATCCGCATAAGCGGATACCGAGATGCAGATCCGAAAGATGCAAAAGCTTCATACCATCCTCCTCTCCTTTTTCTATTTATATTTTAATATAAATCACTTCTTTTTGCAAGACTTAATATCAATTTTAGGGAAATAATACAACTTTTTCGTTCAATTTTCTAATAAATCAAGCAATAAATAAAAATGCGCCTCCGCCAAGTGAAAAGCGGAGGCTTTTTTACTATGTTAGAATTGATTTTCCGTCATCGTACGGGTTGGGTATAGATCCTATAGATCGTTTTCCGTTTCCTCTCCCCGATAGGCGTACGAGGGTACGTCGAGGAGAGGAAAACGAAAAAACAGACCAAAGGATCGAAGCCAAAAATCAGCCGACCAGACCGGAGCGCTCAATTCCCTGTACGAGGTACTTCTGGCAGAACAGGTAAATAATAACCAGAGGAAGAATGATCAGCAAGCTGCTGGTATTCTTGATCGCGTTCTCATACAGAGTCCATCCCGGGAAGGTAGGATCCTTGAGTGTTTCGGGGATCTGGCTATAAAGCTCAAACATGGTTTGGATCTTCTTGTCAGCGTCCGGAAGGAAGACATCCACGTAAAATTGGTCGGTCCACTGCCAGGAGAAGGAGAACAGGAAGATCGTGATCATCATGGGCACGGAAAGCGGCAGGATGATCTGGAAGAAGGTGCGGAACACACCCGAGCCATCCACGTACGCCGACTCCTCCAGCTCATCGGGCACGCCCTTGAAGAACTGACGCATCATGTAGATATAAAGTCCGTTCTTGAAGGCAAAGCCACAGAAGGAGATGATCAGGAAGGGCCAATAGGTATCTCTCATATCGATGGGATGACCAAAGATCAGCTCAAGGATACCGGGATAATCCCAAACAAGCACGGTGCCAAGATCAAAGTAGTAGAAGTGACGGCTAAGCGCAATCTCCAAAACTCTGGGAGGAATAACCATCGTTACAACAACGGCAATAAGAACTGCCGTATTTCCCTTGAACTTGAACTTGGAAAGACCGTATCCGATCATGCAGGCGATAAAGGTCTGCACCAAGGCGCAAAGAAGAGCGATCGTTGCCGTGGTGAAGAGTGCGCTGAGATAATCATTCTCCAGGATAATATACTTATAAGTATCCAAAGTGAAGTGTTTGGGGATCAGCGCAACGGTGGCATCTACCAGGTCCTCCTTAGTCATAAAGGAGGATGCGATTCTTGCAAAGAATGGATAAAGAATAACGTACGAAACGCCAAGCATCAGGAGGAAGCGGATCACGTTGATCGCAGCCTTGATCCAGGTGTTGGAAGCCTTAAGCTTATTCTTCAGTCTTTCTTTAAAGGAGAGCTTGCCTTCGTAATCCACGCGGATACGTTTCTTGGTTTCTTTCGTAACTACAGGAGTATTAGAATCCATGACAGCACCTCCTTAATCTTTTCTCTGGTAGAAGATAAACGTGGATGCTACTGCCGCTACCAGGGCAACGAGTAACATTACTATACCGAAGTATATCCAGTACATCGCCGACTGCTCATGAGGAAGGAATACGTTGTCGATAAACGACATAACGCTGTTTCCTGACTTCGTGAAGGCATCGATCAACGTATACACTGCATTTACCAGGATCATGGGAGAGATCATGGGGAAGGTGATCTTCCAGAATGTTTCCCATCCGGTTGCACCCTCGATCTGTGCGGCCTCGTAGATTGCGGGAGAGATCGACTGCAGACCTGCAAGGAAGATCAGCATCTGTACACCCGAATCGTTGATGATATCGTAAATGCTGTTTACGAGATCTACAACGTAGGTCACCAGCTCCTTACCAACCTTCATGTTGGCAAAGAGTGCCTGAAAGTCCATGACAGAAATGATCTGCGATGCACTGCTCTCCTGACCCGAGCCGTCGTCCACACCGCCCTGAATAGCACCCGATACGATATCGTTTGCATTGATGGTCTCCATCAATCCGGCGGACAGAATAACGGGAACGAAGAAGATCGCACGGAATGCTGCACGTCCCAACATCTTCTGGTTCAGAACCACTGCGATGAACAGTGAGAACACGATGATGGCGGGCACCTCAAGAACGAGCTGCTGAAGTCCGGAGATCAACGTTGAAACGAAGGTCTTATCCGTGAAAGCGGTAACGTAGTTTTCAAAGCCAACGCCTACGTATTCCTCAGCGCCGCCCAAGGTCTGCTTTACGTAAGAAAAGCTCAACCAAATGGAGTCGATCAGCATGGGAATATAGATCAAGGCGAGACCGATCAGGAAGGGCGCAACGAAGAAATAACCCGAACGCGCTTTTCTTTTCTCAAGCGATGCCTTGCGGCGCTTGACGGTTACAGTGGAATTCAAATCACTCATCGTTCATCCCTCCTCATTCATAAATTTCGTAGGCATAGCTTGCAATCTCGACAAGCTTGCCGTTCATACGCACGGTAACTGCATAGCTGTTGTAGTTAAGAATGAATCTCACAACGGAGTCACCCTTCTTATAGGTAACCATAACAACGTTACCGTTATCCACGGTATAGTTGGTATCTACATAGTCTGCTCTGTCATTTGCCTCGGAGTTCGTTACGTAGAACGAGAAATCAAGATCTGCAGCAAAGGATGCGATCGCAAGCGTTTCATACCGGCAAGCCGCATCGTCAGGCGTCTTACCGCTTGCATCAAGACCGGTGTAATTTGCCTCGATCGAAGCACAGAAGGTCTCGATCTCAGTCTTGAGATCCGCAAGCTTTGCATCGTTTTCATCTCTTTGAGAGGCTGCCGCGAAAAGAGCAAGAAGAAGCTCTCTGTCGATCGTTACCTTCAAACCGTATCCGCGCTGACCTGCCGTATTCATCTGTGCAAGCTTCTCTGTGATCTGCTCTTCGATCTCAGTCTTGGCGGTCTTAAAGAAGAGAGCCTTCTGCGCGGAGTAGTTTCTTTCTACCTCATCTACATCCCAAACGCGCTCAGCCACGAGAACCGTGTGATCCACGATCTCGTAATCCTGAAGGTTGCCGATGGCGCCATTGATATACTTGTAGGTCTCAACAACGCTATCCTTCCAGGTTGCATAGGTTACACCGTAATACTTACTGAGGTTTTGATCCTCCTTAAGCTTCTTGATGTTGCCTTCCTGATAAGCAAGGATGTAGTACGGTGATGCACCGCTCTCGATGTAACGAAGTGCATCATACTGTGCATTACCTGCGTAGTTCAGAGGTGTGCCTGCATAGCTGATATAGCTATGCAGGATCATGCCCACAAACGGCACGGTGTACGAGGAGTAGCGATAATGGCTGGAATCCGTTGCCATGTTAAGAATGTGGGATGCATACTTCAGTGTGTATGCATTACCGCCATCCAACATAAGGTTGTACTCCTTATTCATGGTTGCAAGGGTGGAAGCAACGTAGTTCTTCGCGTCCTCGCGGTTTACGCTGTTCTTTTCGTCAAAGTTGGAGTTCAGATCCGTACCCATCGTGGAAACCGAGAGATTGGAAATGCCATACTTATCATATTTCTTAAAGAACTTTGCGTAAAGATCGGAAAGCTTATCGGGCGTGATAACGAGAGAAAGGAGATCCTCGTATCCACCGATAACAGAACTAAACACCTGCTTGGAGGCGTAACGGTTATCTACCATGCAAGCTACATTACCCTTCACGGAAATACCGTCAAAGGTTGCAGTCTTGGTGAGATACATGAAGTTGAACTCGGGGAACAAGCCGAAATTCTGATCTCCCGTGGACAATGCCGCTGCATTTTTAACCAAGGTCTCCAGATCACGCGTACCGCCGCATGCCTTTTCCCATCTGGTTTTTACGGGATAGGTGTGCGACATACCGCCGTTTGCAAAGCCGGTGAGACGGAAGTTCACGTTCTTCACGCCGGCCGCCAACAGCTCCTTATACATCGTCTCCACGTCATCAAACGTAGTAAGCGGGATGGAGGTTGTTACCGGGAAGGTGAGGAAACGATCCATAACGTCCATGGAGCCGAAGGTCTCAACGTAAAGAGGCAACGTGCTCTTCAGATCCGTCATCGCCTTCAGGGTTCCGTTATTCTTCAGGTAGTCGCGATAATAGTTAGCCATGCCAACGTAGCTCGACTCGTAATAGGTCTGTCCTGCCTCTTGTGCAGCGGTCTGCAGGGAGGGATCAGTCAGCATAACGAAGCGAGTTTTATATACGCCGGTATACTTGGACTCCGAAACGATGATATATTCGCCAAGACCACCAACGGAGATGGTGCTGGAAAGATTATAAACATCGGAGGGATAAGGCGTATACGTGGGATATGCGTAGAGATAATTGTGCACGGAATAGTCAGCAGCATAGGAAAGCGTAGACATTGCCGCGCCCTCCTCCATGATTGCAAAGAAACCGTTAGTCACGGTTTTATCTCCAAGAGGAGCTTTGTTCACAATGCCGTATACGGGCATCGTGATCTTCTCACCGCGATAGTTAATCGTGTCATCAAAAGAAGAGTATGCAGAGTCGTTACCGTAGATATTGTTCTGCAGCTTGAAGGTCTGGCCGCCAAAATCAGCAAAATCCAGAACCATTCCGCTTCCGTCCGGATAGAAGAGATAACCTTCAACAGCGGCCTCTCCCGTCACCTTTCCTGCATCATCGTAGGTCTTATCAAGCATCCTACCTGCGCCGAAATACTGGAGAACGGTGATGTAATCCAAGGTGTAGAAGGACTCGTCGTATACGATCGAGTTTGCGGGAAGAGATACGTTCAGAGAACCGTCTGCATTGAGAGTGTATTCCAGCGCGCAGCGCAGAACGGGAATGTTTTCCACCTCCTGCACGTAGCCGGCTTCCTTCTCATCTGCGTACATCTGATCGAAATCATAGTCGGGACAAAGGGCGCGAAGACGCTTAGCGTTGTCTGCCTTGATGCTGTTGGAGAGGTTCGGACGCAGGACATACATTCCGGTAGCCGCATCCACGGAATAGTTTTGCAAAAGCTGATACATATTGTTTGCAGCAGCCTTCACATCAGCATTCTTGAAATGCATCATGCCGACACCAATATACTTCAATGCGAAAAGAAGACTGTAGTCGCCATTCTCATCCTTCGCACCGGCGTTATTGGAATACATATACACGACGTCACTCAGCTCGGCGCCGATCGTGTTGACCTCTTTCGTCCACTCACGCTGAATCTCTCTGACGAAGGGCTTCAGGAAGAGCTCGTTGAAGCGATCCACCGTCATCATGTTGGGAAGCAGGTGACGGTTATCGGTGATACCGATCGCGTAGTTTACACGCAGACCGTTTTTGATAGCAGAAACCGTGATCTGACCGCGTTCAGCCGCCTCGGTGGTGCTATCGTAGGTGTAATGCTTACTCGTGTTCGAGTTTTCGAACATATCGATCGTGATCTGGGAAAGAAGCTTCTTTGCGGACGCACCATCCTTCACGGCAAGCTGAGGATCCGTGGGATTGCTCGTCAGGATCTGGCCGGTGGCTTCATTCTTATAATAAAGAACGCCCGTGTAACGGTTTACATAAATGGTGAATTTACCGTCCGTATAAGAATCGACGTACTTCATTTCGATATCGTACGCCAAAGCCTTCTCGGCAGTACGATCCGTCTTCATAGCGTCTGCCACAACATCCTTTGCATTGGCATCCTTCGCATTGGCATCGGCCACGTAGCTCTCGGAGATCGCAGCACTTGCTACGAGAGGGAGAAACACGGAGACGGAGGAAAACAGCATCACAGAGAGAAGCAAAGCGGATAAAATTCTATTCAATTTCGTTTTCATTGTTTTACCTCCTCTGTTAAATTCGTTTTCCTATTTCCGAGAATATGGAAACAAGGAAGGTTACAACCTTGATCATCAGCGTGGAGAACAGGATGGCAACGAACATGATAACGACCATGGCTACGATCGAGCAGATCACCATCAAAATGTTCTTGGGCATCGTGTAGTTATGAGTGACAAGCATACCGAAGAACAGAAGCATTGCAACCCATACATAGCCGATCGCGATCAAGAGATTGATGATCGAAGCATCCGAGAAGATGTTCGACAAAATGGTGGAAAGAATTACGAAGAAGGGCAAGGGAGCCAGCGAATAGCAGGTAGCGATATAAATATCTCTGAATCTTCCCTCACCGTCAAACAGGGTGGTCAGACACCAGTTACCCACGCACCAGAGGAGCACGGGAACGAGAACGGCCGTTACCTGCAGTAAAACAGTGGAATAATCCCCTCTCGGATTGAAGATGTAGCCCTGACCGATGGCCTGATAGAAGAAGGCCAATACGGTGATACCGAGAATGGTGGAGGCTGCTCTTACGGAGCCGCGCTTTTCGTGACGCAGATCCCAGAAGCCGTCGAAGGGGTGGAAAATAAGGTGGAAGCTGTATATAAGCTCTTCCCAATAGGTCTTTCTGCCAACCTTAAGAGAGGTCTTCTTATTCAGCTTCTTTGCATAGCCGAGGAACTTAAGAAGAAGAACCACGAGAGCGATGATCGCAATTACGATCAAAGGAAGATAGCTTCCGATGATATTGCTGCGAACCTCACCGAACGCCTTCGAATACTGGTCGATCTCATAGGCTGCCTTGAGCATCTCCATGGCCTCTGCGTATTCCTTCTGGCTATAGAGCGCCTTACCGATACCGATATACGCAAGGTCAAAGTTGTTGTTGAGCTTCAAGATCTCCTTCCAGATGTCAATGGCTTCATCGTACATATGGTTGTTCTGATACCTGTGCGCCTCGATGATCTTCTCGCAGTACGGAGTTGGAGAAAAGACTGTGATCTCGTTGGAGTTGTTCTTCGTATCGAGCGTCAGAATGTTGTAAACGTCCTTTTTATTGCCGTTCACATCCGTGCTCTGCAGATGCTGATAGGTAAAGCCTGCGTAGGCCTCGCCGTTACCCAGCTGCTGGCCCTTATCACCAAAGGCAAACAAAAGGTCACCATTGGAGTTATAGGTAAAGATACGGCTGCGCTTAACAAGACCGGTGTTTCTCTCGTCCAAAATCGACCAAGTGCCCTCAGGGCCTACAGCTACGTCGATGATGCTGGAGAGCGAGTCCTCCAGAACGTCTACCTCACCGCCGCAGTCAAAGAAACCGTTACGGGCCATGATCTCATCACCCGAGGAGTTCAGCTTTTTGACGGGAGAGTGGGTCGCCTCCTTGGAGGTGATAGCGGCGAACTGCTGAGCCGCCTCAAGACCGTTGTTCGTGATGTAAATAAATCCATCCGCATCTACGGTGATGTTGTTGTAAGCAGAACCGGTGTTCTGCACCTCGTCCTGTCTCTGCTCGGCGCTCATCAGCTTGCTCCAGATCTGGTCGAGAAGGGATTTGGTTACCTTCTGCGCACCGATAAATCCGGTAAACTCACCCTCGCCGGACATTACGATAATGCCCTCGTAAGCACCGCGGGAAACAACGAAAATTCTTCCGTATTTATCTACGGAGAGAGCAATGGGGGTATATGCATCGTCCTTCAGAAGCTTGCTCTCGGGCTTAAGAATGGTTTTTTCAGCGCGGAATTCCCCATCCGTATTCCCAAGGAGAGCAGTACGCTCAAAGCAAACGATTCTCTTGGTCTTATCGTCACAGATATACACGTGGCTTCTGTGATCGGGGGTATTTGCACTGTCAGTGATCGAGATTCCGTGCGGAGACTCAAAGGACTTCTCTGCACCGTTCTCGTCCGTATAAGTGGAAAGGATCTGGATCACGCGGTAGTTTTTATCCAAAACGACCACACGCTTATTGCCTGCATCGGCAATATAAACGTTTGCATCCTCATCCGTTACGATGTCCGTGGCGCCCTTGAGCGCAACGCCGCCGTTTTCGGGAAGCAACAGACCCATTTCCTTAGAGGTGATCGGCTTATTCGTGTCCCTTGCGGAGTACGCATCGGGGGAAAGGAGCTTTTCACCGTCAATTGAATACGTGTAGGTATCGTAGGCTTCTTCTGCGGAGGGAGCAACCACGAAGAGCGAACACAGCACCAGCACGATGGCAAGGATACATGAAAGTTTTCTCATTATTGCTTTTCCTCCTAATTAGTCTTTCATACCCGAAGATCCCATGGTCTCGATGATCTGGCTCTGGTTCAATACGAATACCAGGATAGGCACCAGCATCATTACAACCGTGGAAGCGGCTCCTGCACCCGAACGGGCAATACCGCCGGAGAGGATCTGACCAATGGCATAGTTAAAGGTTTTCAGCTGCTCCGAATGGATATAGATCGAAGCACCGGTGTTCCAAAGTCCCTTGAAGCACTCGATGATCAGGGTCAGCCATGCGGGCTTAACCATAGGCATCGCAATGGTCAGATAGGTTCGGAACTCGCTCGCACCGTCCAAGCGCGCAGACTCCAGCACCGTATCCGGCACGGAGGTTTCCATGAACTGCTTCATCAGGTACAGACCGATGGTGGTTGCCATGGAGGGCACGATAATGGAAAGATACGTATCCACCCATCCAAAGGCCGACAGGATGATAAAGTGCGTTACCTGGTTAACCGTGGAGTGGAACATCAGCGACATAACGATGATCTGGAAGATCGCGTTTCTGCCGGGGAAACGAAGCTTCGCAAGCGAATATGCTGCCATGGATGCAAACAAAAGGTTACCTACCGTACCACAAACAGTGATAAACACCGTATTGAATATGTAGCGCGAGAAGGGCACCCAAGAGTCACCCATCAGCATAAACAGGTCGGAGAAGTTCTTAAGGGTGGGCTTGATAACATAGAAGCGCGGGGGGAACATGAAAAGCTCATCGAGGGGCTTCAGAGACTGCACTACGGTGTAATACATAGGCAGGAACATGAAGGCACCGAAGATGACAAGTATGACCGTGATACCCGTATCGCCGCCGGCGGAACGGTTCAGTACGACTCTGTGGCCTCTGGTTCTTAATTTCTTTGCCATACTTACTCACCTACCTTCGACAGTGCTTTCTTAATAATAATGTTGGACGCGAACATGATGACGAAAAGCACCATCGCGATCGCAGAAGCATAACCTACCTCGTAACGTTGTCCTCCGTAGTCATCCAGGTGGTGCATGATCGTATGCGCCGCATAGTCAACCGAGGGGAATCCGCACAGTGCGGTTACAACGCCGCCGAAGCCGAAGGAGCCCGTAATTGCAAGCACAGCACCGAACATCATCTGCGGTCTCATCGTAGGCAGCGTAATGTACCAAAGCTCCTGCCAACGGTTCTTGATTCCGTCCACTGCGGCAGCCTCGTACATCGAGCGGTCGATGGTCTGGAAGCCCGCAATGAAGGCAAGGAAGGACGTACCGAGCGAGGTCCAAAGAGCAACGACGATACAAAGTCCCATAACGTAGTTGGCATCCTTGAACCACAGGATGGGTGCATTGATAAGACCGAGATCCATCAACGTTGCGTTTACCCAACCGTAGGAGTCCGAGGAGAAAAGGGTTGCCCAAATCAGGTATACCTGACCGGAAATAGAGGGTGCATAGAAGATCAGGGTTACAACGGCACGGATCTTGGGAGGAAGCTCGTTGATAAACCACGCGATCAAGAGCGAAAGCAGGTACGAAACGGGACCCGTGATCGCTGCAAAGATCAGCGTATTCTTGCACGCCAGAATGAAGATCTCATCGTTTGTGAACAAACGCGAGTAGTTCTCAAACCACACAATGTTGGGCATTTCCAACATATTGAAGTCCGTGAAGCTGAGAAGCATGGAAAGGAATACGGGGAGGATCGTAAAGACAATGAAGAGGAGGAAAAAGGGAGCGAGCATGAAATAAGCTGTCTTATTTCTCTTGATCTCTTTCCAGGTCCATTGCCACTTTGTCATTTCGGCACGCTGCGTCGGACGAACGGGGGTCTCAACGGCTGCCTCATTCGAAATTTCAGGCATTTTCTTCATTCTCCTTTCTTATTCTAAATCACTTGGCTTCTCGAGAACGGGCATATCAAACTCAGCACGCTTACGATAGATCTCATCGTTGATCGCATCGATATAGCCCATCAAGGCCTCAACGGGGTCTGCTCTGTCATTTACGGCTGCGAGGAACGCGAACTCGGTGTATCGGCCGATAATGTAGGAGCCGGGATAGTTTACAATGGAGTAGAGGTTATCCATCTGGTCGCGGATCGCGGTAAGCTCATCTGCCGTCCACGACATACCCTCAAGAGCCAGCGTGTTTGCCGACTCGTATTTTGCGGAGGGACCAAGGATCGCAACCATGCGGTTACCGTACTCGGACTGAATATCCTCACGCGTCTGCCACTGCATGAACTGCCATGCGGAAAGCGCATCGCTATAGCCGTGCAGAAGAATGGTTGCACTGATGCTGCAGATCGAGCTGTAGTCGATGCGGATCGTTCCGTCATCCTCCTCATGCTCCCAGCCGGGCAGTGCACAGAAGCCCCACAGGCCGTTGATCTCGGTTGCATATACGGTCAGCGTATTGTAAGTAGAGGTATACTCGGAAATAACGATGGGCATCTCACCGGTTCTGAAACGGTTCGAAGCATCGAAGGATACGTCGAAGCTAAACTCGGTATACAGTCTGGTTACCCAAGAGAAGGCAGCCTTCGCTACGTTGGTATCCAAGCCGATCAGAGCACCCTCGTACTCAGGGCTGTAATCATCCTTGTTTCTGTCCGCATAGCGCCACATACTACCACCACTCTGATAAAGAATGAAGTTAATTGCAGCGCCGTAGGAAAGACCAATGGACATATTGTTTGCCTGCATATCGGGAAGCAGAGCCATCAGCTCCGTCCACGTATCGGGAATATCTCTGCCAAGCTCAGCAAGAATATCCGAGCGATAGAACATCATGGCAAAGCCCATACCCGAGGGAATACCGTAATACACACCCAGAAGACGGATGGTATCCATTGCAGCCGGAACGTAACGCTCGCCCGTGATCTGCATATAAGGAACGGATTTGAAGGCCTTGTTCTGAGCTACCAGTGCCTCAGCCTGTGCCACGGTCATGCCATTCGGCAGCTGATCCGCACGGTAATCCTTACCGCCGATCGTATAATAAGTATTGGAAACGACCGTCTTGAGCTCATTGAACTCCTCATCCGTCATCTTACCGTTGTTTTGCCACTTATCATAGTCCTCCGCGCCGACACCAACGATGGCGTTACGGATCGCGTAGTTAATGATAGAGGAAGAATCCAAGCCGATATAAACGTCAGGACCCTTATCCGCAAGGATGGAGGGGAGAAGCGTTCCGCCCGTTACGAGCTTCAGCTTAACCGCCTTGCCCGTCTGGTTGGTGAAGCCCTGCTGCGAGTCGATCAGTGCACGCCAGATGTTGGACTGGTCACGACCGGTGGCGATCCAAACCTCAACGCTCACTGCGTCGTCATTCGGCTCCTCACGCAGACCCATCGAGTCATAATCGGTAAAGAAGGAAGCAAAGAAAGAACGGATCTCAAACCATACGCTGCCGAAGAAGCCTGCCTTCGCCTTGGGAAGTGCCTTTTCCGACGCATTAGAGGAATGAATGGTGATGCTATCCACGATCAAGGTGCTCTTCTTGGAGTCATTGATCCAAGTACCGAGCGTACCGAGATAGGATTTGAGGTTCGACATATTGGCGGCAATTTCCCAACCGTAATCTGCCGACATATTATGAAGAAGAAGTGCTACGGTCTCCAGCGTTGCGATGTGCGAGCCCTTCGTGCCGCAAAGCTCCTCAAAAGCCTTTGCCGTATCGGCCAGAACCTTTGCCTGCTCTGCGAGAGCGATCAGATCCATAGGAAGGGTTTCCTGGAATTTGTAGTTATAGTTTTCATCGGGGGTTGCACCGGTCAGCTGCAAGATGCGGAGATAACAATCGTTGACGGTCTTCATGGCATCCTCAACGCGCTTGATCAGCTCCTTCAAGCTACCGAGCGAGCACTCGAGATACATCGTGTACTCCACGCCCTCCTCGAAGTAGAACTCAAACACTTGATTTCCGTCTCCGAGATACTGCGACTGCCAATCGTCGCTGAAATCAAACTGCGTGTTGTACGCCTCCTTGAAGGGTACAGCCGCGCTGTCTCCGTAGATACCGCCCTTCAGCTTCAACGCACGGCAGACGTACATACCCTGCAGAGCGTTCTGCTTGAAACGCATACTCATTTTATAGAGGCCGGTCTCATTTACCTTAAAGGTGTATGCCGCCCACTGTCCAACCGTGCTATAGCTCAGCTTTCCGATCGTATTGAAGATCTGAGAGGAAGGAGACGAGGGGGTGGTTGCGGAGGAAGAATTGTCACCGCCGATGGTAACGGAGTTATCCGACATATAATCGGGGAACTCAGCCTCGATCGTCACCTTCGCATCGGAGGAAACGGGCTTCTTGCTTGCAAGACCGTTTGCGGCATAGAAATCCTTGTAAGAGGGGATATCCGCATCCGAACCGATGGGAATGAGATCGATCGCACCCACGATCATGGGCTCTCTCTGTCCCTTGAGGCCGATCGTATTGGGGCCTTCCTGCAGATAGAAAGCGAAGTACTCGTTGTAATATCCCGTGGTATCCTGGCAATAATAGGTGGACCACTGAGAATCCTGTACCATATCGGGAGTGATGGAGTTTCCGTTGATATCTCCGTCGATCGAATAAAGCTTCACGCTCTTCTTTGTTCCCTCAACGGTGATCACAAACTTATAGTAGCCATCCGATTCCACGGTCACGCCGCTATAGGTATCACCGGCATCCAGCTGCTCATATACGGTGGTCGTTCCCTGCTTATCACCGGAAGCCGCCGTAAGACCTTCAACGGTCTTTACAAAGTTGTATTTCCACGTTTTATTAAACTTCAGGGAGCGCGCCTCGGTAAAGGGGATCGCCTCGTTGATCAGAAGCTGACGCTCGATCGCACTGATACCGCTCTGCGTAGTTTCGCAGTTGAAGTATTTGATGCGAATATAATACATACCCGTCGCGGGTACGTCAACGTCCCAGGTACCCTTGCTTTCGGGAGAGAGATAAACGGTCTTATCCGCCATCTCTTCATACGTGAGACCGTCCTCGGCAAAGTTTTTCCACGCCTCTTTATAGTCATCGTAGGAGTTCGCGGAATACTTGCTCTCGGAAACAACGATACCGTACGATGCCTCGGCATTCTCGGCATAATCGCTGTACTCCTTCTTGAGATCATTCACAACGTCGATCGATACGATGCCGCCAAGCGCCTGCAGCACCTGCGGATCAGGAATGGGGAGATCTCCGTTTTCGTCCCTGTACTCTGCGAGATATTCCTCATAAGACGAAGCGTCGAGATACGACTTCATCTCATCCAGCGAGGGGCGATAGCCGCCCTCCGCGCTGCCGTTTGCGGCGAACGCGGTCGTTGCCAGAACGCCGGACAGGATCGTCACAGAAAGCACAAGACACATGAGTTTCTGAAACACTGTTCTTTTCATGAACCTTCCTCCAAAGAGATTTGCATTTACAACGCGCGTATATGCGCCGCGCCGATATCGCCGAGCCGCCTTATTCTCCCATCTTGCAAGAGCTTAAGAGAGCTTGGTGATACAGGCATATGCGCAAAACACCACAGCATTGCACGCTATATTATACCACGCGAGGGGGGAAAAGTCAAGGGAGCAAAATTCATCCTTTTATATATTATAAGCGACAAAAAATCACAAAAATCGAAAAACAGAAACAATTGTTTGCATGATTTTTTATCTAAAAAAGCAATGCGTTTGTTGAATAGTAATTGATATTTACTTTGTTTTCCTTTTATTTCAATGTTTTACAAGGACAATTTTGATGCATCAAGGAAGTTTTAGTGACAGAAATCGAGCGTATTTTTTAAAAAAGCATTTTTGGTTGTTTTGCACAAAAGCCAGATGATTTTTTCTACACTTACGACAGCTTTCGTCGCATCCCGACATCTCGAAAGAAAGAAAACAATTGTTTGCATTTTGCGAGTTCATATTTTTCGAAAAACAAGGCGTTTTTTAATAAAAAGTGCCGTTTTTGCGCGTTTTTTCAAAAAAATTTACATTTTTAAGGAGCAAAAAAAGACGCATCCGCGCCATTTGAGCAAAGATGCGTCTCTTTTTCGTTTTTATAAGCAAAAGGAGAAGAACGGATGTTTACCGTTTCTCCTCCAAGGAAATAACACCGCCGTACTGCACAGCGCCATCGGAATAGAACACCGCCGATTGTCCCGGCGTTACTGCGCGGGCAGGCTCCTGCAGATGCACCCGTGCATTACCGCCGCCAAGATACATCACCGTTGCCGAGCGAAGAGGTGAGAGATAACGCACGCGTGCTTGCGCTTGCAGCACCGCCCCGGCCTCCGGCTCGGAGATTCCGGAAAAAACCATTCCTTCTAAATAAAAATCCGAGACGGTAGCATTTGGATTTTCGGACAATGTTACCGTATTCGTCTCAGCAGACACGGCCGTGACGAACATACGCTTCCCCATCGCGATGCCAAGTCCCTTGCGCTGGCCGACCGTATAATGGATGATACCCTTATGCCGACCGAGCACGGCTCCGCTCTCGTCCACAAAATCACCTTCCTGCGGTACGGTGCCCGTGCACTCACAAATGAATTTTGCATAATCACCATCCGGAATAAAACAGATCTCCTGACTTTCCGCCCGATCGGCCACCGTAAGGCTTTCTTCCTTTGCTTTGGCTCGAAGAACCGACTTTTCCTTTCCCGAAAGAGGAAACAGAAGATGCGAAAGGATATGCTGCGGCAGACTCCAGAGAACATAGGACTGGTCCTTCGCAGAGTCTTTGGCAAGAGCCACGGCATATCGGCCGTTTTTTTCTACGATCGAGGCGTAATGCCCCGTTGCGATCGCATCAAAGCCGTTCTGCATCGCATATTCATAAAGCAATGCAAATTTTACCTCACGGTTGCAGACAACGCAAGGGTTTGGCGTTCGGCCGCGAAGATACTCCTCGGCAAAATTTTTCTGAACGGCTTGACGAAAGCGCTCCGTGCCGTCCACCTCATGAAGAGGAATTCCAAGCGTGGCAGCTGCATTTTTCGCCGCCTCGCGCTCCGTGAAGGCGTGCATTACAAGAACGGCGCCCTCAACGATGTGCCCTTCCTCAATCAGAATTTTAGCGGCGCAGGTGCTGTCAAGCCCACCGCTCATTCCAAGCAGAACTCGCATTTTCCTCTCCTGTTTCATTATTTTTGCAAACATTTATTTGCAAAAAGCCGAATCAATTCGCGTTGACTCGGCTTTTTGCATTTTTTCAATACGATCTTTTTGTCTTAGTGCTCGTATCTTTCATCCGCACTTTCAAGAGGAAAATCCACCTCACGGCCAACCTTCTTATAGTAGTCCGCAATGGCGGCCTTCACGGCCTCCTCCGCAAGAACGGAGCAGTGGATCTTTACGGGCGGCAACCCGTCGAGCGCCTCAACAACGGCACTGTTTGTCAACTCCAGCGCCTCCTTCACGGTGCGTCCCTTGATCAGCTCGGTTGCCATCGAAGAGGTAGCAATCGCCGCACCGCATCCAAAGGTCTTGAACTTGCAATCCGAGATCACGTCATTCTCATCGATCGCAAGATACATTTTCATAATATCGCCGCACTTGGCGTTTCCGACAACACCAACGCCCTGCGCGTCCTCGATCTCACCGACATTGCGCGGATTGGTGAAATGATCCATTACCTTATCACTGTATTGCATACTGTTTTCCTTCGTCTTTCTTATTACTTATTGTTTTTTACGACCTCTTCCCAAAGCGGGCTCATATCGCGCAGACGCTGCACGATGGGGGGCAGAGTTTCAATGATATAATCGATATCCTCCTCCGTTGTCTCATGCGAGATGGAGAGGCGGATCGATCCGTGCGCCTTTTCATGCGGAACGCCGATGGCAAGCAGAACGTGCGACGGCTCCAGCGATGCAGAGGAGCAGGCGGAGCCCGTGGAGGCACAGATGCCCTTCATATCGAGCATCAGCAGCATACTTTCACCCTCAATGCATTCAAAGCCGACGTTCACGTTTCCGGGCAGGCGCTGCGTTTTATGGCCGTTCAGACGGGAATACGGGATCGCGGTGAGCGCATCGATCAGGCGATCTCTCATTTTTGCCACGCGAGGCATGTCCGAAAGTTGCTCCGCGGCAAGCTCGATCGCCTTTGCAAGGCCGACGATATAGGGCAGATTCTCGGTTCCGGCTCTATGGCGTTTTTCCTGGCCGCCGCCGTCAATCAAATTGGTGAGCAAGACACCCTTACGGATGAAGAGCATACCGATGCCCTTCGGCGCATGGATCTTATGCCCCGACATTGCAAGCATATCAACGGGGAGCGCGGAAAGATCGATATCCACGTTTCCGACCGCCTGCACCGCATCGGTGAACATCAAAGCACCTTTGGCATGCGCAAGGTCACAGATCTCGCGGATGGGCTGGATCGTTCCGATCTCATTATTTGCATACATTACGGCAACCACGGCGGTTTTTTCCGTGATGGCGGCGGCAAGTGCCTCCATATCCACGACACCGTTTTCGTCTACGCCGATATAACTGACCTCAAAGCCTTCCTTTTCCAAAGCCTTGCAGGTATTGAGCACCGCAGGATGCTCGATCACGGTCGTCACGATATGCGTGCGTCCTTTTTTTCTTCCGCGCAGGGCCGCGCCCTTGATCGCCCAGTTGTCCGACTCACTTCCGCAGGAGGTGAAATAGAGCTCTCCGCTTTCACAACGGAACACCCTTGCAATTCTTTCTCTCGCATCATCCAAAATCTTCTTGGCTTCTCTTCCCTTGCTGTGCAGGCTGGAGGGATTGCCCCAGCTCGTAGCGAAGCACGGCGCCATTGCATCAATAACGGCTTGGCTGACGGGGGTGGTTGCCGCATTGTCTGCATATACAAATCTTGCCATTGCATTCGTCCTTTCTTCTTCGTCTGAGCAAGCACTGCTCGTTTCTTACGGCTATATTGTATACTAAACTTGTGTATTTTTCAAGAGGGTTACGCAAAGTATGAGTGTTAATTTTTTATGAACGGCGTGCCACCCTTGACAAATGAGCACAAACCATATATAATATAAGCAAAAAATGCAGTGAGGTAAACCAAATGTATATACTCGGTATTGACCTTGGCGGCACGAACATTGCCATCGGTCTTTGCAATGAAAATCTCGAGATTCTCGACAAGGACAGCGTTCCCACACAGGCAGACCGTGAAAGCGAGGAGATCGTTCGCGATATGGCAGAGCTTTGTAAAACGCTTCTTTCACGCAACAATCTGACGATCAAGGACGTTCTTCGCGTCGGCATTGCTGCTCCCGGCTCGATCGATGACGTTAGCGGCATCGTGGAATACTCCAACAACATCAAAATGGAGAATTTCCCCATCGTTGAAATTTTCAAAAAATACTTCCCTATTGAGCACGTTTATATTGCAAACGATGCGAACGCGGCGGCGCTGGCCGAGGATCTGGCGGGTGCAGCCAAGGGCGCACGCGTGAGCCTGATGCTGACGCTCGGCACGGGCGTTGGCGGCGGTGTGATCATGGACCATAAGATATACGCCGGCAGTGTAAACACCGGCGGAACCGAGCTTGGCCACACCGTGATCTGCGCGGGCGGCAGACAGTGCTCCTGCGGAAGAAGAGGTTGCCTTGAGGCCTACGCCTCCGCAACGGCGCTGACGAAGATGACACAGGAGAAAATGGATGAGCTCTCTCTCAAGGGTATTTCGTCCAAGCTCTTCGAGGTGGCAGAAAAGGAAGGCAAGGTTTCTGCGAGAACGGCATTTGATGCCATGCGTCTCGGCGATTCCTACGGCCAGAAGATCGTGGATGATTATATCTTCTATCTCGCCGAGGGCGTTACCAATATGATCAACATTTTCCAGCCCGATATTCTGACCATCGGCGGCGGCGTTTGCAACGAGAAGGATTACCTCATGGTCCCCTTGCTCCGCCACGTGGAGAGAGAGCAGTATACGCGAGACAACAAGAACAAGACCCGGGTGATGATCGCAAAGCTGAAAAACGATGCGGGCATCATCGGTGCGGCAGGTCTCGGCGCAAATTAAATCTATAAATAAAAAGACAGCGATCGGCATTTGTTTTAACAAAAAAAACAAAGATCGCTGTCTTTTTTATTGCAAAACGAAGGATCACCCCTCGGGCAGGACGAAGGGAGCATCCGGAACGGCCAAGGCAGAGAGAGTCGCAACGGCGTTTCCCTCCATCAAGCAATCGGTGTGCTCCTCTATGTATGCCCTTCGTATGGGAGAAACGGCATCCGCATATTCATATAGCGGCCAAAGAGGAGACGGCGTGCCGCCGCTGCCTCGCTCATCCAAAACAAGATAATATCCTCGGCCCTCTTCGTAATATAGATGGCTGCGTTCAATATATCTCAGCCCCTCGCAAAGACGCGCCATGCAAAGAAGATGAGAAAAATCGGGCGTGAAAAAGATCTCCGAGCCGCGGCAAAATACCCCAACACCGCGCGAGCGCTTCAGACTTTGCTCGGCAGAGACAGGCAAAAGTCCAAGCTTTGTGACGAACATTTCACTGCCGCCGTCCCGTGACGGATACAACTGGATCAGAAGCTTATCCGCCGCCGTATCAAAGCCGCTTTGCTCCTTTACGTCATCCAGGATGCGAAGGAGCTTTTTTCTCGTTGGAGGATCGTCATAATCCAGCTCCGAGCCAAGCAGCCCGTATTTTTTCATATCCTCTTTATCCATCATTACCTTCAGCTTGCTATCGCTGATCACCAAAAGCTCCACGTCTTTCATCGCTCCTTTCTTCATGATACCATTGTAATACGAGATACGAAAAAATGCTACTGTTAAAGCATGGGACTTTTGGTACCATTATGGTATAAAACAAAGAAAAACGTAGAATTTTTGACAGAAATAGTGAAAAATTCCGTGATAATCTTTGCGATCGTTCTTTTTTCAAAGCATCGTTTTTTACTTTCTCCTTTCGTATACTTGCATTTTTTTTAAAACTATGGTATAATACACTCCGGTGAGTTCGAGACCTTCCTCACCCAAGGCCATGTGCCCAAAAAAACAAAACTAAAGGAGAAAAAAATGAAAAACAGCAAGATCCTTCCCATTGTGCGCGCAGGCATGATCGCGGCACTCTATGTTGCACTAACCTACGCATCCGCCCTTGTTGGTCTTTCCTCCGGAGCAATACAGCTGAGGCTCTCGGAGATGCTGACCGTTTTACCCGCATTTTTGCCTGAGAGCATTCCCGGGCTATACATCGGATGTCTGATCGCGAATCTGCTTACGACAGGCAATATCTATGATATTCTGCTCGGGAGTCTTGCAACGCTGATCGGCGCGATCGGCGCACGGATGCTCCGAAACACGCATCCGCTGCTGATCTCCTTACCTACAGTGATCGCAAATGCGATCATCGTTCCGCTCGTGATCATTCTTCAAGCAGGCGGCGGTGAGACCTTCGCATCCTTTCCGTACTTTTTCCTGACGGTTGGCATCGGAGAATTTCTCTCCGCGGGACTTCTCGGAACGATGGCATATAAGATTATTGATAAAAACAAACTACTACCGAGGCTATAATTTTCATGAATTACAATTTTCACACGCACACCTATCATTGCAGCCACGCAACCGGAACGCCCGAGGAATACGTTCTGCGTGCGATCGAGGGTGGCATTACAGAAATGGGCTTTTCCGATCACTTTCCTCTTCGCTTCGAGGATGGCACGGAGAATATTGCACGTGTGCCTGTCAGAGATGTGCCGACCCATCTTGCCGAGATCGCGGAACTCAAGGAAAAATATAAGAAAAAAATCAAGATCTATCTCGGCTTTGAGATGGAATACTACGCCGACTATTTTGAAGCAATGAAGGCTAAAGCGAAGGAATACGGCGCAGAATACCTTTTGCTCGGTGAGCATTACTTTATTCCCGAAAACACGCCCGAGGGCAGGATGCACACATCCAAGCCCACGGCGGACGAGCAGAGACTCGTGCGGTACACCGATGCCGTCATTGAGGGGATGCGCACGGGTGCTTTCACCTACGTGGCACACCCGGACGTTCTGAATTTCACGAAGGACAATAACGAGCTTTATAAAGCACAGGCACGGCGCATTGCAGAAGCATCGCTTTCACTCGACATTCCGCTTGAGATCAACTTCCTCGGCATTCGCGATCACCGCCACTATCCACGAGCGCTTTTCTGGCAGGTCGTTGCAGAGATCGGATCACCCGTGACCTTTGGATTTGATGCGCACAGCGCAGACGTTGCATACGATCCGCAGTCTATAAAGGTCGCAAAGAAAATGGTCTCCGATTTAGGGTTGAATTATATCGGCCGTCCTATTTTTCGTCCGATTTTATAGCATAAAGCAAATCATTATTTACATTTACGGCGTTTTCCGAGAACGCCGTGATATATTTTCTCCCCTGGAAAGGAAGTGAAGATACATGGCACTCTCGCGCAAGGATTTTGAAAAGCTTAAACGCCTTCGTGCAGTTTTTGACCGAAACTACCGATGGACACATCTGCTCTCAGATCTGCTTTCCTATGCCCCTGCGATCATTACAAAGGAGATGGTGGACGCACTGACCGACGGCACGCCTCTGACGAAGGAGGATGCCGTGCGCGCGCTTCTTTGCGAGGTGCTTTTGCTGCATCCCGAGGATAATGCCGAGGACCGCATTCTCCAGCGCGAGTATCTCTTCCCCGCTGTGCGCGTGTATTCTCCCGAACGCTACAAGGACGATCCGTACGTGAAAGCGATCGCAGGACGAGATATAGAGATCGGTTCTTGGAAGTACGGAACAAAGGTATATCCGCCCTACCGCGCCGCCGTGGCCGGTGACGTGGAGAATGAAGCGGACGGTACCGAACGGATGCCGCTCTGCTTCTTCGACGGAGAATTTTCCTTCTTCTACGTTTCCGAAAACGGCAATGAATGGATGACGCTCACCCCTGTGGATATTGACACCAGCACAGAGGCGATCGAAGCGGCACATGGCCGTGTTGTTACCTTTGGACTTGGTCTTGGATACTACGCCTTTATGGCGGCAAATAAGCCCAAGGTTGCGAGTGTGACGGTTGTGGAAAAGAGTCCCGAAGTGATTGAGGCCTTCAAAAAAGCGCTTTTGCCGCACTTTCCGCACCCCGAAAAGATCACGATCGTGGAGGCGGATGCTTTCGAATATGCAGAAACGCAGATGCCGAAGGAGCACTTCGATCTTGCCTTCGTTGACACCTGGAGAGATGCAGGAGACGGACTTCCGATGTATCTGCGGATGAAGCCGCTTGAAAAGCATAGTCCCGACACAAAATTTCTTTACTGGATCGAGAATTTTCTTCTTTCCCGCCTGCGTTCTGCCGTGTTTGAAGAAATTTGGGAAAAAGAAAACGCCGCCTTACACGTCATAAACGGCGATATAACCTTTGACGAGATCGTAAAGCGCCTCACGAAGGAGGCATTATCCGCACTTGCAGCCGAGGGGACGGCCCCCGTGCTGCGCATATTTTTGGAGGACGAATGAAAAAGAGCTATAAGGTTTACGGTATGATGTGCACGGCCTGCGTATCACACGTAGAGCACGCCGTTTCCGCACTTTCTTTTGTTTCTTCCGTCGGAGTGAGTCTTTTGACGAGCAGCATGACGGTGGAATTTGAGGGTGACGAAAGCGATATTCTTACCGCCGTTAAAAAAGCAGGCTACCGCGCCGTGCCAATGGAGGAAGGAACGACAGTGACCTTGGAGGCGAGCGAAAAGAGCTCCCTGCTCCCCTTGATCCTCTCTCTCGTGCTATCGGCTCTGCTTATGTACGTTGAGATGGGGCATATGTGGCTTCCCTATCCTTCATTTCTTTCACACACAAAAAATCCGATCCTTTACCTTTGCGTTCTTTTCGCATTGGCGGCACCGATCGTGATCCTGAACCGCCGCTATTTTATCGGCGGCACACGCTCGCTGCTTTCGGGTGCACCGAATATGGACACGCTGATCGCGCTCGGCTCGGGCTCAGCGCTTTTATACGGCACGGGCATTCTGATCGCATTTTTATTCTTCGATCCCCCCGCTATCCTTGCGGCAGGGGCGCCCTTCTGCTCGGGCGGTATGATCCTTGCGCTTGTGACGCTTGGGAAGACCTTGGAAGGTCGCGCCAAGGATAAGACGGCGGATGCGATCCGTGCACTTTCTGCATTAACGCCTGACACGGCGCGTATTCTCGTGGGCGAAGAGGAGCAAACGATCAAGACCTCCGCGCTTACGCACGCGCATATTCTGATATTGAAGGCGGGGGATCGCATTCCCTGCGACGGAAGGATTCTTGAGGGACATCTCGCCGTGGATGAATCGGCGTTGACGGGCGAAAGCCTGCCGATCGAAAAGGCAGTGGGAACGGCAGTTTCGGCCGGTTGCACCGTTTCGGACGGATATGCGAAGGTAACGCCTACGCAGCTTGGCGAGCAGACCTCTCTTTCCAAGACTATACGCATGGTCAGCGAGGCGGCAACGACCAAGGCGCCGATCGCAAAAATGGCAGATCGGATCGGCGCGATCTTTGTTCCCTGCGTGATGGCGCTTGCATTGATCACGCTTGCCGTTTGGCTGAGCGTATCCAAAAATCTCGGTGAGGCCCTGCACCACGCGATCAGCGTGCTTGTGATCTCCTGCCCGTGCGCACTCGGACTTGCCACACCTACGGCGATCATGTGCGCCATGGGGCGCGGTGCGCAGATGGGCATTCTGATCAAGAGCGCCGAGGCGCTTGAGGAGGTTGGCCGCACCACGCACGTTGTGTTTGACAAAACGGGAACGCTGACCGAGGGACGGATGCAGGTGCTTGGCTATACCACTGCAGAGGGCGCGGATAAGGATCTGCTCTTCTCCGTTGCGCATGGCATGGAGGCAGAATCTGCACATCCGCTTGCCGTTGCCATTACAGGCTATACAAAGGATACCTCTCCTATTCCGATCGATAAGATCTCTACGCTCGCAGGTAAAGGTTTGTTTGCAAAAAGCGGTAAAAGCTCCTATGCGGCAGGCAATCTCGGCTTAATGGAGGACTGTGAGATCGAGACGGGAGAGATCGAAGATTTCGTCAACGAATATGAAGTGCGCGGTGCGGCGATCATTTATATTGCCGAGGCGGACGGACTGCTCGGTGCATTCGCCATTGCGGACACACCGCGTGAGGATGCGAAGGTCACCGTGGCGGCGCTTTCTTCCATGGGCATTTCGGTTTCCATGCTGACGGGCGATGCGAAAGCACCCGCGGCCGCAACAGCAGAGGAGCTCGGCATTACGGACTACCGTGCTTCTCTCACGCCGCAGGACAAGGGCGAAGCCGTGGGCAAGATGGCAAAATCACACACAGTCTGCATGGTTGGTGACGGTATCAACGATTGCCTTCCGCTTGTGCAGGCGAGCGTTGGCATTGCGATCGGCTCGGGCAGTGACGTTGCGATCGAGAGCGCAGACGTTGTGATCCGCGGCGAGCAAAGCACCGACGTTGTGAGGCTTCTGCGCCTTGGCCGCTTTACGCTTCGAAAGATCCGCCAAAATCTTTTCTGGGCGCTGATCTACAACTGCATTTGCATTCCGATCGCGGCAGGCGTGCTCGTGCCCATTGGGATCTCCCTCTCCCCGATGATGGCATCGGCCGCGATGGCGCTCTCCTCTCTGACTGTGGTGACAAACGCGCTGACGATCAAGCTGTTTGACAGAAGAAAACAGAAGTAAAACGATCTACAAAAAACACGACAAAAGCCTCCAAGTCAGTAAAAGCGACTTGGAGGCTTTTTTGTATGAAGAAAACGTCATTTTTCCTTGGAATACTCGCAAAGAGAAACGAGTGGATTTTTGAGCAGAAATTCGTGATTCTCTCGGCGCAAGGCGTAGTTACCTACGTCAAGCCGAGAGAGCGCGGATTTATGCCAAAAATCACCGTTTATCCAAAGTAGGGGAGGCGGGGGATGCCCAACTTATTTCGGTGGTAACGGTCGAAAAGAAACAGATCAAACGCTTCGTGGATCTCCATTTCTCTGCCCGAAAGCTCATCCATGAAGGAAAGGTATAGCGCTCTCGCCTTCTCGATGTTGCCGAGAGCACCCTCATGATAAATTTTCGCGACATTTTCTACGATAAAGGTGTGATGGCGCAGATAGAACCAGGATCTTCTCTGCACGGCGGGTCCGCGCTTTTCGTTTTTCTCAATCACGGGAAGGATCTCTGCGATCACGGCGGGGATCTGCGCAAGCGCTTCGGCATAGGCGGCATTGCCCTGCCAAGGCTTACCCTTACCGTCCGACTCGCTTCCGATACCGACCTCTTCCAGGCCTGCGGCCTTATAATCGTTGTTCATCGTGACGGGATCAATGATCTCGGTGATCTTTTCAAGATACGCGCGTGCGGCGGCTACGTCCTCGCCGTAGGTTGCGTAGAGATGATCCTCGGCAAAGCCATCGTAATCCATTTTTTCATCGAAAAGCGTTTCCGCCATCACGGACATGGGAAGCGCCGTTGGGAAAAAGGCTCTGGGCGTTTGGTCGGACATATCACCGTCAAAGCCCATCATCTTCATGCGAAGGACGTCGCGGTGCATATCCCTTGCGAGCTTCATATGACCGAGGTCGTTATAATGGAAGGTGTAGAAACGGTATTCATACACGCAGGTGGGAATCGTTACGCCGAATTTTTCCTTCCACTGCTCACGCCAAAGATCGGTAAGCGCGGGCGGAAGTTTGGGAAACTTATTGCGCTCATAGGGGGGAATTTCCCCATCGTATTCCTCTTTTTTATATCCCGTGTTATAGTTGATCGCGCGAGCGGAAAGAAGGATAAAGCGCTCGGGGTGCTTGAGCCTTTCGGTTACGGGAGGACGGAGGGTATCCGTATAGAGAATGAATACGAGGCGCGAATCGATCCCCTCCTTCGTGAGTGCTTCATCAATCTCATTGAGCAGGATCACGTACCAATCCGAGGGCTCTTTTTCACGGCAGAGGGGGCACTCGCAATGGTTGTTGATGGCATCGGCAAGCCAGATATGCGGAAAATCCACGTAGGGCTTCTTTTTCAGATAATCCACCCAGAAGGAGACGAGAATCTTTCTCGCTTCGGGATTTCCGTAGCAGAAGTTGGTATAGAAGGTGTCGCCGCAAAAGCGGTCTCTGACGCCCTTGACCTCTGCGAGGTAACGCTTGTCCTCCTCCTTCAGTGCGGCGGCCTCTGCCGCGGGAGAGCCCATATGCACGCCGAGCGGCTCAAACATCCAGCCGTGGCCGATATTATGGAACTGCAGGCCGAGCTTTTGCATATCCTTTTCGAGCTTTGCGATCTCGCCCTCAAGGAAGGCGTAATCCGTGACCTGTCCCTTGCCGCCGAGGCGGAGGTTTGATACGTGGGCGTACCATTTATGCATATAGAAATACGGCACAAGGCCCTCGATCATAAACATATTGAGGCCCACCTTGGGCATCCAATACACCGTGTCGCGCAGATGCTCGTAGGAGATGGCGCCCTCGGAGCATTCGCCGCGGAAGATATGATCGGCTTTTTTGCGATAGGTAAAGGAGCACGCATCCAGATCTGCCTTGGGGATCAGCTCCCCATCCGTCCCGGGACGAATGAAACGGCAGCCCGCCGAGCGCAGAAAGCGATACACACCCATCAGAACGCTGCGTTCGTTCGAGCCCGCAATAAAGCCCTTTCCGTTTTCAATGGAAATATCCAAAACGTCCTCGAGGACGGGATCCGTTACATCACCGTCCGGGCGACCGAGATCCGCAAGCAGGCCGAGGGTGATCGCATCCTTTTCGGGTGCGTTTGCAAACGAAACGGCAGACGGCTTCCGATCCGTCATCATCTCATAGTATTTCGCAAGCTCCTCTGCGGCAAAGCGCAGGGTTTCACTGTCTTTGAGGTATAGAATTTTCATAGGCACTCTCCTTTTTTTCGTTCAAGAGTATTATAAGCGAAACGGTTTTGAAAGTCAAGGCATTTTCCTATCTTTTCATTACTCATTATATCATTTAAAAATACCTTTTGGAAGTGAAGCTTTTTTCATCGACTATGAAAAACCTTCACACCCTATTTCTTTTTTCATTCCCCCCTTGCAATCAAGCCTTCATTATGATACAATAGAAACAAAAATTGCTCTGCGGAGATACTATGAAGGAATTAACAAAGCGTTTTATCGGTGACCGCGCGTTCTACCGCCGCGTGCTTGCCATAACCATACCCGTGATGGTGCAGATCGGCATCACGAATTTCGTTAATCTGCTCGACAACGTGATGGTTGGCCAGCTCGGTACGGAGGCGATGACCGGCGTTTCGATCGCAAACCAGCTGATCACGATCTTCAATCTCGCCGTTTTCGGTCTCGTTTCCGGTGCCGGGATCTTCGGTGCGCAATTCTTCGGCAAGGGAGATATGGAAAACCTGCGGTACTCCTTCCGCTTCAAGATCATTGGATCGCTCCTCGTATGCGCCTTGGGCGCGGCCGTTTTTCTTCTCTTTCCCGAGACACTCGTTTCCTTTTATCTGAAGGGCGAAGGATCTGCCGAGGCCATTGCAGAAACCCTTGCGATCGGCAAGCAATATCTTCTGCTTTTACTGATCGGCTTTCCCGCCTTTGCGCTCTCACAGTCCTATTGCGGCACGCTGCGCGAAACGGGAAACACCGTGACTCCGATGATCGCCAGCATGGCGGCGGTTTTTATCAATCTTTTTCTCAACTACGTTCTGATCTTCGGCCATTTCGGTGCTCCCGCGCTCGGAACCGTTGGTGCGGCGATCGCAACGCTGGTTGCGCGCTACACGGAAGCATTGATCGTTGTTTTTTACACACACAGGAGCAAAGCCTGCCGCGCTTATGCAAAGGGGCTTCTTACCTCTCTGATGATTCCGCGCCGATTGCTCTCTTCCATGCTCAAAAAATCACTTCCCCTGATCACGAACGAAACGCTTTGGGCCTTGGGCGTATCGCTGCTTGCACAAAGCTACTCGCTTCACGGCTACAGCGTTATGAGCGCGAACAGCATTTGCCAAACGATCTATACTGTTTTTGCCATTGCGTTTTCCGCGCTCGGCACGGCAGTTGGCATTTTCGTTGGCCAGCGGCTCGGTGCATCCGATGAAAAGGGCGCGATCGATTCCTTTTATAAGCTGGCAGCCTTCTGCATCTTCATTTGCATCTTCGTTGGCGGTGCGATGGCTCTCACCGCCCCGCTATACCCCATGCTCTACAAAACGGACGCCGAGGTCAGTACACTTGCGACCGCCTTTATCCGCATCGTTGGCTTCACGATCCCCCTCACGGGCTACGCACATATTTGCTATTACACCGTGCGCGCCGGCGGACGAACGATGCTGACCTTTCTTTTTGACAGCTTTTACGTTCTCGGCTTCGTTGTCACCCTTTCTTATGCGATGACTTGGCTCGGCGTTCCGATCCTGGCCGTTTTTCTGATCACGCATATTTCGGATCTCGGAAAATGCATCATCGGCACGCTGATGATCAAAAGCGGGATCTGGATGCAAAACGTCACTGAATAAGGAAAAATAAGATTGTGCAAGCAAACGATAGAATAATGCATTGAAAAAAATCTTTTTCCGCAATATAATACAAACAGAGATGCACATAGTTCCATTCAAAAAACGTGCATATCAGAAGTGAAAAGGAGAAATATGCTATGGATAAAAAGCTTCGCGTTGCCGTGGTCGGCATCAGCCTTGAGGGCATTGGAAACTCGCATTCGAGATCCGTTATCGCAAACAATGAAACAGAGCTTGCCATGATCTGTGAGATCAACGAGAAATGGGCAAAGGATCGCTCCGCGCTTTACGACGTTCCCTATTGCACCGATTATCACGAGCTTCTCGACCGTGACGATATTGATATTGCCATCGTTTGCGTGCCCGATCATCTGCACGCGCAGGTCGTCAGTGATTTTCTCTATGCGGGCAAGCACGTGCTTTGTGAAAAGCCGCTTGCACTGACAAAGGAGGATTGCCAGAAAATTCTTGATGCAGACCGCGCCACCGACGCAAAGCTTATGGTTGGTCAGGTTTGCCGCAAAACGCCCGCCTTCGTGAAGGCAAAGCAGATCGTGGACGAGGGCGTGATCGGCGATCTCGTTTACATTGAATCCGAATATTCTCACAATTATACGAATATGCCCATCCACTGGAGAAACAGCTACGAATATCCGCGCCACGGCTTCACGGGTGGCGCTTGCCACTCGGTTGACCTTCTGCGCTGGTTTGCGGGCAACCCCACCGAGGTCGTTGCCTACGGAAACCACAAGCTTCTCGGCCCCGAATACGGTCCCTGCGACGACACGATGTGCTCGCTGATGCGCTTCCCCAACGACGTGGTTGGACGCGTTTTCGTTTCGATCGGCTGTATGAGCCCCGGAACGGGCATCCGCACCCTGCTCTACGGAACAAAGGGAACGATCGTAATGGCAAACAACAATCCCCATCTGACGCTCTACCTCGGAGAGCTTGATTTTGAAAAGCGCGAGAAGATCCTCGGCTCTCATCATCTCTTCGCCAACGGCATTCAGATCCCCGTTGCCCTCGGCAGCCACAATACGGCGGCTGAGCTTGAGGAATTCGTGGACATTATCATGAACGATAAGCCCGTGACCGTGACGGCGCGCGAGGGTGCTGACACCGTTGCCGTTTGCGTGGCGGCGGTTGAGTCCTCCAAGACGGGTATGCCTGTGAAGGTAGAATACTGCAAATAATTCAATTTACATAGAAAAAGCAACCAATTTGCAAACAATTGGTTGCTTTTTTCTATGTTTTTAGCCTTTATGTGATGGCTTTTTCCCAAATTGATGTCGATAAGCGCGATAGAAATTGCTGTAATCCTCATAGCCGATCCGAAGTGCCGCCTCGGTTGGGGGTACGCCCTCCGTGATCAGCTTTTGCGCGAGGGCAAGCTTTTTTTGCAGGATATACTGCTTTGGCGAGATCTTCATTTTTTCGGAAAAGAGGTGGCAAACGGAGGACTTGGAAAGGGCGGCATATGCGGCAATATCCGAAAGCGCGATCGACTCACAAAGATGCAGGTCGATATAGGAAAGAACGAGAGAGAGACCCTGCTCCGCAGGTTCCGTGCCGCGTGCGTCTTTCTTATTCAGGCTTTCGTACAGAAGCGCAACCATCACGCTCTCGGAAAGAGGCGCATAAAACGCGCGGTCCACAGAGAGATAGGCATCCCGCAGCACGGAGCTTCTCGGAAACGAAAACACGGAGATCCTATGCCCGTCCGAGAGGCGAGGGCGGAGTGGCGCAGGAATGGCAGATGCATCGATCTTGACCGTAACACGGGAATATCTTCCCTGCAGATTGGCGGCAACGGTGTGATAGGCAAGAGGCGAGATCAAGGCGCATTCTCCCGCCGTTATGCGATAGGGCTTTCCCTCCAAGGTGAGGGTAATATCCCCATCCAATACGGCGATCGCCTCAAAGCTTGCGTGACAGTGGCTTTCCCAGAGAAGCTCACCGCCTACGCTCTCTTCCTTATATTCAATATGAAAGCCACCGATCGACCACACGTCTCCCATACTGCATCCCTTTTTTAACCGTTTTTCTTATTCTAACATAGTTTTGCAAGAAATACAATGTATTTTGCAAAAAATGCTATATAAATTGCTTTTATTTTATGTTACAATGCGGGTGAAAGAAAAAGCGGAGGTGCTTTTATGAAGGAAAGACTTCTAAATTCGGCGCTCACGGTGGGCGGCTTCGAGATCCCCAACCGCGTGGTTTTTCAGCCGATGGAGGGCTGTGACTGCGAGGTAGACGGACGGCCGAGCACGCTTACGATCAAAAAATATATGCGTGCGGCAAGATCGCACGCGGGGCTGATCTGGTTTGAGGCCAATGCCGTTTGCCCGGAGGGACGGACGAATCCGAGGCAGATGATGCTGACGAGGGAAAATCTATCCGCCTTCAAGGCACTTACCGAAGAGATGCGCGCCGCCGCAAGGGCCGAGGGAGTTCCCTCTCCGATCCTGATTTTACAGCTGACGCATTCGGGAAGGCAGAGCATAACGCCGATGATCGCCTACCGCCATCCGATCTACGAGGAAAAGCGCCCCGTGACGGATGAAAACATCGTTTCGGACGAATATCTTGACACGCTCCCCGCGCTTTACGGCGCTTCGGCGGCGCTTGCCATCGAGGCGGGCTTTGACGGTGTGGACGTGAAATCCTGCCACGGCTATCTTTTGCAGGAGCTGCTCTCCGCTTTTACGAGAGAGGGCAAATACGGCGGTGCGTTTGAAAACCGCACAAGGCTTTATCTTGACTGTGTTCGTGCCGCAAAAAATGCGATGCCGAAGGAGGCGCTTCTGACGACGCGGCTCGGCGTTTCGGATATGATCCCAAGACCCTACGGCTTTGGTACGGACGAGTCGGGCAATCTCGATCTTGACGAGCCGGACCGTTTGATCTCGCTTTTGCAGGCCGAGGGCGTACGGATCCTGAACGTGACCGTTGGCAATCCGTATTACAATCCGCATATCAACCGCCCCTATCGGATGGGGACATACACGCCGCCCGAGGCGGCCGAGGCGGGGCTTGCGCGCTTTGCCTTCGCGGAAAAGCACATCAAAGAGAAATTCCCTGCCCTTGCTGTTGTCGGCTCGGGGCTCTCCTATTACAGAGAGGATCTGATCGAGCGCTCCGAGGCGCTTCTCCTCGATGGCGTATGCGACCTCGTTGGCTACGGGCGAATGACACTTGCTTATCCGAATTTTTATAAGGATGAAAAAAACGGGTGCTTTGATCCGAAGAAATGCTGCGTTGCCTGCTCGAAATGCACCGCGCTGATGCGCAGAGGCAGGGTTTCGGGCTGTGCGGTGTTTTTGGATCACTACAGAAAATTATACAAGGAGAGCGACGTATGAAAATCGCGATCGTGACCGGTATGGGCGGCGGCATCGGAAAGGCTTGTGCCGTTGCTCTTGCGAAAAAGGGATATAAGATCGTTGGGATGGGACGGAGCGAAAATCCCGACTGTGCGGAATTCAAGGAATACGGCATGATCTACGTTCGGGGGGATATTGCAAGCGCAGAGGACAGAGCGCGGCTGATCAAGACTGCGGTATCGGAGGGAGAGCTTGCCGTTCTCGTGAACGTGGCAGGCATTGCACCCAAGGTGCGGCGCGATCTTTTGGAAATGACCGAGGAAAGCTACGACACCGTGATGGGCATCAACACCAAGGGCACGCTCTTTCTCACGCAGGCGGCGGCCAACCAAATGGTGAAGCAGAAGAAGGGCGGCAGGATCGTGAATATCTCCTCCTGCTCGGCCTACACGAGCTCCACGAGCCGCGGCGAATACTGCATTTCGAAGGCGGGCGTTTCCATGATCACGAGGCTCTTTGCCGATCGGCTTGCTTCAGAGGGGATCACTGTGAACGAGGTTTGCCCCGGCATCATTGCCACGGGCATGACCGAGGGCGTGAAGAAAAAATACGATGCGCTGATCGAGGACGGCCTTGTGCCGCTCGGACGCTGGGGTAAGCCCGAGGACGTTGCGGCGGCGGTATCCATGCTTTGCGATGAGACTCTTTCCTACACCACCGGTACCTCCATCATCGTGGACGGAGGTATGCACATACGAAGCCTATGAAAAAAAGATACAACACACTGATCATCGGCTCGGGCTGTGCGGGCTATAACGCGGCCGTGCGGCTCTACGATCTCGGCATTACGGACATTGCGATCCTGACCGAGGGAAAACAAAAGGGAACCTCACGGAACACAGGCAGCGACAAGCAGACCTACTACAAACTCTCGCTTTGCGGCGAGAGCGGCGACAGCGTGCGCGAAATGGCGAAAACGCTATATAACGGCGGCGGCGTGATGGGAGAGCACGCGCTTTGCGAGGCGGCGTATTCCACGCGGTGCTTTATGCATCTCTGCGAGCTTGGCGTTCCCTTTCCGACCAACGAATTCGGGGAATATGCAGGCTATAAGACCGACCACGATCCGCGAGAGCGAGCGACCTCGGCCGGGCCTCTGACCTCAAAATATATGACCGAGGCGCTGGAGCGCGCGGCAGAAAAGCGCGGCATTGAGATCCTTGACGGCTATCGCGCCATAGAGATCCTGACCAAGAGAAACGAGGTGACGGGCGTTGCCTGCGTTTCTGTGACGGACGGAAGCCTTGCCGTGTTTGCCTGCCAAAGCGTGATCCTTGCCACGGGTGGACCTGCCGGGATCTACAAAGACACCGTTTACCCCGAGAGCCAGCACGGCGGCACGGGACTTGCCATCGCGGCGGGGGCTATGCTTTCCAATATGGAGGAGTGGCAATACGGACTTGCAAGCGTGGACTTTCGGTGGAACGTTTCGGGCACGTATCAGCAGGTGCTTCCCCGCTATTTTTCGGTGGATGCCGAGGGCAACGAGCGCGAATTTCTTTACGATGCACTCGGAAAGAAAGCAAACGATCTCGTTTTTCTCAAGGGCTATGAGTGGCCGTTTGACACGCGGAAAACGAATGGCTCTTCGCAGGTAGATCTGCTCGTTTTCGAGGAGAGCCAAAAGGGGCGGCACGTGTATATGGATTTTACGAAAAATCCGAAGGGGCTGGATCTTTCGGACCTTTGTGCCGAGGCTTACAGTTATCTTGAAAGATCCGAGGCGCTCCTTGGCACGCCGATCGAGCGGCTTGAAAAAATGAACGGCGCGGCGATCGCGCTGTATCAGTCGCACGGCATTGATCTATATAAAGAGCCCTTGCGCATTGCCGTTTGTGCCCAGCATTGTAACGGCGGTATCGCGGTGGATGCACACTGGCAAAGCACCGTTGTAGGACTTTACGCCGCAGGTGAGGTGGCAGGTACGTTCGGGGTCTACCGCCCCGGCGGCAGTGCGCTCAACTCCACGCAGGTCGGAAGCCTGCGCGCGGCGGAGCATATTGCAAAAGCACCAAAGAGAGCCTATCGAGAGCCGCATTTTGTAATGCCGACGATACGCTTCGGGGAATCAAATCTCGGTGTACTGCGAAAAAGCTTACAGGAAAAAATGAGCCGCTATGCCGCCTTTGATCGCGACACAGAGGAAATAAAGGCTCTGTTTTCCGAGGTTTCCCTGCTTTGTGATCACTTTTTCGACACGGCGGTGATCCAAGACAAGAGCGAGACGGCAAAATTGTTTATGCTATACGATGCGTATCTTACTGCACGCGCGGCACTCAGCGCGATGCTTTGCTCCGCAGGGGAGATCGGAACGCACGGAGCGGCGGTGGTGGATCGGATGCCGCCAAAAGAAAAAAACGAACCGAGAAAAACGCGGACGCTGACGGTTGGGGCTCGCTCGTATACCGAGGCAGTTTCTCCCCTGCCTGATCCGCCGCTTTGGTTTGAAACGTTGCTTGCAAAAAGCATCAAGGAAAGAGAGGCACGCCTATGAAAACGCTGATAACGCTCGGAAGAGATGAGAGATTTTACACCTTTTTCCCGCCCGAAAATATAGAGCTTGCAAATTCGCTCGGAGAAACGGTCTGGAACGAAAGCGAAAGCCAATGGACGGCAAGGGCGGCGGCAGAGCGGATCGGCGAAAGCGAGGTATACGTGACCGCTTGGGACTGCCCGCGCCTCGACGAGGAGATCCTCGACCATGCAAAAAATCTTCGGCTGATGGTGCATCTCGGAGGCACGGTGATCCCTTACGTGACAGAGGCCGTTTGGGATCGGGGGATTCGCGTGATCTCGGGAAACGATCTGATGGCGGAATCCGTGGCGGAGGCAACGGTGGCGTATATGCTGACCGCACAGCGGCGCATCCCTCACTATCACCGCCGCTTCACGGAGCGAAAGGTGTGGCGTGAGACGGGGGATTTCACGGACAGTTTACTTGGAAAGACGGTGGGGCTCGTCAGCTACGGGGCGATCCCGAGGCATCTTGTGCGTATGCTCTCGCCCTTCCGCGTGAAGATCAAGGTATACGACATCAAGCCCTTGCCGAAAGAGGATAAGGAAAAATACGGTCTTTGCGAGGCAAGCCTTGAAGAGATCTTCTCCACCTGCGATATCGTTTCCTTACACACGCCGCTCTATGATGCGACCTATCATATGATCGATGACCGTTTGCTTGGTCTTTTGAAAAAGGATGCCCTGCTTGTCAATACCGCACGCGGCGGCATCGTGGATGAGGCGGCGCTCGTGAAGCACCTTCGGGCAAAGGATTTTCGCGCCGTCATCGACGTATACGAGGAAGAGCCGCCAAAGGCTGACGATCCGCTTTTTGAATGCGAAAACGCGATTCTGATCCCGCACATGGGAGGGCCGACCGTCAATATGCGCGCCTATATTACCGAGGTGCTTTTAAAGGAGGCAAAGGCCTTTATTGACGGTGACGGAGCGCTTACGCATGAGATCACGAAAGATATGGCAAAGCGTATGTCGCTCAAATAAAAACGCAGAAAACGAGGAAAATGCAAATGAAGCTTTGCTTTTCGACACTTGGGTGCCACGATTATTCCTTAGAGGAGATTCTTTCTCTTGCAAAAAATCACGGCATCGATGCACTGGAAATTCGCGGAATTTCGGGTGAGCTTGACAATGAAAAAATCACCTGCTTTTCCAAGGGAGAAGCATCAAAAACGAAGGAGGCCTTCGCTCGTTTGGGCGTGCGGCCTTTGGTGCTTGGCACCTCCTGCGCCTTTCACGATCTCTCAAAGTATGAGGCGGCACTTGCCGAGGGCTATGCAGCAATCGAGATTGCCTCTCGCATCGGCTTTTCTGCCATTCGCGTTTTCGGAGATCGGACCTTGGGGGATGAGGCGGAATGCATCGATCGCGTATGCGAGGGGGTGCTTTCGCTCTGCCGCTATGCGGAGCGCTTCGGCGTGGACGTATATCTTGAGGTGCACGGCGAATTCAACACCGAGGAGCGACTTCTTCGCGTGATCGAACGGTGCGGTGCACATCCGCGCTTTGGCCTTATATGGGATGCTTGCCACACGCGAAACACCTTTCCCGATCCACGCGTATTCTACGACCGCTTTGCGCCCTATATCCGCCACGTACATTTCAAGGATATCAAGGGAACAGAGCACGTGCTTCCCGGCGATGGTGCGCTTCCGCTGAAGGGAATCGCAGAGATGATGCTTGAGGGCGGTTACGACGGCCACTTTTCGCTTGAATGGGAGAAAAAATGGCATCCTGAGCTCCCCCCCATCGAGGAAGCGTTGGATGCCTATACCAGTTTATTAAAATAATAAGAAGAAATCTCCCGATTATCCATCCACCGTAAAATCCAAACGGCGTGAGATTTCCTTTGCCGCCGCGCGCAAGCGCGAAAGCTCTGTTTTTGCACCTTTCTCAAAATAAGCAAGTCCCAAGGCTGCAACGCATTTTCCGCCCTTGAAGATCGGGACGGCAATGCCGCCGTGGCGCACCCCATCTGTCACCTTTGTGCACTCGGCGTAACCGCGTTCCTCAACCGCAGAAATCCGCTCACGGATCGCCTCAGCATCTGCCCCCTCACGACTCCAAGCTGCAACATAGATCTCTTGCTCATATTTTGGAAGCTGCGCAACAAGAACGAGCCCCGTAGCACTATCGTAGGTGTCCTCCACATAGATTTTCTCCTTTTGCGACTCTAACGGAAAGGCGGCAGTAACATAATCAATGCGAATGCGCTTTTGCTCCCTAAGAACACAAATCAAAGAGGTTTGCTCTGTTTTCTTCGTTAACCATCGGAGCACGGGGTGTGCCACCTCGGCAATTTTGTGCTGATACGAGCCGAAGCGTGTGAGCAAAAACGTTCCGTAGCCTATGCGATATCCCTCGCCGCGAGAAACGCGCTCTACCATATTTTCCCGCACGAGCGTTACAAGCAGATGTGATGCGGTGCTCTTATTGAGTCCCGTTTTTTCACATATTACATGCAGTGGCAACGCGCGCCCATCCTCTTGCGCTAAAAGCTGCAAAATCCCGATAGCCTTACTGACAGAAGCAATCATTACTCTCTCCTCATTCTTCGTTGTTTCACATTATGAAACATTTTGCTTTTATTGTAGCATAGATGTATAATAATGTCAACAGCATCCAACCGCCTCGCGGTCAAAACAAAAGGAGAGAAAAAATGATAAATAACAATCATTCTTTTTTTATTGAGAAGAGAGCGGATAGCCTATCGCTTGACGGTTTATTTCGCTACGACTTTTTTGATACGGAGGATATATCCTTCGATTCCCTACGCTATGAAACACAGTTGCCATCCTCGGCATATAAAAGCGTTTTTGAAAGCGGGCTTCTACCACACTATTACACAGATGACAACAGTAAGCTTTACCGCAACCTAAGAGACAAGGTGTTTTGCTATGAAAAGCGTTTTTATGTGCCTGCCGAAAAAGCGGACAAGCAAGCCTTTCTTTGCTTTGACGGCGCGGATTATAAAACCGAGATCATTCTCAACGGTCATCACCTTGGAGAGCATATAGGAATTTGTGGCGGCCCTTATCTACCCATAACTGATATTCTCCGTTTTGGCGACGAAAACGAGCTCCGTATTTTGGCAAAATCCCCCGCCTTTGGTATCGAAAATTACGATGCGCACAACCGAGATGGAAAAAGCGACCGCTTGATTGGCTGGGGACTTGCCGGAGACGCCGAGTGCAGCAACGGCAACTTCTGCGTTCACGGCATCACAGGATCGATCCGCATAGAATTTCTTTCCAAGGTTCATATTTCCCGCCCATTTCTCTTTACCGAGAGAATCGGTGAGGGCGAGGCACTTTTGCACCTTAGCGCAGAGCTTACGAGAGAAAATTTTGATGAAACCGCCGTCAACCGCGGATACGATGCTAAGGAAAGCTTCATTTATGCGCAAAACAAGGGTGCGCTGAAACAATCCACCGGCCGCAGCCTTCGTCTTTCCGTTTCAATGACAGATATGGACGGAGAGGTACAGGTCTTTGACTTCGATATTGCACAAACCGATTTTACGCGCTCGATGCTTGAACCCGACCGCAGGGAATGCCAATATATTGAAAAGGATATTCTTCTGCGCGCACCGAGGCTATGGTATCCGCATTCGTTGGGAGAGCCCCATCTTTATAATACCACGATCAAGCTGTATCATGAGGACACGCTTCTGGATACGCATACCTTCAATTTCGGTATCCGCGAGATCAAAAACCGTTTCACGGCAGCCGAGAAATTCTTCTATGACCTGGAGCCCTATCAATTCTCCATAAACGGCGAGGATATCTTTCTGCGCGGTATCAACATGATGCCGCAGGACTTTCTCTACGATGTCGACGATAAAAAGACCGAGCGAATCCTACGTCTTGTACGCGAGGCAAACATCACACTCATCCGTCTTTGGGGTGCGGGAGGAAAATACGAGAGTAACCACTTCTATGAGCTATGCGACCGTATGGGAATTATGGTGTGGCAGGATTCGATCATTGCCAATATGACAACGGGCAATTGGGACGTTCGACTCTTTGATACGCTCACTGCACCAAATATATATCGACTGCGAAATCACCCATCGCTCGCCATCTGGTGCGGCGGAAATGAGTTCAACCCCTATCACACGGATACAGCTGCCTGTCTTGGCAGATTGCGCCAAACCCTCTCCAATCTCGATCCCACACGCATCTTTTTCGACACTACGCCGCTGGGCGGAAGTGCACACGTATATCAGAACATCGAGCCAACCTGCTACCGCAAGTTATACAAAGAGATCCCCTTTATGGGAGAAAGCGGTATCCATTCCTTCCCATGCAGTTTTTCGCTGAAAAAATCAATATCATTGGATGAATTGGAAACCAAAGTTGACAAATTGTCATTTAATTTCCAAAAATCGCATCCAAAATTCATGTGCCACTTTGTGGAAAATAATGCAGAACGTGTGCCACAAATGCTCACACGAGCCTCGCAACTCGGCGACATTGAGAACGGAAGCATTCAAACCGTTTGCCTCCTTACGCAGCTGGCCGCATACGAATTGTATCAGATCATGGGAGAGGCGATGATCGAGAATTACCCAAAAACAGCAGGGCATATGCCGTGGGTACTCTCTCGCGGATGGAATACCATCGGCGCACAGGTAATCGATGCCATGGAGGGAGCAACGCTCCAATATTACGCTGTGAAAAAGACATTTTCCGATCTGCATGCATTTCTCTCCCTTGATGAGATTACCTATGCGCCCGGAGAGTCTCTTCCCTTGCGTCCTGTTGTTGTTTCGCATAAAAATGGCTTCAAGGGAAGGTCACGCTGCAAGGTGACTGTGTATTCCCCCGCGCTTTTGCCAGCATACGAGGCGCATTGCGATCTGCAGATCTCGGAATATAAGACAGAGGCCGCTCTTCCTGATTTTGTTATACCCAAAGAATACACCGACAGCTTCTTCTTTATTGTTCTTTCGCTTGTTTGCGCCGATGGCACGACCGTGCGAAATTACTACCGTCCCAAGTGCCTTTCCGAGCTTGCCGATTCCGCATTCAGAGAAGATTTTCGCAATGGACAAGAGCCGAATTTCTTTTTTGAAGATCGGAGAACACTCGCCATGCAGATCAAAGATCTTACCACACGCATCTCGGCTAAATGCGAGCGCATAGCGGAGCACCAATATCTTCTTACACTGAAAAACGAAGGCGCGGTTCCCGCCCTTCCCGTGGTGATCGAGGGAGACAGCACGCCGCTCTATCCTTCGGACAATGCGCTACTCCTTACGGCGGGTGAAACAGTGACGCTTTCTCTTCGCACAACCCAAAAGGATACACTTCGCATACACGGCTTCAATTTTGAGGCGATCGTGCTACCGATCGAATAAGGAGGGATGTTATGCATTTTCTTTTTCTCTCCATTGGTGCATATCTTGTGCAAAATCTATCGAACAAGAGCTTTTCACGAAAATTCGGCAGCAACCTGTCCATCTTGCAAAACACGATGTGCGTGCTTTTCTCCGCATTGATCCTTTGGATTTGCGGACTTGGCAACACGATCCACGGCGTGCCGCTCCTTTTATCCGCACTTTACGGCATTCTCTATTTTGCAACTATATATTTCTTGCAAATGGCAATGGGCCTCGGATCGCTCGGAATGGCAACCATTCTCTGCAACATGGGCAATATGATCGGTGTTGTGTTCGGCATTCTTTTTTTCGGCGATACTCTCACCGTCTTCACGGTTATCGGAATCATTCTTATGATCTTAGTGGTGATCCTCTCTGCTCCAATCGCCAAGGATGAAAATGCGCGCGGACACACTTGGTTTATCTTTGCGCTTCTTTCCGCCGCCGGCAACGGAACGCTTGGCTGCATTAAGCTTTACGTTACAAGGGAATTTCATGAGATATCAAGCGGCACATTTCTCGTTTGGGCCTTTACATTCGCCGGGGCGGTTGGTCTGCTGCTCGTGCTGATCGAAGCGAAACGCGGCATGAATCTGCGGCCATGTATGCAAAAGCCTGTACCAATTCTCGGTTTTGGCGCAGGCGCGGGTTTTGGAACAGCATTTGGTAATCTTTTTTTCATGCAGGCGTTGGCAAGCGGTGTTTCCTCTGCGATTCTCTTTCCCGTAAACACCGGCGTTCTCTCCTTTTTGCTCTTTCTCATGTCCTTGCTTATATTCAAAGAGGAGAAATTCACATTGCGACGATCGTTGGCGCTGCTTTTTTGCATTGGCGGAATCATTCTGATCCGGTTATAATCTTTTGCCATAAAATCCCCCGCAGGCGCACTTCAACAACACCTTGAGGTGTACCGATTTTTATAAAAACCATTCAAGTAAATATAATAAAAAAGGAGTAAAAAAGAAAACATGAAAAACAAGTACGGCGTTGCCGTGGTCGGCATCAGCCTTGAGGGCATTGGAAACAGACACATCACATCCGTGATCCAAAACGTGAACACGGAGCCTATCATGATCTGCGAGGTCAACGAGGAATGGGCGAAGAACCGCTCGGAGCATTACGGCGTTCCCTACTGCACCGATTATCACGATCTGCTCGACAGAGAGGATATTGACATTGCGATCATCTGCACGCCCGACAATCTGCACGCGGATATGATTGCGGATTTTCTTGCCGCAGGCAAGCACGTGCTTTGCGAAAAGCCGCTTGCGCTGACACTGGAGGACTGCCAAAAGATCCTGGATGCCGAGAAAAAGAGCGATTCCAAGCTGATGGTTGGCCAAATCTGCCGCAAAACGCCCGCCTTCGTGAAGGCAAAGCAGATCGTGGACGAGGGCGTGATCGGTGAGATAACTTACATTGAGTCCGAATATGCACACAATTACAGCGTGATGCCTATCCACTGGAGAAACAGCTATGAGGTACCCCGCCATCCATTCACGGGCGGTGCCTGCCATTCGGTTGACCTTCTGCGCTGGTTCTGCGGCGATCCGACCGAGGTGTTTGCCTATGGCAACCACAAGCTTCTCGGCCCCAAATACGGCCCCTGCGACGATACGATGTGCTCTCTTATGAAATTTCCGAACGACGTGGTTGGCCGCGTTTTCGTTTCGATCGGATGTATGAGTCCCGGCACGGGCATCCGCACTCTGATCTACGGTACGAAGGGTACGATCGTGATGGCGAACAACGACCGCCATATTACGCTGTATCTTGGAAGCTTCGGCTTTGAAAAAAGTGACAAGATCCTCGGCGGTCAGCTTTACAAAAACGGCATCCAGATCCCCGTATCTCTGAACAGCCATAACACGGCAGCCGAGCTTGCGGATTTTATCGATATTCTGCAAAATGACAAAGACGTGGACGTGAACGCGCGCGAGGGAGCAAACACCGTTGCGGTTTGCGTGGCGGCGATCGAATCCTCCAAGACAGGTATGCCCGTCAAGGTGAAATACTGCGAATAAAAGAAACAAAGAGCAACCAATTGTAAATTGGTTGCTCTTTGTTTCAAATAATCAAAAGATACATTGGTTGCGAGGTGATCTTCCCGTATTCGTTTTTATAAATAACGGAGAGGCCGACGAAGCGGTTATAAAGCGAGGGGATCGCCCGCCACGAAAGCTTTTCCGAGGCGCGCTCCTTTTCCGTAATGAGGCGCTGGTCGAAGGTGACAGCGGCCTCCTCCTTTGGGCAGAGCGAATATCCTTCACAGGCTTTGGCACCCGAAAAATCCACTGAAACGGCTTCGCCCTCCGCAAGGGCATCGATGCAGAGCGATACGGGTGCTCCGATCTCAAATGTCTTGATCGGTGCGCCGCTTTCGTCCGTCATGGGAATCGTGGGGCGCATGGTCAAGGCATCGCCGTTTTTACGTACGGCGCCGTAGGCGGGATATAGTTTTCCGTTATAGGAAAGTGCAAAGGGTGCGGTCTTCAAAAGCTCACGGCTATCTTTTTTGTAGAGACAGGGGGAATCCTTGGTGAGCGGTGTTCCGTCCGTAGCAACGGCGGTGGCGGCGATGCGCGTGGGAGAGCTTCCGTCCGCTCTTATGATGCGCGGCTTCGGTGCACGAACGACCGAGAAATGAACACACTCGCTTGTCCTTCCTTTCAAAAGAAGATAGGCGCGGTAGAACGCAGGGGCAAGATCGGATGTGGAATAGATCTTATATTTCACACCGTCTATTTCCGTGGGAGTTAAGCTTGAAAGATCAATTTCCGTTTTTCCAAGGTCGCTTTCGATCACAAGAGTATCGGCCTCTTTCATGATATTGAACTGCACGCAGGCTCCCTCTTCGTATGCGGAAAATGCGCCGAGATCGAGCATCAGATCGGTTGGGGCACACCTGATATTCAGAGGCGGACGCACGGCATCAAGATTTTTGTTGCGGAACACCTTATAATTTCCGCCATTATACAGCATACGCTTCAAAAACGCCGCGCGGCTATCCCAGCGATAGCGTTGGGTTGGCTCCCAGCCCTCGGTGATCTCCACGCGCTGCACGCGCCCCTCTTTGTCTCTTGCGATCGAGGTGATCACGGCCACGTGGCCACCCGTGTGGCCGATCTCTTTATTAAAGGTGACCATCGTGTCGGCAAGCTCGATCTCGTCAATCGATTCGCTTGCAACCTCGGAAAAGCCCGGGATCGATTCCCACTCGCGCGTGGAATAATGCATCGGCAGATCCATCGCATACGAGGCAAGCGAGCTGCAAACCGTACCGTAGGTAAAATAGGCGTTCGAAATACGGGGATTGTAGGCGGGATCGGTATCGTCCGAAAGCTCACGCGTATATACGATCGAGGCAGGGTTTTGCGTGGCGGAAAGGAAGGTGGAAAACGAAATATCAAGGCCAACCATTTTGTCCAAAACGCGCGAAGAGGAATACGGAATGCCGTGATATTCGGCAGGTAGCACGTGTGCTCTTCCCGACCGTGCGGGAACAAGATAGCCCCAGGAGCCGTCATCGTTTATAATACATTCGCGCTTCGCCTGCCAGGCGACCGTGCATTGCTGATACGCTCTTGCAATGGCGTTTTTCACGCCCTCGGAGCGCGGTATATCGTAGATCAGATGCATTTTTTCATCCTCCGAACTGTTTCTGCGTATATTATAGCACGCTACGCGGGAAATAGCAAGGCGAAAAGGCGCAAAAACTTCGTGAATTTTGCCTTGCACCTATATAAGCGCAATGCAATTCCATTATACATTTATAATAATGTCAAGAGCTTTGTTCCCAAATAGGTGCTAAGGAGACAAAAAATGAATGCAAAGATAGAAACAAAAATCGGAAATAATATTCGAAGGCTTCGTGAAAAAGCAGGGCTCACACAGGAGCAGGTAGCGGCAAAGCTTCAGATCGGCGGTTGCGATATTACCCGCAGTGCCGTTGCTAAAATTGAGGTTGGGCAAAGGCACCTTTATCCCGATGAAATCCTTTTACTAAAGGAAATTCTGAAAACAAGTTATGAAGAGATCTTTGCTTTGGATTGATCTGCGATGTTCGCACACGGTTTCTTTGAATTTTGTGCGCATTCTCCTTCGAGTCCCTATTTTTTTAAAAAAACATCCACCATGGTTTGGATAAATAATAAATGCAGAATGTATCCCATTCTGCATTTATTATTGGTGGAGCATACTCCCGGCGGCGCAAGCGTGAGCGCTTGGCGCTTCGCGCTTTGCTCGTATTCTACGAGCCGCCGCGGAGCAATCGGCGGCATTCGCCCTTGCAAGCGAGCTTTCAGATGCGAATTGCCTTGATTATATTGGGACTCGTTTCCCTTCGGGAACTCGTCCCAAGTCCACCAAACGAAGCGAGAGAGAGGCGACTCTTGCGGTCGCCTCTCTCTCGCTTCGTTTGTGAAAGGGCTACGAAAAGGATACAAAATTCAAGGCGGATGAATTAAGCAAAAACGGATGATTTTTTTGAAAACGGTTTCAATTTTAATTATTCGGCTGAAATAGCGTTTGAAAGCGAAAAGGCGGCAGACTTTTTAGATCCACCGCCCTTATTAGATTTGCCTGTGCGTACATTGTGCGTCGCAGGCTCTTTTTATTTAATTATTATTGAAATAGTCATTGAGACAGTAATAGCCACTTTCATTGCCGATCTGTACGGTGCTGCCGTTGCCGTCGCTGACCCATACGCCACCGAAAGTACCACACTTATATACAATGCCTTCATATCCTATGCCGAGAGCATAAGCACCCCATTCGTTAAAGTCTGATGGAAGCCATGTAGGAATAATCTCGTCCAGTTCCGCCTGAGTTACATCGGTAAAGATAATCTTTCCCATATTAACATAGGCATAGGATTTGCCGACGCCCGATCCTATAAGTGCGGCATAACAGTGTGTCGTACCGATCTCCATAGAAAGATTCAACTCGGTATTTGTAATGACAATATCTCCCAAAGTTCCGGTTACATATGCATGCATATTAGCGCCTGCACCAATTACAGAAGCAAGCCCGTCGCCATTATTTCTTGCTGTGATCTGAGAATTTTTAAGGATTATATTACCCATTGTGCTACCGACATAACCTATACCGATTGCTGGTGCATGCGAGGTGCTTTCATAATAACCACCTTCCGCAACGATGATTGAATTTTCAATGAGGATATCTCCCATTGATCCGTCCGATGTACCTATGGCAGCACCGCTGATACTGGTGTCAGCCTTAATCCCCTTATTTGAATCCGCTGACACTTCCTTTGAACTTCCCGTAGCATCCACACGGGCATTGCGAATGGTAATATCGCCTGCTGTAACGCCATTATTTGCGCCGATGCCTGCGTTGCCACCTGTAGCCGTAACGGTCAGTTTATTGTTCTCTTTGGTAAGGTCACCTTCGATGATCACATTGGAGCCATTGCCAAGGGAAATGCCGCCGTTCACGGTATGCTCTGCATCGCCT